>NZ_JBNDLA010000072.1:0-1123 GCF_050435825.1 Bradyrhizobium sp. I1.14.4 | reverse complement strand
CTAGTACCCACTTTTCTTGGATCGTGAGTCGTGATTCAAGGTCGGGATGATACCCGAAGCAAGAGAAGTCCACCTTTCGAGGAAAGATCGCAAGGTGCTTGAGGCGTGTTG
Source organism: Bradyrhizobium sp. I1.14.4 (assembly GCF_050435825.1). NCBI lineage: Bacteria > Pseudomonadati > Pseudomonadota > Alphaproteobacteria > Hyphomicrobiales > Nitrobacteraceae > Bradyrhizobium > Bradyrhizobium sp. I1.14.4. The sequence continues at coordinate 1,012 of NZ_JBNDLA010000072.1, read as the reverse complement.
TCGCTCACCGGTGACATTGCAGCGCGATTTAAAGCGGGCGCGGATCGTTCTGTTGGCGGCGGACGGGCGCAGCACCCGCTCGATCGCCAAGGAAGTTGGGGTCCAGCCGCGGATTGTCAGCCTTTGGCGGCATCGCTATGCCGACCATGGCCTTGAAGGTCTGCAAGACAAGCCGCGGCCCGGCAAGCAGCCGATCTATACGAAGCTCACAGACAAGCGGATACTGAAGCTGCTGGATAAGCCGGCCCCGCAAGGGTTTGCGCGCTGGACCGGCCCTCTGTTGGCCGAGGCGTTGGGCGATGTTGACGTCCAATATGTCTGGCGGTTCCTGCGCAGCCACAAGATCGATCTCGCAGCTCGCAAGTCCTGGTGCGAGAGCAACGACCCGAACTTTACAGCCAAAGCCGCCGATGTTGTCGGCCTTTACGTCGCCCCGCCCGCGAAGGCCATTGTGCTATGCGTTGACGAGAAGCCCTCGATCCAGGCCTTGGAGCGAGCGCAGGGCTACCTGAAGTTGCCCAATGGCCGCGCCTTGACCGGCCAGAGCCACGACTACAAGCGGCATGGCACGACAACGCTGTTTGCGGCACTCGAGGTTGCGACCGGAAAGATCATCGCGACGCATTCAAAACGCCGGCGCCGTGTCGAGTTCCTCGACTTCATGGACAGCGTCACCTTGGCTTTTCCGGACCGAAAGCTTCACGTCATCCTCGACAATCTCAACACCCACAAGAAGAACGAGCACTGGCTCAAGGCCCATCCCAATGTGAAATTTCATTTCACGCCGACAAGCGCGTCCTGGCTCAATCAGGTCGAGGTTTGGTTCTCGGTCCTGCAGGGCCAGTCACTCAGCGGCACCTCCTTCACAAGCCTCAAGCAGCTTCAGGAACACATCGATGCCTACGTCAACGCGTACAACGACAAAGCCGAGCCTTTCGTCTGGACCAAGAAAAAGGTCCGCCAACGCCGCTTCAAAGGCCGCCGTATCACTCAGCTCTGATTCCGGGTACTA
>NZ_JBNDLA010000071.1:0-1244 GCF_050435825.1 Bradyrhizobium sp. I1.14.4 | reverse complement strand
GTAGATGCCGAGGAGCGGCCGGTGCTGCGCAAGAAGCTTTCGCGCAAGCAGGTGCTGGAGTTCTTCGCCAAACTGCCGCCGACGGTGATCGGGATGGAGGCCTGCGGGGCTTCGCAGTATTGGGCTCGAGAGCTTGGCAAGCTCGGCCATGAGGTGAAGCTGATGGCGCCGCAACTGGTGAAGCCCTACGTGATGCGGAACAAGAACGACGGGCGGGATGCGGAAGGGCTGTGTGAAGCGATGGGTCGGCCGAGCATGCGCTTTGTGCCGGTCAAGACAGCTGAGCAGCAGGCGGCGCTGATGCTGGCGGGGCTGCGCGACGGATTGATCGCCCGACGCACCCAGCTGAGCAATGCGATCCGGGGCTACGCGGCCGAGCTTGGCCTGATCGCGCCCAAGGGATTGGACAAGATCGAGCCGCTGCTGGCGCGGATCGCACAGGACGAGAGCCTGCCTGCGATGGCGCGCGAAGTGTTCGCGGTCCAGGGCCGTCAACACGCCGTGCTGCAAGCCGAGCTCAAGCAGCTCGAGGCCAGGCTGATGGCCTGGCACCGGGCCGATGCCACCAGCCAGCGCCTGGCGCAGATCCCTTCCATTGGCCCGATCACTGCAACACGACTGGTGATGAAGACGCCCGATCCGCATGCATTCCGCTCCGGCCGGCATTTTGCGGCTTGGCTGGGGCTCACGCCGAAGGATCATTCCACCGCCGGCAAGACCAGGCTCGGCAAGATCACGCGGGCCGGGGACGAGGACCTGCGCCGCTTGTTCGTGGCGGGGGCGACCTCGGTCATCCAGCAGGCTCGGCGAGGTCGAGGCAATCCGTCGCGCTGGCTGGTGGCGCTGCTTAAGCGCAAGCCGCCAAAGCTGGCCGCCGTGGCGCTCGCCAACAAGGTGGCCCGCATCGCCTGGAAGCTGATGGCGACCGGCGAGAGTTACGATGCCGCGCGGCTCAATGCCATGCCGGCTGCCACCTAACAGATTGGCCGGCCGGAGGGTTCGTCCACCGGCCGACCCGGAAGCTGCAAGAGCAGATGGAGCAATCGGTCGATCAACGATGCGAGACAGTCCGTGGGACCCATTGGCCGCCAACAGGTCGCGGGGTTGTTTGGAGCTCGTGTCGCGCAACCCATCTTGGCCAGCGATCAATAACCGTCGCATCAACAGGCCGGACATATGGATGCAAGCGATCCGATCTACTCAAAAAGCTCTTGTGCCACGGGGGCCGTCCACATATGGGTCCC
>NZ_JBNDLA010000070.1:0-1934 GCF_050435825.1 Bradyrhizobium sp. I1.14.4 | reverse complement strand
CACCGACGCCGACGCTGAAGTTGCTGGTAACGAGATAAGACAACACGCCCTCAAGCTGGACCCCCCCGCCTCCATCCCCGCGTTGATCATCGAAGGTGGTGGTTTTGCGCAAGAGATGATTGTCACGCCCCCTGAAATCGGTCCAAGGCAGATAAGCGACGTCGCCGCTTAAGCGCCAACGCTCGGTGAGCATGGTTTCGGCGCTTAGGCCGACACGAGGCGCATTCCACTGAGTATCCTGGCTGCCGATGACCCTGTCGTCACCCGGTGCCAAGCTTTGGATCATGGGGTTAGCGATCTCCACGGCTCCTAGCGAGTCCGACTTTTGGCCGTAATAGGTCCAACCGATAAATCCGCCGACCTTGTAGTTGGCGCCGCGCAGGAAGTCGTAACCGGCATCGGCCGTGTAGTACGTGAAGTTTCCGTTTGCCTGGCCTGATACGGTGTTGACGTAGGCGAGGTGCTCAAAGATCCAATCTTCGTCATTCATGTTTCCTTTGTTGAAGCGCCCGAGGCCAATATTACCCTTCAGGAATATTCCCCACGGGCTGTCAACACGGCCAAATAGTTCTCCCGAAAGTCCGTCTAGTCCGTGATAGGTGAGCCTCGATATGAGAATGCTTGAGTCTATGCCGTGGTCCCATTGGAATCTTCCCCGGCTGAGCCAGAGCCGCGATCCGCCTTCGACTGACCAACCGGCCGTGTACGCAATCGGCGGCACGCTGCTGGGTTCTTTTGCATGCAGCGGCGCATCGAACCATTGCGAGGCGCGCGGGTCGGCGCCAAAGTGGTAGTTCAACCCGACCTTTCCAATGTGGTAGTTGCTCGATAGGCTGGTTGTGTTCGCCGGAAGAATGGCAAACGGCGGAGCCTGCACGGTCGGAGGGGTCGCGACACTCGGCCCGCCGAAATGCAGATAATCATACTCAACTTTGACGGACCATGCAGGCGTCAGCGCTTGCTCGACGCCCAGCCCGATGACCTCACCGACGCGACCATAGTCGAAATGAGTCTTCTCCTGTGGCCACTGAGCAAACTCGTCGTTATTGATGACGTCGCCCCGATTGTTTTGCCAAGCTACGCCTCCCTTGAGGTAGGCCAGCGTGTGGCCTTGCGCGCCAAACGCATAACCGACGCGACCGGTCCCGCTGATAAAGACGTTTGGACTTGCCTTGCAGTTTGCGCTCACAATCCTGCCGGAGGCGGCGAGGCAGGTATTTGTGCCGTCGGAGGCAGCACCGCTGGCATCCAGTTCGATGCCAACGACCCAGCTGCTCATCTGCCAATTGTAGCCGGTCTGACCACCTGCCAGAAACGAAGGGGTATCGACCACACCCCCATAGATTGACGGACCGTAGGGATTGCTGAAGGAGGTCCGGCCGTACCCACCGCCGACGTGCCCGCCAATATATCCCCCGGACCAGCTCCACACCGCTGCCGGCAGCCCAATTGCAGGCTCTAGGTCCGCCGAATGGACTGCACCGCTTGGGAGGAGCGCAATTGTTGTGGCTCGCCAAAAAAGAACTCCAAATCGCATCAAAGACTCCCTCGCATTAGATCGCATCAAAGACTCCCTTCCATTGTCTCGGTCCACAACCGAGCGCCTTAAGTTATCGCCGCACATCGAACCCAGACGCTACCGGCAATGCGCGCCGAGTCCGCCTCGAAGATGACCGCACCGCGATTGGTGATGACGCCGCGAACGAAGCAAGCCGCGAGCCGAGCCGGATCACATGGTCTTGGTCTTCGGGCACTTCGTACGAGGGGTGCCGTCAAGACTCCAGGTCGCATCATGACTTCAGAACGACCACGCAGCACTGTTAGGATGACAGTTGCTCACACGCCGTGCGTGCCAAGCAGACGCTCGGCGATCGCATCGAGCCTCAGATCGTTCTCATTGCGCCGCAGTTCCGGGAGCCAATCCCTGTGCGGCC
>NZ_JBNDLA010000069.1:0-2288 GCF_050435825.1 Bradyrhizobium sp. I1.14.4 | reverse complement strand
AAGAAACCGGTGAGAAAAGGCCGGACGGTCGCCCACGCCAGCCGCCAGCCCCCGTCAGACGTCAAGAACGACCGTGCTCTCGTGAATAGATCGGGTTAGAGCCGTCAATGCGACCTAGCTTTCGCAAGGTGAACGGCTTTCAAACTAAGAAACCGGTTGAAGCGGTCGCGCCACGAGGGGTCCATTTCACGGCATCCTATGGCTGGGAGGCGCGGTCGGCGGCGTACCGCCACTGGATGTATCCAAGATCTGATGCTCATGATGTGCTTTTAACGCTAGCCATTCCGTCCATGAAATGGCATCCGCTTTTTCAAGAGGTTGTTCTTTTGCATACTGAAAAAATGTGTCCATCAGCTCGCTTTTCTCGTTCCGCAACACCTTGTTTAACGCCTTGCTTGTTGGAAACTCGTCGCGCCTTCTTAATTTTATCTGGCGTTCTATGATGTGCGCACATTGCACTTTGTCGGAATTGTGCAACATGTCTGCCAGGGTCATCAGCAGCGTTGTACGCCCTATGCCGCCCCGGCAATGAAAATGCAAATGAACATCACCCGCACGGGCGAGGTTTCGCAACTCCGATACAAGCTTATCTATTTCAGCATCGGTGGGGCGCGCATGATCTGGTGTCGGAATGCGCAGATATGCCACACCCTTTCTTTTAACTAATTCCTCTTCCGTTTCTATTTTCACTTTACCGAAGTCGAGAACCTTTGGAGGCGCCGAAGAAGCCTTTCCTTTTACGACACTCCCGGATTCTATGGTCAGACCAAAAGGAAATTTAGTCGGTAGTTTTGCGAGCTTCTTTGTCTCCTTCGCGGGAATAATGTCAGCAGGCTTTTCCACGTTACCCCAGTTATAATTATCTGCAGCATACCAGGATATTGGTTCTCCATTTGCGAATCCATGGAACTCTTGCCTAGTATCTATAATGACGAGCCGTTTTGGACGTGTCAGTGTAATTAGTTCTTCTAGCTGCCGCTCAGAAAATTGTTCACTCCCAGACAAGCTTAAACCGTCAAACCCGGTCAAGTCGCAACTCTCCATCCCGGATGTATCGGATGTGGCGCGAAAGGTAGAGGGTTCAATCATGTCATATACAAGCGTTGGGGGATTTTGGTCGGGTATTTTCTTCGGTATTGTTGTCGGTGGAATTCTAAATGGCGTGCGTGACTCAACGCTCGATGAGGCTCGCGCGCGAGCGCCGAGATCGGAATCTGGCGCCGGCATTTGATATGAAAGACCGACAGGCTTGCCGGGACCACACCGCATAAGTCTCTCCTTTGAGCAGCAAAAAGATAGCCCCATCAAAATGACGCAGGCTAGGTACGGCAGGTCGCCGCGCACTACCCAGCTCCAGCACTGAACGGAGCGTGCACTCCGAGGCGCGGCAAACCAAGTACGAGCGAGCTGCGTTCCGCATCCTGACACGGCAAAACAAATCCTTCACCTACCGGCTTGCGTGGGGAGCGGTGGCGCTGTTTAACGCTTCGCCACTACTCGGGCCGCTTCCATGCGCGCGGAAGCCATCCTGCGCGGGCTCATCCACAGCTAGCCCGTCTTATTCGCCAGAGGGCGCCTGAGAGGCTGGCGAGCGTGGTGTAAAGCGCTGATGCGGCGTAGGATTCGGTTGCGACGCCAACCCCATCACCTTCAACCGCGAACGCCACGCCCGCCATGACCGATGATACGATTCTGCCATTCTCGTTTCCAGCCGTTCACGCCAAGAAAGTCACAGCTGCCTTCGATGGTGGGCGCCTGACCTCGAATGGAGGCGTGATGCTTCTGGCGATGGCCGAGCGGCGTCTCGGCTTGGCCGGCAATTTGGCCCGGGTGTTCCCGGATCGGCGCGATCCGACGCGGGTCGTGCACAGCCTTGTCGATATGTTCCGCGCTCGCATGTTCGCGATCTGCTGCGGCTACGAGGACGCCGACGACCTCGATCATCTGCGGTCCGATCCGGCGTTCAAGCTCGCCTGCGGTCGCCTGCCGGACACGGGCCGGGATTTGTGTTCCCAACCAACGCTGTCGCGGCTGGAGAATTCGCCGCGACTGCGCGACGTGATCCGCCTGTCCTACACCTTGGTCGACGCATGGATGGATAGCTATCCGTGCGAGCCCGCATCCATCATCCTGGACATCGACGACACCTGCGATGTCGTCCACGGCCATCAGCAGCTCTCGCTGTTCAACGCTCATTATGACGAACGCTGCTTCCTGCCGATCCACGTCTACGACACGGAGACGAGCCGGCCCGTGGCGGTCGTGCTGCGGCCCGGCAAGACGCCGGG
>NZ_JBNDLA010000068.1:0-2627 GCF_050435825.1 Bradyrhizobium sp. I1.14.4 | reverse complement strand
TGCGGATTCCGATTTATTCCGGCCGGGTATTCCGACTTGAAGCCGGCCACCGTTCCGATTTGAAGCCGGCCACGATTCCGAAATGAAACCGGCCGGCATTCCGATTTGAAGCCGGCCGGGGTTTTGGAAGTCGGCGTTTTCGTTTGGGTCAGTCCCTCAGGCATCAAGTCCCTCGTCGATCAACGGGGGAAGCGGATGCCGGCCAAGAGAGAACTGACCATGCGACAGATACGACAGATGCTGCGGCTTGCCCGTGATGGGGTGAGCGCCCGGGAGATCGGGCGCACGCTCGGCGTGGCGCGCAGCACCATTCAGGACAATCTCAAGTGTGCCTCGACTGCCGGGCTGGCGTGGCCTTTGGCGGGCGATCTGACCGACGCCGTTCTTGAACAACGTCTGTTTGCCCATGCCGGCGTCAGGCGCGGCTTCCGACGGCGAGCTGAGCCGGATTGGGCCTCGCTGGCCTGTGAGCTGAAGCGGCCTGGCGTCAATCTGATGGTGCTGTGGGAGGAGTACCGGGCGGTCCACCCGGAAGGATATGGCTACAGCCGGTTCTGCGATTTATTCCGGGAATTCGAGCGGCGGCTGTCGCCGACGATGCGGCAGGACCATCCGGCCGGCGACAAGGTCTTTGTCGATTACTCCGGCAAGAAGATCATGATCGTCGATCGTGCAACCGGGGTCGTGCGTGAAGCGGAGATCTTCGTCGCCGTGCTTGGCGCCTCCAATTACACCTACGCCGAGGCGAGCTGGACGCAGACACTGGCGGACTGGATCGAGGCCCATGTCCGCATGTTCCGGTTTTTTGGCGGGGTGCCGCGGCTTGTCGTCCCTGACAATCTGAAGTCCGGCGTGCACCGGGCCTCATTCTACGACCCTGAAATCAATCGCAGCTACGGGATGATGGCGTCCCATTACGGCGTGGGCATCCTTCCGGCACGGCCAAGAAAGCCCCGGGATAAGGCAAAAGTGGAGGCTGGAGTGCGTTTTGCCCAGACCTATATCCTCGGGCGACTTCGCCGGCAGACCTTCTTCTCCCTGACCGAGGCGAACGCGGCAATCGCCGCCGCGCTGGAGCGCATCAACGCGCACGTCATGCGCCGGATTGGCGTCAGCCGCCGACAATTGTTCGAGACCGTCGAGAGGCCTGTCCTGGCGCCGTTGCCGGATGCCGACTATCAGTTCGCGGAATGGCTCTTGGCGCGCGTCTCGCTCGATTATCACGTCGAGGTCGACGGCTTCTTCTACTCAGTTCCACACGGCCTGATCCGGGAGCAGGTCGACGTTCGCGCCACCACCCGGACCATCGAGTTGTTCCATCGGGGTTTGCGTGTTGCGGCTCACCAGCGCCGTTATGGTGGCCGCCGGCACGGCACTGACCCCGATCACATGCCCAGTGCGCATCGGCGTTACGCCGAGTGGACTCCCGATCGATTCCGGCGTTGGGGGCGGTCAATCGGGCCCAACACCGAGGGGCTCGTCCTCGCCATCCTGGCCAATCGGCCTCATCCCGAACAGGGATTCCGGACCTGCCTGGGCGTGCTTCGGCTGTTCAAGGATATTGATCCCGAACGCGCCGAGCTGATCGCGGCCCGCGCGGTTGCTGTCCGCGCGCTGACCTACAAGAGCATCGCCTCCATCATCGCCAACAAGCTCGAACGCGGTTCTCACGACACCGAGGACGCGATCATCGAACATCCCAATCTGCGCGGCCCCGGTTACTTCCATTGAAAGGATTACCTAGCATGCTCACCCATCCCACCCTCGACCTGCTGCATAGCCTCGGTCTCCACGGTATGGCCAAAGGCTTCAAGGACCTCGATGCCCAGTCCGAAGCGCGCAGCCTCGAACACGCTGAATGGTTGGCGTTGCTCCTCGAACACGAGAAAACGCTGCGCCAGCAAAAGCGGTTCGAAACCAGAGCTCGAGCCGCCAAGCTGCGCCATGCCGCCTGCGTCGAGGATGTCGATTACCGCGCTATCCGCGGCCTCGACCGCGCGCTCTTTCTAAAACTCGCCGCCGGCGACTGGATCCGGGCACGACATAATCTCCTTGTTACCGGGCCGTGCGGCGTCGGCAAGAGCTGGCTCGCTTGCGCCCTTGGCAACAAGGCTTGCCGAGACGACTTCTCAGTTGCCTACCATCGTGTACCGCGTCTCTTCGCCGCGCTCGCACTCGGCCGCGCCGATGGCCGTTACACCAAGATGCTGCGCGCTATCGCACGACTCGACCTGCTGATCCTGGACGACTGGGGACCAGAACCTCTCGACGCCGACCAACGCCGTGATTTGCTCGAAATCGTCGAGGATCGATACGAATCCCGCTCGATTATCGTCACCAGCCAGCTGCCCGTCGATCGCTGGTACGAAATCATCGGAAACCCCACCATCGCCGACGCGATCCTCGATCGCCTCGTCCACAATGCCTACCGCATCGAACTCAAAGGAGAGAGCCTCAGAAAGCAGAAGCAAACCGCTCAAGATCAACCGGTCTCTTGACCTTCCCAGCCCTCAACGACATCATGAAATTGACCCATGCGAACGACGCCACGGGTGGCCGGCTTCAGATCGGAATACCCGGCCGGCTTCGAATTGGAATGCATGGCCGGCTTCGTCGGAATCCGCAGC
>NZ_JBNDLA010000067.1:0-3214 GCF_050435825.1 Bradyrhizobium sp. I1.14.4 | reverse complement strand
ATGGACGATCTGTTGCGCGAGTTCCTGACGGAGAGCAGCGAGAGCCTGGATACGGTCGACAACCAGCTGGTGCAGTTCGAGCAGGATCCGAACAACGCGAAGATCCTGGATAACATTTTCCGCCTGGTGCACACCATCAAGGGCACCTGCGGCTTCCTGGGGCTGCCGCGGCTCGAGGCGCTGGCGCATGCCGGCGAGACCTTGATGGGCAAATTCCGCGACGGCATGCCGGTGAAGGCGGAAGCCGTGACGCTGATCCTGTCCTCGATCGACCGCATCAAGGAGATCCTTGGCGGGCTGGAGGCGACCGAGGCCGAGCCGGAGGGCGACGACCGCGATCTGATCGATCAATTGGAAGCGATGGTCGAGCACGGCATGGCCGCCATGTCAGGCTCGACGCAGTCGATGCCGGCTGCTGCTGAAGCGGCCGAAGAAGCTGCGATGCCGGTCGTCGAAGCGCCGTCGGTGCAGCCGGCGATGAGCGAGGGCACGCTGGTGGTGCAGACGCTGGAGCGGCCGTTGCGCCCGGGCGAGGTCTCGCTCGACGAACTCGAGCGTGCCTTCCGCGAGACCGCGACCGAAGTCGCCGTGCCCGCGCCGGTCGCGCAGCCCGCCGCCGCAGCGCCTGCCGCCGCGCCCGCCAAGAAGCCGGCGCGCAAGGCCGCAGCCGGCGAGGAGGTCCAGGAAGGCGACAAGATCGCCAACCAGTCGATCCGGGTCAATGTCGACACCCTCGAACACCTCATGACCATGGTCTCCGAGCTGGTGCTGACCCGCAACCAGCTCCTGGAGATCTCCCGCCGCAACGAGGACACCGAGTTCAAGGTGCCGCTGCAGCGGCTCTCCAACGTCACCGCCGAGCTGCAGGAGGGCGTCATGAAGACGCGGATGCAGCCGATCGGCAATGCCTGGCAGAAGCTGCCGCGCATCGTCCGCGATCTCTCCGGCGAACTCGGCAAGCAGATCGAGCTGGAGATGCACGGCGCCGACACCGAGCTCGACCGCCAGGTGCTCGACCTGATCAAGGATCCGTTGACGCACATGGTGCGCAACTCCGCCGATCACGGCCTGGAGACCACCGCCGAGCGGGCAGCTGCCGGCAAGGGTGAGCAGGGCACCATCCGGCTGTCCGCCTATCACGAGGGCGGCCACATCATCATCTGCATCGCCGACAATGGCAGAGGGCTCAACACCGAGCGGATCAAGGCCAAGGCGCTCCAGAACGGTCTCGTCACCGAGGCCGAACTGGAGAAGATGACCGAAGCCCAGATCCACAAGTTCATCTTCGCGCCGGGCTTCTCCACCGCCGCCCAGGTCACCTCGGTGTCCGGCCGCGGCGTCGGCATGGACGTGGTGCGCACCAATATCGACCAGATCGGCGGCACCATCGACATCAAGAGCGTGGCCGGCGAGGGCGCCTCGGTCACCATCAAGATCCCGCTGACCTTGGCGATCGTCTCGGCGCTGATCGTGGAAGCCGGCGGCGACCGCTTCGCGATCCCGCAATTGTCCGTGGTCGAGCTGGTGCGGGCCCGCGCCAACTCCGAGCACCGCATCGAGCGGATCAAGGACACCGCGGTGCTGCGGCTGCGCAACAAGCTGCTGCCGCTGATCCACCTCAAGAAGCTCTTGAAGATCGACGACGGCGCCACCTCGGACGCCGAGAACGGCTTCATCGTGGTGACCCAGGTCGGCAGCCAGACCTTCGGCATCGTGGTCGACGGCGTGTTCCACACCGAGGAGATCGTGGTCAAGCCGATGTCGACCAAGCTGCGCCACATCGACATGTTCTCCGGCAACACCATCCTGGGCGATGGCGCCGTGATCATGATCATCGACCCCAACGGCATCGCCAAAGCCCTCGGCGCGTCCGGCTCCTCGGCCCATGACATCGCCGACGACACTGCGGGCGCCCATGCCGCGAGCGGCGAGCAGCTGACCTCGCTGTTGGTGTTCCGCGCCGGCTCCTCGCAGCCCAAGGCGGTGCCGCTCGGCCTCGTCACCCGGCTCGAGGAGATCGCGACCGACAAGATCGAGCTCTCGAACGGCCGCTACATGGTGCAGTACCGCGAGCAGCTGATGCCGCTGGTGCAGATGGCCGGGGTCGCGGTGCAGACCCAGGGCGCGCAGCCGATCCTGGTGTTCGCCGACGACGGCCGCGCGATGGGGCTCGTGGTCGACGAGATCATCGACATCGTCGAGGAGCGGCTCAACATCGAGGTCGCCGGCAGCCAGGACGGCATCCTGGGCTCGGCGGTGATCAAGGGCCAGGCCACCGAGGTGATCGACGTCGGCCACTTCCTGCCGATGGCGTTTGCCGACTGGTTCTCGCGCAAGGAGATGCGGCCGTCGGCCTCGGCGCAGTCGGTGCTGCTGGTCGACGACAGTGCGTTCTTCCGCAACATGCTGGCGCCGGTGCTCAAGGCCGCCGGCTACAAGGTGCGGACCGCGCCCAATGCCCAGGAAGGGCTCGCCGCGCTGCGCTCGGGGCAAAGCTTCGACGTCGTGCTGACCGACATCGAGATGCCCGAGATGAACGGTTTTGAGTTCGCCGAGAACATCCGCTCGGACCACAACCTGATCGGGCTGCCGATCATCGCGCTGTCGGCAATGGTGTCGCCGGCGGCAATCGAGCGCGGCCGGCAGGCCGGCTTCCACGACTATGTCGCCAAGTTCGATCGTCCCGGGCTGATCGCGGCGCTGAAAGAGCAGACCGCCGAACTGCGCCGGGCGGCGTGAGCGGATGCAAGGAACAGAATCGATGACCAGCAGGACCGAGACCCGCGAAGGCGCAATGGCCGAATACGTCACCGCCGTGATCGGCGGGCAGCTGTTCGGGCTGCCGATCGCGCGGGTGCAGGACGTGTTCATGCCGGAGCGGCTGACGCGGGTGCCGCTGGCCTCGAGCGAGATCGCCGGCGTGCTCAACCTGCGCGGCCGCATCGTCACCGTGGTCGACATGCGCGCCCGGCTCGGGCTGCCGAAGGCCGATGACGGCCAGCTGCCGATGGCGGTCGGCGTCGACCAGCGCGGCGAATCCTACGGCCTGCTGATCGACCAGATCGGCGAGGTGCTGCGGCTGCCCGACGACAGCCGCGAGGACAATCCGGTCAACCTCGATCCCGGCATGGCCAGGCTCGCCGGCGGTGTCCACCGCCTCGACGGCCAGCTCATGGTCGTCCTCGATGTCGATCGCGTGCTCGAACTGGTGCCC
>NZ_JBNDLA010000066.1:0-3317 GCF_050435825.1 Bradyrhizobium sp. I1.14.4 | reverse complement strand
CGGCGAGACTGGGCTTGCTTGTCACCGTCTTCACAACGCGCATCGCGCAATGCGAAAAGACACCTACCACTAGGGCGTCAGGACCACACGACTTCACCGTCCGCTTCAGCCACTCTCGTCAGTCGTGACATCGGCGTCCACCGCATCTCACACCGCGTTCGTGACGATCGCGAAGCGCCCCTCGATCGGGTGAGACGGGCAGATTGAACATCTGAGTTGGGTGAAACGCCAAGCGGAATATTTTCTTATGACGGGCTTGACGCGTTTTTGCTGTGTTGCCCGTCGAGTTACTATGTCGCAGGCGGCCTAGCCAGATTTGACTTGCAGGCAACCCAAATCAATCGCGCCGTCGCGCCTCACATCAGCTTCAGCGGCGCGTCATGAACCAGACGCAGATCGATGCCGCCGATCAGCCGCGCCCGGCGCGCCTCGGCCGTGCTGATGGCGGCTTCGGTCTGCCGCAGCGTGCTGACATTCGATCCGAGCGACACGATGCCGCCAAGCACCAGCGCAATAGACCCGAGTGCCGCGGTCTCACCCGAGCCGAGCAGGCCGAGCAGCGTGACAAGTAGCAGCACGAACCCGCCCGCGATCGCGACCTTCGAGCCGAGAATGATCCTGCGAGACCGTTCGGCGCTCTCGGCAAGCTCCTCGATCTGCGCCTCGATCTCCGAAATCTCGTCGGTCGGCTCGTCTTCGGACATCACATTCGAACCTGTAGCGCCGGTCATGCGAAAGCCGTAACCCGCCGCCGATCGTGCCGTACGAAGGTGGGGGGTTACGCTAGCGCTAACCCACCCTTCGCTCCCCTCACAACGGCAGATTGTCGTGCTTCTTCGCCGGAATCTCCACCTTCTTATCCCTGAGCATCGCGAGTGCCCGCGCGATCCGGCGCCTGGTCGAATGCGGCATGATGACGTCGTCGATGTAACCGCGCTCGGCGGCGATGAAGGGCGACAGGAAGCGGTCTTCGTATTCCTTGGTGCGCGCGGCGATCTTGTCGGGGTCGCCGATGTCACTGCGGAAGATGATCTCAACCGCGCCCTTGGCGCCCATCACCGCGATCTGGGCGGTCGGCCAGGCGTAGTTCATGTCGGCGCCGATCTCCTTCGAGGCCATGACGTCGAACGCGCCGCCATAGGCCTTGCGGGTGATGATGGTGACGAGCGGCACCGTGCACTGCGAATAGGCGAACAGCAGCTTGGCGCCGTGCTTGATCAGGCCGCCATATTCCTGGGCGGTGCCCGGCAGGAAGCCCGGCACGTCGACGAAGGTGACGATCGCGATGTTGAAGGCATCGCAGAAACGCACGAAGCGCGCGGCCTTGCGCGAGGCATCGCTGTCGAGCACGCCCGCCAGCACCATCGGCTGGTTGGCGACGAAGCCGACGGTGCGGCCGGCGATGCGGCCGAAGCCAGTGACGATGTTCCTGGCGAAGGTCTCCGAGATCTCGAAGAAGTCGCCCTCGTCGACGACCTTCAGGATCAATTCCTTCATGTCGTAGGGCTTGTTCGGATTGTCGGGGATCAGCGTGTCGAGCGACATGTCGAGGCGGCCGATATCGTCGAAGCTCGGCCATTCCGGCACGCCGTCGGTGTTGTTCGACGGCAGGAAGTCGATCAGGCGGCGCATCTGCAGCAGCGCATCGACGTCGTTCTCGAATGCGCCGTCGGCGATCGAGGAGCGCGTCGCGTGCACCGAGGCGCCGCCGAGTTCCTCGGCCGTCACCACCTCGTTGGTGACGGTCTTCACCACGTCGGGGCCGGTGACGAACATGTAGCTGGTGTTCTTCACCATGAAGATGAAGTCGGTCATGGCAGGCGAATAGACGTCGCCGCCGGCACAGGGGCCCATGATGACGGAGATCTGCGGGATCACGCCGGAGGCAATGACGTTGCGGCGGAACACGTAGGAATAGCCCGCCAAGGCAGCTACGCCTTCCTGGATGCGCGCGCCGCCGGCGTCGTAGAGGCCGATGATCGGCGCCCTCGCCTTCATCGCCATGTCTTGAAGTTTTGTGATCTTCAGCGCGTGGGTTTCCGACAGCGAGCCTCCGAACACCGTAAAATCCTTGGCGAACACGAAGGTCTTGCGGCCGTTGACGGTGCCCCAGCCGGTGACGACGCCGTCGCCGGGGATCTTGCTCTTCTCCATGCCGAACTCGATCGAGCGGTGCTCGACGAACATATCGAGTTCCTCGAACGAGCCCTTGTCCAGCAGGAGCTCGATCCGCTCGCGGGCGGTGAGCTTGCCGCGGGCGTGCTGCGCCTCGATGCGCTTTTCGCCGCCGCCCAGCTTGGCGCCGGCGCGCCGCTCTTCGAGGGTATCGAGGATGTCTTTCATTTGTTTCCGCCCGTGTTAGCTACAGTCCGCGTCCCGGCGCGAGGTGCGGGTCCGCTTCGTTCGGAATGGCTTTAGCACGGCCATTTCGGAACCGGAAAGCCGCTTGTGGGCGGCGTGGAACGCAAAAACGGTAGGATTTTCCGACATCTGGGGGAGACAGCGATGACCGAAACAACCGTGACGGAGACCGGCGCGGCAACCGGCAGGGTGCGCACCCTGCTCCGGCTGGAGGGGCTTGTGCTGTTCCTCGGCATGACCCTGCTCTATGCCCAGTGGGAGGGCTCGTGGTTGGTTTATGTCCTGCTGTTCCTGGTGCCGGATCTGAGCTTCGCCGCCTATCTCGCCGGCCCCCGGGTCGGCGCCATCGTCTACAACGCCGCCCACACCTATCTCGCGCCGGTGGCGCTGATGACGCTGGGCTTTGCCACCGCGGCTCCCCTGGTGCTCTCGATTGCGATGATCTGGCTTGCCCATATCGGGATCGACCGCGCGCTCGGCTACGGGCTGAAATACTCCGCCGGCTTCGGCTACACCCATCTCGGGCGGATCGGGAAGCTCAGCTGAACTGGACGCCGATCCGGCCTTTCCTGCGCCAGACCACGCGGCAGCGCCGCTCGGTCGCCTCCATTTCCAGCACAAGGCGGAAGCTGTCGGGGATATCAGCGGGATCGGTGGCCTCGACCGCGGCGCCGGTCGCCGAAAGGTTGCGCACGATGCAGGTCATGCTGTGCCGCGCAAAGCTGATCCGCGCCGCCCGCGCGACGTTGCGCCTGGCAGCCCTGCGCTGGTCGCCGGCGGCTTCGCTGGTCGCGCCGGTCGAGAGGCCGGAGCGGATGATCCTGCCTTGCAGCCGCACGTCCGCCTGCATGTCGAAATGCTTAAGTATCTGTCCGAGAACATCTTGAATCATCGGAATCGTTTGTGATTCAAGGGAGGCGGTCCGAATTTGAAGGGGCGCCCATGTGGACGAAGGA
>NZ_JBNDLA010000065.1:0-3503 GCF_050435825.1 Bradyrhizobium sp. I1.14.4 | reverse complement strand
GAATTGGCCACTGCCGAGTTCGCGACGCTGCGTCTTCGTCTCTTGAAAATAGCAGCCCGGGTCGTCGAGACCGCGAGCCGCATTCGCCTTGCGTTCGCCGCGGCATGCCCCGAAGCCGACCTCTTCCGCAGCTTGCCCGGCGCGCTGCTCGCGCTCGGTCCGTAACCGACCGGGCCTGCGCCCGCTCACCCACCCCACTCCTCCAACGCGTACAAAACAGCTTGATGAAGAAACCGGTGAGAAAAGGCCGGACGGTCGCCCACGCCAGCCGCCAGCCCCCGTCAGACGTCAAGAACGACCGTGCTCTCGTGAATAGATCGGGCTAGTTGCTCATGATAGGCTTGTTTCGATGTGAAGCCCCAGAACGGGGCTTGATGCGGTCGATCGCGGACGGCATCCGGGGCACGTCAGGGCTTGAGAAGTCGCTTGCGACTTTTTTTGGGGGGATCCGGCCGAGGGGGTGCCAAAACCCGATTGGACGAAGGCTTGACGGTCTTCGCACCGAGGGCCGGACGCACGATCCGCATGCTCAAGCCCCTATGGGTTTCAGACAAAGGCCTCTGAGCCTGCGGCGGTCCGACAACCTGCCGCACAGCGAAAACGCGTGGGTACAATCGACGTTTCGTTCACAACTGGACACCGGACCCACACGGTAGGTGGTCCGAGCGCAATTAATTACCGAGGAAGTACCAAAGCTTCGGTGTGAATTGCCCCGATATCAGGAAATTCCGCCGAAACGATCGCGACACCTGCCTCAGGTAAATCGATGTTCGAAGAGGGGCATTCAAACACGACCCTATTGCCGTCGGTCGTCGCGGGCTTTGACCGTGGTCAAGCGGCGCGGAAATCCGGGAGGATTTCGAGCAATATCAACGTCGGTCCTGAATTACGGAACGATTCGGCGTCTAATCGGATCAATAGGTTACCGAGCAATTCAGAATGCTTCGGGAGAGACATGATCCGATGCTGAGCATCAATGAAACGGGCCCAGCGCCCTTGGGTCGATGCTGGGGCCGCTTCGCCGCTCCGCCGAATCGAAAGGGGCCGCTCACGCCGCGACCCCTTACCGGGAGAATTCTCGAAAATAAGATCGGGATGAAATGTCCAGCCCCGGCAACGATGAGACTAGAGTTTTCCACAATCTATGTGGACTCCGGGAGAACACGGTGTTCCGATGCCGGAACCACGAGTGTCGTAATTGGGACAGCGCCGGGTGCGCCGAGAGACGGCTCGAGGTCAGAGCCCGGCTCCATTTCATCGAGAAGGGCGAGCAGCCGCTCGATCTCATCCATAGCTTCGCGGCGGAGGCGCCCAAGCGCCGGACGACAAAAGCTCGCCAGCGGAGCGCGCTGGGCGCTGTGGTGCCCTTCCCGCGCGCCACTGTCCACCGAAAGTATCCCTCCGCCTTATTGTGAATGGGCTTGCCCGTGCTTTTTGGTTGCGGGAAAATCTCGCTGTTTATTGGGGCATGTTTTATGAGTGCGAAACGTAATGCCGGCGCGGCAGCCTGCGCCCTCTTGGCCATGTTCTTCAACCTCCAGGCAGGTCAATCCGCCGAGATCAAGAGCGGGATCGGCAAGTCCGGCCAGGCGGCCATCTGGATCACTGGGGAGATCCTTCCCGGCGATTCAGACAAGTTTTCGCTGGCCGTGAAGCAGGCGAACGACGCCGGGAAGTACGTTGCGAACGTCCGGCTTGATTCTCCCGGCGGCAACTTGCTTGAGGGAGCGAAGATCGCGGACTCGATCAGGTTCGGCAAAATGTCAACAAACGTGGGGAAGACGGCAATCTGCGCATCGGCGTGCTTCCTGATGTTCGCTGCCGGATCAGCAAAGAATGTGAGCTATGGCGCTCAAATCGGCGTTCACGGGGCATCCGGTGAAAATGGTGAGGAGACAGTCGCTTCGGGCGCGGCAACAGTCTCTATGGCCAAGATGGCGAAGGAGCTTGGAGTCCCACCGGCGATCATCGGGAGAATGGTCGTCACCGCGCCGAGCGACATGGTTTGGCTGAGTCCGCAAGATCTTCAGTCCATGGGCACGACCATGATGGGGCGCCCATCTCAAACGGCTAGTCCACCTGTCGCCAACTTGCAGCAAACTCCGCCGACCGGGCCAATGTCGTCAGCGCCATCAGGCGCAAACGCAGCTGCTTCTCGCTCTTCCAACAATGATGTGCCTACTTGGGGTGAACTACTGAACAAAGCGATGGAGAAGTCAGCGAGTCAAAATAATGGAAATCCGCTTTTTTCTCGCTCTTGTCAGCCCGAGCATAAAGTCTGCATCACGGGTCTGACCTACGTGGACAACAAGGGAAAGATCGCCTTTTTGAAAACTGAAGAAGATATGTAAAGGCAAAATTATAGCACGTGAAGCGTGCACCCTGAATGAGTTCAATGACGTTCGGACCTGCGTCAACTGGGACAATGGCACCATGCACCGTGATATGAAGGACAGCGCAGGCGGCTGGTCAAAGATTGCAGATGAATAGACTTCGGGCGTTCTAGCAGCGTCAACTTTCCGCACCCACGCGCTGTGCAGCACCGTCGATTTGGACGTCGCGCCATGACCGCTCCGCTCCTCGCCGCCATTGCCGTATCCCGCCCATTATCACGAGACCTCAAACGCGCTATCATCCGGCCATTCTTTGGACAAGGCTGAAGGGAGTGCTGGAGGCTGATCGACCCTGACGGATTGCCGAGTCGGCACGCCGCCGACTCCGGCCGTGAGCAAGCCCGAGCGGACGTCTCAGCCGCCGTACGCAAGAGCGCGGCCTCGAATCGCAAGGGAGTGGTTCTACGATGAATGGTGACCGTCGATGCAGCGATCATCGACGTCTCGCGCCGCAAAAATGCCTCGATTCTGACTGCGGCGCGGTGTCACTTCCGGTTTTGGCCCGTTCGAGACGCCCCACCGCGTCGAACGATGTCCAAGTTCAAGAGCAAAGCGGATTTGTCCCGAGCATGCGCAGCGCCGCCCGCAAAACTACGGGGCTATCAACGTTAATTCGCGTCCATTGTTGTTGATCGAGACGAAACCGGACACTCTTGCGCGTCGCATCTAATCACTGGCGCGCGCCATGGTCTCGAAAGCAACGAAACAGGCTAGACTGAAAGTCTCCGAGAGGAAGTGTCCCGCATGCGGCGGCTCAGGTCTTGAGCCGATTGTGCAGCAGCTACATGACGGCCGGAGAGTTTACCCGCCAAAGTGCAAGGTGTGCGGAGGCAAGGGCCGGGTGACGGAGACCGCCGACTGAGGCAGGCCATTTTATCGGGCAGGCTAAAATGAATAGCGATGACGCCCAGATCAACTTCCAAGCGCCAGCAACTCTTTGCAAGTGGTCCTCGCTCAACAATGAGCGCCGCGCTGCGGGTTCAGGTCCACATACGGTCGTTGATGGCACGCTAGCGTCCCGAGTCACAAGTTCGCAATGGTAGATTCGCAGTAGATTCGCGTCGCTGTGCCAGAGATGGCGGCTGCAACAGCGACGGAGGATCTGATGGC
>NZ_JBNDLA010000064.1:0-4358 GCF_050435825.1 Bradyrhizobium sp. I1.14.4 | reverse complement strand
AGTCTCCAGTCCGACGCTTCAACGCCGGATGATTCGAGGTTGATCACCCCGGAGACTACGCCAACCTCAATTCCTACCAACTCCGCGACGGCACCACCGGCTCGGGCTGAGGACTTTGTTCGAGTGAGCGACGCAAAGCCCCCGCCCTCTGGGTATGACGCGCACCTATTGAGGCCGCTGCAATTCTCGCGATGCCAGCCAACCGGCTGCTCTTTCCGTAGGATCAGGCACCTCAACGGTCTTCGCCCGCTCGCATACAGGACACTCGAACGTCTGCAACTCGAAGCCGGCGCGGCTCGGCCGGCAGTGCGCGAGCGCCATGCGGACGCTGCATCTTGGGCAAACCGGGACGGTCATGATATAACCTCCTTGAGAGGCAGCCTTGCCCTTATCAACTCAGGGAACTGTGTCGCGGGTCCCGATCAAATTCGCGTTTCAATCCGGAAGAACGTAGGAACCTTGATGCGCGCCATCGCAAAATGAAGGGCCCGAGCAACCTGCCCGGGCCTCTTCATTCGATGATGGTTTGATGTGCTCAGCGGAAGTAGTTGCGGATCACAGTCGCATCAGCTTGGCGCGGGGTGACGAAGCTAACCGGAAATGGGCGGTCGCTCACACATCCGCCGCGTCCGCTTTAACCTCGAAGGGCGACGTAGCAGCTGACATGCTGCGCATGTCGGCATTTGGGCCACAAGCGGACTCGCTGCCCCCCTTTAGATCTCCTCTTCGAGAGACGTCCAGCTCTCTCACCTCATTCATTGCTTCGGGACGCCTCCCTTCCGCAGTCCATCGACTATGTCGTCAAGCTCACGCCGAAACTGTGGGTTAGTTGAGAATGCATATACAACTTGACTGTACGCCTGCACGGTGAAGTTTGGTCGGACCTTGTTCAATTCGGCTAACGCCTGCCGTGCCTGCTCCAATTGCCCCGTAGCTGCGTAACGTCTCCACCGTCCTCGCCGCTTTTGACACTGCGTCCCAGAGCATTGGCGATCGTGGCGAACTCAACCGTCGAGAACGAACCAAAGCGTCGGCCCGGTCCGCCGAGGCCGCGCGCGATGTCCATTACTGCCTGGTGGCATGCCGCGTCTTCTGGCCATTTGCTGAAGCCGTTTACCAGGCCCGCCAGTTGCTGCGGGTCAAAATCGGAGAGCCGGGAAGGCACCTGACCGGCGATGGCGACGGCAGCCTCGCAACAGCCCGCCGCGTCCGGCCATTTGCTGAAACCGTTGACCAGGTTCGCCAGCGCCTGCGGGTCAAAACCGGAGAGCCGGGAAGGCACCTCACCGGCGATCGCGACGGCAGCCTCGCGACAGGCCGCCACGTCCGGCCATTTGCTGAAACCGTTGACCAGGTTCGCCAGCGCTTGCGGGTCAAAACGGGAAAGCCGGGAAGGCACCTCACCGGCGATGGCGACGGCAGCCTCGCGACAGCCCGCCGCGCCCGGCCATTTGCTCAAACCATTCACCAGGTTCGCCAGCGCTTGCGGGTCAAAACGGGAAAGCCGGGAAGGCACCTCACCGGCGATGGCGACGGCAGCCTCGCGGCAGCCCGCCGCGTCCGGCCACTTGCTGAAGCCGTTCACCAGTAAGGATAGCCCTTGGTTAGTCTGCCTCCGAAGTCCGCGGCTTTCATCGCAACAAAATTCCGCGATTCTGATCGCCCCCCTGCGGCATGCCGGCACCTGGGAGTGTCGACCGAATGATGCGGCGAAGAGCGGAAGGGCTCGGTCCTCGACTTCGTACATAATCACGTCGTCGAGCCTCGATACTCGAGCTGCCAAGGCCTTGCAAGCTTCCATGCCTTCCCGACCGCCAGCCTCTCCGCTCACCTCGTTGCATGTCCTGGCGTAGCTCCATGATTCACCAGCGCGGATATTTTGCTCCAAGCGCGCGACAAATCTGTATCGGAAATCAGCGGCGGCTTTTTGCAGGAACGTTGCCTTGTCGGGCATTCGCAACTGCCTGGCATATCTCACGACGACCCCTGAGAATCCATGGACGTCGTGAGCCTGATCAATATCCCTTAGCGCCGTATTAAGTGCGTTCGAAGGTCTATAAGGGCGCTCTAAGCTTGTACCATGGACGCTCTGCGCGGCGACATCGTCGACACGCCGCTTTCCTGATCCAGCCGCTCGGTCGGGCACGGATTGCCCATGCGGGCGGCTCGCCTCTGTTCGCGAGCTTCCGGTTGCTCGATCGCTCCGCCAGTGCTCGCTGCCAGAACGCGACGAGCGTTCGGTCGAACTTGGTGCGTGACGATAAGATCTATGCGGGATCTCGGAGCTTCCACCATGCTCGCGCTGCGAAGCCATATCGTCGAAAGGGACGCGAGCAGAATAAGTCTCGAAAACTTGAGGCTCAGAGTCCATCCGCACAGGGCCAGAACTGCTCGTTTGACCGTTCTCACTAGAAACGCCATCTGTGTAAGACTTGGCCGCGACTTCACCGCTGTCGTCTGTCGATTGCCAAATGCGATTCCCGAGTCCGCTGATGCCAGTCATAACGCGCCTCCAATACAAGCACGAATGCGCTGGTCGTGATTCTTGATGCACAATAGCGACCTTGAGCGCGCCACTACAGCCATCCGTCGCATTCGAATCTTCTGTGCTCCTTTCCTACGACCAGGACAAATAGATGTTCATTATGAAGCGATATTCCACAGCTATTGAACCCCTCGTTTCGTCCAGCAATGGAACAGTGAAATGGACCCGGTTTTTGGGACCACGTGCTCGGTTGGAAGAGGCCGCTCCGTTTGATAGACGGGGAGCATGATGACGACGAAGGCGAGCCGCAAGATCGACGCGACACTAAATCAGCAGATTCTCGCGCCTTCGGGTTGGTCAAGGTTGCTTACTAAGTCTACACCCTCTCTAGTTGTTGCTTGGACAATCGTCGGTTCTACGACGTCCGAATAGATGGCCGGTTGGGCTCAAACGCCGATGGCCGCATACTGACAAACCTTGGTCCGCTACCGCTCGAGAAGCAGACTTTGCCCTAGCAATCCTGATCAAAAATGCAAGAAGCAGAAAAACGCAGACTGATAAGCCCTTTCTCATTTTCTTATCAGTCTGCGAACCGACTCCGTTGCGATCAAAGCTTATCAGTCGCGCATCTCCTAGGATTCGTCTTTTTGAAGATCGGGGTCGACAGGGGAGCGGCCGCTCGCTTCACGCTGAACGCCGATTGGATCGGTCTTTTTCCGCGGTGACGGCGCCGCCTCTGACGACGGCTTCGGGGAGGCTGAAGTGATCTTGCCGAATCTGTTACCGGTTGCGCCGCGGGCTCGCTGGGCGGCAGATCGGTGGCTGATCGAGGCGGCTCTCTTCGAACGGCGTCGGCCGTTTCGAGCGCAGACAGGAATTGCCGCCCTTCTTCCGTTATTTCCCAGCCGCGAGGATCGCGAAGCACAAACTTGGCCGAGAAAATGTTCAGGTCAGGCGCATGTTTGGCCAAACGCTTCAACCGCTTCATACGATCTGTCCAGTCTTTGCCGCTGTTCATCAGGATTTCGACCGCTTGCCGGACTTCGGCAATGGAGGCCCGCCCGGCGGGCTGGCCGGCCAGCACTTTCAGGATGGTCAGCTGGAAGGACACTTCCAGGTCTCCGATGTGACTGGGCGTGTAGAGTTCCCGGCGCAATGGATCAGGCACCAGCGCGCAATATCAACAACATGGCGCGGTTAACCTCAACTACAAACGGAAGCTATGTCGTCGGAAGCCGTCACGACGCTGCGGGCTGACTTGCCCGCAACTGTCCTTTCGGTAGCCAGAAAGGCGAAGTCAGCTAGGATGCTTTAGCTGTTCAGGAGGTGGCCATCAGGCCGCGCTATTCTCCCAGTCAATTGAGATGGGCTAACGCTGATGTCCGAGTCCAATTCCAAGGACCAGTGCCTTCTGGCGGAGTGCGCCAATACTGCGCTTCGTCAATTTGGATATCTTCGTAACCGGCGTGCGCGCTTTTGAGTGGGCCTTGAGCTCCTTGATATCTGTCTTCGTCCACTCGCGCCACTTCACGGCTTTCTTGGTTGCTTTCTTCACAATCATTGCTCCTTCGAGAGGAGCGGCTTTTAACATGGCTTTTCTGCAATGGCGACAGTCAAGAAAACGAAACGATCACCGGAACTCGCGCAGCCGCGCCAACTCAACTACATGCTCGCGAGATAGCACGCCGGTTACTAGAGGCGGTAGTGGCGTGCAGTGATTTCGTAGATGGCGCGCTGATAAGGGCTTCGCCATCAATTCTTGTATGCGGCCATCTAGTGTCCTGAACCGGAAGTTCGCAACATCGCGTGGTGTTCTGCCGGGGCATTGTATCGGCAGAAACGCTCGATGGAAGCAAGGATGTCATCGGCGGAT
>NZ_JBNDLA010000063.1:0-5424 GCF_050435825.1 Bradyrhizobium sp. I1.14.4 | reverse complement strand
CGGTAGCTGCTCTTCTGGAGCCTGGCTACGGTTGAGCGTTTCAATTGAACTTATAGGAGGCCTGCAAGAACGTACCCCAGCGCTCCATGCTGTACCTCTGCCCCCCAATACTGATCGGGTGCGGGCGGCAGCCGGTACATGTGTTACCGCTGTCCTTTTTGGTCCACATTGCCCAATAGCGGCCACCGACGCCGACGCTGAAGTTGCTGGTAACGAGATAAGACAACACGCCCTCAAGCTGGACCCCCCCGCCTCCATCCCCGCGTTGATCATCGAAGTGGGTCGTTTCGCGCAAGAGATGATTGTCACGCCCCCTGAAATCGGTCCAAGGCAGGTAAGCGACGTCGCTGCTTAAGCGCCAACGCTCGGTGAGCATGGTTTCGGCGCTTAGGCCGACACGAGGCGCATTCCACTGAGTATCCTGGCTGACGACGACCCTGTCACCCGGTACCCGGGATGCCATCATGGGGTTAGCGATCTGCACGGCTCCTAGCGAGTCCGACTTTTGGCCGTAATAGGTCCAACCGATAAATCCGCCGACCTTGTAGTTGGTGCCGCGCAGGAAGTCGTAACCGGCATCGGCCGTGTAGTACGTGAAGTTTCCGTTTGCCTGGCCTGATACGGTGTTGCTGTAGGCGCCCTCGCGCATGCTCCAATCTTCGTCATTCATGTTTCCTTTGTTGAAGCGCCCGAGGCCAATATTACCCTTCAGGAATATTCCCCACGGGCTGTCAAGACGGCCAAATAGTTCTCCCGAGAGTCCGTCTAGTCCGTGATAGGTGAGCCTCGATATGAGAATGCTCGGGTCTATGCCGTGGTCCCACTGGAATCTTCCCCGGCTGAGCCAGAGCCGCGATCCGCCTTCGACTGACCAACCGGCGGCGTACGCAATCGGCGGCACGCTGCTGGGTTCCTTTGCATACAGCGGCGCATCGAACCATTGCGACGCGCGCGGGTCGGCGCCAAAGTGGTAGTTCAACCCGACCTTTCCAATGTGGTAGTTGCTCGATAGGCTGGTTGTGTTCGCCGGAAGAACTGCAGCCGGCGGACCCTGCACGGTCGGAGGGGTCGCGACACTCGGCCCGCCGAAATGCAGATAATCATACTCAAATTTGACGGACCATGCAGGCGTAAGCGCTTGCTCGACGCCCAGCCCGATGACCTCACCGACGCGACCATAGTCGAAATGAACTTTCTCCTCTGGCCAATTGCCAGGCTCTTTGTTATTGGCGACGTCGCCCCGATTGTTTTGCCAAGCTACGCCTCCCTTGAGGTAGGCCAACGTGTGGCCTTGCGCGCCAAACGCATAACCGACGCGACCGGTCCCGCTGACAAAGACGTTTGGATTTGCCTTGCAGCTTGCGCTCACAATCCTGCCGGAGGCGGCGAAGCAGGTATTTGCGCCGTCGGAGGCTGCACCGCTGGCATCCAGTTCGACGCCAACGACCCAGCTGCTCATTTGCCAGTTGTAGCCGGTCTGACCACCTGCCAGAAACGAAGGGGTATCGACCACGCCCCCATAGATTGACGAACCGTAGGGATTGCTGAAGGAGGTCCGGCCGTACCCACCGCCGACGTGCCCGCCAATATATCCTCCGGACCAACTCCACACCGCTGCCGGCAGCCCAATTGCACGCTCTAGGTCCGCCGAATGGACTGCACCGCTTGGGAGGAGCGCAATTGTTGTGGCTCGCCAAAAAAGAACTCCAAATCGCATCAAAGACTTCCTCACATTAGATCGCATCATACACTCCCTTGCATTGTCTCGGCCCACAACCGAGCGCCTTACGTTATCGCCGCACAGCAAACCCAGACGCTACCGGCAATACGCGCCGAGTCCGCCTCGAAGATGACCGCACCGCGATTGGTGATGACGCCGCGAACGAAGCAAGCTGCGAGCCGAGCCGAATTGCAGGGTCTTGGTCTTCGGGCACTTCGTACGGGGGTAGCGTCAAGACTCCAGATCGCATCATGACTTCATAACGACTACGCAGCACAGTTAGGATGACAGCTACTCACGCAATCACTGCCCGCCGGTGGACCAACTGAACAATATCGGCGGACGTGCCGGCTTCGTGCACAAGCGGTTGTTGTCGCAAGGACCGCGACGGCTGTCGCACATCGATGTGCTCAGTAGGTCCAACACGTGCGCTGGCTCTGGCTCATGATGTCTCTCCCAATCCGCGTTTCTTCTAGCGCAATGCCCAGCATCACCGTCTCTCGGAACGCAGGTCGACGCAACGAAAGCATCGAAGCAGCGAATGCGCTCTTGCGGCTAGGCGCCACCGCCCCGGTACTTTCGGATCATCGTTCACGTCCCCGAATTGATCGCCCTGCTCCGGTGGCAAGCGCACCGACGCCACCGATGCGGTGCATAAACGGCTTGGCGCACCAAGCACCCCCGAAGAGTGCGCAACAGCTTCAGGCGGCCTGCAGCTCAACACTTGTGATATTCGCAACGTTTGTTATCCATCGTGAAGCTTTGGGGCCATCGCCATCCACTTTCAGGATTGTGCGACCTCACGCTACGTGCGGTTCAACCCAACGAAGGTCGGGCGTGACAATATGTCCGACCTCTTACATTCCATATCCGGCCTCTTACATCCCGAAACCCAAGCGGCGCGGACGAGAAACGTGGTTGTCACCGGCGCCGACAACCTGAATGCGTTCCCATGAGCGGGGACGTTCAGTCGTTATGCCAAACAGCTTTGGCGTACGAAGTGTCTGGACGGACAACTGGTTCGGTCCGCCGGCGTAGAGCCGCCGGAAGCGGATCGGGCAGCCTGGTCAACTGATTATTGTCGACGTTCAGGCGCGCCGGACTGCTTTGTTCTCGAGGGCGACGTTTTCTTCGAGGAGGATGCGTTGCTCCATCTGATGATCTGCGAAGCGTCGGAAGTGGCTGCCATCGCTCCCTTCGGTGAATTGATGGAAGGGTCGGCAGTTGTGTTATCGGATGGCGGCCTCATCTCAGGTTTTCGCATGAAGCAAACCGCGGCACACCTTGCCGCGGAAGGACTGCGACTTTTCAAGACGATCAATCTGCTACGACTCTCGGTGCCGCCCCTCAGGACAACGATCATTCCGGCGCTGGACGATATTATCGAGTCGGGAGCTACGCAGGCCTACACCGAGGAGCTTTTTGGCTATCTCGTGGAACGAGGCGGGCCTACAACTTGCTGCGGCGCGATGCGACGACGTCAGATGGCACGAAATCGACAGCACTGAAGATCTGCGTATCGCGGAGCGCATTTTTGCAGAGCGAGCGCCTTCGCGGCCCGCCGCCCAGCGAACGCTATAGCTGTCGGAGATCTTCTTTTTCTTCTGGCAGCCTATTCTTCGCGGCCGCCGAGCACCTTGAGTGAGCGAGCTCGATCCTAGGGCGGACAGCGCCAATGACGATCTCAGCCGCAAGGTGTGCGCCGATCGAAGAACGAGCGGGTATGCCGCCGCCGCGGCTACTCGATCCTCTTGGCGGTGATTATTGCCGTCGTAACGATCGTCGGTCCTTCTAAGATGGTTGGGTACACCGAACGAAGGGCGCTGCTTGTCACTTCAGTTGACGGATTCGTCAGATGGTCATGGTCGAGTAGACCTGCGCTGGTCAGTAGTGGGTTCATCCGCCAAGCCGCGGCCCCGCCGCCTTGCCGGCTGGATCCGCCGTCGCACAGGCGCAGTTCACGCCGGAGGTCCACGCCGGCGTCGATCACCCGACGGGAGTATGGTTTCAACGAGCGCGCGCCAGAACTTTCATTCAGGAGCGAGAAGTATGACACGGCCTACACCCTGCTGCACCTGGGAGGAGCCGAACCAAAGGCTTGGGACGAGGGCGGGGCTCTGGAGAATACCTATGAACGCTTCATGAGGCAGTAGGTCCGACTAACATGGCAACACCGGATCGAGCGCTTCCTGCTCCAAAGCCATTGGGGCCTTATCGAACGCAAGCCATAGAGCCAACGCGGCGATCGCGCTGTCGGACCGTGCGATCGAGACTAGGCTTGGATCTGGTGCGGTTGGCTATCCGGCACTTTCCGCCAGTTGCTGCGTCATCAAATGCGGCGTCGGCCTCCGGGGCAAAACCTCTTCGAGAAGTCGGAATATGCGCAGTTCTCCGCTGTCGATGTCGCCCCAGTGAAGAAAAGGGACGGTCCCCTGAATTCCGGCGAGCACGCGATCAAGCAGTGCGATGACGCCGGCAGCCGGAAATCCACCGAGGCAGACGATCAGACCGTCGCTTTCGATCTCCCGGACCTGCCGATTGAAGCTCGCGTAGTTCTCGATGGTCAGCACATACGCTGGCGGACGACTAATCCTCAACGAAGGCGGCATTTCCGGGTGTATGGATGCGAAGGCTTGGCGGTGCCGTCCACCAGGAGACCGGTTGGGCCCTCTACGACCACTGGCCCCTTCAGGTGGACGGGGTGGCTGAAGCGTTCCAACCCGATGCTGGTCCAGATCACATCAGCCGCAGCGTCAGGCTGGCCAGTTTGGACACCAACAGTCGCGGCGAGCCGGGAGGCGTGGCGGTCAAAGGCCTTTGTCGTTCGTTGCTCGAAAAGAGAACGTGCGTGCGTCGAGCCCTCGGGCTTCCTGCCGCGAAATGGATGCCAGGAGTGTGAAGAACTCCTTGGCGGCCTCCGTCTGGGCGGCGGTCAGCCGGTAGGCGGCTTCGCCCCTCGCCCAACGGCCTGTCATCTCGTCCAACAAGTTGGCCACCCAAGGCTCTCCCGTAGCGGCTACCGGTAGCAGTTCCTCCCGGGCGCTGCGCCATCGCGCTCGCGGTCGGGCGGCCCAGATGGCGAGCGAGCAGATCGGGATCTCGGACACGCAAGCGCTCGGTCAGATAGCCGCGGTCTCTCCGGCCCCGCTGCACCTCGACGGCGCCGAACCTCTCCGCCGCCGCCATGAGATCGTGAAAGCGGCCAACCTGTTGCGTCGTAGAAAGGTTGTGGTACTGCGGAGCGGCGGACGCTGGCCGGGACCGATCCGGATTTCGCTCGCTTCGTTCCAGCAGACGTTCGAGGAACTCGACGCCGGTCGCTCATGCGGACGTCCGTCATTCCGCTGCCTGGTCTTGCGGAGTCGCTGCGGCGGCGGTCGCGAAGGTGCCGAGCTCTGTGCCAATCCAAAATGGTGCCGAGATCAGCGGCGCAGCCGACGAGCGTATTTCGTCGAAAGGAGATCAGCGCGTCGCCGACCAGGGCCTGCGGGGTAATCGAGATCGAGCTGAGCGGGGCGCCATCCGGTCGAGCCGGGTGTGGAACTGGCGACGCTTTCGACGGTGCTTCGGGGCATCCGGTGATTGCACTGAGGTCCGACCTCAAAGTGGTGCTAGTGTTCTGACTCATTCATTTGCATCCCGCTTTTGCGATGGCGAGCGCTTTTTTGGCTCGGCGGTGCTTTGCGAGGATGGATTTGGCGCTG
>NZ_JBNDLA010000062.1:0-8062 GCF_050435825.1 Bradyrhizobium sp. I1.14.4 | reverse complement strand
AAGCCAATTCGGGACCATCAGGGCTTTGTCAAGCTGTCTCTGACAAACCAGGATGTTCGCATGAGCGATGTTACCCTTCATAGCTCGAAGGACGAAAATGACGAAGGCTTCATCGAGGCCGCCGATCTCGTCGTCGAGCGCGGGTACGACCTGATAACGTATACGACCACGCGGCCGGCCGACCCGGCTTCCATCAGATGGATGCCTGATTGATAGAGGAGGCGATTTGATGAATCGGTTCGCCAAGCCCTACAGGCGCGGGCGGTTGGCGTCCAGGGGCCGAATGGATACGCACTCTCCGCTTGCGGCGCTGTCCTAGTCGACACGCGCTGGCGTCGATTAGGACAAGGTAACGTGCGAGGCCATCGCCCCCAGTGAATTAGCGAGATCGGACAGACGTGTGAGGACGGCTCCGGCGCTTACCGTCAAGCAGGGGGCGTGCGCCGGGCCATTTTTCTAATGGGCCGACCATCCGTTGCCTGGAGGTGGCCATTCTGACCGGCAATTCGGCTGCGCTGTAACTCGTTCCAGGATAAGAGCGATCGTGGGCTGTCGGCCCGAGGCCGCGTTATGGCGAGCCGCTGGCGACGATTTATTTCCAAAAGACTATTTGGAGATCAGGTTCAACAGGCAGCAGTCACAGCGGCCACTTCGCATTGCTTGCCATGATGGCGGCTTCGCAGATTAGCGCACCGACCATGGCCATGCCGGCGGTTGCGGCTTGTTGGCTTGCGGTCGAGCCGGGGCCGGCGTCGGTTTGTGCGTCTGCGTGACGTTGGTTGGCCGTCGTGGACGCGGCAATGGTATTTCTGAGGTTACGTTTGCTTGGCCTGACGTCTGCTTAGTCTCTTCAGGCGCCTCCTTTGGCGCTGAGGCGTTAGCGATCAGACGGGCCAGTTGTTCCTGGCTTACGTTGAGGCGCTCGGTGACCGCCTTGCTTTCCTGAGCCATCTGAATTTGGACAGCTTTGATCTGGTCGACGGCATTGTTGTTGCGTGCAATTTCCGCTTGGCTCGCCCTGAGTAGGCCTGCCACGCTCTCATTGTCGCGGACCAGTCGTTCTTCCCTCAGCTGGAGCTGTTCGACCGCTTGTCTTAAGGCGGCGAGATCGCGTGCTATCGGTTGGAGCTGCTGTGCCAAGTCGGAAGAAAGTGCGACGGCAGTCGGCGCAACGTCTTTGGGCGGGGCTTGCGTCAGAGGTGTGGGGCTTGAGGAGGGTACGCCCGTCGTACCGACGGAGGACCACCACCAAGCACCGCTAGCAATGGATGCTAACAACACAAAACTGACGGAGGCCGGGTAGCGCCAATCTCTCAATCGATGAATCGTTGCGCGCAGCGCACGAGGTACCATGCTGGTCGCTGGGCTCGAAGGGCTGACTCCCGCTTCGCGCGCGAAGTTCGAAAGCTGCTCCTCGAGGCTCGTGAGCCGCCCTTCCACAACCTTGTTGTCCAGCGTGGAATCCATCTGGTGCTCCATATCAAACGGAATGTAATCCGACTGAGAGCAGATCTAGGCGCAACAATTGTCCCGACATCACGGTCAAACAGGGCGGGTAGCGTACTGCAGCTTAGGTAAGCAGGGAAGCGGCTCAGCGCGCTTGAGCTCGCTCAGACCGTAAAGGCCATTAGCCCGATGTTGAACGGCTTTGCTCGCGCGGCCGCCATCAGCTGGAGAAGGGCTCCTTGACTTCGGTCAGGTGCAACTTCGAAATCGCGTAGTCCCCAGGTGTTGCGCGCTCGTGCTCGGGAGCGCTCATCGCACGAGGCGAACGGACTGAGCCACCACTGAAAAGCGCCTCCGATCCGTTCTTTAGCTCAGAACGGTTGTCCGTCAGGCGTAGCCGTCGGCTTTCTGTTCGCGGACAGGATGTATCACGGCTGGAAGCCTTACCTGGCAAGGTTCCATGCCAAGCCCGAACTGTCCTCACAAATCTCCCCCTAACTCAATGGAACAACGTAGGGCCTGATGCCGTAGTTTTACGGGGCGCGTTCGCATGCCGGTTCGGGTGCGCGATGGCTGCCTGATCGTCGCATGCTGGGAGTTTCAGCTGCCGCAGTTGGCAACGCGGGTATAGAGCGCCGTGGTGTCAAGCTTGGCGTGACCGAGCAGCACCTGGATGACGCGGACATCGATGTTCTGCTCGAGCAGATGGGTGGCGAAGCTGTGCCGCAAGGTATGCAGCGAGACGCGCTTGTTGATCTCAGCCATCTGGGCGGCGGCGTGACAGGCGCGATTGAGCTGGCGCGTAGTCGTCGGCTGGGCCGGATCGCGGCCCGGGAGCAGCCAGCCTCTAGGCCGTTCGCAGCAGGTCGAGCAGGCTCGGCGACAGCATGACGTTACGGTCCTTGCCGCCCTTGCCCTGCTCGACGCGGATGATCATGCGCTTGCTGTAGATATCGGCGATCTTGAGCGAAACCACCTCGATGGCGCGCAGGCCGGCGCCATAGGCCACACTCAATGCTGCCCCGTACTTCAGCCACGACGTGCGGCATCGAGCCGTGCGCCACCTCCTCGACGCTGAGCACCACCGGCAGCTTGCGTGGCTCGTGAATGATATGGGTGTGCTCGACAATCTCATGGCGCTTGAGCGTGACCTTAAAAAAAACCGCAGGGTCGAGACGGTCTGATTGATGGTCGGCACGTCAACGCCGCTCGCCGTCAGATGCAGTTGGTAGCGGCGCACGTCCTCGAAGCTCGCCGTATCTGGCGATCGCCCCATCCGCCGGCGGTCACGGGGATGCTCGTGTTTGAAGTGAGGTTGGCAACCCCTCATCTTCAGACAGGACGCGCCCATCCCGATACTCGCCCAGCTGCCTGCCGCAGCGCCTTACCGCGCGAGCGGTTTAGTCCTGGGCCTCATAGCAGACATGGAGTCAGTCGGCCGTTTCCGCCAAGCCGCTTTGGCAAGCATCATCGAGAGCGCGCCGACGATACGCCGCATTTGATGCGTCTCAGATAGGCAAAAGAACGATTTCTGAATACAGCCTGTCGATCTCGCTGGCTGCGAGCAGGGCGGAGCGGTGACAGGTCCGCAGCGGACGCATCACGCCGCGTGGTCGGATTGCGAAGAGCCGCGCCTCCGCGACGAGCGCTATGGTGTGCTGTCGGCGCAAGATCGCGAGCTTGACGCGCTCCAGATGCCGTGACAGCAGCTCCGGCGCACTGCAATGCAGGATGTCCGAATAGGGGATCCGCAGGGGAAGCACTTTCCTCAGTCGACCCCCATTAAGGCGATGCGACCGGCGTTTTACCACGAGAAAGGCATGATGGGCCCCGTCGCTCACGGTGAGCTGCAGGCAATCGTATGGTGCATGATCGTCGAAGATTTGCCGTTGCTCGCTGGTTAATCTGGCGCGGACTTCCACTGGATCGAAGCTGATGACCGGAGGCTTCGGCGCGAATAGAGTCTCGGCCTGTAGCAATGGCGGCATAAAGATCCGGTGCGTTTCCAGCGGCGTGAAACGCTGCGTCAGTAAGGCAGACAAGGAAATCGGCGCGGGCGTGAAAGCAGTATAGGTTAGGCTCTCATCTCGTAGCAGCTCGCCGAGCAGAGCCATCCCCCAACCGCGGTAGCTCGGGTGTACGGACCAAGAGGAGACGTTGCAGACGAGCGCTGCCCTACCATTCATCTGCCGCCGGGCGACGACGGCGCCAAGAAAGCCGACGACCGCGCCGCCGTCGAGGAGCATGAAGCCGCGCTTGTGATCGGACCAGCCATGCTCGAAGAGCCGGCGCCACGAAGTGGCCTTGATGCCCGACTCCCCGAAGGTTTGCGCGAGGAATTGGCATACCGCCTCCTGGTCGTCCGGACCCATGGCACGGAGATGCAAGCCGGACTGATCAGCCTGTTTCGTCGCCACCAGCACCGCTCCGACGGACAGGGTTGTCGCTATGCCTTCGATCGACGGCGCGGCCAGAAAGGCCGAGAGGGGCAGGTGATGTCGAGAATAACTTTCGATATCGAGTAGCAAGGCCAGTATCGCCAGCGAATCCGCGCCGACTTCAAGAAGATTGTCGGACCAGGCGATGGGCGAGACCCCCAGTGCGCGCTCACAAATCGCCTGCAACTCCTGCCGCAACTGGTTACCATCCGGAATGACCTTGGGGCCCGGCGTGGGCGGCTGCGATACGGTCATGGCCGAAGTCGCCCCGACAACCGGATGCGCGGCGATACCATCGAGACATTCCGGGTTCTGAAGGGCATCACGGTTCCGTACTGGGCGAGCATTCACGGCATCCCGCGCCGCGGCTTCGGACCGCTTCCCGCTAAGGGTGACAGGAAGCGCATCGACCTGTGCGATGCGCGCCGGCACGAAGGCGGGAGAGCCGCAGTGCTCAAGCTTCGAGCGGATGTGCTTCGCCAATGTGCTGTCGAGCACCAGCCCTTCGCGCAGCACGACCAGGAGAACCATGCGCGAGCCGCCGGGCTCTTCCTCCGCCTGCTGCTCCACTGCCATCGAGTCGCGGATTTCCTCGACATCAGCGAGGATGCGGTAAATCTCCGCGGTACCAATGCGGATGCCGCGCACGTTGACAACGCCGTCGGAACGGCCATGAAGCCGCCAACCACCTTGGGGCGTGGCCTCGATCAGATCGCCGTGCGTCCAGAAGCCGGGATTCTGGGCGAAATAGGCAGCATGGAAGCGCGTGCCGTCGGCATCGTCGTGAAAGCCAAGGGGGCGCGAGGGAAAAGGATTCGCGCAGACCAACTCACCGATCCGCGCCCCCGGATCGTCGGGCGGCGGCAGCGAGCGCACATCAAGGCCGAGGCTGCGGCACTGTACCTCGCCGCGATGGACAGGCAGATTCGGATTGCCCAGCACAAAGCAGCCGATGATGTCGGTGCCGCCCGAGATCGACTGCAGCGGCATGGCTGCCTTTACCTGATCGCGGACCCAGTCGTATTGGCGGGGATACAGGATGGAACCAGTGGAAAGCACAGCGCGCAAGGCGGAAAGGTTGAACATCCGGCGCGGGGAGAAACCGACGTGTTCGCAAAAGTGTAGATAGGCAGGATTGGTGCCGAACACGGTCACGCGCTCCTCGGCAACGATCCGCCAGAAGGTGTCCGGCCCTTCGAGTAGCCCATCGTAGAGGACGATCTCTACGCCGGACGCGAGCGCGGAAAGCTGCCAGTTCCACATCATCCAACCGCAGGAGGTCTGGAAGAACAGTTTGTCGCCAGGGGCGAGATCGCAGTGCAACCGGTGCTCCTTCACATGCTCAAGCAGGGTGCCGCCGACACCGTGCTGGATGCATTTCGGCGGGCCCGTGGTACCGGAGGAGAACATCGTGAACAGGGGCTGATTGAACGGATGGCGCAGCCAGCCGGGTCGGTCTTCGTCATCAACGACATCGCGCAACAGATCGGCGAGCTTGAGCAGGGACACTGTCCCATCGCCGGTGGCAAGCGCGCCGTCGTCGAGCGCGATGATCGCGGCAAGGCTTGGCAGGCCGGCCGCCGCCGCGATCACGCGCTCGGCAGCAGGGACGCCCCGATCCCATGGCTCCGCCCTGAGACAGCCGAACAGCACAACGGGATCGAGGTGAGCGAAGCGTGCGAGGATGGCGGGCACGCTCATGTCCGGCGCGCAACTGGCGAAGGTTGCACCAATGGCGGCCGTTGCGATCGCGGCAATGACCGCCTCGGCATTGTTGCGTGCGATCGCCACGACATGGTCGCCAGGGCGCACACCAAGGTGCTCTAACCATGTTGCCAGCCGGGCTGCCGCAACGCGCAATGCGCCGCGCGTGTAAGTGTCCCGACCGCCCCCCGCGTGGCAAGCCGTCAGGGCCGGCTCTTCTGCGCTGCCGGCGAGGAGGCACTCGGCATAGTTCAGACGGAGGCCCGGGAAAAAGCGTGCGGTCTCGCAGGCATCGCCCACGCAGACGGGATCGACAGCCCCCTCCCGGGGCAGGTGGCACCACTCAACAAAGAGCCGCCAGAAGCTGCGAAATTCTCGCACCGCGAATTGGTCCATCGCAGCATGATCGGACAATTTCCGACCGATGCGGGTCTCACACCATTGCATGAAGGCAGTCAGTTGCGAATGCGCGAGGGGCCGATTCTCGGGACCGATGACCACATCCTCGTCAGACACGCTAGCCCCTCACTCGCGTCCAGGTGGCAGCTGCCTCTGAGACTTGGCGGAGCCCATCATCACGTCACGGACGCTCGAGGGCGCTCTATCTGCACCGTTTTTCTATCGCGAAAAGGTAGTAATAGGCAGGGACAATCCGGAGGTACCTCGTTTAGCGGGAATTGCAGTAGCGCGAGCGCGTTGAGGTCCGCCATAGGTTACAAGGCGACATCCTCGGGGACGGGGTCGTGTGTCAGCTTTGCCCTCGAAAGCGACATCCCGGATTGAGTACGCGCATTGGTTCACCGAAGTGCTTTTCGTATCCTTGGGTTGGCTGCGCGTGGAACTGTGCTCGGAAAATCAGGGAAGCTTCGT
Source organism: Bradyrhizobium sp. I1.14.4 (assembly GCF_050435825.1). NCBI lineage: Bacteria > Pseudomonadati > Pseudomonadota > Alphaproteobacteria > Hyphomicrobiales > Nitrobacteraceae > Bradyrhizobium > Bradyrhizobium sp. I1.14.4. The sequence continues at coordinate 1,604 of NZ_JBNDLA010000062.1, read as the reverse complement.
TGCAGCCGAGAATGGATCCTGTGAGCTCGCTCCTGCCCAAGGATTGCACGACGAGCAGATACAACGACAGACTGAGGACGAGTGTCGACGATCCACGGCCAGTTCCGCAGGTTGTCACGCTATCGCTCAAGAAAGCGACAAGCTCGCGGCTTACCGTCGTCGGTGACACGCGTTCTCTTAGATCTGCTTCTTCCGTCGCGCACTGATGTCATAGAGCTGCGATCCGATCGACCGCGATCTGAGCCTCAGGGTACGCAGACGATGAGGTCGCGAGGAGTTCTAGTCTCCGCGTCGAACCCATCCAAGCCGCTTCGATCCGGTCCGCGGGCAGAAGCCTCGGCTCGTTAGGCGGGCTTCGGCGTCTGCCCGCTCGCATACACCTTAGACGACGCGACGGCATCGCGCGCAGAGCTCCGGCCACGACGACAAGGGCGGGGTTGAGTATGTTCTCGTTCTGTTCTATTGTCAATTGTGGCGTACGAGGACGAGCGGTTTCGGTCAGGTCGGGGATCAACGGGTTGAGATGGCAGTCGCAGCCACCATCCTTCACGCGGACCTGGATGCTTTTTACGCGTCGGTCGAGCAGCTGCTTGAGCCGTCGCTGCGAGGCAAGCCGATCGCCGTCGGGGGCGGGGTCGTGCTTGCCGCGTCCTACGAGGCCAAGGCCTTCGGCGTGCGTGGCGGCATGTCGGGACGGGACGCGCGCCGGCTGTGTCCGCAACTGATTTTTGTCGGCGGCCATTTCAGCGACTACAAGCGGCTGGGTGACGCGGCCATCAGGGTGATCGGCGACTTCACGCCGCTGGTCGAGCGCATTTCGATCGACGAGGCATTTGCGGACGTCGCCGGCTGCACGCATCTGTTCGGTACCCCCGCCGAAATCGCCGCGACGATCCGGCGGCGCGTGCGCAGCGAACTCGGCCTTCCGATCTCGGTGGGCGTCGCCCGCACCAAGCATCTGGCGAAGATCGCTTCGCAGGTTGCAAAGCCTGACGGGCTCGTTGTCGTTGATCCCGACGCCGAGCTCAGCTTCCTTCACGAATTGCCGGTTGAGTTGATGTGGGGGGTAGGGCCGGTCACCAGGACACGGCTCGACGCGATCGGCGTCGCGACGATCGGCCAACTCGCCCAATTGTCGGAACGGTCGCTGACGCGCTTGCTCGGTCCGGCGGCGGGCGAGAAGCTCGCAGCCCTGGCCTGGAATCGCGATCCGCGACAACTCAGGCCGCACCGGCGTGCGCGATCGGCAGGAGCACAATCGGCGCTTGGCCGAAGGCCCGCGACCGAGCAAGTCATTCGGCCGACGCTGCTTCATCTCGCCGACCGCGTCGCCACGCGGCTTCGGGCGAAATCCCGGCCTGGACGAACCGTGACGGTGCGCGTTCGTTTCGCCGACCTGAAGTCGGTGACGCGTGCGATCACGCTCGATGTGCCGGTCTGCACGACGATGATTCTCGCGCGGCTCGCCGGCAGTCTTGTGCGTGCGATTCTAGCTGACCATCCGTGCGAGAAGATCATTTCACTGCTGGCGATCTCGGTGTCGCATCTCGAGGAGCACTGGGATCTTGCGCTGGAGCTTCCGCTTGGACTGGCGGATGAAGCGC
>NZ_JBNDLA010000061.1:0-9166 GCF_050435825.1 Bradyrhizobium sp. I1.14.4 | reverse complement strand
ACCGAAAGGCCTTGGCGTTCTTGCGCCTGGCCTCAATCCGCCTCATGCTGCGAAAGCTCTGTCAAAAAACATCATGATCTCGGACAGACTCTAAGAATGCCGGGCCTGCTTCTGACGACGGTCAATTGCAGCGACGCGAGCAGATGCTCGACCTTCGCGCCGCCGAACGGCAGCAGCAGCCGCTCGCAATCGACCTGCTGGCCGCTGGCATCGATCGTGGAGAACACCATGTACACGGCGCAGCCGCTCGCAGCGCATTGCTTCGCCGGCTCCAGCGTAATGCGCCGGAGCGACATCGGGACCACCTGCTCCATGGTCTTGCCGGCCCAGGCGGAATTGAACGCCTCGGCGACGTTCTCGCCCTGATACATCGCGCGGAACTTGCGCAAGCGTCCCTCACCTTCGACCGCCCATGCGACGAGTTGCCGGACATCATGCATCGCGGGATCCGGTCTCAGTTCGGCGAAAGCCGGAAATGTCCGCCCAGCCGACAGTTGATCCCAATGATCCAACAGCGCGCGCTGGCTTGCCGACCTGATCGCGTCAGGCGCAATGAACCTGAAGGTCATCTGCCCCTCTCGTGTCGCGTCGGCGCGCATGATGGAAAGCTCCACTTAAGGATCACTGAAACCCGATCCGTAACAGTGCGGGGCCGTGCCGCCGGCGGCATGAATTAGCGCTTGGCATGGTTAGCGCGCGCTTTACAATAATTTCTGGCGGGAAGTCGTCAGGCGCGGGGTGCCGTAGATCTGTGCTGGGGCGCCTGGCGATGCGAAGCATCCGGAGACCCGCGTTCCGCCCGCTTTACGATGAGGGTGAGAAAACCGTCACGCGAAGCGGCGCGCGAACACCACGCAGACGACGACGAGCATGGTTGCCGCGATCATCGACCAGGCGACCGGCTCGTGCAGCAGCAGCCCGGCCAGCGCGAGGCCGAAGAACGGCTGCAAGAGCTGCAACTGGCCGACGCTGGCGATGCCGCCGATGGCGAGCCCGCGATACCAGAACACGAAGCCTACCAGCATGCTGAAGATCGAGACATAAGCGAGCCCGAGCCAGGCCGGCGCACCGATACCGTGCCAGTTCGGCGGCAATGTCATGATCGTCATCAGCAGCACCACCGGCGCCGACAGCACCAGCGCCCAGGAGATCACCTGCCAGCCACCGAGCCGGCGCGACAGCGCAGCACCTTCGGCATAGCCGAGGCCGCAGACGACGATCGCGGCGACCATCAGGAGGTCGCCGCTCAGCGACGCCAATCCATCGCCCGACAATGCGAATGCTCCGACCGTCGCGCTGCCGATGCAGGAGAACAGCCAGAACAGCGGCTTCGGCCGCTCGCCGCCGCGCAGCACGCCGAACACGGCGGTCGACAGCGGCAATAGCCCGATGAACACGATCGAATGCGCCGAAGTGATGTGCTGAAGCGCGAGCGCGGTCAGCAGCGGAAAGCCGATCACGACGCCGAGCGCGACTGTTATCAGCGACACCAGGTCCTTGCGCTGCGGCCAGGGCTGCCGCAGCACCGCAAGCAGCGCCGCGCCGAGCAGCGCAGCGATGGCGGCCCGCGCCGAGGTCAGGAACAGCGGCGAGAACCCGGCCACGGCAACGCGGGTGGCCGGCAGCGAGCCGCTGAAGATAATTACGCCGAGCAGGCCGCTGCCCCAGCCGTCGATCGAAGCCTTGGTATCCGCCTTGCCCGCAAGCACTCTCGTATCCATCGCACCTCGCCTTCCCGTGATGTCAGGTCGGATAGCAACCGCGACGGAACTGCGCTCCCTCGCCCCGCTCTTCGCGGGGAGAGGGTTGGGGTGAGGGGCTGCTTCCGCGTATGCGGCAGCAAACGCGTTTGCGAAGACTCCCTCTCACCCGGAACGCATCTTACGATGCGTTCCGACCTCTCCCCGCAAGCGGGGTGAAGTACGCGAAGCCCGTTGCTTCGATCTGATTACGACCATAGCCGTTGGAGGCTCGCCAAGGCAGCCACAGATCAGTACAATATCGTATAACTGTATGGGCAAAGGTAGACATACACTTGCAACAGCAATCCGATGCGCCGCAATCCGATGCGCCGAAAGCCACGCGGACCGCCGACGTGATGAACGCGATCCGCGCCAAGGTCGCTAGCCGCGCGCTGGTGGCCGGCGATCGCCTGCCCTCGATCCGCGGCCTTGCCGCCACCATGGGCGTCTCGCCCTCCACCGTTGTTGAGGCGTATGACCGGCTGGTGGCCGAGGGCCTGATCCGCCCCCGGCCCGGCTCCGGCTTCTATGTCTCGGCGACCGCGCTGCCGCCGCTTGCCTTGGCCAAAGACCAGCCGCAGCGCGATCGCGCAGTCGATCCGTTCTGGGTGTCGCGGCAATCGCTCGATGCCGAGACCGGCGCGCTGAAGCCGGGCTGCGGCTGGCTGCCGGCCGAGTGGATGCCGACCGAAGCGCTGCGGCGCGCGTTGCGCGGCCTGGCACGGGCCGATGATGCCGTACTCTCCGATTACGGCGTGACGCGCGGTTCGCTCGCGCTGCGCCGGATCCTGATGGCACGGTTCGCCGACGAGGGCCTCGAGGTGCCGCCCGAGCAGCTGCTGCTGACCGCGTCCGGCACCCAGGCGATCGATCTGGTCTGCCGCTTCCTGCTGCGGCCAGGCGACACCGTGCTGGTCGACGATCCCTGCTACTTCAATTTCCGCGCGCTGCTGCGCGCGCATCAAGTCAGGATCGTCAGCGTGCCCTACACGGCGACGGGGCCCGACGTCACGAGCTTCGAGGCCACACTCGCCGCCGAGCGGCCGCGGCTCTACGTCACCAACTCGGCACTGCATAATCCGACCGGCGCCACGCTGTCGCCGCAGACCGCGCATCGCGTGCTGAATGCCGCCGCAACCTATGACCTGACGATCGTCGAGGACGACATCTTCGCCGATTTCGAGCCCGAGCCGTCGGCGCGGCTCGCCGCGCTCGACGGGCTCAATCGCGTGATCCGGATCGGCAGCTTCTCCAAGACGCTGTCGGCATCGGTGCGCTGCGGCTTCATCGCCGCGCGGCCGGACTGGATCGAGGATCTCGTCGATCTCCAGGTCGCGACCGGCTTCGGCGGCCCGAGCGCGGTCGCGACCGAAATCATCGCCAGCGTCTTGGCGAGCGGCTTCTATCGCAAGCACGTCGAGGAGCTGCGCCGGCGGCTGGCCCGCGCCCGCCGCGACGTCGGCGAGAAACTGCAGCGCATCGGCATCGAACCCTGGCTGATGCCGCGCGGCGGCTTCTATTTGTGGTGCCATCTGCCCGACGGCCGCGACTCCGCCGACGTGGCGCGTGCCGCGCTTACGGACAATGTCGTGCTGGCACCCGGCAACGTGTTCAGCGCCTCGCAGTCGGCGGCCGCCTTCATGCGCTTCAACGTCGCGCAATGCCGCGACCCCAAGCTGATGCCGACGTTGCAGCGGGCGATCGGGCGCTAGCTTGCGCCGCGGAACCAGTCTGTCGCATCGCATTGCGCAATGCCGGCTGGAAGAACCTTTGGAACCCTGCTGCGTTAGAGGGCATCAACCGGTAAAGGAGGCCAAGATGTCTCGATCCACTCTTGCGAAAACCAGCCTCGTGCTGTTGTCGCTCGGCGTGTTCGCGTCGCCATTGCAAGCCGCGCCCGCCTCGCCCTTGCTCGCCATGGCGGGTTCATGGTCGGGAGGAGGCACGCTGACAACATCGGACGGCATGCAGGAACAGTTGCGTTGCCGGGCGAATTACGACGTCGCCGGAACCGGCGCCGAGCTTCGCCTGTCGCTCAGATGCGCCAGCCAGAGCTACCATTTCGATCTGGCCAGCAACGTTGAATACCGAGGCGGTGCGATCTCCGGCGAATGGACCGAAGCGAGCCGGAATGCGTCCGGAATCATTTCGGGACGTGCGGCCGGCGATCACGTCGATGCCGCAGCACGCGGCGACAATTTCTCCGCCAACCTGTCGCTGACAACGCACGGCGGAAGGCAGACCGTGTCGATCCGACCACAACAGAGCAATGTGACGGCGGTTTCGCTGGCGCTCACGCGGCATTAGAGCCTTCTCCGTTCCGGTAGAATCCGAACGGGGCTCTAGATCGTTATTTTGACGCGTTTTCACGCGAACCGGTGCCCCTTCGCTCGAAAACGCTCTGGCGACACGCCGCAGCACACGCCGGAACGTGATGACCTCCTTCGGAACGTCATCACGCCGCCCGTTCGGCCGCGCGACTACTTCTGGCCGACCTTGAACGGCTCTTCCTTGCCGGGCGGCACCGTCTCCTCCGCCATCGCCAGGATCATCGCGACCATCACGTAATTGCCGGCGACCGCGGTGAGGTCGACGATCTGCTGATCGTTGAACACCTTCTTGGCCCGCGCGTAAGTCTCGTCGGAGACCTTCCTGGTCGTGGTCAGCTCGGTGACGAAGTCGTACACGACGGCTTCGTCGTCGGCCATTTTCGCCGGACGGTTGCCGGCCTTCAGCTCGGCGATGATGTCGGCCGACAGCCCGGCCTTGGCCGCGAGCGGCGCATGCGCGAACCACTCGACCTGCGAGCGCCACTGCCGGCCGATGATCAGGATCGCGAACTCGTTGAGCCTGGTCGGCACCGAGGTCTGCCAGCGCAGATAATAGAACAGATCGTAGAGCCGCTGACCGAGCACCGGGCTGCGGATGATCGGGTTGTAGGGCCCGCCGATGCCGACGCTCGACACCTTCATGATCGCCTCGCCGAGCGGCCGCTGCTGGTCGTTGAGCTGATCCATGGTGAGCTGCGGGAAGCGCGGCTCCTTGCTGGTGGCGGGTGCCGAGAACATCGTAGCCGCGAGCCAGCCGCCGGCCGCGGCCAGCGTAAGCGACGAGAGCCAGACGGATGCCGAATGCATGATTTCCTCCGCTTTGATTTATCGGAGGATGCTAGTCGAGCGGCGCGACAGCGACCAGTCGCGGTGCACGCAGGTCAGGTCGTCACAGCGCGACGATATCGGTAAGGCATTGCTGCGTGACGCTCATCCGCGCGTCGATCTGCGCCTGGGTCTTGCAGTCCATGTTCATCGCGAACACGGTGATGTCGGTGCCCTTCTCGGCCCAGCCGACCAGCCAGCCGAGCGAGCCGTGCTCCTTGTCGGTCAATCCGGTTTTCGCGCGAATGACAGCGTCGCCGACTTTCGTCACGGGCAGGATATCGCACACCAGCTCTTGGGGGCGCTTGCCGACCGGCAGCACGTTGCGGCGCAGCCGGTCGAGGAAATCGATCTGCTGCACCGGATCGATCCGCAAATTGCCCGTCACCCAGAACTGGTCGATGCCGCCGCCGATGTCGCGATTACCGTAGTCGACGATGTCGAGATATTTCTTCATCCGCTCCTCGCCGATCCGGCGGGCGATCTCCTGGAACACCGGAAATGCCGACACGGCGAGCGCCGAGCGCAGCGTGTGGTCCTTGTTCCAGGCCTCGATGCTGCGGGTCACGCCGTCCCACTTGAACACATCTTTGTCCGGGTCCTGCACCACGCCGGTCTCGAGCGCGATCAGGGCATTCGGGATCTTGAAGGTCGACGCCGGCAGCTTGCCCTCGCCCGAACGGGTCTTGTCGCTGGCGATGATCAGATAGTCGTCGACCTTGTAGCCGACAAAGGTGCCCTCGGTGCCGAGATCGAAGAACCGCTTTTGCAGGTCCTCGCGAAATTCACTGCGCTGATAGGATACATTGGCAAAGCTGCGCGACGGCAGGATGTTAGCTGCAGCAAACAGGCCGAGCACATGGCGGCGATTGATCACGACAGGACCTGAACAGTTCGGGTTGACGACGATGCTGATGCCATCGTGGTGAAAGGATGGCAATAAGCGCTACCGCGCCCGGCCCGACATCCGCAGCACGAACACCAGCACCTCGGCGACGGCCTTGTAGAGCTCGGCCGGAATCTCGTCGCCGAGCTCGACATTGGAGAGCGCGCCGGCCAAAACCTCGTTCTCCTCGATCGGGATGTCGTTGGCCTTGGCGACCTCGATGATCTTGGCGCCGATCGCGCCCTTGCCTTTGGCCACCACGCGCGGCGCGCCGGCGTGATCGTAATGCAGCGCGACCGCGAGCTGGTTCTGCGCGTCGCTCATGATGCCCGGTCCAGGAAATGGCCGGCGCGCGCGGGCGCAGGCTGCGGCGGGCTGCCGTCGCGGATCTCGATATCGCCGGGCACGAGTTCAGCCCTGGTCAGCGCCTGGCTCAGCTCGGAAGCGCCGGCGCGCAATTGCGCCGCGGTCGACGGCCGCTCGGCCCACATCCGCACCGAGGTGCGCTCGCCGTTCAGCGAGACCAGCGCGTGCACCGGACCGGCCGGCTCGACGTCGAGCGTGAAGCGCGCCCGCCATACCCGCTTCGCGGCTTCGACTTCATTCCCGCCGCCGTCGCGGGAAATCTCGAACTGCGCCATCGCGGTGCCCTGCTGGGTCAGGAACGGGATCTCGAAATTCCAGCGCGGCGCCATGGCATCGAGCTGCGGGCGCGACCCGTCGCCGCGGTCCGGCAGCGAGGCGACTTGTAGCAGCGTCTGCCGCGCCAGTGCCGCGTCGGTGTTTTCCAACAGCCGATGCGCGGCGGTCGCGAGCGGCGTGCCCGGGGCAATCGACGGCTCCGCAACAGCCTGGGCCGACGGCAGCGCGCCGTGAAACGGTGGTGGCGGCGCGCTGCCGCGTGCGGGCACCTCGCCGCTTGCCATGTCTCTCGGCACGGCACCCTGCCGTGCCGGGTTGCCGAGTTCGTGCAGCGCTTCCTGAATGAGGTTGAGCGCGCCGCCCGCGGACGGGCCGGCATCGAGCGCATCCGCGAGCGCCCCGGCGAGCCCGGTGGCGCCGCGGGTGAGATCCTCGGCGACCGGCACGCGGGCCTGCGGCAGCAGGATTTCCTGAACGTCGAGGTCGGGTGTTCCGGGTGGCACGAGGCTCGGCGCCGTGGCGACGCTGGCAAGCGCCGGTTGCGGGAACGGCGTGGACGCAGGCCTGGCGGCATCACCCGTGCCGAGTGAGGTCAGCGCCTGGCGCAGCACGATCAGCGCGGCCTTCAGATCAGGCACGCTGCCGCTCGCCGGCGCAACGCCCGACGCGAGCGTCGCCTCCAACAACAGGCCGGACTTCTGGAAGCAGGTCTTGACGGTATCGCCGCTCAAATTCTCGTCGAGGCCCGTCTGCTGCGCCAGTACCTGCGCGATCGCCGCCTGCAGCTTCGGTGGCAGATTGGCCGCGGCGACCGCCGTGAGATTGGCAAACAGCGGCGCCTGGCTGCCCTGCACGGCCGCCGCATTTTGTGCCGTCGCGGTGATGGTGACGCGCTCCAGCGGCGTCAGTGCAGCCTTCGGCGCCGTGGCGACGGGTTGCGGAGCGGCGGCAACGTTGGCCGCGCCCGGCGACAGCCGCACGGCATCGCCGGTGTCCGCCCCGGGTCCGACCAGTTGCAAGCGGATGCCGTCATTGGTCTGCGACACCGCAAGCTGCAGGTTCTGGCCCTGCTGCAGCGGCACCTCGGTCTGGACGTCGATCGACAGGCTCGCGATCGCGATCCGCACCAGATCGGCGGACAGCACCTTCAGGACCTGCGCGTTGACGACGCTGCCCGCCTCGAGCGTGAGGTCTGGCGCAACACCGCCCGCCTCGTTCGAGGCGAGCACCGGCAGCACGGGATTGATGGCAAGTGCCATGTCGGAGGTCTCGGCCAGGCGCGAGGAACGTGCCGCAGGCTAGCCCGGCGCCGTAAACCCCTCGTTAACCGGCAGCCGAGCTGAGCTCCCGGAGGACGCCGGCGGCGGCCTTGAAATCGACCTGGCGGGCGGCGCGGCGGGCGGCGACCTCCTCGTCGATGCCCCATTTCTCGATGTTCCAGTCCTCGTCGACATGGGCGGCGGCCCAGACCTGGTCCTCGTCGCGGACGCCGTGCGCCAGCGCCAGCGCCAGCAGCGCCGAGCCGGTCAGGGTCGTCACCACATGCAGTGCTGCGACCGACCACGGATCGGTCGGGAACGCCGCGCGCGCCGCTCCGATCGCCGACTTGGGCTGGTCGACATGCATCACCCCCTCGGCCATCACGAAATGGGCGCCGAGCGCATCGGCCGCCCAGAACAGGATCGGGTCCCAATGCTGAGCCTCGCGCGCCACCAGCGTCTCGGGGTGGCCGGCGCGATAGAACAGCAGATCGCTGCCGAGGAATTTTGCCGCATCGTCGGCGACCTCGTCGACGCAATCGATCACCCCCTCGATCACGCTGTTGGCAAGGCGCGTCAGCGGCATGGTCATGGGATCGATGGTCTCGCCCTGCGCATTCCATTCCGCCGCGACCGCATCTGCGATCGCGCGCGTCGGCACCACGATCGGCTTGCCGGACGGCGAGCGGACCTGCTTGCCGTCGAGCGTGATCGAAAACCCGCCATCGGCCTCGGCGGCGCCGGCGCTGGAATAGAAGCGCTTGCGCTGGGGCCTGCGGATGTGGCGCCGCACCGCCTCCTGCGGGTCGAGCGGAGATTGTTCAGGGACGTCGTCGAAGAGTTCGCGCATCGCGCCAGCCGGCTTTCGTTCGGAAGGGTTTCCCTGCAAGATATGTCAGCGGCAACGGCAAATAAAGCTGATGGGACGCGCCAAATTCCTTGCGGGTTTTTCGCTGGTTGCGGCGGTTCTCGGAGCCGCCGCCACCGACGCCGGGTTCCGCACACCGGAATCGCTGATCCGCAACGTCTACGCCCATTATGGCAAGGGCAGCGCCGCGTTTTCGAATGGTCTGCCGCGCGATGAGGAAACGGCCCGGCAATTCTTCGATTCCAGCCTGCGCGGCGCCTGGACTGCCCTGCGCGACGCGCCGTACGATTTCCTGGTGCAGAGCCCGACTTGGCGGCTCGGCCCGATCTCGATCGCAATCCCCCGCCGGCGGTTCGACAAGACCGATGTGACGGTGACATTCGACAATGAGGGCCGCGCGGTCACGCTCAACTTCATCGTCGTCAACGGTCCCGACGGCTGGATGATTTCGGACGTCGAGAGCCCACACGATTCGTTGCGGATGTTTTTGGCGCAGTTCAGGCGGTAGGACGAGTATCCCTAAGAGTCTGTCCGAGATCATGATGTTTTTTGACAGAGCTTTCGCAGCATGAGGCGGATTGAGGCCAGGCGCAAGAACGCCAAGGCCTTTCGGT
>NZ_JBNDLA010000060.1:0-11142 GCF_050435825.1 Bradyrhizobium sp. I1.14.4 | reverse complement strand
ACCGTCCGCTTCATGCGCACTCGTCAGTTGCGCAATCGGCGTCCACCGCATCTCACGCCGCGTTCGTGACGACCGCGAAGCGCCCCTCGATCGGGCGAGACCGGCAGACCATACACTGAGTTGCACTTCGGATAAAGCGAAATATTTTTGCTGCGGGGGCTTGCGCCGTCGGGCAACTCAGTGATTGACACTTCAGCCGCGGTGAACCAAGCCGGATGTTGCCCTCGCCTCAGCACTCGCCCCGCAAATTTAAATCGTCGCGACCAGATCGTCGCGGGAACCCGGCAGCGGCCTTCGATGTTGATGTCAGGCATCACTGAGTATCCGAAGGGTAAGGACAGATGTCGAGGGTTGCCCGCAGCAGACACACGGTGTTGACGTTCGCCGCGATCCTTGCAGTCGCGGCATCGACCGCGCTGTTCGCAGGCAGCGCCTATGCCGCTCGCAGTGGCGGCGGCGGCGGACACGGCGGCGGAGGTCATGGCGGTGGCGGCTTTCATGGTGGCGGGGGCGGATTTCATGGTGGCGGCGGTGGCTTTCATGGGGGCGGAGGCGGCTTCCACGGTGGCGGTTTCCACGGTGGCGGATTTCACGCCAGCGGCGCTCGTGGCGGCGGCTTTCACACCATTCATCCCGCGGCAAGGGCCGGGACGAGAGTGAGCGGCGGCTCCGGCGCGCGCCATTCCCAATTCCGTCCCGCCGCTCGCGCCGCACGCGTCGGGCCGAGCGCAGCTGCCGGCCGTCATGCCGCCTCGCCCGCCGCGACGCGGCACAATGCGAGCGTGGTGGGCCACTCGTTGGCCTCGCATCAGATCCGCAGCGCACTCCAGAGACCGGGCGGCCTGCGCAATCCGATGACGCGCGCCGCGATCACGACGGCCGCCGCCGGAGCCGCGTGGAACCATCAGAACGGCGGTTGGTGGGGCCATCCGCATGGCGGCTACGGCTGGGTCGGCCCGGTCTTCTGGCCGTACGCCTATTACGATCTCTATGACTACACCTGGTGGGGCTGGGGCTACGACCCGTACTTCTGGGATTACGGCTATGGTGATCTCTATGCCGGTCTGTTCGGTCCGTACGACTACGACGCCTTGAGCGGCTATGCCTATTACTTGCCGGGCTATGCCGGTCCCCCGCCGCCCGCCACGGGTCGATCGCGCGCCACCGGTCAAACCACAACCCTTAGCGACATGTGCGGCAGCGACAGAAGCGATATCGCAGGCTTCCCCATCGAGCAATTCCGCAGCGCCATTCAGCCCAATGCGGAGCAGAGCGCAGCGCTCGACGACCTCGCCAGCGCATCGCAGAAGGCGTCCGCGACCATTCTCAACTCATGCCCCAAGGACGTCCCGTTGACCGCGCCGAGCCGCCTCGCCGCGATGCAGCAGCGCCTCCAGGCCATGCGCGACGCGGTCGGCATCCTTGAGCCGGCACTGGAGAAGTTCTACGGGCTGCTCAGCGACGATCAGAAGGCGAAGGTGACCGCGCTGGTGGCAGATCAGCACCGCGGCCAGCGTGAGGCGACGGCGGACAACGCCAACTGCAACGCGGCGCAGCCTGCCGCCAACGCGTGGCCCGGCGACATCATCGAACGCGATGTCAAGCCAACCGACGCGCAGCGGGCGAGCCTCGACGCCTTGCGGGATGCGGCGACAAAGGCCGAGGAGACATTGAAATCGTCTTGTCCGCCCACCGACGTGCGCACGCCACCGGCGCGCCTTGCGGCGGTCGCGGCAAGGCTCGATTCCATGCTTCAGGCGGTCGGCACCGTGCGTCCCGCCCTGGACACCTTCTACAGCGCGCTCAGCGACGAGCAGAGGGCCGCGTTCGACGCGATCGGCCCCGAGCGGGATGGCGGCAGGAGCGCGATGGCAGCGGGCGGCGACGAACCCCCGCGAAGCCATCATCGCCGCCACCATCGTCACGGCCCGAATATCGGAGGCATGATCTTCCGGATGATCGGCTTGTGAAGTGCGCCATCGCCTCGCGCGCATGGCGGTGACATCATCCAACGACAGGGCTACCAGCCGGCGCAACCAGGCTACGGCGCGATCCATATGCCAATCACGATGATTGCCAGTGAAACGGCAATCACCAGCATGTCGGTCGTGAGCCAATCGGGCATTCCACTTGACGGCTGCTCGCTCATGTCCGCGACTCCTTCTGTTCGCGTCGAGCCAATATGCTGACGCGGAGCAGCGCGAACGAGGATGAACTGGATCACATAAGGGCGCGACAAGCGGTCGCGTCGAATTCCACCGCGTTCGCGCGCCCTCAAGTTGCAGCACGCGATCGATCTGCCGCGCAGGTTTCTGAACATGTTCGACAACGCCGGCGACGCCACGAGACATTATCACGGCTAAGCCGGACGTTGTTGCCAATCGCACGACGATCCGGTCGCAGAATGCCGACAGCGCGTACTCGTCGGCGAGCTACGCCTCGTATTGCAGCGCGAAGTGCGCCGCCATTGCGAGCGAAGCGAAGCAATCCATCGTGTCGCAAGGAGAGACGTGGATTGCTTCGTCGCTTCGCTCGTCGCAATGACAATGCCGCGTTCTACGTCACAGCACCTTGCGCCGCGCGAGGTTTTTCATCAACGCGCCAACACCAAACGTCCAGGGCTCGCATTCATCGCTGTTGCGCATGCGGTTGACGAGCTCGCCGAGCTGCGGCGCTGCGATGGTGACGATGTCGTCGCGCTTGTGGGTGAAGCCCTCACCCTTGGCGTCGCGGTCCTTGACGGGTGCGAACATCGTGCCGAGGAACAGCGCGAAACCGTCGGGATATTGATGCACGGGGCCGATGGTCTGGGCGACGAGATCGGTCGGGTCACGGCTGATCTTGGAGATCGAGGAATGACCTTCGAGCACAAAGCCGTCCGCGCCCTTCACGGTGAGGCCGACATCCATCTTCCTGACGTCGTCGAGCGAGAAGGTCTGATCGAACAGCCTGAGCAGCGGGCCGATCGCGCAGGAAGCGTTGTTGTCCTTGGCCTTCGACAGCAGCAGCGCCGAGCGGCCCTCGAAATCACGCAGATTGACGTCGTTGCCGAGCGCGGCACCGACGATCTTGCCGGCGCCGGAGACGACAAGCACGACCTCCGGCTCGGGGTTGTTCCATGTCGATTTCGGATGCAGGCCCGCATCCATCCCGGTGCCGACCGATGACAGCGTCGGCGCCTTGGTGAAGACTTCGGCATCGGGGCCGATGCCGACCTCCAGATACTGGCTCCAGGCGTTCTGGTCGATCAGCACCTGCTTCAGCTTCATCGCCTGCTCGGAGCCGGGCTTCAGCTTCGAGAGATCGTCGCCGACGAGGCGCACCACCTCCTTGCGGATTGCGTCCGCCGAGGACGGATTGCCGCGCGCCCGCTCCTCGATCACGCGCTCGAGCATCGAGATCGCAAAGGTGACACCGGCGGCCTTCAGCACCTGAAGGTCGACCGGCGCGAGCAGATGCGGCCCGGCCTTGTCGCGGCCGTCGGGCGGCGTGTTGGCGAGGATCGTCTCGAAATCGTCGAGCCGCTCGCCGAGCGTGGCACGTAATGCGCCTGCGGGATCAGCTTCCTCGCACAGCGCGCTCACCGTGGGGAAGCGCGCGGTGACGTCGAACACGCCGTCACCCCGCACCGCGACCACGGCCGGCCCAGCGGCCTGCGGCAGCCAGACCCGTCCGACCAGCGTGCCGGCGGTCGCGTCCTCCGGCAGGACGTCTTTTGGCGTGAGCGAAATCATCGGCGTCTCCATTTTTGATCTTGTTATCGCTTGTTAGCACAGTCCCCGCAGCAGCGTGAAACAGCGGTCATGCCATTGTCATAGAGGGGTAACATCGCCCGTCAATGCTCCCGTCGATCCATCTAAACACACTGAAAGACGGACCTTCATGACTACCTCCGCTCTCACCGACGAAGCCGCCCGAGACGAAGCACTGCGCGCCCGCATCCATCAGGAGATGGCCGACAGTCTCGACGAGGAACTCGAGCTCGAGCTCGACGATGTCAGACTCGACGAGTTCGACCACGACGGGGCCGCCGGCAGGCCAGTGATCGACCGCAAGCTCTACTTCCGCGAACTGCTACGGCTGCAGGGCGAGTTGGTCAAGCTGCAGGACTGGGTGCAGCACGAGAAGAAGAAGGTCGTCGTGCTGTTCGAGGGACGCGATTCCGCCGGCAAGGGCGGCGTCATCAAGCGCATCACCCAGCGGCTCAACCCGCGCATCTGCCGCGTCGCAGCGCTGCCGGCACCGAACGAGCGGGAGCGCACGCAATGGTACTTCCAGCGCTATGTCTCGCATCTGCCGGCCGGCGGCGAGATCGTGCTGTTCGACCGCAGCTGGTACAACCGTGCCGGCGTCGAGAAGGTGATGGGGTTCTGCAACGACGAGCAGTATGAGGAGTTCTTCAACTCGGTGCCGGAATTCGAGCGCATGCTGATCCGCTCCGGCACCATCCTCCTGAAATACTGGTTCTCGATCACCGACGAGGAACAGGCGTTCCGCTTCAGCATGCGGATCCAGGATCCGCTGAAGCAGTGGAAGCTGAGCCCGATGGATGTCGAAGCGCGAACCCGCTGGGAGCTCTACACCAAGGCCAAGGAGACGATGCTGGAGCGCACCCACCTGCCCGACTCGCCGTGGTGGATCGTCGATGCCGTCGACAAGAAGCGCGCCCGGCTCAACTGCATCTCGCATCTGTTGAACCAGATCCCCTATCAGCAGGTCACGCACCAACCGGTGGTGCTGCCGCCGCGGGTGCGCAACCCCGACTATCACCGCGGCCCGATCCCGCCGGAGATGTACGTGCCGGGACGGTATTGAGGCTCGTCACGCCTACGCCGTCCCCCTCTCCCGCTTGTCATGCCCGGGCTTGTCCCGGGCATCCACGTCTTCGTTTCCACATGAAGAAAGAAAGACGTGGATGGCCGGGACAAGCCCGGCCATGACGTGCGGACAGATCACCGCTCGCCGCAGGCGGGGCGAGGCGGGGCAAAGTAAGAGCGACCAGCACTTGGGCAATTGCGCCTACTAATGGCGCAGCTTGCCACTATTGCTGTGGCCAAACGCCGACGCTAGGCTTCCCCGATCTGGTGCAGGGAGGCCCGCTTGACTCAATCCGACGACATCAAGATTTCCGAAGATCGCCGCGACGCGCTGCGCTATGCGCTCGGGATCGGCAGCGGCGCGGCACTCGCGGCCGCAATGGCGACCCCGGCTTCGGCGCAGACGCCTGCCGACAACACGCTCGACCGTATCAGGGCCAACAAGGTGCTGCGGATCGCCGTGCTGCCGGGCGAGCTGCCCTATTTCAACAAGGACCTCGCCGCCGGCACCTGGTCCGGCTTCTCGATCGAGATGGCCAACGACCTCGCCAGGTTGCTCGACGTCAAGCTGGAATATGTCGAATCGACCTATGGCAACTCGATCCTCGATCTGCAGGCCAACAAGATCGACCTCGGCTTCGCGCTCAACCCGACCCCGCAGCGCGCGCTGGTGGTGGATTTCACCAGCCTGGTGTTCCCGCATCCGTTCGGCGCGATGCTGAAGAAGGGGCTGGAGGCCAAGACCTGGGCCGACATCAACAAGCCCGAGGTGAAGATCGCGGTCGACGTCGGCTCGGCCAACGAGGCGGTGGCCCGGCGCTTTGCGCCCAACGCCACCATCAAATCGCTGAAGTCGCGCGACGAGGTGATGCTGGAAATGTCGTCGGGCCGCGTCGATTGCGTGGTCAACGCGCTGGTGCTCGGGCTGACCGCGATCGCCAAGAACCCGAACCTCGGTACCTACAAGATCCTGGCCTCGCCGTCGGTGACGATCGCGAGCGGCACGGCGGTGCGGCGCGAGGCGGACAAGCGCTGGCGCGATTTCCTGTCGGTGTGGATCGACTACAACCGCGGCATCGGCCAGATGCGCGAATGGTTCGTCAAGGGCCTCAGCCTCGCCGGCGTCAAGCCCGAGGATGTGCCGGTGGAGTTGAGTATCTAGCGAGTGATGCTCCGCCTCCATCAACTCGTCATGCCCGGGCTTGACCCGGGCATCCACGTCTTCGTTTCCACAAGAAGAAAGACGTGGATGGCCGGGGCAAGCCCGGCCATGACGGTAGTGCGAGACCTTCACACCTTGTCGTAGGTGAGCCCGCGCTCCAACCGCCTGGCCACCAGCGTCGACGGGAACAGGATCGCGAAATAGATCAGCGCCACGATGGTGTAGACCTCGAGCGGCCGGTAGGTGTCGGCGTTGATCAGCGTCGCATTGTAGACGAGATCGGGCACCGCGATGATCGAGACCAGCGAGGTGTTCTTCAGCTGCGTTACCGACTGGTTGACATAGGGCGCCATCATCGGCTTCAGCGCCTGCGGCAGGATCACGAGCCGCATCAGGCGCCAGCCGCGGAAGCCGAGTGCCTTCGCGGCGTCCCACTGCCCGACCGGCACGCTCTCGATCGAGCCGCGCACGATCTCGGCATAGAACGCGCCGCCATAGAGCGACAGCACGCTGACGGCCGCGACATGCGCCGGGATGTTGACGCCGATCACCACCGGAAAGGCGTAGTAGAACCAGATGATCTGCACCAGCAGCGGCGTGCAGCGGAACGCTTCAATGTAGGCGATCAAGAGCCAGTCGATCACGGGAATGCGCCGCAGCCGCAGCATGCCGACGATCAGGCCGATCAGCGTGCCCAGGATGATGGTGCCGATCGTGTAGGCGATGGTCCAGCCGAGCCCGAGCCAGAACAGATGGCTGTACCTGGCGAGGATCCCGAAATCCCAAACGTAGTTCATCCTGCCCCTCGACTGCCGTGCTCGCCTTGACTCCCAGCATTGCAGGCGGACTTGCGCGTGTCACGCGATGCCGGTCCGGCGAAAGTGCCGTCACATCAAGGTCAGGCCGCCATCGACCGGCAGCGTCGCGCCGGTGACGTGGCCCGCTTCCGGCGACAGCAGGAACGCGACGACGGAAGCGACCTCGTCCGGCTCGGCCAGCCGCTGCATCGGATTGGCCTTTGCGACGCGCTCCCAGGTCGCGGAATCCAGCGCGCCGAACAGGCCGGGATCCTTGCGGGTATAGCCGGGCATCACGGCATTGGCGGTTGAGCCCGACGCGGCGAGTTCGATTGCGAGCGATTTCACCAGCACTTCGAGCGCGGCCTTCGCGGCGGCCGATCCCGGATAGGTGGCGCCGGGCACGAAGCGATGCGGCCCGAAACTGGAGACCGCGACGACGCGGCCGTGCGCGCTGCGCGTGAGGTCGGGCAGCGCGGCGGCCGCGATCTCGTGGAATGCCGCCGCCATCACGGCAAAGGCGCGCTCCAGCGCCTCGCGCGGCAGGCTGGCGAATTCGCGCCGGTCGGCAAAGCCCGCGGCGTGCACGATGGTGTCGATCAACCCGAACGCGGCACGCGTTGCCGCGACCAGCGACGTGCCCGCGCCAGCGCTGGCGAGATCGCCGGTGCTGATCTCGACCTTGGCGCCCTTGCCTCGGCATTCCTCCGCAACCGAATTCAGCCGCGCGAGCCCGGAAGCCTCGGCGCCCTGTCCATGCAGCATCAGGCATTGGCCGTGTCCGGCGAGCCGGCGCGCGACCGCGGCGCCGATGCCGGAGCCCCCTCCCGTGATGATTGAAACTCGCATGAGGTACGTGCTGTCAGTGCGATAAGACACAGCGAACTATAGGTTCGGCGTCACGAAATGCAAACCTCGCGCCGACGAACTCACCGCCAAGGGCTCACCGCCACGGCTCGACCAGGATCTTGGTGTGCGCCTCGGGATTGGCGAGATCGGCAAAAGCCTGCGCGACGCCGTCGATGCCGACGCGGCCGGTGACGAGTGAGGCGGCATCGACCTGGCCTTCCGCGATCAGGCGCAGCGAATAGGCGAACTCCTCCGGCGTGTAGCCGAGCACGTACTGGACGTTGAGCTCCTTGATGATGCCGAGCATCGGCTCGGACTTGTCGGTCTCCATGCAGACGCCGACCACGACGATGCGGGCGCTGCGCGGGGCGCCCTCGAACACCTGCTGCAGCACGCCGGGCACGCCGACGCATTCGAAGATCAGCGCAGGCTTCAGCGGCGGCAGCAGCGCCTGCATCGGCGGCCGCGCCGCCTTCTCCGCTTCGGTCATCTGGGCGTGCTCGGCCCAGCTCGCATAGGGCTGTGTCTTGGCGGGATCGATCACGACATCGGCGCCCATCTTCTCGGCGAGCAGGCGCCGCGCCGGCGAATAATCGGCGGCAACGATCGGACCGAGACCCCTGATCTTCAGCGCCGCGATCACCGCAAGGCCGACGGGGCCGCAGCCGATCACCAGCGGCACCTCGCCGCCCTTGATGTCGGCCATCGCCACCGCATGCACGCCGACCGCGAGCGGCTCGGTGAGTGCGGCGTGTTCGGCGGCAAGGCCATTCGGCACTTCGAGCAGCAGCGGCTCGCTGAGCAGCATCTGCTCGGCATAGGCGCCGAGATAGTCGTTGGAATAGCCGATGCCCCGCGGCCCCTCCGGCGTCAGCAGCGCCGGCAGCGAGCACACGCGCGTGCCGGGCTTCAGCTTGCGCGTGGTGCCCGGGCCGTAATCGAGGATCTCGCAGCAGAACTCGTGGCCGAACACCACGTCGCGCGACAGATCCATCGGCGTGCGGCCGGGAAGGAACTTGCTCAGCTCCACCATGCGGTGGGCATGCTTGCGCGCATGCAGATCGGAACCGCAGATGCCGCAGGCGAGCGATTTGACCAGCACCTGGCCGGCGCCCGGCTTCGGCTCCGGCATCTGGTCGACGACAATCTCGCCGTTTCTGAAGATCGCTGCGCGCATCAGTCCTCCCGCGTGGGTTTGGCCCACTCATTGTTGCGTTTTCTTCTGGAAGGGATAGCCGCTTCAGGCGAAAACGCAAGTGCGGGGTGTCACGAGGGCAACCAGCGCACGATTTCGGTATCGCGGTCAGGCGTTCGGCGACGGCTCGCTTGCCACGGTCAACAACTGCGAGCGGCGGATGCGCTCGCGATGCGCGGTGTAGAGGCCGGAGGCGACAATGAAGCCGGCGCCGAGGATGGTCCAGCTGTCGGGCAATTCGCCGAAGATCAGGAAGCCGAAGATGCTGACCCACAGCAGTTGTGTATAGGAGAACGGCGCCAGCACCGAGGCGTCGCCATAGCGGAACGCCAGCACCACGATCCACTGTCCGACGGTGGACGCAACGCCGATCAGGATGCCGAACATGATGTCGTGCCAGCTCGGCGTGACCCAGCCGAACGGCACCAGCGCGCTGACGATGGCGACGCCGACGATGGACGAATAGGTCATCACCGTGACCGGACGTTCGCTGCCGCTCATCATGCGCGTCAAGATCAGCGTGCCGGCCCAGGCCAGCGCCGAGACAATCGGGAAGATCGCCGCGGGATGGAAGGCGCTGGTGCCCGGCCGC
This sequence comes from Bradyrhizobium sp. I1.14.4, assembly GCF_050435825.1. NCBI lineage: Bacteria > Pseudomonadati > Pseudomonadota > Alphaproteobacteria > Hyphomicrobiales > Nitrobacteraceae > Bradyrhizobium > Bradyrhizobium sp. I1.14.4. The sequence continues at coordinate 1,730 of NZ_JBNDLA010000060.1, read as the reverse complement.
AGGATGATGAACACACCCATGAGGCCAACCGCAGTCGCGATCCAGCGTCGCATGCCGACCTTCTCGCCAAGGAAAGCGATCGACAGCGCGGTGACGAACAGCGGCGAGACGAAGCTGGTGGCCGAGGCCTCGGCGATCGGCAGGAAGCCCAGCCCCGTGATGAAGATCAAGGACGAGCCGAGCAGCGCGGCGCCGCGCAGCATGTGCAGGCCGGGACGGCTGCTGCGCAGCGCGAACAGCGGCGAGCCCGGCAGCATCGCCGGCGTCATGATCATCGCGAACACCAGGAAGCGGATCCAGGCGATCTCGATCGAAGGCAGGGTGGACGAGAGATATTTCGCGGTGACGTCGGACGTGCCCAAAAACACCGTCGAGAGCAGGATCAGTGCGATGCCCTTGAGCGGCCGGTCGGTGCGGGCCGGCGCTTGGCGCGCCAAGCTTGTCGTTGCGGGCGTCGTCGTTGCGGGCAATGAAAGGGGAACGCTGTCCAGCCTGGCGGCTACGGCGGCGGGGGGCGGTGTCACGGCAATCTCGAAGGCGAAATAAGGGGAATCTGCTGCTCGTACAAAACGCCAATTCCGCCGCAAGAACAATGCCCGAAAACGGGACTCCGATATGCACCAGCGCGCGCGACCGCCCGCCGCAGCCTCTGCGCGACCGCAACCGCAACAGTTTGTTAAGAACTGTGTGAAGAATCCCGCGAATTAGAGCATCGGCAGCGAGCGCGGCTTCGGTCCGCGCGGGAATGCGTTGTCGAGCGCGGCGAGTTCGTCGACGCTGAGCTTGAGCGTGCCAGCGGCAGCATTCTCCGCCACGTGCTCCGCGTTCGACGCCTTCGGAATCGCGAGCACCGACGGCAGCCGCGTCAGGAAGCTCAGCGCGACCTGGCGCGGCGTCGCCTGGTGCGCCTGCGCAATCGACTGCAGCACCGCGCCGCCCTTGCTCGACGGCGCGGGAAAGTCATTGTGGCCAAACGGCGAGTAAGCGACCACGGCCACGCCATGCTGCTCGCACCACGGGATCACGGCGTGCTCGATGGCGCGCTCCCGCAGATGGTAGAGCACCTGATTGCAGGCGATCTTGCCCTCGCCCGCGACATCGAGCAGTTCATCGAGATCGTCTGCGTCGAAATTGCTGACGCCCCAGGAGCGGATCTTGCCGGCTGCGATCAACTCGTCGAACGCCGCGACCGTCTCGGCGAGCGAATAGGTTCCACGCCAGTGCAACAGATAACAGTCGAGGCGATCGGTCTTGAGCCGCTTCAGCGAGCGCTCGCAGGCGGTGATGGTGCCGCGCCGCGAGGCGTTGCTCGGCAGGACTTTCGAGACCAGGAACAGCTCGTCGCGCCGGCCGGTGATGGCATCCGCAATCACGAGTTCGGCGTCGCCATACATCTCGGCAGTGTCGATATGCGTCATGCCGGTATCGATGCCGCGCTTCAGCGCCGCGACGGCCGTCTTGCGGTCACCGCGATCGAGATACCAGGTGCCCTGCCCGATCACCGAGACCTGCGGGCCGTTGTTGCCGAATTTTTTTGTCTGCACGATCGCCTCGTTCTGCGTGGTTCGCATCTCGCCCGCACAGGACGATAAAGCAAACGGGCGACAATGTCTCTTCATCGTCGTCCCGGCGAAGGCCGGGACCCATATGTGGACGGCCCCCGTGGCACAAGAGCTTTTTGAGTAGATCGGATCGCTTGCATCCATATGTCCGGCCTGTTGATGCGACGG
>NZ_JBNDLA010000059.1:0-11588 GCF_050435825.1 Bradyrhizobium sp. I1.14.4 | reverse complement strand
ACCTGCCGCGCATGAGCGCCTCCGCCGATTCGAGATGATAAAGTGAATCATCAAGCCCGCTCCGTGGCGAGCGGGTTCTTCAGCAGACTGCTAGGCCAAAACGGGCTTCGGCGGCAGCAGCATCGATACCAGCAACCCGCTCGGCTCCCGCGGATTCAGTTCGATGCTGCCTCCATGGCGCTTGGCAATATCGTGTGCAATCGACAGCCCGAGCCCGAAGCCGCCGCTCCCCTGCCGCGCGCTGTCGGCCTTGAAGAAGGGTTCGAACACCTTGTCGCGCAGCGCCGGCGGGATGCCGGGTCCATCGTCGGCCACCTCGATCTCGATGTGGTCCGTCTCCGTGAGCCGGAGCGCCACCGCGACCGTGCTGCCGTGCTTCACCGCATTCTCCACGATATTGGTGACGGCGCGCGACAGCGCGCGGGGCCTGCAAACGTAGGGCAGACGCGCAGGGCCGGCATAGGATACCGCATGGCCCATGTCGGCGAATTCCGAACAGATGGTCTGCAGAAAGCTCGGCAGATCGATGCACGAGACCGCCTCCGAGCGTGCATCCTCGCGAAGATACTCCAGCGTCTCGTTGATCATGCGCGTCATCTTGGCGATGTCGCCCAGCATTGCCGGGCGCAGGGTCTCTTCGTCGACGCGCTCGGCGCGCAGCCTGAGCCGTGTCAGCGGCGTCCGCAGATCATGACTGATGGCAGCCAGCATGCGGGTGCGGTCGTCGAGCAGCGCGCGGATCCGGGTACGCATATCGTTCAGGGCGTCGGCGACCTGGACGATTTCGAGCGGGCCGCGCCGGCGCAGCACCTCGAGAGCCCTCGGCGAGCGGCCGAACGAGGTCGCGGCACTCGCGACTTCGGCCAGCGGAGCAATCACCCACCGCACCGCATAGATCGACAGCAGCAGCATGGATATCAGCACGATGATCGCCATCGCGGCCGCCGGGCGGAGCAGAATGGACCAAAAGCCGCCGTTGACCGCGATGTCGGCCATCAGTGCGTGGCCGTCGTCGAGCTTCACGATCACCTGCGACGACGAGCCTGCCGGATGGCGCAGTTCCTCCAGCAATTCAATTCCAGGCTCGGCCGCCAGCTGCCGAAACGCTCTCATGGAAAACGGCCGCGTCTCTCCGGCTGTTCGAGGCACGAGTTCGCCCAAGGCGACGCGCCTGACGTCGAGACCGCCGCGCTTGGCTGCGGCCAGCAGTTCATCCGCGTCCGTTGGCGTCTTCGTGGAACGCAGGAGCTGCGTGAGCTCCGCGACCCGCCCCGCAAGAAACTTCTGCGTGTCGTTGGTCGAGGGAGAATCGAACAGAAAAATGATCGTCGCCGCTGCGAGCGAAATGCCGATCAGCTCCGAAAGCGCGACGAGGCTCATGATCTGCGCGGCGACGCTGCGCGGCATCAGCCGCTGTACCCATCCCATCAGATCTGCTCGACCGCAGGTGTGAAGAGATAGCCGCCGAGCCGCACGGTCTTGATCATCGAGCGGTCCTTCGGATCCGGCTCGATCTTCTGCCTGATGCGGCTGATATGGACGTCGACGCTGCGCTCGACCGATGCGATCAGGCCGCCGAAGGCCTGCTCGATCAGTTGCTCGCGCGACAGCACCTGCCCCGGGTTGCGGCAGAACGCCAGCAGCAGATCGAACTCGGCCCCGGTCAGCGTGATGCGCACGCCGGCCGGGTCATGCAGTTCGCGCGTGGTGGGATTGATGCGCCATCCGGCAAACGTCAAAGGACGCGGCCGGGAGCGCGACGCAGCGCCGCTCTCGACCCGGCGCAACAGCGCGCGGATGCGGGCCACCAGCTCGCGCGAATTGAACGGCTTGGTGACATAGTCGTCGGCGCCGAGTTCGAGGCCGAGGATGCGGTCGATATCCTCGCTTCGCGCCGTCACCATGATGATCGGAATCGAGGACGACATGCGCAGGCGTCGGCAGATGCTCAGTCCATCCTCGCCCGGCAGCATCACATCGAGCACGATGAGATCGAAGCTCTCGCGTTTGAGCAGCGCATCCATCTCGACGGCCGAACCGACCAGCACCGGTCTGAAACCGTTATCCTGCAGCACCTCGGCCAGCATGCGCGCGATATCGGCATCGTCCTCGACGCAGAGGATGCGCGCGTTGGTGACGGGGAAAGTCACGAGGTCATATTCCAGAATTTGCATCACGGCATTTTAGAGGCGTCTGCCGTGGATGCGCAGCGCGCAAATATAGCGTTTTGTTAAGCGTGCGCGGCCAAATGTGGCTCAAATAGGTCGCGCGGTTTCGCGGCCTACATCTGACTTAATATCTCTTAATCCCGACCTTGGCGGCCCTGCTCTATCGTCACGAGCGATCGTTCGTGGGGTGAGCGATCGTTCGAGGGGTGACATGAGAGTCGAATTTCTGCCGGGCGCTGCGGCTCATGCGCAGAGCACCGGCCGGACGTCGCGCGATGGCCTGCGCAACCGGTCATCCTCGCTTGCCGGCGCTGCGGTTGCGATGGTGTTGTTGTCGGGCTGCGCCAGCGCACCGATGACCCGGGGCGGATCACTGGCATCCTACGACAACCTCACCCAGTCCGACGGACTGCTGGCGAAATCGCTGGTTCGCGTCAACAAGGACGACGTCCTCGCTGCGAGAACCGTGCGGATCGTACCGACAAGCTTCCCGCAGCCAGCGTCGCCGACGCTATCCCAGGAGCAGAGACGCCTGGTGGCCAACGCGATCGACCGTTCGCTGTGTGTCGGTCTCAGCGAGCGGCTTCAGGTCGTCGGCCCCGATCAGCCCGCGGATCTGACCGCGCATGCGCTCGTCACACAGGCTGCGCCCACGGACGAGGTCGCCGCGGGCGCGTCCAAGGTGGTCGGGTTCCTGCCGACCGCGCTCGGCGCAGGCGTGCCCGTGCCGGTGCCGCGGTTGCCGATCGGGCTCGGCAGCTTGACGGTCGAGGCCGAGGTCCGGGATTCGGCCAGCAGGCAACAGGCGGCGATGGTCTGGGCCCGCGGCGCAAATTCATTCACCAGCTCGCCGATGGTCTCGAGCGCCGGCGATGCCTACGATCTCGCCTCCTCGTTCAGCGACGACTTCAGCAAGCTCGTCGTCACCGGCAGCACGCCATTCGGAAAGGCGCCGGAGCTGCCATCGTTCGACAAGATTGGCGCCACGCTCGGTGGCAAGCCGAAATATGCGGCCTGCGAGGCGTTCGGCCGCAATCCCGGCCTGGTCGGAATGGCGGCCGGCAAGCTCGGCTTGCCACCGGAATGGTCGGACAAGGCGCCCGCGACAACTGGCCAGTGATTACGCATCGACGCGGGGCGCCAATTCGTGCCGCGTCCCCTGTGCCGCATCCTATCCCGCAAAGCTCTTCTGGACTGCCTGGTCGAGCGTGGCGCCGCCGACATAGCGCTGCCGCAGCTCGCGCTTCAGCAGCTTGCCGCTCGGGTTCTTCGGCAGGCTGTCGACGAAGATGACCTGCTTCGGCACCTTGAAGTGGGCCATCGACGCCGCGCAATGCTTGATGACAGCGTCGGCCTCGAGGCTCTGGCCGGCCTTGACCACGACAATCGCCGTCACCGCCTCGATCCAGCGCGGATCGGGCAGCCCGACCACCGCAACCTCCGACACCGCCGGCAGCCGGTAAATCATCTCCTCGACCTCCCGGCTTGCGACGTTCTCGCCGCCGCTCTTGATCATGTCCTTCACGCGGTCGACGACGCTGATGTAACCGTCGGCATCGACGATCGCGAGATCGCCGGAATGGAACCAGCCGCCGGCGAACGCGGCCGCGGTCTTGACCGGATCGTTGTAGTAGCCGGACAAGAGATGCGGCGAGCGGTGCACGATCTCGCCGACCTCCCCCACCTTGACGTCGGTCATGTCCGGCCTGACCACCCGCGTCTCGACATTGATCGCCGGCTTGCCGGCCGAGCCGGCCTTCGGCAGCTGGTGCTCCGGTGTCAGCACGGTCGCGAGTGGCGCGATCTCGGTCTGGCCGTAGAAATTCCAGAACTTCACATTCGGCAGCCGGCGCTGCAATTCAAGCAGCACCTCGACCGGCATGATCGAGGCGCCGTAATAGCCCTTGCGCAGGGTCGACAGATCGGTGCGATCGAACGCGCCCGAGCGCAGCATCGCGATCCAGATCGTCGGCGGCGCGAAGAAGGCATTGATCTTGTGGGCCGCGATCAGCGCCAGGACATTGTCGGGCACCGGCTTGCCGGTAATGAGACTGGTGGCGCCGAGATAGATCGCGGGTCCCAGGAAGACGTCGAGCTGCGCGCAGTGATAGAGCGGCAGCGCGTGCAGCACCGTATCGTCGGTGGTCATGCCGCCGTCGATGATACAGCTCACATACTGCCACATCACGGCTTCGTGGGTGAGGATCGCGCCCTTCGGCAGCGATTCCGTGCCGCTGGTGTAGATGATCTGCGCGCGATCGCGACTGTCGACCGAGGCGTCCGGCGCCGAGGCATCGCTGTGCAGCAGGCTGTCGAACGTCGTGATGCCGTCAGGCGCGGCGGCGGGATCCTCGCCCGGCAGCCAGATCAGGGTTTCGACCGCCGAGCCCTTGGCGGCCGCAGCGTGCGCGGTCTCCACGAAATCGGGGCCGACCGCGAGCAGCTTCGCGCCGGAATTGGCGAGAATGAAATTGATCTCGTCGGGATTGAGCATGAAGTTGATCGGCACCAGGATCGCGCCGATCCGCGCCACCGCGAAGCGCAGCGCGGCGAAGCCGTGCGAGTTGCGCGACAGCACCGCGACGCGGTCGCCCTTCGCGACACCAAGGGCAAGCAATCCGCGTCCGAGCCGATTGCAGATCGCGTCCATCTCCGCGAAGCTCCAGCTCACCTCGCCGCAGATCAGCGCGGTCTTGTTGGGGTAGCGCTTTGCAGACCGGCGCAACAGATCGCCGATGCTGTGCTCGCGGGCGCGCTGGATGGTTGCTGCGATATCTCCGCTCATGTGTTCCTCCCGAATGTGCTTTTTGTGATTGTCTTGTCTTGGCCGCGCCGTCCCTACTGCCGGGCGGCGTAGGCGTGCTCCATGTAGGTGTGCTCGACCGAGCGATCGAGCGAGGCGATCTTCTCGAAGCCGCGCCGCCAGTCCTGCAGATGCCGCCGCGTCCACAGCACGCCGGCCTCCTTGTCGCGCCGCGTGATCGCATCGAGGATATGGCGATGCGCCTCGATGAGGCGCGCGCCGCCCTCAGGCACGCCGCCGACGATCATCTCGGTGGTCGGAAAGAACAGCTGCGCGGCGGGCTCACGCGCGAGCTGCAGCACGCGGTTCTGCGAGGCCTTGGCCATCAGCACATGGAATTCCGCATCGAGCTCAGCGAGATCGGCGGGGTTGCCAACCACCGCAGCGCTGCGCTCGAGATTGCCGGCGAGCTCGGCGATGTTCGCGTCGGTCGCGCGCTCCACCGCGCCCTCGACGCTCGCGATCTCCAATGTCATCGACGTCTCGAACAATTCACGGAACGTTACCTCGTGCAGGATCAACGCGCGGGACAGCCGCGTGGCGAGCTTGTTGTAGCGCGGCAGGCAGGCTTGCAGGCGGCGGCTGGAATCGCGGCGGATCAGCCCGCCCTCCTCGAGCACACGAATGCCTTCGCGCACCGTCGAGCGGTTGACGCCGAACTGCGCGACCAGCTGCTGCTCGGTGCCGATCGGCTCGCCCGGCTTGATCCGGCCGTTGATGATCTCGCGTTCGATCGCGTCCGCGACCTTCTGATAGGCCGGCGCAACATCGATGCGCCGGAACAGCGGTGTGGCGGGCACCCCGGGGCTCCTGATTGTTGTTTGTCGGACAAAGGGTAGGCCAAGACCTTTGGAGCGTCAAATAGGCTTGGATTGGCCGGATTGTCGCACCCTTCCGGCCAGAATTGACACCGCATCGGGGTAAATCTAGCTTTGTCGGACAAACTAATAAAAGGCCCTGGGGAGGCACATCATCATGAGATCCATCGTCACGAGTCTGGCGGCCGCCGGCCTGATCACAGCAGTGATGGCGGGCCCTGCGCTCGCGCAGCAGGCGCCGCTCAAGATCGGCGTGCTGACCGATTTCCAGTCGGTCTATTCCGACATCGGCGGCGCCGGGAACGTCGAGGCCACCAAGATGGCAATCGAGGAGTTCGGCGGCTCGATGTTCGGCAAGCCGATCGAACTCGTCACCGCCGACGCCCTCAACAAGGCCGACGTTGCCGCCACCATCACCCGCAAATGGTACGAGGCCGAGAACGTCGACATGATCATCGACATGCCGACCTCGGCGACCGCGCTCGCCGGCATGGAGATGTCGAAGCAGTTCGAGAAGATCATGATCGTGACGGATGCGGCGAGCTCCGACATCACCGGCAAATCCTGCTCGCCCTACACGCTGCACTGGACCTACGACACCTACGCCAACGCCCACACCGTCGGCAGTGCGATCGTGAAGAACGGCGGCGACAGCTGGTTCTTCATCACTGCCGACTATCTGTTCGGCCACTCGATCGAGCGCGACACCGGCGACGTGGTCCGCGCCGCCGGCGGCAAGGTGCTCGGCAGCGCCCGGCATCCGCTCAACACGCCGGACTTCTCCTCCTTCCTGCTGCAGGCGCAGTCGTCGAAGGCGAAGATCATCGGCCTCGCCAACGGCGGCGGGGATACCATCAACGCGATCAAGCAGGCCGCCGAGTTCGGCATCGTCGCGGGCGGGCAGAACCTCGCGGGCATCGTGATGTTCATTTCCGACATCCACAGCCTTGGGCTCAAGCTCGCGCAGGGCCTGATCATCACCGAGGCCTACTACTGGGATCTCAACGACCGCACCCGCGCCTTCGGCAAGCGCTTCTTCGAGCGCATGAAGCGGATGCCGACCATGAACCAGGCCGCGACCTACAGTGCCACCCTGCACTACCTCAACGCGGTGAAGGCCGCCGGCACCAAGGACACCAAGCCGGTGCTGGCGAAGATGCGCGCGACCCCGGTCCGCGACGCCTTCACCGACAACGGCGTGGTGCGCGAGGACGGCCGCATGGTGCACTCGATGTTCCTGTTCGAGGTCAAGAAGCCTGACGAATCGAAGGCGCCGTGGGATTACTACAAGGTGCTCGCCGAGGTGCCCGGCGACCAGGTGTTCCGGCCGCTGAAGGACGGCGGCTGCCCGCTGATCAAATAGGCGAACTTGATCATGGCCGGGGTCCAGGACCTCGGCCAACAGCTTCAAATTATTGGGGAAAGGCTGGCAGGAGTGGCAGGGCTCGAACCTGCGACCCCCGGTTTTGGAGACCGGTGCTCTACCAATTGAGCTACACTCCTGCAGGGAACCCGCGTCGCCGCCGGTTCGCGCCGTTTCAAGCACAGGGCATGGCCGGTTTGCAAGGGCGAAGCCGTCAACGTCCTGTTCATTGCAAAACTTCTGCGCCAGACTTCGGCCATCACCCCGCGACGGCGCTCGGCCGCAAGAATCAAGAACCAGGGAGAGACCATGAACGCTCAAACCGCCACCAAGCACGCCGCCAGCCGAAGCACCCCGTCCCTCCCCCTCGCCAAGCCCGAATCGATCGGGCTGTCGAGCACACGGCTGCAGGCGATGTCCGACACCTTCCGGCGCGAAGTCGACAAGGGAACCGCGCCCGGCGTGACAGTGCTGGTGGCGCGGCGCGGCCAGATCGGCTGGTTCGACGCGATCGGCCGGCAAAGCCCGACCGCTTCTGCGCCGATGGCGCATGACACGATCTTCCGCATCTTCTCGATGACCAAGCCGATCGTCTCGGTCGGCATCATGATGCTGCTGGAGGACGGCCACTTCCTGCTCAACGACCCCGTCGCGAAATTCATTCCCGAATTCGCCGAGACCAGGGTCGGCGTCGAGCACAACGGCAAGCTCGAGCTGGTACCCGTGCAGCGGCAGATGACCATCCAGGACCTGCTCCGCCACACCTCCGGGCTTACGTATGACCACACCGGCAACGGGGCGGTACAGCAGCTCTACCAGCAGTCGCGGCTGCGCAGCCGCAAGATCACCAATGCCGAGCACGCCACCATGCTCGCCGGCATGCCGCTGATCTGCCAGCCCGGCGCCGAGTGGAACTACAGCCGCTCCACCGACATCCTCGGCCGCATCATCGAACTCGTCAGCGGCAAGACGCTCGGCGCGTTCCTGAACGAACGCATCCTCTCGCCGCTGCAAATGAACGAGACCGCGTTCCACACGCCGGAAGCCAACGCCGGCCGGCTCGCCGAGACCTTTGCCAACGATCCCTGGACCAACGAGAAGGTGCAGCTGTTCAACATGCTGGAGAAGCCGGCGATGGAATCCGGCGGCGGCGGACTGGTGTCGACCACGATGGACTATGCGCGCTTCGCGCAGATGCTGCTCAATGGCGGCTCGCTCGACGGCACCAGGATCATCGGCCGCAAGACGCTCGAATTCATGGCTTCCGATCACCTCGGCACTGAGGTCAAGATCCAGGGCACGCTGGTGTCGCCCGGCCACAGCTTTGGCCTCGGCTTCGCCGTGCGCATGCAGCAGGGCATCACGCCGTTCTCCGGCTCGGTCGGCCAGTATTTCTGGAGCGGCATGGCCGGCACCTTCTTCTGGATCGATCCGAGCGAAGACCTGATCGCGGTCTTCATGATGCAGGGTCCGGGCCAGCGCGAATATACCCGCTCGCTGGTGCGCAACGGCGTATACGCCGCGGTGGAGTGAGAGACCGAGCAATCTTTCTCCGTCATGCCCGGCCTTGTGCCGGGCATCCACGTCTTTGAGGCACGAAGCAAGACGTGGATGGCCGGGACGAGCCCGGCCATGACGACGATAGGTGACCTCGGCAACGCCGACCTCAGCTGATCGTCGCGCCGCCGTCGATCACGATGGTCTGGCCGGTCATGAAGTCGCCGGCCCGCGAGCCCATCATCACGGCGGCGCCGGCGATTTCGTCGGGCACGCCGATCCGCAGCAGCGGCGTGCGTGCGGTCGAGGACTTCAGATTGTCCGGATTGTCCCACAGCGCTTTTGCAAAATCGGTCTTGATCAGGCCGGGCGCAATGCAGTTCACGCGGATATTGTGCTTGCCGTATTCGCAGGCGAGGTTGCGCGCGAGTTGCATGTCGGCAGCCTTCGAGATCGCGTAGGCGCCGAGGATGGTCGAGCCCTTCAAGCCGCCGATCGAGGACACGATGATAACAGAGCCGTCCTTGCGCTCGATCATCTGCGGCACCACCATCGAGATCAACCAGTTGTTGGCGACGATGTTGTTGTCGAGGATCTTGCGGAACTGATCGTCGGAGATGCCGGCGAGCGGACCGTAATACGGGTTCGACGCCGCATTGCAGACCAGCACGTCGATCTTGCCGAATGCGCGGTTGCTCTCGTCGACCAGATTTTGCAGGTTTTCCTTCGAGGAGATGTTGGCCGCGATTGCGACCGCGGTGCCCTTGCCGTAGCTGTCGTTGATCTCCTTCGCCACCTGCTCGCAGACATCGGCCTTGCGCGAGGAGATCACGACCTTGGCGCCGTGCTCGGCCATGCGCTCGGCGATCGCGCGTCCGATGCCCCGTGTCGAGCCGGTGATGACGGCGACTTTTCCCTTCATGTCGAACAAGGTCATGTTTCTCTCCCTGATGTAAGGTGTTTGAATTCTGCGTTGAGCTTAAGCGGCGTTCCGGTGTTGCGATAGCGACATCACGCAAGCTTGCTCGCCGGCCTGACTTCCGGCCCGGACGGCTGATGCATCGCGGCGTGCCTGGGATCGGCGATCCAGGGCTGCTGGTTGACCATCGGCAGCCGCCAGGTCGACAGGCCGATGCCTGCGATATGATCGAGCCGCGTCACCGAGACATTGTCGATGTCGAAGGACAGGCCCCGGTCCGGCTGGCCGCCAAGCGCGAGCCCGACCGCGGCCCTGATCACGCCGCCATGGCCGACCGCGATGATATTCTTGCCCGGCTCCGCAGCCGTGATCCGCACGATCGTGCGGCAGACCCGCGTATAGAGATCCATGAAGCTCTCGCCGCCCGGCGCGGGCTCGTTGACATCGGCGAACCAACTCCTGCCGGGGGGCTGGCTCGCGAGCAGCGCTGCGCGATTCATGCCCTGCCACTGGCCAAGATGCTGCTCGGCGAAGTCGCGCTCCTGCGTCATGCTTGCGGGCTTCGGAAACCCGGCCGCCCAGATCGCTTCCGCGGTCTTGTGCGTCCGCTTCAGATTGCTCGAATACCAGACCGCATCTCGCGGCAGCATCTTGGCGACCGCCTCGAACACCTCGATGTCGCCGGTGTCGCAGTCGATATCCTCTTGTCCGTAGATGTTGCCGCCGTCGCTGCGCACCGGCGCGTGGCGAATCCACCACCACCGCGTCACCGTCACGTTAGGCTTGTCTGGATTGGACATCGGATGAGCCCTTCAATACTGTCCCCCGTCGCTGTACGTCACGCCGCACCTCGTCTCAAGTGCTTCGGACGTTTGAAATTTTGTTTGAATTCCGTCGCGCGGCAGACGCGCCAAGGATCACCCGAACCAATCACGTGAACAGGGAGAAAATCATGGGCCGCCTCGAAGGCAAATCCGTCATCATCACCGGCGCGGGAAGCGGCATCGGCCGCGCCGCTTCGCTGCTGTTCACCAGGGAAGGCGCCAAGCTGATCGCGGTCGATCGCACCGATGGCGTCAACGAAACGGCCAAGCTGGTGCGCGATGCCGGCGGCACCGTCGAAGCCGTCACCGCCGATGCCGGCTCGGAGAGCGACGTGAAGGCCTTCATCGACAAGGCCGTCGCGAAATACGGCAAGCTCGATGCGATCTGGGCCAATGCCGGCGTCAGCGGCGGCCTCGTCCCGCTTGCCGACCAGACCGTCGAGCATTGGCAGGAGGTGCTGCGCGTCAACCTGATCGGCCCGTTCCTCGCGATCAAGCATTCGATTCCGTACATGACCAAGCAAGGTTCCGGCTCGATCGTCTGCACCGCATCCGTCGCGGGCCTGAAGTCCGGCGCCAGCGGACACCCCTACGGCGCGAGCAAGGCCGGCGTCATCAGCCTGGTGCAGACCACCGCCTACTCGCTCTCCGGCACCGGCGTGCGCATCAATGCGGTCTGCCCGGGCCTGATCGAAACCGGCATGACCAAACCGGTGTTCGATCGCGCCAAGGAGCGCGGCACCCAGGACAAGATCGGCCAACTCAATCCGCTGAAGCGCCCCGGTCAGCCGCACGAGCTCGCCGCGATGGGATTGTTTTTGGCGAGCGACGAGGCGTCCTACGTCAACGGCCAGGCAATCCCGGTCGACGGCGGCCTGACGGCGTCGATGCCGTATACGGGCAAGCCGATTTAGCAACGGCTCTTTCCAAGCGTCGTCTGCGATAGCGCCGCGAACACCACCGTCGTCCCGGGCTTCCGCCAGGACGACATCGAATTTTTTTGCAGCCGACATCCACAATCGTCGTCCCTGCGAAAGCAGGGACCCATAACCACAGGATCGTCTTATTGAGACGCGCTGTGGCTCCAGCTTCGCAAACCATTGGCATTCGTGGTTGATGGGGTGGACGGCCCCCTACGGCATCAGTTGTGCCAGAATGAGGTTGTTGCAAATCTCAGACAAGGGAGCCGTCCGTGA
>NZ_JBNDLA010000058.1:0-11719 GCF_050435825.1 Bradyrhizobium sp. I1.14.4 | reverse complement strand
ACGGGCGGTGGCGCACAAGACTGGCACCATCGGTCCCAACGACCTGGAGCGCGTGGTAGTCGATACCACGGTGCAGCCCAAGGCTGTTCGCATCCGACCGGCGGGCGGCTGATGCGTCGGGCCATCACCAAGCTCGTCGGGTTCGACAAGCGCAACCGTGTGCCGCTGCGCCATCGTCAAGCGCGCCGCCATCATGGTCGGCCGCTATACCCACGCTCATAGTTCAAGCGCTCCCGGCGCCAACTCAAGTTCTTGCGGACGCGGCTTGGCCGGATCATCCGCGACATCCCGCCGCAAGATTGATGGCGATGCGGCGCTGGAAGCGCTTCGGCCCGCTGTTTGATCTGGCGCAGCGCGTGCGCAGCCAGGATCAGCATCAGCGCGGCCCCAAGGTCTATGCTGCAGCACGCAATCAGGATGGAAGTGCGGTTTCCCATCCAGATTGTCGCGCTATACCGTTACATGCGCCAGAGGTCGAGTGCATCGGCAAGGGGAAAGCCCGCGCGCCCTTACGAGTTCGGCTGCAAGGTCATTATCGTCAACCCCGTGACGTCCCAGAAAGGGCGGACAGTTCGTGCTCCATGCCAAGGCGCTGCACGATCCCTTCGACGGCCACACGCTTGGCCTCGTGTCGTCGACATGGCCGCGCTCACCGGCGTGGAGGCTCGCCGCATCGATGTCGACAAAGGATACCGCGGCCGCAACCACCCGCACCGGCTCCGGGTCTGGAGCTCGGGCCAGGTCCGCCGCGTCACGGCTTCCATCCGGCGCGAGATGAAGCGTCGTGCTGCTGTCGAGCCCGTCATCGGCCACGTCAAGTCCGAGCACCGCATGGACCGCAACTATCTCAAAGGCCACCTCGGCGACAGCATCAACGCTGTCCTCGCCGCGGCCGGCTACAACTTCGCCCTGCTCCTTGCGATGGCTGGCAGAACTCGTACGTGCCATCATCCGGGCCTTCGCCGAAACTATCCCGGCTCAAAAGATCGCTTAAATCAGCGCCCGTCCGCGTTCTTCACGGCGCACTCAGTAGATCCACACTCAGATCGCGGTGGTCTTCGTGCCAGGCCTAGTGGCGCTCGATCGTCAACACATGGACGAGCCCAAGCAGCTCTCAGCGTTGGGGAAGATGCGCACCACATAGGTTTGCCGCCCGATCTCCTCGTTAAGGCGCTCCAACATGTTGGTCGACTTTGTGTGCTTACGCTGCACCAGCGGCAGCCGGAAGTAAGTCAAGGTCTCCTCGATGTTCACCTCGACCTGACCGACGAGCTTGGGGTACTTGCCGCTCCATTTGCTAAGCTAGGCCGCCAGATCGCGCCGCACTCCAGGTCCGCGGCGGTCATACATCCGCTGGAGCAGGCAGTCGTCATCAACCTTGGGTGCACATGGTCGAGCGCGTTGCGCAAGAGGTGCACATAGGGGTCTGGCACGGTCCGGGCGAGGGGCGAGGCCATTATGGGCTGATGCCGGAAATCGACGAAAGCAACTTCGCCGTCGGACTTGCTTTCTGAATGTGAGTCAGCTTCCGCTCGATGGCGTCGACCTGCCGGACGCATTTCTTCAGTTGGTTCACAAGAACAGCCAGTGCCCCAGGGATTGCCAGGTACGTCAGGTCCTCGTCCTCCAGCAAGTCCGCCAGACCATCCTCCTTGCCGGCTCTGGCCCACAAAGAGATTGCGAACTCAGCGAAGTGAGATCGTATTGCGCAAGAAGTCATGGTTCTCTGGTGCATCAGCAGGCCTCTTGCGCGATGAAGCATCCTTGGTTCTCGACGCTCTTGATTGAAACGAACCGCATATTGTGACGGGGGACCGCTTTGCAGATCGCGTCCGCGTCAGCGGCGTCGTTCTTGGCTCCTCACCGCTCGTAACGTTTTACACAGGCCGGTGGAGTCAATCTCACATGGTGCTCAGACCGTCGAATCTTGCCAGCGGTGAACGGTGGCGCATGCCTCGCCGCCGACCAGGCAGTGTGCGAGCGAGGAGAAGAACGACATGATCGTCGCATGCGTTGGCGACTGGTCACTTGGCCTTGGCTATCTACTGCACGGATGTGAAATACGACCTTCGAAATATCCAACCCAATCGTCTTGCCGCAATTTCCATTGGTGAATAGCTCCTGTTAGTGGTCCGCAGTAATGTTACAATGGAAGTCGCCCACCATGAGCCAAGCGTGTTGCTCCATTCGAGGCTAATTCTCGCAGGCACATCACCCGCTTAGAGGAAGTGGGGCCGTCCTCCTCATCAATCGTAGGGGTGAAAACGTCGAGCGTAACCCGCATACCCGCATCGATGCGACCAGGATTGCGCCCGACAACGCCGAAGCCGTTATCCGAGCCTTCCAGCACACTGACCGTGCACTGCCCTCGACAAGATCGAGTCGACGAAAGTCCCCTATATCCGCCCTCGCGCTTTGCTCTTTGATTGGACTGACGTGTCGAAGATCAGGCTCGTGCGTGTTTCGCGTGATCGTGAGCACGGATTTCAGACGATCGTGAGCACGGATTTGACCGCATCATGAGCAACGATTTCAGAGGATCGTGAGCACCTTTTGGCGGTACCGGTTGCTTCGGCCGACAACTCAACCGGGCTACGGATTTCTCATTCAACCAATGAGGAAGCCTGATGCCTACCCAGAGATTGTCGATGCGCCGGATCGGAGAAGTTCTACGTTTAAGGCACCAGGGCCTGACCGAACGCGTCATCGCGCGGACGTTGGGGTGAGCAATGGCGTCGTCCATGGTTACGTGCGGCGTGCCCGCCTTGCCGGGCTGATCTGGCCGCTACCGGAGGGCACGGACGACGAGGGCCTGAAGCTGCTGCTGTTCCCGGCGCCGACGGCAGCCTCGCAAAGCGACCGGCGACCGGCCCGATTGGGTTTATGTGGAGAAGGAACTGCGCCGTCGCAGCGTGACACGGCTGCTGTTGTGGGAAGAGTATCGCGCCGCCAATCCCGACGGCTTCGGCTATACCGGGTTTTGCACGACCTTCGAGGCCTGGAAGCAGCGTGCGCGCCCGAGCATGCGTCAGACCCACATCGGCGGGGAGAAGGTGTTCGTCGATTTCGCCGGCGACACCATCGACATCTTCGATCCCGTCACCGGCGAAGTGCGCGCCATGAAGCTGTTCATCGCGGCGATGGGGGCCTCGAACTACACCTACGCCGAGGCTTGCGCAAGCCAGAGCCTGTCCGACTGGATCGGCGTGCATGCCAACCTGTTCAGGTATCTCGGCGGCGTGATGCCGAAGTTCGCGGTCTGCGATAATCTCAAGGCCGCCGTGACCAACTCCGATCGTTACGATCCTGGAATCAACCGAACCTATGCCGAGATGGCTGGCCATTACGGCACCGCGATCCTGGTGGCGAGGCCAAGCCGGCCAAAGGACAAGGCCAAGGTTGAGGTCGCCGTCCAGATCGCGCAGCGCTGGATCCTGGCCCGCCTGCGCAATCAGCGCTTCTTTTCCCTGAACGCTGCCATCCGCGTCCTGGTCGGCGAACTCAACGCCCGCCAGATACGCGGCTTCGGCTCCAGCCGCGCCGAACTGTTCGCCGAGATCCATCGTCTCAAGCTGGGGGAACTGCCGGACCAGCCCTATGTCTTTGCGCGCTGGAAGCGTTGTCGCGTCGCCCCCGACTACCACGTTGAGATCGACGGCCATTGGTATTCTACCCCTTACCGCCTGATCCGTGAACTCGTCGATGTCCGCATCGCCGACAAGACCGTCGAGATCTTCCACAGGGGGCAGAGGATCGCGAGCCACGTCCCTGCGTCCAACCGCCGCGGCCATACCACGATCGCCGATCAGATGCCGAGCGCCCATCGCCGCTACGGTAAGTGGACGCCGGGAGCGCTGAACGCGGCCGGCGAGAAGATCGACCCCTCTGCCGCGGCGTTTTTCCAGGCCGTCATCGCGGCAAGGCCTCATCCCGAGCAAGGCTTTCGCACCTGCCTCGGCATCCTGTCGCTGACCAGGAGCTACGACAATGCTCGCGTCGATGCGGCCTGTCGACGCGGCATCCTCATCAGGGCTCGCTCCGTCGCCTCGATCCGCTCGATCCTCAAGAACGGCCTGATCGCGCTTTCCTTGACGAGACGTCCGACGATCAACCCCTGCACCACCGCAACATCCGCGATCAGGGCTATTCCACTGAAGCATGGAGATCTCAATGCTGACGCATCCCACTCATGAACGGCTGATCGCACTCGGCTTGACCGGAATGGCCAAAGCCCTGGAGGAGCAGCGACGATCGTCGGATCTCGATGCCTTGTCGTTCGAGCAGCGCGTCGGATTGTTGGCCGATCGCGAAGCCGCCGAACGCGACACCAAACGTCTCACGACCCGCCTCAAGTTCGCCGCGTTGCGCCAAAGCGCATGCGTGGAAGACGTCGATTTGCGTACGCCACGCGGAATCGATCGCGCCGTCTTTGCCAGACTCGTCGGCGGCGACTGGATCGACCGCAACGAGAACCTGCTCGTCACCGGCGCACCCGAGCCCGCTTCATAATGCTCACCTTTCTATCTCGTTAGAGTTCCAGTTCTTTTTGTAGCGGATTGCCGGACGGCTGACGTCTGAGGCGCCGCGCGGTGGCGGCTCGTTTGACGTCAGGACGCTCAAGATCGGCTGCTTTGATGATCCAAGGTGCCCCTTTGCAAAGCTGGCTCGCCGCGAGGTGGCCGTCCTTGATCAGACGTCGCACGGTTGACGGGCTGACGGAGAGGGCCGCGGCCGCCTAGTCCAGAGTGACCTCGCCGCGGTCGCGGCGCTCGCCTTCGCGATAGGCTGCGATGTCGTTGTGGCTGCGCAAGCTGCAAACTCGCGACTTGGTCCAGCCATTGCCGCGCCCCGTGGTCTTGCCGGATCGGTTGAGCACCGACGCGATCGCTTTGTCCGGCATCTGCCGCGCCAGCACGCGCACGAGATCGACTGTCTCTCCCGTTGCGCTCCAGCGGTGCTGGCCGGAGCGATTCTTCTTGAACTTGAGAGCGGAGTGGTCGCCGTCGTGCCAGCGGATCACCAGATCGAGCGCGTTGTCCTCGACGCGGACGACGATCTCGTCGATCAGCGTTCGCACGATCCGCTTGCGCGTCTCGGGTGCCACGCCGGCACTTGACCAAGCACGCTCCAGGTCGGCGCCTACCGTCATCAGCCGCTCCCTGTCGGCAGGTGTGAGATCAACAGCGGGCGAAGCCGTCTGTCCCCCCAGCTCGGTCTCCAGATTGCGCACGACCGCCAGCCGGTCGTTCCATCGCTTTTCCAGCTCGGCGGCGACGAGGCGATTGTCGGGATCAACGGCATCGTATTGGCGGCGCGCGCGCCCCACCTCATAGCGAGCCTGCTCCAGCGCCAGTTCGACTTGGCCGCGCTTGTCTTCGTTCGCACGGCTGCGCGCAGCCTGCGCGGCGAGTGCCGCCTCGATACCGCGCGGCTGCAGGCGCTCGATCACCTCGGCGGCCACGTCACGATCGATCCGCATGCCGCCGAACGAGATGCAAGGGTCACCGCCATGATTGTTGGCGCCGCCCCGACAATGGTAGCGACCGGTGTTGCCGTCCTTGCCCGGATTTGCCCAGATCCTCGTCAATGACCTGGACGCGCTCGGGCGGCCAACCCAGACCGATGGCACGATCGACAAGGCGGTACTGTAGCTCGGTGCTCTCCTGATGCTGGCGCACCTGGTTCACGGATGACTGCCGCACGTAGACATAGGCCAACTTGGCTCGGTGTGCGGTCGTGAGCCGCTCGTCAGCGACGTTCAAGCTGATCAGCACGACCCAGTCCCCTTCCGGGCGTGCCGGGAACCGCTTGCATTCGCCGCAGCAGCGCGCCGAGGATTTGAGCGATCTGGGTTTGCGTCCCGGTCGACAGATTCGGCCACAGGCGCGGAATGTCGGCCGGACGGCCAGGTGGATTTGCCAGCGTCGGCAGGGGTCGATACGCAACGCGACCTGGAAGCGGTCGGTGGGTCATCGCGAATCACCTTCTCGTCGAGAAGGTTCAGATTCGCGCTCAAATGTTGCATCAATGGGATCAGCGTGCGTGCACTGATGCGCGGCAGATCGGCCGCGTTCGGGCGGGAAGTGATCAGCGTCTCGGCAAGATCCGTCGACGCGATCCGAACCACCCGTCGCCGTCCGTCCGGCAGCGCGACAACGACGTAGGCGGGACCGCGCCCGGCCCGTTCCTTGAGCAGCTCAAGCCGGTGCCCAAACAGAAAATGATGCGGGT
The DNA here is from genome assembly GCF_050435825.1 of Bradyrhizobium sp. I1.14.4. Taxonomy (NCBI): domain Bacteria; kingdom Pseudomonadati; phylum Pseudomonadota; class Alphaproteobacteria; order Hyphomicrobiales; family Nitrobacteraceae; genus Bradyrhizobium; species Bradyrhizobium sp. I1.14.4. Next base: position 5,488 of record NZ_JBNDLA010000058.1, on the reverse strand, counting down.
CGGTGATCGTGACGTGAGACACGACCCACTCCAAAATAGGGGAACTCTGTCGTGTTCGGCGACCCAACCCTCGGCGACGCCATCCTGGACCGTCTCGTTCACAACGCTCACCGCCTTCAGCTTACCGGAGAAAGCATGCGAAAGAAGAACGCCCGCAATCAAACTCTTGCCGCCGCCTCAAACCCCTGAACCAATCACCATGTCGGTCGAGCGGCCGCTCAGGATCGCGTGAAATATCTGCTCACGATCAAACGAAACGAGCGCTCACCATCGAGTGAAATCGCCGCTCACCATCACCGAAATGCGCAGGCTCGGTACCTCAGAAATGGTAGGGAGATCTTCCTTCCCTTGTCCGGTATTCTTCACTATCGAGAGCGACGTGGAGATTGGCATAGTCTTGCGTCGATATCGATGAGGCAGATGCTCGAGTCGTCAAATCAGGTGTCTTGGAGGCTGACACATTCTAACGGCTACGGAAAGGGTGTGGCATGTGTCATGCTAAGGAGCATACTCTTTGAAAGTCAAGCAAGGATCCTGAAGGTGAAACGCGTGGCCGCAGCGTCGACTGTCTTTGTTGGCAAGAATCGTCTTGGCAACTGGGTTGCGCGCGAAGAGAGCGGTATTTTTGGCGGCTTGTTCGTGAATCGCACTCAAGCGCTCAAATACGCGCTGTTCGAGAATGGCCATCATCCAGAAGCCATCGTCGAGGTGTCATTCGAAATCGAACTCGATATTCCCACCCTCGACATGCATGCCTCGCATCCGTCTAAATTTGCGGATCGACCAGAACGTTTCATTTAATCTATATTGGTATGACCCCACGCACGGCACACTTGCGAGCATGGACATTGGCTTGCGATTGCAGGATCTGAAAGTATCCCAACTCCGAAGCAAATCCACACGAGGTCATTGACACGGTCCGCGTGCTCTGCGCCTTGGTCTATTACGCAGCGTCTCCGCACCATTCTAAGTTTACCCAACGTGCGCACCACCGATGAATGCGAGTGGCGGCCAGCGCGGTGTCAACGCAGGACGACTGCTGATGACCTCTTGTTCGCGACGATCAACTCTCTGACAGTGGAGTGTGCTCCGTCGTTGCCCCTGGCGAAAGGCTGGACTGAGCCTACGTCATCATGAATCTCTGATCAGACGGTTGGCATCTGCCAAGCTTCAATCTGAGGACACTCTCCCTGATTTTTCGAGTTCCCCTTCGGAGAGCATCGCCGTACCGATGATACGCTCCCTCGCCAATTGCGCGATTTCGGCGTCTGAGAGCCCGAGAAGCCCTGATAGTATGTCTCTGTTATGCTGTCCGAGCGTTGGTGCCGCTGTGCGGATCGTATAGGGCCCCCCACCTTCACGAATCGGCATCGAGGGCTGCAGATGCAGGCCAATGAACGCGCGTTCGACTACCTGCAGGAACGTGCGCGACCTGAGGTGCCGATCTGCGAGCAGGTCAATTGGCATGCGGGCCACGCCGGCCGCAACCCTTGCGGCTTGCAACTCACACATAGCCTGATCCGCATCGCGGGTCAGCGTCCAGGCTTCGATGGCTGTCTCTATTGGCCCCTCGACGCTGCGGCGAGCTTCCGCAGATTTCAGAGATGGGTCCGAAGCCCAGTCAGAGCGGCCAATAAGGCTGGCAAGTCTCTGCCACATGTCCTGGTCGGTCGCCGCTATCACGATCCAGTCGTCCTCACCCGCACACCGGAAGCAGCCATGCGGGACGAACTGTGGATGTCGATTGCCATATCTTATCGGTGGCATACCGCCGATCGAGTGCACAGTAATCCATGGCGCAGCAAACGGCATCATGCATTCGATCTGCGCAAGATCAATGAATTGTCCTTGCCCGGTATTGCGGGCATGAATCAGGGCGATCAGAACTGCAGCACAGCCGTTCAATCCGCCGACGGCATCCCCGAACGCGATGTGGCTCATCGCGGGTGGTCCATCAGGGCGTCCGATTACACTCGGCAACCCCGAGCCCTGCTCGAGAGTCGAGCCGTAGGCCCGGCAATCCCGATGGACGCTGTTCGCGCCAAAGGCTGACATCGACATCATAACGAGCCGAGGATTGAGCGTTCTGAGCACGTCGTAGCCAAGCCCGAGCCTTGGCAGAACGTCGACAGAGTAATTGTCGACGATAACATCGGCTCCCGCCAAAAGCCGCTTGGCAAGAGCAAGGCCCTGCGGTCGCTTCAGGTCAAGTGTGATGCCGCGCTTGTTGCGGTTCATAATGCAGAAGCGTACCGTCTTTTCGTACATCTGTGTATCGACATAGGCAAGGCGCCTGTCAACACCACGCCACCAGTCCGGATACTGGATGGCCTCAATCTTGATGACGTCGGCCCCGAGATCTGCCAGCGTACGGGTACACAATGGGCCCGCCCAGCCCATCGAGCAGTCGATCACGCGAATCCCATGCAACAGCTGCCGGCCGGCCTCGATGCAGTCCGAGGATGCTGCAGCGCCGTTGAGGCGCCTTCGGGTATTTGCGAAACCCTGTTGCTCGCCAGGAGCCGGAACCCTGCCCCCGCGGCGCGGCGGCGTCAATGTCAGCCGCTGCATCGAGCCGGCCGTCAGGCCCTCCTCTTCGCCAAGCCGGATGGGTACGATGGCGCCGCGCGCCTTCTTCTCCACATCCAGGAGCAAATCGGATACTTCGGGTACCGGCACGATCGGGATCTTGCGCTTAAGTCCCTCCGCAAACCACTCGTGCGCTGTTCGCGTCTTCAGCATCGACATGAACTGTCGTTCGATCTGCTCCATGTCGTGCAGACGATCGGCTCCGAGGACCAGAGCGGGATCGTCACGCAATTCGGACAGGCCGAGCATGTCGCAGAATGCGCGCCATTGCGCTGGCGTAATTGTTGTAACGCCGAGCCACCCTTTTTTGGTTTCGTAAATACCCTCCGGAAAGTTCGGCCAGAAGCGATTAACGCCAATCCGACGCATCGGGTCGTCGCGCCCAAATGCCTCGAACATCAGATACTCGCTGAGAGTGAGACTCGATTCAAAAATGCTGAGCGACCACGACCGCCCTGCCCCGCCCTGCATTCGTGCAACCACCGAAGAAGCCGCGGCGATGAAGCCCCATAGGCCGGCAAGGATACCCGTCTGGAAGTCCGGTGCATGCAACGGCGGTCCTGCGATCGGTCCAACCAGCTTGATGAGGCCGGCAAGCGCGCGAACCGTCGAATCAGTCGCGGCAAATCCTGCATAGGGTCCGTCGCGGCCGAACCAGCTTGTTTCGAGGTAGATCAACTCGGGACGCCGCTGCAGGATCGCGGCGATATCAATGGACGGGCAATCCGCCGGATCAACATCGCGGCCATCGACCAGAATGTCGCAATCCTCGATCAGTGTCGTCAGCCGTGTAACCGCGTCGGGGTCGGCGCCATCCATCATGATGCTTGATTTGTTGAAGTTCAGGAATGCGAACCACGCGCTCTGGCCACCGGGCGTGGGTGGCGCGCTGCGGCGAAGTGGATCGCCTAGTGGCGGCTCGACCTTCTGAACATCGGCGCCGAAATCCGCAAATAGCCGCGCGCAGTAGCTGGTAGCGGCCGAGCTGCCGATCTCGACGACTCGCAGATGCGATAAGACTCCCATCGACGACTCCATTTTTAAGCCCCCTAATGCTCCGGGACATCATCGGCCGCGCGGTCTGCGCCCGTAGAGACCACAACTTACGACTGAGCGAGGCGGCGACACCGCGACAGGACGCAGAGCCGCCTTGTTCGACGCCGCCTCTCCGCGGGATCGATGACATTGTCGGTCTCAGACAAGAGGCGATCGATAGGGCCACGCCGCTGGCATAGAGTTCCGAACTTTTCTTCCTATGATTCTCTTCGCGCTTGGACGATCGGCAATGGATGCCATCTCCTTGTGGAAGCCAAGCCGCGTAACCTCCCAACTCCATGCCGTCGAATTCGGCCGCTCGGCCACGCCATGGTCTAACAAGGAGGTATGAAAGCCGAACACCGACAGGATGCCCGGGTTGACGTATTCACTCCGGTCCATCGATTTTCTCCATTTTCACACGCAGCTGCACCACGCATCTGCGCGGCATGTTGACTGTGCAAGCCGAGCGAGGCCAGCTAATTACCGCCGCCGGTCGCACCGTTGGGAAATTAGGATCGATCGTGGCATTCACGATCAAGCTGCCCATGCTTGCAATTGCAGACGCCGCTTCCACGACGACCGTTGCCGTCAAGTTCCTTGTTCATATCTACCCGGCGTGTCGATTTGCGCGCAGCTATTCACAGCTCTCCCCTAGGGACCAGCAAAGCGCGTGCCAGGACGGCCGGATTGGAACGCCTTCGGAGTTACATGTCGTGCGCGAGGCTCACCGGAGTGTTGTCGCGAAACTCGACGTCACAGCATAGCTACAGAGGTGGGCGTTTGGTCCTATTGGAACAAATCAATGCTGTAGAGTGCGCAACGGCTCGCCGCGGCGAATTTTCTCGTCATACGGGAAGTCGACACGTCGAGGCCTTTTGTGGACGGCCAGCGAACCATCCCATAACAGAACACTCGCTGAATGCGCTTTTATGAGCGCGACCATGCTCCGATTTGCACTGGTCAACACTCTCCACCTGTTTGGCGACAGAACCGCGATGGCACGTCTCTTAGATTGCGGTCTCGAAGTGTTTCCACGGCTACCAAGCGCCTTGTCGCCCGTGACGATGAATCGCGAGCGACAAAGGGATCGCGCACGCATCCCAAGCGCGTTGGCCCCGAGGACTCCACACGGTTCGTGATCCCGCCGCCCTGTGGAATGGCCGAGCCGATTTGTCGAATTTCCGGCATTGGTGGTCTCAATCAGACATGGTTGGCACGACGAGGATTTGGCAGCCTTGTTCTTTTTTTCGTCACTCGAGCACCGGATTCGGCGAGCATATGCCGATTGCTAGGATGAAGCAGAAGTGAGGCGCCCCTAAAGCGACCTGGTCCGTTCGTCCAGGTCGTCCAGGAGCTGCCGATGACGTTTGCCAGATTGACGGAGACGTTGTCTGTGCGACCCCTCACCCGCGAACATCGATGTCTCGCTGACCCGCCACCAAACTTTCATTCGGCTGCGGTTAGAGTCTCGTTTTTTTTGCAGCGCACTTGACAGAGCGGCCCAAGAATATTTCTTGCCGGCTTTCATACACAAACATGAAGCTCCGATTTCATACATCTGTTGAGGCCGGGTCATTCGCTCCAGTACTCGACTTCTAAAAAGGAAACCACGTCGCGACCGCGTTCGCTCTGGCGGCATGCTTGATAAGGTTGAGCTGATACAGGCGGGGTAAGATCGAACTTAGACGTCCCCTCTCCTGCAACATAGCGTTAGCGCGCCACAATCAAGCCCAGGGCATGCTACCGCGCCAAGAAGCGATATGCATCAGAGCTGGTCCCGGTTGTCTGAACAGAATCTCCGCGTCGATAAGTGGAGCCTCTGCCGGGGTTAGGCCGCCGCGCGGAGCGGCGGAAGGTTGAA
>NZ_JBNDLA010000057.1:0-12077 GCF_050435825.1 Bradyrhizobium sp. I1.14.4 | reverse complement strand
CCGCGTCCGGCCATTTGCTGAAACCGTTGACCAGGTTCGCCAGCGCCTGCGGGTCAAAACCGGAGAGCCGGGAAGGCACCTCACCGGCGATGGCGACGGCAGCCTCGCGACAGCCCTCCACGTCCGGCCATTTGCTGAAACCGTTCACCAGGTTCGCCAGCTCCAGGGGCTTAAAATTGGCGAGCCGGGAAGGCACCTCACCGCCGATCGCGACGGCAGCCTCGCAACAGCGCTCCGCGTCCGGCCATTTGCTGAAACCGTTGATCAGGCTCGCCAGCTCTAGGGGCTTAAAATCGGAGAGCCGGGAAGGCACCTCACCGGCGATGGCGACGGCAGCCTCGCAACAGCGCTCCGCGTCCGGCCATTTGCTGAAACCGTTCACCAGATTCGCCAGCTCCTGCGGGTCAAAACCGGAGAGCCGGGAAGGCACCTCACCGGCGATGGCGGTGGCAGCCTCGCAACAGCGCTCCGCGTCCGGCCATTTGCTGAAACCGTTGACCAGGTTCGCCAGTTGCTGCGGGTCAAAACGGAAGAGCTGGGAAGGCACCCGACCGGCGATGGCGACGGCAGCCTCGCAACAGCGCTCCGCGTCCGGCCATTTGCTGAAACCGTTGACCAGGTTCGCCAGCGCCTGCGGGTTAAAACCGGAGAGCCGGGAAGGCACCTCACCGGCGATCGCGACAGCAGCCTCGCGACAGCCCAACGCGTCCGGCCATTTGCTGAAACCGTTCACCAGGTTCGCCAGCGCCTGCGGAGCAAAATCAAACAGCCGGGCGGTGCGCACGGCGCGACAACAGACCTCACCGGCGATCGCGACCGTAGCCTCGCGGCAGCCCGTCGCCTCCGGCCACTTGCTAAAGCCGTTCACCAGGTTCGCCAACCCCTGCGGGATATCAGAGAGCCTGTCGCGGCAGCGAGCAACCTCACCGGCGATCGCGACCGTAGCCTCGCGGCAGCCCGTCGCGTCCGGCCACTTGCTCGCGTCCGGCCACTTGCTGAAGCCATTCACCAGTAAGGATAGCCCTTGGTTAGTCTGCCTCCGAAGTCCGTGGCTTTCAGCGCAACAAAATTTCGCGATTCTGATCGCCCCCCTGCGGCATGCCGGCACCCGGGAGTGTCGACCGAATGATGCGGCGAAGAGCGCAAGGGCTCGGTCCTCGACTTCGTACATAATCACGTCGTCGAGCCTCGATACTCCAGCTGCCAAGGCCTTGGCAGCTTCCATGCCTTCCGGACCGCCAGCCTCTCCGCTCACCTCGTTGCATATCCTGGCGTAGCTCCATGATTCACCAGAGCGGATATTTTGCTCCAAGCGCGCGACAAATCTGTATCGGAAATCAGCGGCGGCTTTTTGCAGGAACGTTGCCTTGTCGGGCATTCGCAACTGCCTGGCATATCTCGCGACGACCTCTGAGAATCCATGGACGTCGTGAGCGTGATCAATATCCCTTAGCGCCGTATTCAGTGCGTTCGAACGCCTATAAGGGCGCTCTAAGCTTGTACCATGGACGCTCTGCGCGACGACATCGTCGACACGCCGCTTTCGTGATCCAGCCGCTCGGTCGGGCACGGATTGCCCATGCGGGCGGCTCGCCTCTGTTCGCGAGCTTCCGGTTGCTCGATCGCTCCGCCAGTGCTCGCTGCCAGAACGCGACGAACGTTCGGTCGAACCTGGTGCGTGACGATAAGATCTATACGGGATCTCGGAGCTTCCACCATGCTCGCGCTGCGAAGCCATACCGTCGAAAGGGACGCGAGCAGAATAAGTCTCGAAATCTTGAGGCTCAGAGTCCATCCGCACAGGGCCAGAACTGCTCGTTTGACCGTTCTCACTAGAAACGCCATCTGTGTAAGACTTGGCCGCGGCTTCACCGCTGTCGTCTGTAGATTGCCAAATGCGATTCCCGAGTCCGCTGATGCCAGTCATAACGCGCCTCCAATACAAGCACGAATGCGCTGGTCGTGATCTTGATGCACAATAGCGACCTTGAGCGCGCCACTACAGCCATCCGTCGCATTCGAATCTTCTGTGCTCCTTTCCTACGACCAGGACAAATAGATGTTCATTATGAAGCGATATTCCACAGCTATTGAACCCTCGTTTCGTGCAGCAATGGAACGGGCACAAGGAAGCAGATGAGGTTCGGATTATTTGTAGCCTCTATTCCATCCACGACCGCGGAGGCGGCTATCGCCGGACCTTCTCGGCGCATGAACCCCTATGTCGGTAACTTGCCCCAATGCCTGGCGTATTCCCGGACCATCTCCGCCGGTCGTACGAATGCAGCACGCGCATGATGATCGCATGGCTGCATGAGCGATCTTGCTGTGCATAACCTCAGGTTTTTGTGGATGAGACCTGGATTGAAACCAACATGACTACATTGCGTGTAGCGCGCTGGGCCAAAATCGATTGACCGTGCGCATCAGAACTTCACGTTGAAGATGGCATTGACTCCGTTCTGGGTGACGCCTGAGCCGAACTGGCCCTGGTAGGCGATGCCAATGGTGCTGTTGCTGGAAAGCTGGAAGTCCAGACCGGATTCGACGAGTGCCACGTTCTTGCCAATGGATACGCCGGAAGCCACAAAAGCGCTGGAACCGGCGGCAAAGCTGGCTGTCGACAGCGGAACGCGGTCACCAACGGCATAACGCTGGCGAATATCGGCTCGCGCAATCGCGGCTATTTGGCCAAGTTGAAAACGGGTGGTCGCATAGACGCCGAGGGTGGAGAGCGTCGTTTCCATGGTGTCGGCGTGAATATCAAGCGCCGCTCCGTTCAGTCCCCTCTCGCTAAAACCATCCGTCGCGACGCGAACATGGGCGAGATTGACATAGGGCTCGATCACCGACCAGTTGCCGACATGGACCTTGTAGCCCAGTTCTCCAAAAATCTGGAAAGTGCCTGCATCGTAGTCCGAGATCAAGTTGTCGTTGAACCCCGGGAACCTAACGTTGCGGCTCATCTCAAGATCGTGCCATGTATAGGCAATGCCTGAGCGGAAGGCGATGGCTCCTTCTGGCACGGTCCACTCGGTGCCGGCATAGGTCCCGAGAGTGAAATTGTCGCTCCTGCCTGACGACGAAGAAGCGTTAACCTTGAATGTGGAACGGCTATAGCCTGCAAGAACACCAAAGCGCCAGTCGTCAAACACCGGCGCGTCGATACCGGTCATGAAGCCGCCAATGGTGGATCTGGTGCTTGCGGCATTGCCATCTCCTGATTGGGTCGTCCGTCCGCCAAAAGCAGAAGCCCACGCTGCATAACGCTGCAAGTCATAGGATGGCAGGTCAGAGGAAGCCGGGGCGGCCGCACCGATGGCAGAGGCAGAATTGCCGCCTGGCCTCCGCTCAGCACCATAACCCATCACCGCCACCGGCGAGAATGGCGCGCCGCCAAACGCCTGTTCGAGACGGCTATAGACTGCCGAACGCGCATAGAAGCTGTCATTGACACGCCTGCCCTTCTCCGACGCATAGACGGATGGCGAAAGCCGACGCAGCCCAGATGTCACCGCCGTGCCGTCCGACGCGGAGAAGTCGAGTGCCGCGACGAGCGGGTGCAACGCAACCGCAGCGTTGCCAGCTACTCGATCGAGCGCCGCGCCCACCTGGCGGCTGTTGGCATCGGCCCCATAACGCGAATAGGCATCGGTTGGGCGGGAGAGTGTCAACGCGTAGGTGTTGTCGCCCTCGGCTGTCGCACTCGCCATCAAGGTTGGCGACCGCAGCGACGTCGTCACGTTCGTGAACGAGCCTGTGAGATTTGTTGCGTTCAGCCACCGATTGGAGGAGACGCTAAAGCCGCTGCCGTACCAGCCGCGCTGCGGCATGATCGTGAGCGTGCCGTCGAGCGTCGCATTGCCGTTCACGGCGAGGCGGCTGATCGCACCAGCATCGTTCACGGCGACCTGCAAGCGACCGGTCGAGGTTTGCAGATAGTCGCCATTCACCGTTATGCTACTGTGGTGAAGGCCATCGATGAGCGGCGCGACAGCACCGCTATTGGTGAAGCGGCCATCGCTATTGATCAGGTAACTGCCGTTACCGGACAAGGCTGCGCCTTGCGCGACGGTTGCGTCGTACACTTCGTGATTGCCGGTAAACAACACGACGCCACCAGACAACTGCAGCGACAGGTTGTTGCGTCCAATGATGTTACCCACATAGCGGGTTGCAAAGCCTGCGTCGGGCTGTCCCGTTGAGTGACCATTCGCGTCAGGCGTCATACCGAACGTTAATTTGGTCAGGCGCGGAGAACCGTTTCCGTCAACCTGGGCGTAATCAGACAGGATGTCCCCAGACAGCATTGCGCCGCGCATCACATTGATCTCGCCCACATAACCATTCTTCGACATGTACATCGCTGCGTGACGACCAGCCAGGCGCCCGGTCAGATCGAACGTGCTGACGAGCGGACCGTCGATCTCGTTCAGCATCGGCACCGAGTTATGGCCAATCGTGTGAATATACGAACCACGATATTCACGGTCATTGCCCTGCCTATTGTTGCCAAAGTCGAAACTTGCTGCGATGCCGTGCTCGCCGATGGCCTGCACGTCGCCACGCTGAGTAAGCGTGTGACCCTTGCCATAGGCGAACATGACGCCGCGCGCATAGGCGCCGTCGGCATGGACGCGGGTTCCGGTCGGGATTATTATCCGATTGTTTTCGCCATCGACCCGGATGCCAGCGCCCCCTGCTCCTTGTGAAAGCAGGTCGGCGCGCTGGACCACAGTGTTGCCGCTGCCATAGACGTGCAGCCCCAGTCCGAGCGTGGCCGTGTTGTATGTATTTGGAAGATAGGCGGTGCGGTCAGCATTACGAGCGAAGAAGGGATTGTCGTTTACCAGATTCTGACCGTTGCCGTAGATGGAGTAACCGAAGAAATTGCGCCGATCGATGCTGTAGCCGATATCCTGCAACGCGGCGATCTCCGCCTCCATCAGGGAGGTGTAATTCCGGTATCCCTGGTGGCTCATCATGCTGTTTTTAAGCTCGGTATGCGAGGCGAAGGGTGCATCCTGCCGACTCGCTCGCACCGGAATACCTGGCATGGCACCGGCCAGCACTTCACCCACATGCTTCCCAGCGAAATAACCCTGATCGCGGCGCAAGTCGAAAACGTCGTCAGCTCGCGGGTTCGCGCAGCCGGAACAATAGATCGCCTGTCCCGGCTTGGCTTGTTTGCCATTGTCATCGTGCAAATGGTCCGTCCAGGCATTTATCGCTTCAGGGAAATACGGCGATGCTTCATAGCCGGAAATGGTACTTTGGATTCCCAGGTCATGGGCGAGCTCATGAATCGCAACGGATGTAAGACTTCTCTCTGGCGTCATCGGCAATTGCGATGGGATGTATGCTTTGGATGAAAAACCCATCTGGCCGATCGCAATCACGCCATGCGCGCCGTAGTCCAGCTCCCCCGGATCCTGACCCGTGAGTGCCGCCTGCACCTTGGTGCCGCGACCGGGTGACGTATCGGAGAAGGACCATGCGTTGTTAATGCGAACCCCGCCGATGTTGACGATGGCCGACGATTGACCCGGCATGACCTTGATGATTTCGGCCCAATGCCGAATCGCCGCCAGTGTATGATCTATTTCCCATTGCGGTAAATTCCGCAACGGCTCGCCATATCCGCCACAACAAAAAGGACCATCTCCGGTACCGAATATTCGCGCCCGCATGAAGGGCACGCCGTTCGAATCGCTGACATCGTAAGTTTCAACGGCCCTGCTGGGCGAACCGAGCAACGTGTGAACCGCAAGCACGATAGTCGTAACTGTCTTCGTTTTCATACTGCAGCTTCTATTCCGGGCTTTGATTGCGGGCGGGCTTTGCCGTCCAACTTCGAGGGCGTGTGCACGCAGACGTGCGAGCGGAGCGCGGCCGTCCATTGGTTGCACATTGGCCGCGCGCCTTCGCGGCATAGCCAGACGGCTGTCGGCGGCTAGTAACTCTTCGCCCCGATATGATCTCGGACTGCACGTGCCGCGTCAGCCTTCAATTGACAGCCGCCATATTCCGTACGAGCCGACTTCGATTCAGGCCTGCGCAGCAACAGACTCGCGCGCACCTTAGAACTCGGGACATTGAAACCCCTCCTTGCGATCACGAAGCTTCTAAGACGATGACCGTCTGCATGATTTAGACTGTACAACCTGACGCTGCGTAGGCTTCAAGCCCTTTCTGGCGGCCTCGTGGCGAGGCTGGTTGGGTTGCATCCACGTTTCAGGAATTAATCGCTTCGTGTCTTGACAATCTGCAGCCACGCGTCAAATGCGCCAGGCGCCGCCCATCACCCACGTACAAAGTATTTACAGTCGGCGTGTCCTTGGGGCCTTATTCGAGCGCGATCGACCGGGATGCGTTGCGCATCGAGATCGTAATGGCTCATAAGCACATTGTTGCAAGCGATACGGCCGCTCGTCCCGGCGGCAGATTCCGCAAACCCTGCAGCCTCGTGAGGTTTTGCGCTCCAAAGGATCCCGTCAGGTGGCGAGCACTGATTCACTCCGCACAGATTGAGGCTGAGATGGCGGGATTTTCTCTCAGCCACGGAGAACGGGCTTTGCCAAGCCCTTGCTGCCGAACAAGTCACGCGGTCACGCGAGTGGACGACCGGCGGGCCCTCACTGGCGTTTTGTATGTGCTTCCGACACGAAACCGTGGCGAGAACTCCCGGAGCGCTACGGTCTTTACACGACCGTCGATAACCGGTTCAACCGCTGGCCAAGACGGCGTTTGGCTGCGGATTTTTCAGACTCGGGCAACCCACTCGCCATATCCAATGCGCGTCCATGGCGGTGCCCGCAACGAGTCGACAGCCTCCTTGGAACCGCCCTCGCTGACCGATTCAAGGCCGGGCTGAACACTGCCGGGAATCATGGAGAGTTGGACGTGCAGCGGAGCCTCTCAAATTGGAGCGGCAAGTCCTTCCGCACGCGGCTTGCGACAAGTTGTAATCGGCTTTCGCCTTGTCGGAATGGCGATGCCGTTGCTCACAGCCCCGATGCCACGCAATTCAACTCGCGGCGCGGGTGTAACGCTGTCGGCAGCCCGCGCCGCTTACCAGGCCAACCGCCCCTTCCTCGTCAAGGGTCCAGAGCGAATGTCGCCCGGTCCTCGGTCCTACGACGACGCTCGATAAGCGTCCTGGCCGCGCGTTCCGCGGCGCGGGCGGATCCGAAATGGGCGCCGTCAATGCGGGCCAAATCGCGTTCGGATGAGAAGAAGCGAAAGCCGCGCTCCTCGCGGACAACGATACCTGCGGTTCGATCCGATACTTCGATGACATAGGCCTGCGACATGTGCGCTCAATCGCCGGGCTGCGGCGCTCCTGTCTGATTGTCGATGCCGTGGATTTGTCGAAACGATCAACAACAGACGCCAGTCGCCGCCGGGACGCAGCGACGGGACACGCGGCTTCGCATGGCGTACATCACGCTCGCGTTCATTCTCATTGCGGTGCCGTTGGCGAAGCGCTTGAGCTCGCTGTTGCCTGCTTGTGTGATCCATTCATCGAGCTCGGCGCCTTGGCCGCAAGGTCTGGCTTGGCCGCTTTGGCGCCCATCAAATCCCAAGCCAGGCATGGGCCTGTCGCTTCGCCAGGCCTGGCTACAGCGTGGGTTTTACGTGAAACGCCCCTTGCATCGTCTCATCGTCTGGGGGTTTTCGCTTCATCTGGGGCCAAAATGACCGTGCTTTTGTCGTCTAAACTTCGGGTCATCTGTCAGGACGCAACTCACCTGACCTTATAATCCACCATGGCTCGCTGAGCCCGTCGCGATGCGCAACAAGCGGAGAGTTACCGCGAGAATCACTAACCCGTATGACAGTGAGTGATGGCCTCATTACACCTTGCATGACCAACTGCTCGTCAGCCCAAATCGATATTTGATTTAGCAGTCTTCGCGTCGCTTTCTTATCCAAAAAAATACTTCTGCCGACCTCTTCAAGCTTGACCAAAATCGAGACGTGTCGCCTACTGCTATAACTACTCGGTAGAGAGGCGCCTCCCGAATTGTGATCGATACTGATGCCACCCACAATCCGCGAGTAATATTCATGCTGTTCGGTAGCGTATGGCACTTGGGCCATTGCAATACATGAACAGACCCCGACGAGTACCATAGCGAATGCAATCGCGCGCATTGTCCCTGATCCTTAAAACGGGAGATACCGCCTAGTTCTCGCTTCAGCGATAGCCTCTTTATACCCTTCGGTAGCATGAGGCACTTTCCACCCCAGTATTCCCTCATATAGTGAGAGGCTCAGCACCTTTTTTGGTTTTTGGCTCCGGGCCGCTTTCATTCGGTCTTTACTCCCTCAGGCTTAGAATTGTTGTCTGAAAAATTGGCGCGGCGATTTTGAACAATGTATTGGTGGGGAAGCGGGCAGAGTTCTACGCTAGTCGAGAGGCGCGTCGTCGCCATCGCTTATGCCTTTGATTTCAACTTCCTCGAGCTCAAACTCTGGCGCATCACGCTTGCCATTAGCGATCCGCTGAGCCGCGGCTCGCCACGAGCGGATGTCGCCGGCTGATGTCTGCGGCACCGGGGTAATGTTGTTTTCATGGTGTCGTCAACAATGCGAGGTGCTGGGGAGAATCCCGACAAAGCGAGCGGCTGCACGCAACTACCAAGCAGCGGAGCAAAAGCCGGGCCAATCGCCTGACGCTTCCGCACACGCACAGCCAGCTGAACGCAGCATGCACGCGCGGCGGCCCTTCTGTGTGAAAGCAGACGTCGCCTGTTCGGCACCCGCCAATGCTGTCGCAAACCCGCCATTGCAGAGGAGCACAATGACTGCCCGCGCCCGAAAACTGCAGCGGATTCGTTTATTCATCTTTGCTGGCGATTGCAGCAATCAGTTCAAGGCTTGAATGGGGCTGCAAGAGGGGCGGCAGGCATTTTTCTTGCAATCTCATCGTCATGAGCTTCGTCGTGACATGCTTAAAGCCACAGGTGGAACACTGGGGCACGAAGCAGGCCACATCAAGTTAGAGGGCGTGTGGGGCAAGTGAAATGCAACGTGCGCGACCTGGCTGGCCAAATGTTCGGGCCAGCGATCGCGCTCGAGACGGATCGAGGATGGCTAGGCAATTTACTCGCGAGGGGCTGGAGCCGGTCCTCGTTGTCGCAGACGAACGCTTGACCGGCCGCGCCGTGCTGGGCGCAACGATCGGCAATATTCTCGAATTCTACGACTTCGGGACCTATAGCTTTTTCGCTATCCAGATCGGTCAGGCGTTCTTCCCGGCAAGCGACCCGTTCGCCAGCCTCATGCTGTCGCTCGCGACGTTTGGCGCGGGTTTTGTAACCAGGCCGATCGGGGCCATCGTGCTCGGCTCGTACTCGGAGCGGGTCGGGCGCCGGCCCGCGATGACCGCCAGCTTTGCCATCATGAGCGCCGCGATCCTTGTCTTGGCTATTACGCCCTCGTACGAGACAATAGGAATTGCTGCTCCGTTACTGGTCATTTTCGCACGTTTGGTGCAGGGCTTCGCTCTGGGAGGCGAGGTCGGTCCGACGACCGCTTATTTGATGGAAGCGGCCCCTGTCGAAGCCCGCGGTCTTGCTGTCTCGTTTCAGCCTGCCAGCCAACAGATAGCTGCGACGGCCGGAGCGTTGGTTGGAGAAATACTCTCCCTCACCATGACAAGCGAGGCACTGCATGCGTACGGATGGCGGATCGCGCTTTTGCTCGGCGCCGGTACGCTGCCATTCGGACTTTGGCTGCGG
Source organism: Bradyrhizobium sp. I1.14.4 (assembly GCF_050435825.1). NCBI lineage: Bacteria > Pseudomonadati > Pseudomonadota > Alphaproteobacteria > Hyphomicrobiales > Nitrobacteraceae > Bradyrhizobium > Bradyrhizobium sp. I1.14.4. Next base: position 2,331 of record NZ_JBNDLA010000057.1, on the reverse strand, counting down.
AGCGCCTTGCCCGAAACGTTGCATCGCCCCGAAGCGCCGGCTCCCGTCGTTCAGCCTGCAAGGAGATCGCCTGCCGCTCGCCGCATGATGAGCCTGGGATTCATCGTTTTGGCCAGTTGCACGATTATCACCTACGTCACGGGATATATGACCACCTATGCGCTGAACACCCTGCAAGTTTCTGCGCCTCTCGCCTTTGCCACCACGCTCATCAGCAATACGGTAGGAATTGCTGCCGCACTGCTGGGCGGTCGGCTCGCAGACCGCGCCGGCCGCCGGCACATCATGATATGGCCGCAGATCACTGCGTTGCTGATGACCTATCCGGTGTTCTTGTGGATCGCAGAGAGCCGCAGTGCCCTCGCACTTCTCGGAGGCCTTGGCGCGCTCACCCTAATCGGAACCATTCCGTATAGCGCCTTCTATGTGAGCATGGCCGAAGGTTTGCCCAAGAACATTCGCGGTGGCGGCTTCGCGACGATTTACGCTTTTGCGATAGCAATCTTCGGAGGCACAGCTCAGCCCGTCGTCGCCTCGCTGACCCACGTTACCGGGAACGCGCTGGCGCCCGCCTGGTACATGCTTCTCGCTAGCGCGGCCGGGCTCTGTGCGATGCTTATGATGCCCGAGACCGCACCGCTCAAAATTCAAAGCGCTGCGAACAAGGGACTCCCGTCATGGCGCTGGACAATGTGATCACGGGTCCCTTCCGGCTGATATCGCGCGCCGCCTCACGTCGTCCGGGAAGAATGTAGATCGCCGCCTTTGGCCGCCGTGGGTTTGCGAGAGCATCGACAGCATCCAGGATCTCGTCGATGATTACCGGCGCCGCCAGACTGTCGGGCGCCCGTGGCGCCTAACGGGACGCGATCGACGAGCCGCCCTGGCGCCCACGACGCGAGGATGGCCCGTTTGTCCGACATGCCAAGATCGGGGTCCGAGCCGCCGTCCCCGGGGTGCTCGAAGACGATCCCTGGGTGAGGTCGACTTCGCGCCAAGGATCTTCGGTTACAACGAATCTTCGGTTAAACTTCGCGACCGCCTGTGACTGGTTCGGTGATACGATGGTCAACGCGTCGATCATCCGCAGCTGAGCACGGCAGCTAGCCAAAGCTCGGTTTCCGGCTCACCTCGTGATTGCCTTGCATGGCTGTTCCGCCAGCTGCCAACGCAAGGAGCTCGAGGGCATTCGCTACGGCGGCCGGCTTTTCAATCCAGATGGGTAACGCTCGGCGGTAGCAGGGCAATTGACCGTTCACGGACCATGCTTGATCTTGGCTTCGCACCTCGATCGCCCAATAAATCCGAGCCTGGCTAGCGGCGCGATAGTTGATGTAGCGAGGGGCCGGCCAGGCTCCTCTGAGCAGCTTCGATGCGGGCGGCAGATTCGGCATTGATGATCGTTGAAGGCGAGCGGACGGTCCAGGATAGTCCTCGACCACCTATGGGAAGCCGCACTCCGCTTCCGCCAGCATCAGCGGCACGCTCGCTCTGGAAGGAGGCCACCTACAAGAAATTCGGCTAGACGCGCCGGCCGTCAGTCCTCCCTGAAGGAGCTACAAGACTAGCTAGTGTCCCGAGTCACAAGTTCGCAATGGTAGATTCGCAGTAGATTCGCGTCGCTGTGCCAGAGATGGCGGCTGCAACAGCGACGGAGGATCTGATGGCGGCCCGGCAACTTGCAGCCCTGATATTGAGCCATGATGAGCGTGCCGAACTACGGTCGCTGACGATGCGTCGAAAGACGGCGCAGGCGCGGGCTCTGAGAGCGCGGATCGTGTTGACCTGCGCGGAAGGCGGTCAGAACAACGAAGTGGCGGCCAAGCTGGGGCTGGGCCGGCAGACCGTGGGCAAGTGGCGGCGGCGTTTTGTAGAGCGGCGCATGGCCGGGCTGCACGACGAGCCGCGTTCCGGAGCGCCGCGCACGATTGACGATGCCCGCATCGAAGCCGTGATCGTGCGGACGCTGGAGAACTGCCCCGAGAACGCCACCCATTGGAGTTCCCGCGGCATGGCGAAGGCCAGCGGCCTGTCGGTGTCGACGGTGCAACGCATCTGGCGGGCGTTCGGGCTCCAGCCGCACCGGCTGGAGACGTTCAAGCTCTCGACCGATCCAAACTTCGTGGCCAAGGTGCGCGACGTCGTGGGCCTCTATGTCTCACCGCCGGAGCATGCCATCGTTCTGTGTGTGGATGAGAAGTCGCAAATCCAGGCGCTGGACCGCAGTCAGCCGATCTTGCCGATGCGTCCCGGTCAGCCGGCCCGAAGGAGCCATGACTACAAACGGCACGGCACCACATCGCTGTTCGCCGCCCTCGACATCGCGACCGG
>NZ_JBNDLA010000056.1:0-13883 GCF_050435825.1 Bradyrhizobium sp. I1.14.4 | reverse complement strand
TTCAACCTTCCGCCGCTCCGCGCGGCGGCCTAACCCCGGCAGAGGCTCCACTTATCGACGCGGAGATTCTGTTCAGACAACCGGGACCAGCTCTGTTTGCCAAGACTGGGCGAATACCAAGGCGGCCTATCGTTTCTTCTCCAATGAACGAGTAAGCGAGGCCGACATCCTGTCTGGTCATTTTAGATCGACGCGGGAACGTATCGCGACTGCGAAAGAGCCTGTTCTTGTCCTGCATGATACGACCGAATTCACCTATCAAAGGGAGCGCCCGGATCTGATCGGGATGATTAAGCGCATCCCCAAAAGCAACTCTCGAAGATTGGACGGAAAACCCCAAACGTACACGACATGCGGAATATTGATGCATTCGAGCCTTGCGGTGACCCTCGAGGGGCTTCCACTGGGGCTCAGCGCCGTGAAGTTCTGGACCAGAAAGAAATTCAGAGGGGTCGCTGCGCTCAGGCGCGAGGTCAACCTGACACGGATCCCCATTGAAACCAAGGAGAGCATTCGGTGGCTGGAGAACCTCAAGCAATCCACCGAGCTTTTCGAGAAGCCATCGCAGTGCATCCATATCGGTGATCGTGAGGCCGATATTTATGAATTGTTTTGCGCCGCCCAAGAGGTTGGAACGCATTTCTTGGTAAGGACCTGTGTCAATCGCCTGGCAGGCGATGGCGATCACACCGTTGCAACGATAATGGACGAGGTCCTGGTCAAAGGTCTCCACCGGATCGAAGTCCAGGATAGCAAGGGCAATCCAGACCAGGCTGTTCTTGAAATCCGGTATCGTAAAATCCGTATTCTGCCACCGATAGGCAAGCAGTCGCGGTATCCAGCTTTGACTTTGACAGTGATCCACGCCGATGAAAGAGGAGCGCCAAAGAACAGAAAGAAGATTGAATGGAAACTCCTGACCGATCTTCCGGTGCAATCGCGCGGGGATGCGATCGAGAAACTCGAATGGTATTCCCTGCGATGGAAGATCGAGGTCTTCCACAAGATACTCAAATCCGGCTGTAGGGCAGAGGACTCGCAACTGCGGACTGCTCAGCGATTGACGAATCTGATCTCGGTATTCTGCATTGTGAGCTGGCGCATTTTTTGGATGACGATGCTTAATCGTTCAGCGCCAAATGCCTCACCGGAATTTGTCCTGACCAAAGCTGAAATCCAATTGCTTGATCGGCTCGTCAAAGACAAGAATCCAGTCAGCACACCACGAAAGACATTGTCGCATTATCTCATCAAGATCGCCGGGCTCGGCGGCTATCTCGCCCGCGCCAACGTTCCGCCACCAGGGAATCTGATCATGTGGCGCGGATTATCGCGATTCATCGATATCGCAACGGGAGCGACACTCTGACTCAAAAATGTGGGTAATCGTAAGACCTCAACGGAGGGATACAACGCATGCGCCTCGCGGCGCTTGGTGGGGCAAGCGGATGCTAGCAATTAGGCTAGATTGCCTCCGCCAGCTTCAACTCCGCGATCTTCGCGTCGTCGTAGCCGAGCTTGCCAACTAAGATCTCGCGCGTGTGTTCGCCTAGCCGCGGCGGATAGCGATATTCCTTCAGCGGCGTTTCCGAGAAAGTCAGCGCATTGCGGATCAGAGATAGCGAATTCTCGAATGGGTGGTCGACCCTCACCTCCATTCCGCGTTCCCGCACATGCGTATCGGCGAATACCTGCGCAAAGTCGTTGACCGGGCCGGAGGGCACGCCGGCCTTCCCTAGCTCTTCCAGCCAATAGGAGACCTTGTTCTTAAGAAAACGCTTAGCGAAGATCGACATGATCTCCTTGCCGTGCACGACGCGATCGTCGTTCTTGATGAATTTTGGATTGGCCGCAAGTCCCGGTTCGCCAAGCACCGCGCACGTACGGGCGAATTGCGCGTCGTTGCCGACAACCAGCATCAACTCGCCATCCGCGCAGCGGAACATGCCGGCCGGCATCCCGCCATTACCCCAGGTGCCGCGCCGCAGCGGCGTCTGACCGTTCACGAGATAAATCTGCGCGTAATGCGAGAGCGACGCAATCACGGTATCGAGCAGGCAAACGTCAATATGCTGGCCCTTACCGCCATTGGCTTTCCGATGATAGAGCGCGGCCAAAATTCCGATCGAAGTATTCATGCCGGTCATGTAGTCGACGATGGAAGGGCCGACCTTCATGGACCCCGCGCCGGGCTCGCCGTCCATGTGACCAGTGACGCTCATCAACCCGCCCATAGCTTGGAAGATCGCGTCGTAACCCGCGCGCGGCGCGTAAGGCCCGGTCTGACCGAAGCCGGTCACCGAACAGTAGATGATGCCGGGATTGATCTTCCTGATGGACTCGTAATCCAGCCCATAGCGTTTGAGGTCGCCGACCTTATAGTTCTCCATGAAGACGTCGACGTCTTTCGCAAGGTTCCGGATGATCTCCTGCCCTTCCGGCTTAGCGATATTGACGGTGACCGACTTCTTGTTGCGGTTGGCGCAGAGGTAGAACGAGTTGTTGTTGTTCTCCTTCCCCTCAGGGTCGGTGAGGTAGGGCGGACCGTAGCCGCGTGCATCGTCGCCAGTGCCCGGCCGCTCGATCTTGATCACCTCCGCGCCGAGATCGCCCAGCATCTGGGCAGACAGGGGCCCCGCCAGTACGCGCGTGAGATCAAGGATCTTGATGCGAGAGAGTGGCAGGGCCGACATGAAGGTTTCCTCCGAAAATTGGATGTATGAGGCACTCTGAATGGGACAGAACTAATCTGCCGATGCACTACTTTGCCGCACCAGCCATCGCCGCGGATACATTGAGGTCAGGACAAGATGACGCCGTTCCACCCGAGCACTGTCATGCCGTTCTTGATCACTGTGACGCCGCGCGTCATCACTTTGGCCTCGAACGAGATGACTTCGCCATCCTTCCACATCTCCAGCGTCACGGTCTCGCCGGGATAAACAGGCGAGGAAGACCGTGCCGAATGCCGCTTGAAGGCGCCCGGATCGTAGTCGGCATAGGTTTGCAGAATCCCGCGACAGGTGATTCCGTAGGTGCACATGCCGTGCAAGATCGGCTTGGAAAATCCGGCACGCTTGGCGTATTCGGGATCAGAATGCAGTGAGTTGCGGTCGCCACAGAGCCGATAAATCAGCGCCTGGTCGGGGCCACGCAGAGAATTCAATGATCCTATCGGGGGGCCGGCTGGGCGCTTTGTGTGGCTCCGGCTGACCGCCGGATGGCCCGCCAAAGCCCCCATCCCCACGCGCAAACCTCGACGACACTAGCGTGGCCAGCGGTAGGCCCTCGCTGTTCTTCAGGATGGTATGAAGGCGGATGACTGCACCCTTGTCCTTGCCTTTGTCGTAGACCGCAAGCACGGAGGAGTCGGCTGTGATATGCGCGTCGGCCAGGAGCGGCGCGTGAAAGGTGATATCGCGTTCGCCATCGACTACCAAGACGTGATTGAGATTCATCTCGCCAGGTCCGGCGCCCCAAGCTGCAACAGAGGCAAAGGTTGGCACCACCTTCAGCGGACGCGGCTTCGTGGTCGCCTCGTTGACAAAGGCGAGTTCCTTCTCGTCCAGTGGATCGGCTCCCATTCCGATTCCTGGGGCGTAGAGCATTACCTCACGATCGGCATAGCAGTATTTCTGGCCATAATTCCTCATGGCCATCAGCCGTTCGTACTTGATTGGACATATCCGATCTTTCCTATCGACGCTTGGTCGGCTCAAAACTTTCCATCGGCCGCCTCAGCCGTCAACAACTTGCCGGGATCGTTGACCACCAATTGAGCGCCGCGATCGAGCGTCAAGCCGACGCTGTCGACGCTCGGTCCGCCGATTGTTCCGTCGCAGGCCCTTGTTACTCTCCAGTCCGGACACGTGATGGGCAGCAGTGCGCAGAACCTTATTGCCGATCACGCGCTCGACCTCGGATCGCTGCGGGTGGTCACCCAAGAGCTCCCCTCAGACCCTGGCTATCGTGTATCCAGTCGCCCCGTAGGTTCGTTTCAAAACTTAGCTGAGGTGCGGCATCAGTGCGGATCAGGCAAACGCGATCGGACATGTTCAATGCCGCTCGCTGATCGTGATTGACGCAGGTCAGCGTCACCCTCAACTACTTTATGGAGGCGCTTTACTTCTGCTTGCATTGTCCTTTGCAGACTTTTCTCTAGCGTGTCAAAGTTTCGTGATCATCAAATAATGGATGCGAATTGACGCACTGCGGCTGATCGCGGACTACTCGCGGCCCGTTGACGGAGGGGACGTCAAATTCAGACAAAAAGTCCTCCGCCGGGCATGTCGGAGGACCTCCTGGAGGTCACCTCTAGGTACAGCGAATACGGGAGGCCTAAAAGTTGCGCTGAACTACAAGCTGGAGCGCGAGGCTGCTTTGATCCTTCAACTCGTACACACCTCCAGGTTTTCCAATGCCCGTTTGCAGCGGCAGTACCACCGTGCTTCCGCCCGCGTACTTTTGATCCAACATGCTGTAGCTGAGTTCAGCCAAGAAGGTTAGGTTTTTGACCGGAGTCCAGGTAGTTTGTGTACCAACGACAGCATAGTTGAAATCGGGATTACAGCCGGCTGATCCGCTCGAAAGCGAAAGGTTTGTTACGAACGCGGCGCAGATGTAGCTCTTTGCCGTGCTGTTGTAGCGCACTGCGCCGAAGCCACCGAAGATACTGCTAGCCCAGTTTGGATTCCAGTTGTGGTTGTAGGCACCACTGAAACCATACGCCGTCGTCAACTCTTGGCCAGAGCCCGCAACGAACACCGAGTCGGACAAACCAGCAATTCCGACACTCTGGTAAGCAGCCGCCGAGTTGGTGCTACGAAACCTCGCATAGGTGGACGACATATAGTCATTGAAGACATATCGGGTTGCACCATTCGCGTATACACTCGTCACGTTAATCGAATCACCCGCGCCGGTTGGGATGTTCTTGATAGAAAGAGCCAACTGTCCCGCCCAGCCCCACTTGTCGTCTGGATGGCCGGTGAGTTCGGTAGCACCATAGTAAGCGGCATGGTTGTCATGCGCAGCTACCGACGCTTGGAAAAGACCCCAAGCCCGGTCGACGCGAAGCATCGCGATGAGGTCTGGCGCAACCGTGCCTGCGATGTCGTTTCCGCCGTACGAGCCAGTCGCGAGGCCCGCAGCGGACGACGCACTCACGTTCCAGATGTTGGACGTATCATGCTGGACTTGATCTTGAGCCGAGAACGAGGCGGAGATACCTTGACCGAAGTCAGCGGTGTAGCTGAACTGGTTTACAGGGTCCCAGCCGCCGGCGCCCGGTATTTCGCTATAGTTGCCGGGATATTCACCCCAAGGCGTGGAAAACTGAGAGCCCGCCTTGCCAATGGTGAAGCCAGCGAACTGAATGAAGGCATACAGGACGGTAAGTGAACCGCCAGCAACAGCGCCGGGGTTCGCGTTGTTCGGCGCCGAAGTGCCACCGATCGACTGGTAAACAGTTGAACCGTTGCCCGCGCCGCTATAGGTACCCGAAGTCCAATTATTCCATAGCTCGAAGTAGGTTCGAACCAGGCCGTAATCTGTTGCAGTGCGGGTATCAATTTTGATGTCTCCGCGAGAGCGCCAAGTATAGGCGTTGCTGTAGCGGTTTGCTGCGCCTCCCGCACCAAAGTCCGTGTTTAGGCCCATAGAATTGGTCCCAACTTCCAACCAACTACGCACATAGCCGCCCAGCTTGATGCAAGTATCCGTGCCAGGAATGTAGTAGAAGCCTGGACCATAGAGCGAACAGACCTTCACGTACTCGATCGCCCTCGCCTTCACCGGAATATCTGCGGCTTGTGCGGCCCCCACGGCGGCCATGCCGGCTACCGACGTGACTAAAAGTCTCTTCCCTGTTCGCATAGAACGTCCCCCAACTATGAGAAGGTGGGCTCAAAACCAACTCGTTCGAAACCACCCTTTCCTGCCGCTCCCCAATTATTTTGGAGCTGCAGGGCCTTCGTCAAACATCAGCTAGTCGAAAACATCACTAGCGACGTCGCGGTCCGGGCCATTCCGTACTCGCAGGATCAACATTGACAGAAAACTTTCATATCGGCAGACAAGCTCTGCCCGTAACGTACAAACTCGGCCAACACTCCGAAAACTGTGCTCAACACACACTATATTAGTGCGGTCCGTACGAGCGAGATGAAACTATGCGGATTGTGGCGCGATATGCAACGCCGGCCACATTCTTCAACAGCGAACAAGCTGCCATGGGTTTTTATACCAGCCAAGCCATTCACTGCTTTGGCGACGGCGAACAAGGTCGCGCAAATTCGCGCAATGAATGATCGAAACGATAGGGGTCGCGCTTCGCATTTGAGCACGAGGGCAGAACCTTCAAGGGTTAGCTCAAGACCGTAGAAACACGGATAAGCTTACTGCCTCCTCCAACTTCATCCAAACAGTCGACCTCCCTGTCCCACGCCAGCATGCCACAGCGGGTTCCCCACGGAATGAACGACCTAAGCGCAAGCACGCTCTCAGGTTCATGGCTTTATGACCCATTCATTGCGGAGGAGCCGACCATACGGCGGCGCCGTCGCCTGCACTAAGAGGTGTTCGCCATGACGGTTGTATCGTTTGCCGACGCAGGGAAGCTGCCACCCGAACAATGGGTGGAATGGATGCATCACCCGCACAAACTGCGGCGCTGTATCCAAGAGTCTGCATCCTCAGTTGAGGTACAAGCGGCTCGAGGAAGGCATCTTCCGCTGGCTGGAGATTCGAGGATGGCGTGATGCGTCTCTGAGCGGCGCAGTTGTTGGCGCTGCTCGATGGCCTTTATTGATGCCCCTACTTTTCATGATGACCCTCCCTCAGATCGATCTTCTCGACACGGTGGCTTCTCAAGCTGCAAATGGCGCGCAAGGCGGTTGCATCGTCGGGGAAGAGGAAGCGGCCAGAAGGCTCCCGGGTAGTCAGGATGCTTCCTCGTTTGAGCTGAACATAGATCCGCTAGGCGGGGATCACGAGACGGCTTGCCAATTGGGTCCCGGTTAAATGGTGTGTGACCGCCGGCCACCGTATTTGCCGAGGCCGCACCTTGAGGCGGTGTTTAAGACGAATGCGCCGGACCGTGATCGGCAGAACTTTGTCCGCCTCCCATGGCGAGCGATGTCCTTCCTGCGTCAGAATGTGCGCGATGATTCTCATCGTCATGCATGCCTTCGTCCGCCAGGGCGCATATGCGCTCCACCATCTCCTGGTACCGCGGCAAGGCGGCCGCCGGAAGGCGATTTCCAAGGGCGCAGGTTCAGGTTTGCGCGCACCGAGCGATCGCGACCGGGCGTTCCGATTGATCACGACCACCCATTCTGGGCGATCGCGACTAGCCTGTGGATGGGTGTGACGGGCACCGTTGGGTGATCTGCGAATCAGCATGGCCTTCGCTCCTTTCACGCGGAGCGGAGCAAATGCAAGGACCGAGATTACCCATGCGCAAAATCCGCGACGTGCTGCGACCGTCCGCCGCCGGCATGTCCAAACGCAAGATCGCCGCCAGCCTGGGGGTGAGCGCGACGGCCGCCGGGGAGTGCATCCGGCGGGCACGGCGCGCTGGCCTCACCTGGCCGGTACCGGAAGGCCTGACGGACGAGGCGCTGGAGACCCGGCTTTACCGACCTCCAATAGTCGGCGCGAAGAATCGTCGACCACAGCCAGACTGGGCGGCGGTCCACCGCGAGCTTCGCCGGGCGGGGTGACGCTGCAGCTATTGTGGGAGGAGCATCGCGCGGCCTACCCGGAGGGTTACGGGTACTCGCGTTATGTTGCGGCCAGATTTATGTTGTCGCTGCTGAGTGAACCAAGGATTCCGTCAACCTCCTCGGCTCGCTCCGCAACATAAGAGTGTGACCTTTCGGCCTACAGGGCCTTCAGGAAGGCCATCAACGACGGGAGAGAGGGTTGCCGAGGCGGCGGCCTCAGGCTGCTGATATCGACCCTGGCTAACGCCTCTGCCTTCATCTCCAGGTCGACCTCAGCATAGATGTGCGTGGTGTCTAATGACACGTGGCCCAGCCAAGCACGGATCGTGTTGATGTCGACGCCGGCGCGCAGCAGGTGCACGGCCGTTGTGTGCCGAACCGTATGTGGGCTCACGCGCTTCGTCGCCAACGTCGGCACCGTTTCGCCCGCCATAGCGGCATATTGCGTCACGAGACGGTGTATTCCGAAGCGCGTCAAAGGCTGGTTCGTCCGCCCGAGAAAGACCGCTTCACTTTTGTTCCGGTCGGCCACAAGACGAGTCAACGAGGTTGCCGTCGTTGACCACAATGGACAGATTCTGATCTTGTTTCCCTTGCCGTGAAGTCGCATTGACGGGGACGCACCCAGTTGGAGATTGCCGACCGTCAATTTTGCTGCCTCATCGGCGCGAGCACCGCTGTTGTATAGGAAAAGCAGCAGAACATGGTCGCGCACCCCAAGACTCGTGCGTCGGTCAGGTTGGTTTAGCAACGCGTCCATCTCGGCCTTTTCGAGGTATCCGATCGCGGTCTTGGCCGCCTTCTTGAATGGCACTGCCCGTATCTCGGAACACCAGGCCAGGTGGACCGGCGAACGCGTTCCGATAAAGCGCGCCAGCGAATGGATGGTCGCCAGCCGTTGGTTGCGGGTGACCTCGCTGCACTGGCGATCGCGCTCCAGGTGGTCGAGGAACTTGCGGACGACTTCCGGCGTCAGCTCTTCCACGGTCATGCGATCGATGGCGCAGCCTCCCTGCTTGCTGGCAAACGGCAGCAACAATGTCAGCGTGTCGCGGTAGCTGGCTTGGGTGTTGCGAGAAAGATTGCGCTCGGCGACCAGATGTTCCAGCAAGAACCGCCGGATCCACGGACCAAGCAGGCTCTTATCCTTCATGGTCGGCCTCCATCGCGTACAGAGCAAAGCGCTCGCTGGCCGCCTGGAGAAGATCCGGCGTCATCTGCAAATAGCGCTGGGTTGAACGGATATCGATGTGGCCAAGGTAGGTTGCGAGTTGCGGAAGCAGTCGCTGCACCTCCTGGCCGGAGCGATACCATGCGATCACCCGGTGCACCGCGGCTGTGTGGCGAATATCGTGCAGCCGTGGAGGTCTAGGCTCGCCGACAGGGCAACTGATTCCGGCGGCTCTGCGGACATGCTGAAACCAGGAGATGACCCGCACCTAGTGCCACGGTCGACTGCCGCGCGTAGTGAATAATGGAGATTCTTGCCCGCGCGGCAGAGGGAGCCGGCGACGGCACTCGACGTATTCGACCAGTTCCTGGTTGAGCTTTGGTCCGATTGGCACGAGGCGCGTTTTGAAGAACTTCGTGTCACGGACGGTGATGACCTGATCAGTCAGATCCACGTCTTGCAAGACCAAACGAAGCGCCTCGCCAATGCGCATGCCGCTTCCGTACAGCAACAAGAGAAGCGTACGGTACATAGCTGGGACGTGAGGGCGATGCCCAACCTTCAGAATCGAGGTCGCATCCAACAGGCGGCGCAGTTCTTCCGTGGAATAAACATAGGGCGTTTGTTGCGGCGGCAGCTTTGGAAACGTTGTCGGCAGTGGGGAGGATGCCACGTACCCACGACTGATGGCGAAACTATAGAGACCGCTCAAAACCGTATATCGCAGCATCCAAGTGGTACTGAGCGATCCTTTGCCTTGGAGGAACTCGGCCACAGCCTCTGGGGTGACTCCGCCGATATCTCGATTGCCCATCGCTCGGCAGAATCTGCGGAGCAGAACCTCAGCGGACTCGAAACGCGCCCCCAGTGACCGCTGCTTGGCCAGATAGGCGTCGACAACATGGGTCAGCATCATTGGAGGCCTCCCAGGTCGAACGCTCCGACCTCGCGAAGCACCTGCATGTTCACCTTGGCGTAGATGCTGGTTGAGGCCGCGCTGCGATGTCCCAAATGGTCCCCGATCTCCTTTATCGACAGACCTTCGGCAAGAAGCCGGGAAGCGCAGGCGTGGCGCAACGCATGGCCACCACGGTGAGCAGCGTCGATTCCAAGTGCAACAAATCTGCGGTTGGCGACATCATAGATGCTCCCTGCCTTCAACGGCTGGCGGGGCGCTTGCATGCGGAGGAATACTTCCGGGCACGATGACGACGGCCGCACCGTGTCGATGTAGCGGGCGAGCGCCTCAGCCGCAGAGGAGACCAGCGGGTAGATTTGCGGCTGGCGGCGCTTCAGGCGGAAAAGCCGTAGCGTCCTACCGGCCCAGTCAATCTGATCAAGGCGCAATGCCGCCACTTCGCCGCTGCGCAGCCCGTAGACTGCGAGCAACAGCAGGATCGCACGATCACGGATGTCCCGGGGGTTGTCAGTCTCGGCGTCGGCCAACATGCGCTGCACGTCGCACCAATCTGGGGCATACGGCAGCGACTCCTGACGATAGAGTCGAGGCCGACAAATCGAGGCCGCTAAGCGGTCCGTACACATTCCCCGCTTTGCCGTGTAGCGCAGAAATCCTCGCAAGGCAGAGGCTGTGCCGGCCACCGAAACGCGGGACCATCGTCCCGTGGCCTGGGCGATGAAATAGGCGTCGACGTCTTCAGGCTGAAGATCCCTGAATTGCCGGTTGGTCTGGTCGCACCAGCGCAGGAACCGGCCGATAATGCGGCTCCATTGCTCCACCGTCGATGGCGTGAAACCGCGCTCATTGCGCATCCATGCCACATACTGGTCGAGTTAGCTCTGGTACTGAAACACGATGGTCGGTTCACGCCACCAACCAAGAAATCGAAGCCACGGTCGTCCGATGTCGACTACTCTTCGTGCTGCGGCGACAGCCCCCGTCAGGCGCAGACGCTCGGTTGCGATCCGTTGGAGCGCTTCGATATCGATGCCCTCCGAAACATCTGGACCGAGATATGCCGCAATCCGCAACAGCTCGTTCCGCTTGAGTCTGAGAGAAGCTGCGGTCGCGCCGGCTTCTGCACAGTGGCGAAGGTACCGGTACCGCTCGTCGGTGAATGGCGCGTCATCACGGTGGGGCACGGTCAAGGGGATGGAATAAATCGTCTGATCCATAACGAGCCTCCATTGGACAAATGGTTCGCTACCCAGACCTCAAATTATGTTGCGTGAACAATGCCCACAGTGTTGACGCTCCCCGCAATTATAGCTCTTTGCACAACATAAATCTGGCCGCAACATAACGCGAGTTGGACGAACCCGCTCCGCGGGAGGGTATCCGCGTTGAGCGTGGGGTATCCCCCTTGAAGCCAGCCCGTGTCTCTGACCCCAGCACCACCCGCACAGCGACGTAATCCACCCCAATTCAGAAGCGCTTGCCCTTGGCAAGATGGTGTTGCTGCCCGCGCGCAGCGTCCCTCTTGTCAAGGAGTTTGCTATGACCTCGCTTCGGTTACGCATGATGGAAGACATGCAGGTCCGCAACCTGTCGCGACACACGCAGGATTCGTATTTGCTTCAGGTTTCGCAGTTCGCTCGCCATTTCGCCAAATCGCCTGCTTTGCTCGGGCCGGAGGATATCCGCGCCTACCAGGTCTATTTGATGAACGAGAAGAAGCTGGCGCCACGTTCGGTGCACGTGACCGTCGCGGCGCTTCGATTCCTCTACCGCGTCACGCTCGGCCTCGATTGGGATTTCGAGCAGATCATTCCGTGCCCAAAGGCGCCAAAGACACTGGCCGTCATTCTCAGCCCCGAGGAGGTGCTGCACTTCCTCGGCTGTATCGAGAGCCTCAAACACCAGGCGATTCTGACGACATGCTACGCCGCCGGCCTGCGTATTTCTGAGGCCACCCGCCTGAAGCCTGAGGCTATCGACCGCCAGCGCATGGTGCTGCGCGTCGAGCAGGGCAAGGGACAGAAAGACCGCTACGTCATGCTGTCGGCCAGGTTGCTGGAGGTGCTGACGAACTATTGGCGCGCCGTGCGACCCACCGGAGCATGGATGTTTCCCGGCGCCGTTGCTGGAGAGCCGATATCGACAAGCGCCGTGGATGCCGCCTGCCGCCAGGCACATCGGATATCGAAGCTCTCCAAGCCGGTAACACCTCATTCCCTGCGGCACGCATTTGCGGTGCACCTGCTCGAAGCTGGAACCGATCTCCGCACCATCCAGCTCCTGCTCGGCCATCGCAGCCTGTCTACGACCGCTCAATATCTGCGGATCGCTACCACCAAGGTCTGCGCGGCGACGAGCCCGCTTGAACTGCTGCCGCGTCCGATCCCCAAGGCTTCCTCGCCGCCAGCGCCCGAACATTTCTGACGGCCAGCCCCATGGGCCGCTCCGGTCCGGAAGTGGCGGATATATTCCGTCGCTACGGTGCTGCCTGGCGAGAGCAGCACTGGGCCTCGCTATCGACCGAACGACGCGCCGCGATGACTGCCATCGAGCGCTGCCGAACGTCGGCGCTCGGAGGCCATGTCGAACAGTGCGACCGCTGTGGCGAACGACGGATCGCGTATAACAGCTGCCGTTCCCGCAGTTGCCCCAAGTGCCAGTGGCTCGCCCGAGCGGAATGGATCGAGGCTCGGCGGGAGGAGCTTCTCGATACGCAGTATTTCCATGTCGTCTTCACCGTTCCCAATGAGATCGCCGCGATTGCCTTCCAGAATGCCAGCACGGTCTACAAGATCCTGTTCCACGCAGCCGCCGAGACGTTGCGCACCATCGCTGCCGATCGGCGACATCTCGGCGCGGAGATCGGGTTTTTCGCGGTGCTTCACACCTGGGGTCAGAATCTCAGCTATCATCCCCATCTCCACTGCGTCGTGCCCGGCGGCGGGCTGTCGCCGGACGGGAGCCGCTGGATCGCGTGCCGTCCCGGCTTCTTCCTACCAGTCGCCGTGCTCTCCCGACTCTTCCGGCGTCTGTTTCTCGAAGGTCTGCAAAGGGCATTTGATGCCGGCGAGTTGCGATTCTTTTCGTCATTGGAACGGCTGCGCGATCCCATCGCATTCCGGCGCTATCTGGATCCCGCCCGCCAGGTCAACTGGGTGGTATATGCCAAGCCACCCTTCGCGGGCGCTGAGCAGGTTCTGGAATATGTCGGACGCTACACACACCGGGTGGCAATCGCCAACAACCGTATCGTCGATATCGAGGATGGCAAGGTACGCTTCCGGTGGAAGGACTATCGCAACGAGAACCGGCAAAAGGTGATGACGCTCGACGCCGGGGAGTTCATCCGGCGTTTCCTCGTCCATGTCTTGCCCGAGGGATTTCAGCGCATCCGTTATTACGGTTTCATGGGCAACCGGTACCGCAAGCAAAAGCTCGCCCGCTGCCGCGAACTGCTCGGAATGCAGCAGTCCGATACGGCGGTAAAACCGAAGGAAGAGCGTGACTATCGCGACAAGGTCGAGGAGCTTACCGGAGTTTCCCTGCGGGAATGTCCCTTTTGCCGTCAAGGGCAGATGGTGTGCATCGAGGTGCTCGCGCCCGTTGCGTCACAAGACCCACCTTTTCTGGACACCTCATGACTGTCACGATTTTTCAATCATTGATCATCGTTCTTTCTATCTGCCAGGGTAGACAGCAGGCATCCTATTGTCGCGCTTCCGACATCAAGCCTTCCAAGCGCGGGTGTCGACGGTCTTTTCGACCGGGAGAACTTAAATGTTTCGGCATCAAGACCGCATCCAGCATGTCCCCGACGCCTCAGCGACGGTGCTGTCCGCTAGGAAGCAGCATCCAATTTCCATAGCGGCACAGGCGCGCTAGGCGGCTTCGTCCAACACGTTTTTAGATTACCGGCGCAATCACGGCGGTGCACTTTGCGGCATTGGTCGCCGCGCCGCCAATCTAAAAACGCTCTCTAGTACCCACTTTTCTTGGATCGTGAGTCGTGATTCAA
The DNA here is from genome assembly GCF_050435825.1 of Bradyrhizobium sp. I1.14.4. NCBI lineage: Bacteria > Pseudomonadati > Pseudomonadota > Alphaproteobacteria > Hyphomicrobiales > Nitrobacteraceae > Bradyrhizobium > Bradyrhizobium sp. I1.14.4. The sequence continues at coordinate 54 of NZ_JBNDLA010000056.1, read as the reverse complement.
GGTCGGGATGATACCCGAAGCAAGAGAAGTCCACCTTTCGAGGAAAGATCGCAA
>NZ_JBNDLA010000055.1:0-15857 GCF_050435825.1 Bradyrhizobium sp. I1.14.4 | reverse complement strand
GCTCATCGTCGCTCCTGATTCGCAGGCACCAGCGTGCCCGCTGTCAGGCAGAAACTCCACTTACCGACCTGTTCAAATTTGCGGAGCCGGCTCTATCGACTTAGGCGGCGAACTCGCCGCCCGTGATATCGATGGTTGCGCCGGTGATAAAGCCTGCCATCGGCGAGGCTAGAAAGGCCACGACGTGCGCCACCTCTTCCACCGTTCCAAAGCGGCCGACGGGAATCCGGCTGAGAGCGGATCGATTGATTGCGGCCTCGCGTGGTCCAGTCAGATCACTGAGAACCCGCCCAGGAGCGATACAATTGACCGTAATACCGTGTGGAGCGAGATCCCGCGCAGCAGCGCGGGTTAGTCCGACCAGTCCAGCCTTTGACGCGGCATAATGCGGCCCTGCGATCAATGGCATCGCGCGCCCCGCGAGTGACCCGATATTGATTATGCGTCCATAGCCTTTCGCAATCATTGCCGGCGCTAAGAGCCGCATGAGAATAAAGGGGCCGTTGAGATTGACATCGATCACCCGCCCCCATTCCTCGATGGAAGTTTGCGAAAGCCAGGGTACATCCTGATTCACGCGCTTGGGGGAGATGCCTGCATTGTTCACCAGAACTGCAATCTCGCCCCAACGCATCCGGATGCGTTCAGCAAATCCTCCTACCTCGTTTTGTCGCGTAACGTCGATCGCCTCAGCATGGAGCCGATTTTGCGGACAGCTAAGAACGTCAAGCGCCCGCTCAACATGCTCTGCTCTTGTCGCTACAAAAGCGACCTGATAGCCATCGGCCAAGAACCGGCGTACGATCTCTAGTCCAATCCCGCGTGCTCCTCCGGTAACTAGAGCAACGCGCCGGTCATTTTGGTCCCTGAGCTTTTCCGGTGCCAGCATAATCGTCAAACGACCGCAAGAAGCGTAGCGGGCAGGCTCACAAGGCCGGGAAGGCAGAGCATCGTCAAAAGGAAATATCGTCGTTCTCTCATCCACTTGGCGAGCCGCGAAAACAACTCGGCCCAGCCGAAGCCGTCGGGCGCTCGCTTCCGGCGGCTAGGCATCGCTATTTTTCGGCTAACAATGGGCCGTGAGTTTTCCCGGATGAGAACCAGCAATCGGCGCAAGTGTGGCGGCCGGGGCAGTTTGCTGGCAACAGTATTGAAAGCTGGCGCTATCGCCGCAGAGATCTCATTGGGCACGCAGTTGCGCACTTGCCCAAGATTATGACATCCAGTCATCGCGATAATTCTCTTTAGATGGCTTCCTGATGCTGCGCTGTATGTCCATACTAGCTGCCAGGAGAGCAGACTTCGGTCCGATGCGACACCAGAACCGGCCAATATGGATGGCCAGGAGCTTATGCTAATCAAACTTAAGAGTCGCGACTCTGAGACCGCCCGCCGCATGAAGAACTGCGGCTCCGCGGTAGTCGGACCTGCAATGAAGTGGTGTTGCGATCGAGGCTCGCGCCCCTTCGTGGCGAGGCTTGAGCAGTCTGTGCATTGGGCGGGACTCACAACCGGCTCCGGCATCCCCGATCGCCGATTTGCGTGCGGCGCTTGCGCTTTAACGACCCCGCGAAGGCGCACGGCGCGCGATACTGGTGCCAAGCCGCCCTGCCAAGGTCTGAACAAAACATTCCCAGTACCACACTGACCGCTGGGCGCATATCTTAGTCGGGCATAGGTGCGCCGCGTACGAGTATTCATTCTCGCGTGTGGATGCGCCGAGGAAGTTGGCCTGAACGATGCGGAGACGCCTTCGAAAACAAACAACGGATTGAGGGTTGACGAGATTTCGCCCGCATTGTCCATATTAGGTGATAGCAACTTGGTCCTACCGGACGGTTCCATGAATTCTCCGCTGAATCGCCGTCATCACCTCAGGGACTGGTCGATGCCGTACGTGGCTTCGAGGTTGTGTCGGGTACCATTTCCAAGATGCAGTCGCAGAGCCGCTCTATGTCGCGGACTTCATGATCGGCCGTAATGCACACCCGAATCCCTGCCTTTCCCTGCGCAACCGTCGGGAAGAACGTCACCGAAGTATAGAAACCGGCATCGAGAAGCTCTCTTGCGATTGCAATCGCCTTGGCTTCCGATCCGATCGCGATCATTCTGATCGGAAATGAATTGCCTTGCTCAGCGGTTGCGACATGATGATCAAAAGCTTTGATCCGTTGCGCCAGCCGGCTCTGCCGTTCGCCAAGTTCTGCCGAACGGTGGATCTTGCACGAACCAAGCGCCGCGCCGACCGCCGCCAAATTTGGTGCTACCGAAAACGCATAGGGAATAGAGTACCGTCGAAAGAGAGCCTCCTGGTCGGTAGTTCCGAGCATCACCATGCCGCCCGATGCGCCGAATCCCTTGGCTAGCGAGGCTACGATGGTCGTGCGGTCACCTAGCACTTGTGGAAACTGAGATCGAGCAAATCCTTCACCTTGGTGTCCGAACAGCGATATGCCGTGAGCATCATCGATATAGAGAAATAGCCCATAGCGCCTCTGGAGCTGGCGCAGCTCCTTGATGGGCGCATTTCCGCCCATGGAGTAAACACCATCGCATACATAGGCGACCACCGGATGTTCGCGGCACAAGCGTTCGAGAGCGTCTATGTCGTTGTGTGCAATCGTTTCCACCCGCGTTTCATCAGCGACCACCGGCTTGTGATAGGCGAGCGATATGTGCGCAAGACGGTCAAACACAACGACCGGCTTTCTTCCGCTCGTCAATTGGCCCGAAGCAAGAAGGGGCATCGCGCCTAGATTGGCGAGCATGACGCTGGAAAAGGCAAGCACGCGTGCACAGAACATCTCCGACAGGGTTGCTTCAAGCTCTGCGAGAAGATCGAAATTGAGTCGCGTGCGGGCACATGACCAGTGCAATGACCGATGCGCCTCAATCGCCTCGATCGCGCCAGCAACGATCAGGGGATGATTGTCTAGGCCAAGGTAGGAGCAGCGCACGAAATCAATTAACTTTGGTCGACTGTCAAGCGGACCGGTGCCCAAAACAAAGGTGCGTCCGGCCGTGGAACGGGCATGGACGGCCATGAGACCAGCCGTGTGCGCTGCATCGAAATACGGGCGGCTCTTATCGATCATGTAGGCGGTATTCCGAAAATGTCCCGTCGGCCGACCACCATTAGAGAGCGGGCTCCGCTGTTGCATTTCATTCTCCATTCCATCTGCCAACTGCCAAGCGTACGCAGCCGACCGAGTAGATGAGTGGCGCGGCTACATCGGGCCGCACCGGAGGTTCTACAAAACTCTTACGTACAGCGATCGCTCCCAGTTCAAATGAACTAAACCACTCGCTATGTTACTTGGGCAGCTACCAACTCGGATAGGCTAGAGCGTGATAGAGTAGAGTAAGACGCGTCCGCGTTGGCGGCGCCTCGCTGTGACGGAAACCGCGACGAGACGGACAGTCGATTCGCGGGTTGATCGGCTCAGTCCCTTGTAGCGTTGTATCGGCAGGACCGACTCGAGATGCGGGCGTCGTAATCGCCCGGCAGCGCAGGACGTCATGGGCTAACGAGGCTTTGCCGAGCTCCCCGAAACCAAGTGGTCGTGGCAGGACTGATCTTAAAATCCTCCTTCTAACGCCAAGCTGTGATCGCTTGAAAGCAAGTCGTCTTCGCGCTGCAGGCCACAGCCGCCGCCGCTGCGACGCTCCGACGCCTACAGATTCGCGAATCTTGTTAGCGGTCATCCTACCCTTGAGACAATATCCGAAGCGCCGCTAAGAACCTGGACGGCCCTGCTGCAGGAGTTTCAAAATGTTTGGGTCACCCTGGATGGGGGCCATTTCGGCTTAACGCCAAAGAAATACCTATCCGAAGAGGCGGACTATTCGGGAGAGATTTCGAAGATAGGTGACGCTGAGGTCCGCAGCGCGCTTTTCGAAGCGACCAATGTCATTCTCACTCGACCGGTGAAAGCCTCAAGATGAAGAGCTGGGCATTGGCGATAGCCAACGCGCCGGGGCTGAAGAAGGCCGGGGTGGCGCCAGATCGCAAGCTGTCGTGTTTCACCGCATGTGGATGCGGGAACGCACCTTATCGCGGACAAAACGGACGCGTCGAACATGGCAGCGGCGTAACTGCAGGAGGCAACCAGAGGAATTCGGACGGGTCCGAGGGTTACTCGGGCATGCGGCGGGGGCATCAGAGCGGATCGCCAGTCGGTTTGATCGTGTGCATTTCTGTTACGAGGCCGGTCCGACTGGCCATGGCCTTGATCGCCTGATCCGGTCGCTGCCATGAATGCACCGTAGTAGCGCCGTCGTTAATCCCAAAGAAGCCGGGTGATCGGGTGAAGACAAACCGCCGGAACGCAGTTTCCCCCGCTCGGTTGCTACGCGCCAGCGAGCTGACGGCGGTATGGGCTCCAGATGAAGGTCACGATGCGAGGCGCGCTCTCTCGTCCGCGCCCCAAGCGGCGGCGGTTGAGGCGCTTGCGGGTCCGCCGGCAGCAGGTGAGCGCCTTCATGCTCAAGCACGGCCGCACCTATCCCCGCAAGAATGGATGCACGATGCGCTATCTGCTATCTGCGTTGGCTTCAGGAGCGGCAATTCGATCATCCCGCGCATCAGATCGCGATCCAAGAGATGGTCGAAGCGGTTCGTATCGCCAGGGGGCGGGTCGAACGTCTGGAGCGCACGATCAAAGAGTTCGCCTCGGCCTGGTCCTTGGAACCGCTCGTGCGGGCGCTTCAAATTGCTGGTATCGATCGTTAGCATCCGGCGACGACTAATGGATGACTGTCGAAGCGCAGGTAGGCGCATCGCACGAAATCAATTACCTGAGATTGACGGTCAAACGAGCCGGCGCCAAAGCAAAGCCGCCTCTGACCGTGGAACGTCCGTGCACAGCCATGAGACCAGCCGCATGGGCCACCTCAAAATGCGTCCTGCTCTTGTTGACCACGTATTCCGTGTTCCGACAATGTCGGATCGGTCGGACCAGCACTGGACAACTCGTTCCGCAGTTGCATTTCATTCCCCATTACATCTGGAGAGCACGAGCAGTCGACTAACTTAGATGAGTGAGCACGACAGGCGGCTTGATGGCATCGTGTCGCTTGGAGGTTCTCCACACATCACGATCGGCCCCCTTGGTCAAACGAACTAAGCCCCTGTCTACGTCGCTTGGGCAGCTACCGGTTCGAATGGGCTCGATAATGCTGCAAAGCGAATCTGGTCACAGATTGCGTGAATGTTGCTTTTGTCATGTGCGCACCTCTATCGCGTCCAGCATGTCTTGATGGCTATCGAGAAAGCCTGCGAATACATCGACGATGAATTCGGCGTCGGCGGGAGTCATCGGTGTCGAAATCGAAGCGGCAGCGCCATGCGGCAGGATAATGCCGTTCTCCGTAAAGAAGCGCGCGAGCTGCTTCATTAGAGTTGCGGCGGCGAGCGCGGGATACGCCTCACGATAGTCATTCGGGAAACATCGCATGGGATGGATGCGAAAGAGTGAGGCGGCTCCGGTGAGGCACAGCGGCGCCCCCCGGCTTGAGATGGTTCGGCCAATCCCATCCCGAACAATGCTACCAAGGGTCTCAAGATGCGCAAAAGCCGCATGATCCAGATGCCGCATGGCGGCAAGGCCCGATGTCATGGAGAGGGGATTGGCGGAAAATGTGCCGCCTTGCGGAAGTAGTGGCCGGCCCGCTGAAGCATCGAATACTTTCATCACCTCCTTGCGACCGCCGATCGCTCCTATCGGCAAACCGCCGCCGATGATCTTGCCCATCGTGACGAGATCCGGAACAAGGCCATAGCGGGCGGAAGCCCCTCGGAAACTCTGCCTGAGATTCAGGATTTCATCGGCGATCACCAAAATGCCGTGCTTACGAGCAGTTTCCTGAACCGCGGCAATGAATTCGGGCTTTGGAGCAATTAGACCCCCGCGGCTTGGCATCGGATCCAATATGACGGCGGCGAGCTTTTGCGCATGCAATGACAACAACTGGCGTACGCCTCCAACATCGTTGAAGCGGAGCACAACCACGTCATCGAGCACGCTTGCGGGCATCCCGCGATAGAAGGCCGTAGGCGTGGGTGCGGTGGGGTCACCCCAATTGTCCGGCGTCGCCTCCAAACTCACCTCGGTCCAGTCGTAGGCGCCATGATAGGCACCCTCGAGCTTCGCGATTTTCGAACGTCCGGTGAAGGCACGCGCAGCCTTGATCGCAAACAGCACAGCCTCCGTCCCCGTGTTGACAAAGCGAACACGATCAACGTGCGGAATGCGATCGCAAAGTAGCTCGGCGAGTTCGATCTCTCTCTCTGTCGGATTTGCGAAGCAGCTGCCGCGCTCGAGTTGATAGGTTAGCGCCTCTACGACGGGCGTGAAGGCGTGACCATGGATCAACGTCGTGAAATTGCCATTGAGGTCGAGAAACCGGCGCCCATCGACGTCGACCAGATAGCTACCCATTCCGCGCTCGATATAGAGTGGGACCGAGTCCCGCTCAATGGTCACTCGCGACGTGCCGTCAGGGAAAACCAGCCGCGCACGGGCAAAGCTGTCCTCAGATTTCTGCCCAACACCCGCGAATCTTGCCGTATTCGAACCTGCTCGCCCCTGCTTCACAGTGTCCTCATCGATTTGTTTGCCATTTCTGGATTGGGCCAAGCGCTACATGTCCCAAGGCCGCCCTTTTTCGGGCCTGCGATTCGGAGGGTTGTCCCCGGAGCGCCGGCGTCTCTCTGGAGTGAGATCGAGCCAATCTGAGCATGGCGACGCTTACCTGAACCCGAAAAAAGGAAACAAATAGAATTAGCTGCCCCCGGCGCGAAACCGCTGACATTGATCTTAGGCGGTCAACTTCGGACAGATCAATCGGCAGTCTGTGCACGTCGGAACGCGGTGGTAGCGGCGGCGCTGGGCAGACGTCCCCCCGCAATGTGCACTAAATAGAGTGACATCATGCCGCGACTGCGTGCATAAACGAACCATGCCGATGATCCTGAGGAGCGCAGCAATCCTTAAGTAGCGCGCAGTCATGCCATCGAGAATCACGAGGCTAAAGCGAGCTCGCTACTGTCATGACTATCAACATAGTTCCTCAACTCTTCGCCCGTTACCCACATGAGCCAATCGTCGTCAACAATATCCTCTTCCACTAGCTGTAATATCGATCCGCCTGGTTCATAATGCGCCGCAAGGTAGATGCCCTTATCCCGTGACCAGCGCGGTGCAAGTCCACATACGAAGTCGGGGGTCCACATGGCAAAAGACACGCCGCGTACAATTCCTGTCATGATCTTAGGCATGCCCTGCCCTCTAAAGTCTCGGCGCACCCAAACATCCCCGTGGTAGACTACTTTCCCGGTAATCTTCCGCGCGGTTGGTGCCGTGCAAATGCAACGGTCCTGAGGATGTGCATGTTTGATCGGGTCAGCGTAAAACACCTTCAGGGATTCAAGATGTTCTGCAAAGTTGGTGTGGGAAAGGTCATACAGTCGGGCAGCCTCTACAAGCGCGACCTCGTTATTCTTGTCGAGGCCTATCATCCAATATCCCTCGCCTGATCTAATTGGCGAGCGATCTGGCCGGAAAATTGGATAGGTCGGCTTCTTTGTTGGAAGAGCCCGTGTGATCGAGGCGTACTCATGAAAATCGAATCCTATCGAAAGCTTGATGCCTTTTTGGGCAGCGGCGGCGTCATGTACTCGAAGGAAGCGTGAGACGTTCAACGGACTAACTACGCTTGTCATTGCTGTAACTTGTCCTATCGTGATGCGATGCGTCATAGCCCATACCGGCGGTGTTAGAAACTGGTACATCATTAGCAAGCACTCAGTCTCCTACCTACTTTGGTAAGGCATGTTATGTTTCGATATTTGAGGAATTGGTAACGAAAAGCGCTGGGAGTTCTTTGGGAGGCCTCGAACCGGAGTTGCGGCAAGAAATTGAAAGCGCTGCCGATGCCCTCGAGTCGATGAAACGGAACGGCCATATGGGCCTGCGCTTGAAGTCCGCGCGAAGCTGCTGGTGACGAGCGCGTCGACGATCGATTCTGCGCTGGGCAAGATCCGGACAAAGGAGGTTGGCGCCAGCGCAGTCAGCCAGTGGCGAGCGCATTGCGACGGAGCATCTCGATACGGACGTCCGTCGACTAAGGATAACCGACGCAGTTGCCTTCCGGTATGTGGCGAGACCTTGCATGGCTCAGACTCTCACCTCTGACGAACAGCATCACAGACGCACCGTCTCGGCTCGCTCACGCTTGACCGGGCTGACTGATGATTATTTGTACTCCCGCTCCGTCCACCATGGAAAAAAATCCGGCATGTCGATCGACACCTTGTCCTTGAACACCGCAGGGCGCTTCTCCATGAACGCCGTGACGCCTTCTTTGCCGTCTGCGGAACGGCCGCGCGTATAGATACCGCGGCTGTCGATCTTGTGGGCTTCCATGGGATCATCGGCACCCAGCATACGCCACATCATCTGCCGGATCAGAGCGATCGATACGGGTGCGGTCTTCTCAGCGATCTCGCGAGCGAGCGCACGCGCCGTGGGCAGCAGTTGATCGGGCGGCACCACCTTACTGACCAGCCGGCCGGCGAACGCTTCCTGCGCTGGGAATACCCGCCCGCTGTAACACCACTCCAGCGCCTGCGCGATGCCGACGATGCGCGGCAGAAACCAACTCGAGGCCCCCTCCGGCACGATAGCGCGCTGGGAGAAGACGAAGCCGAAACGCGCGACCTCGCTCGCGATGCGGATGTCCATCGGAAGCAGCATGGTCACGCCCATGCCGACAGCCGGACCGTTCACTGCGGCGATCACGGGTTTGAGGCACTTGAATATCCGCAACGCCAGCTGGCCGCCGCCGTCGCTGATATTGGGGTCGCTGTAGTCGACCTTGCCGTCGGCGAGGCGCTTTACCGGGCCGTGCCGCGCGTCGCGGTCAAATATGTCGGCGCCTAAGGAAAGATCGGCGCCGGCGCAGAAGGCGCGGCCTTCGCCAGTCACAATGATGGCACGGACGTCGTCGTCCGTATCTGCGCGGTCGAAGGCATCGACCAATTCGCGCTCCCCGGTAGCCGTTAAGGCATTGAGCTTCTCTGGCCGGTTCAAGGTGATAGTGAGGATCTGCTCGACGACCTCATATTTGATGGTCCCATAGGCCATGGTTTTTCCTTCACTTGTTCTCTGGATGAACAGTGGGGTCAGGTCGCTGCGACTCTGTCCCGTCTTAGTGTTTCGGCCAAAGATTCCCCGAATATCTCAAGGCCTTGATTCAGTGTCTCGAGGTCGATCGTGAGTGCAGGCAAAACTTTTCAACGTTCCGGCACCCGAGAGGAAATCAATGACCTTTCGACCATCCTCCGTTAACATGATGGAGCCGCGCGCTCGACTGAAAATGGCCGGAAACAAACGTGAGTACGAGCGGACGTTTGACTCCAAGTCTTCGAAAGCTTGCATTTACGTGGCATGGTCGTTCCTCCGCAAACAAGTGGTTTAATGAAGAAGCACGCCTTTCTCAAAATGCTCCCGGAACGTTCCGCGCGCGTCTCGGTGGGCTTCTTGCACGACACGTGTCTCGTAGAGCGGCCGCACTCACTTACCTGAAAAACGGGAACATCGAAGCTACTAAGGCTAGTAGTATTCTGCGAGTACCGGTTACGCATGGCCCTGGCATCTAACAGCTCGTTGGAAAAGGCGCTCGCCGCGGACCGTGATTCATTTGGTTCCGACGAGATTCGGGAGATGGGCTGCGCGGCAAGGACATCGGTACGCACCCGGCCAGCACCCCAGGTAGGCGCGATCTTCCGCTGAGGATCGCTCAGGCAGCCACGGCGGCCTTGGACCGTTGGTTGGTTCGCCATCCAATTCCAGGGCACCAGGTCGGCGACTTTGTTGGCGGGGTGATCTGGAAGCCGAGCCAGCACGTCAGCGAGCCAGGCTTGCAGATCGACGTCATTCATCTTGCAAGTTTATGCCGCCCGCCGAACTATGGCGAGTTGGGTCGTTTTCCCCAGATTTCTCGCTGACCGGCGTTTGGTCGGTTCGGCATAGCTCGTTCTGTGCCTCCGCTTTCAACAGCGGAGAACAGGAAGATGGAAGTTGAAGAGTACTTGGGCAGAAGCTGACTGTACCGCCGTCTCAGAAGCGGGCCGCACGGACAGCTCGTCGAGCGCTACGTCGCTCGTCTCGTCGAAGAGAGGCTCGTTCGGCACGGCGCGTGGCGTTGCCTCAACGTGGTTGGCGGGCTCCTGAGTTGGATCGCAGGCCGTCGCTATAAGCTGGTCGATCTTGATGAGCAGGTTGTTGAGCGGTACCTCCGACATTGAGGCGGGAGGCAGTCTATCCAACCCGGTGACCGGGCCGCGCTCAAGCGGTGGCTGTCGGTGCTGCGCGAGGAAGGCGCGATCGCGCCGTTGGTGCTGCCCCCTCTCACCCCGCATGAACGGATCTTCAAGGAGTTCGATGCCTACCTGCGATCAGAGCGCGGCTTGGCGCCGACGTCCATCGTACGCCATCTCCCGGTCATCCGCAGTTACCTGCACGAGGTGTGCTCCGGCGGCGCCGCCGCCCTGTGCAAGATCAACCAAGAGGACGTGTTCCGCTACATAGAGCGCCACGCCCAGGATTGGAGCCCGGGAACAGGCAAGGCGATGTGCCGGTCGTTGCGCGCCTTTCTCCGTTATCTCAACATCGGGGGCTGAACGCGCGCCCGTTGGCGGATTGCGTTCCATCGATGCGGCGATGGAAGCTCGCAACTCTGCCGACCTATCTACCTGCCGCTCGGGTGCGGAAGGCTCTCGACGGTTGCGACCGAAAGACGGTGACGGGACGGCGCGACTACGCCATTCTGTTGTTGCTGGCCAAGCTCCGCCTGCGGGCCGACGAGGTCGCGACGCTCACGCTCGATGATATCGACTCGCGCGCCAGCGAGATACTCGTTCGCGCCAAGGGCCGACAGCGTGCCCGGATGCCGATATCGCCAGACGTTGGCGCGCGGCCATTGTTGCATATCTGCGCGATGTCCACCCAAAGTCGTCGTGCCGACGGTGGTTCGTCCGTACGCTCGCGCCGCACGTCGGCTTTGCTTCCGGATGTGCGATCACCATGATTGCCAAGGCCGCCCTCAATCGCGTTGGAATCGAAGGTTGCGCACACCGCGGCGCCCGTATCTTCCGACACAGTCTCGCTACCGAGCTTCTCCGATCTGGCGCGACCTTGTCGGAGATCGGACAGTTACTGCGGCACGAGAACCACGACACCACCCGGATTTACGCGAAGGTCGACATCGATGCGCTGAGAACATTGAGCCTGCCCTGGCCGGGAGGCGCGCAATGACCAATCTGCGCTCCGCACTCGATAAGTACCTGAGCATGCGCAAGGGGTTGGGATACAAGTACCAGCACCAGACCCGTCAGCTCGCCGACTTCGTCGCCTTCATGGAGAAGCGCAAAGCCAGGATCATCACGACGAAGCTGGCAAGGGAATGGGCAACGCTGCCGCCCGATCGTCATGCATCCTGGGCGCTGCGATTGAGCGACGTGCGCGGGTTCGCGCCATGTCGCCAACTTCGATCCGAGAACGGAGGTGCTGCCCGGATGGAAGCGCGCCAAGCCCTATGTCTACAGCGACGCGGAGATCGATGCGTTGCTGACGGCAGCGCTGGCTCTGCCGCCAGCGGACGGGCTACGCCGATGGACCTACCATACCTTGTTCGGGCTGATCGCGGTGACGGGCGGGCGTATATCTACCATTGAGTCGGCGACCGACCGTCCGCGTCGGCGCAAAGCCGGAGTGCCCAAGGAGATCACCTTCAAAACCAAGCCGGCCATCGCGCTTGAGCAATTGCGCTGGGCCTATGCAGGGGACTTGCCGCGTGGCGTAGTGTTGATGGACGCCGGCTATGGCACTGATACCGATCTGCGTACGGGCATCACAGATCTCGGCTTGAGCTATGTGGCCGGCATCCAGCCGCAAACGTCCGTATGGCCCCCTGACACTGGGCCGCGCCGCCGAAGAAGTGGGCGGGGAACGAGCGGCCTCCGAAGTTGCTTCGACGTGATGGCAAGTACCGACCGATGTCAGTTAAGAAGCTTGCGATTGGCATGCCAACGGATGCTTGGCGCAAGATCGCGAGGCGTGAAGGGACGGCAGAACGCTTATCCTCGCGCTTTGCCCGTGTGCGCATCCGTCCGTGAGCGTCACGATAGGATCACCGGTGCCGGGGCTTGACTTGCGCGGAATGCTCTGGATAGCGCGGTCGGAATGATTGACGCCGCCGGCGCGCGGTGATGGGGTGACCCCCGGTTCGGAGCGGGCAACGGGGATCAGCATGACCAGCGAGTCGCAGCTGCGCGAGAAGCTTCGGAAGATCGAGGCGTTGTTCGCAGGTGCCGGAACTACTGGTGAGCGCCTTGCGGCGGAAGCCGCGCTGCAGCGGGTGCGGGCCCGGGTCGAGGAGCTCGCTCGCCACGATCCACCGATCGAACAGCAATTCTCACTTCCCGACCAATGGTCTCGGCACCTTTTTCTGGCGCTTTGCCGCCGATATGGGCTGCGGCCGTTTCGTTATCGCCGGCAGCGACGCAACACGGTGATGGTCCGTGCATCACGAGGCTTCGTCGAACGAGTCCTACTGCCGGAGTTCACTGAGCTGGAGGGTGCGCTGCAAGTGTATCTGCACGAGGTGACGCTGCGCGTGATCCGCGAGGAGATCTACGACGACGCCAGCGATGCGCAGGAAGTTCCCGACGCCTTGCCGTCGAACTGATCAAGCGGCGAGCTTTGCCTCCGAACCGTCGCGCTCGGCTTTCCAGTTCCACGGCAACAGCAGGTGCAGCTGATTGATCTTTGTACGTCCGGAGACGATGCGCTCGAGAACATCGGTCAGATAGTGCCGCGGGTCCATGTCGTGCAGCTTTGCCGTGTTGATGAGCGACGCGAGAATGCCCCATGTCTCGGCCCCGCCTTCGGAAGCAGCGCCATAGTGCCGGGAATCTGGCGTTCGATGTTGTTGTAGCCTATCCATTCCACCCGCTCGTTGGTCAGACCGTTCTTGTGGTCGGTGAGCAGGAACATAACGGCATTCGCCACTTTTTAATCCGGCAGCCGCATGACGGAACGCTCCACGTTCCAGACTGGATGGTCACCCCACAAGCCGGTTCGACTGCGATTGTTGCCACACCCCGGATTCCGCTTAAGGCCCTCCTCGAGATTCGTGCCATGCTCGATCATCTCGTAGCCTCTTCTGTGGGGGATTCCACCCCCGAAGGAGGAGATGCCAATGAAGATCCCGCTGCGGACGCAATCGGATCTGTTCGCCATCGCCGTACCACCACCCGAACTGTCGGACGAGGAGAGGCTGAAGGCAATAGCGCTGTTGCGGTGTCTGCTCGTCGAAGCGGTAATCACGCCAACGGCCGGGCAGCCGGTCCAAAGCCTCGCGGAGGTGCGCGATGAGCAAGATCAGCGCTGAGCACCTTTGCCGCGACGCCATCGTCTACATCCGCCAGTCGACATCCTACCAAGTCGCGAACAACCTGGAGAGCCAGCGGCGCCAATATGCCCTCGCCGACCGGGCTCGCCAATTGGGCTGGAGCGAAGTTCAAATCGTCGATGATGATCTCGGCCGATCTGACGCCGGCACGGCTCGACCCGGCTTCGAGAAGCTTTTGGCAGCAATTTGCGAGGGACGGGTGGGCGCCGTTGTTTCGCTGGAGGCGTCGCGGCTCGCGCGCAATGGCCGCGATTGGCATACTTTGCTTGAGTTCTGCGGGTTAGTCGGAACACTGATTGTCGATGAAGACGGCATTTATGATCCTCGCTCGATCAACGATCGCTTCCTGCTTGGCATGAAGGGCACGATGAGCGAGATGGGGCTTTCGGTGTTCCGGCAGCGTTCCCTCGAGGCGCTTAAGCAGAGGGCACGCCGTGGAGAGCTCCTACTGACCGTGGCAGTCGGCTACGTCAAGGCCGAGGATGGCCGGATCGAGAAGGACCCGGATCGGCGCGTCCAAGACAGCATCGCCCTGGTGTTTCGCAAATTCGCCGACCTGCAGTCGATTCGGCAGGTGTTGCTTTGGTTCCGGGAGGAGCAAGTCGTCGTTCCGGCGGTCGTTCAAGGCCATGGCAAGCAAACAACCGAGTGGAAAGCGCCGGTCTATTACACACTGCACCACGTGCTGACCAATCCGGTTTATGCCGGCGCATACGTCTTCGGCCGGCGCGGCACGCGCGTTGCGATCGAAGGTGGCAGAAAGCGAGTCGTGCGCGACAGTATCCGTCGGAACTGGAAAGACTGGGAAGTTTTGATCCGCGACCATCACGAGGCATATATTTCCTGGGAGGAGTTCGAAAGGAATCAGCGTCTGATCGCCGACAATGCCAACGGAAAGAGCTATTTGGGCCGCGGGGCTATCCGGCGCGGCAAAGCTCTGCTGCCTGGTCTGTTCCGTTGCGCTCGCTGCGGCCGCCGATTGCATGTCGCTTATACTGGCAAAGGCGGCAACACCCAACGTTATGTTTGTCGCGGGCCATTCGGTGCCAAAGCCGTCAACAACTGCATAGGCTTCGGTGGTATGCGGGTTGACCGCGCCGTTGCCCAAGAGGTTCTTGACCGCCTGCAGCCGCTTGGAATCGAAGCGGCGCTGGCCGTCCTTGAGGCACAAGGCCAGGAGCACGGCGATAAACGACGGCAGGTCGAGAACGCTTGTCGGCAGGCTCGATACGAGGTGGATCGGGCGCGCCGGCAGTATGATGCGGTCGATCCGGATAATCGGCTCGTCGCCGGAGAGCTCGAGCGACGCTGGAACGAGAAGCTAAGCCGCCTGCGCGAGCTCGAAGATGAGCTCGATCGCTTCGCAGCCGAGCAGATGCCGATGGTGTCTACTGAGGATCGTGCAAGACTGATGGCACTCGGGAAAGACCTCACTCGGGCATGGGATAGCCCAGGAGCCTCGGTCGAGACGCGTAAGAAGATCATTCGCTTATTGGTCAAGGAGATCGTCGTCGATATTGTGGACGACACGCTCTCTCTTGTCATCCATTGGCAAGGCGGCGATCACACCCGACTGATCGTAAAGAAGAACAAGGTCGGGTTAACTCGCTGGGCGGTAGCGGCTGATACGCTCGATCTCGTCCATGTGTTGGCCCGCCAGATGCCGGACCAATCGATCGCGGCCGTCTTAAATCGAGCCGGCAAATCGACTGGAAGAGGCAATAGCTGGACGCGTACCAGAGTCTGTGGCCTGCGCAAGACCCACGGCATCGCGCCATACCGCGATGGCGAGCGCCTGGAGCGCGGCGAAGCGACGCTCGACGAAGCGGCGACAATCCTTAAGATCAGCCCGTCAACAATCCGCCGTATGATCAACCACGGCAGGTTAGCAGCACATCAACTTTGCAAAGGCGCCCCTTGGATCATTCGGATCTCAGATATCGAGAACGGCACGGTCCAGCGTGAAGCCGATGCCAGGCGATCACGGCGTCCGTCGCCTCATGATTCGCATCAAAATGTTCTTGATTTATAAGGCAATCGACAGATGAGCAGTATATCGCCCCCTCGTCACTGCCGGCGAACAAGTAGTTCTTCTTTCCCAGGCCTATCGGCTTGATGCTGCGCTCGACCGTATTGCTGTCGATCTCGATGCGTCCGTCATCGATGAAGCGCGTCAGGCCGTGCCAATGGTTGAGGGTGTAGCGGATGGCTTTGCCCAGACCGGACTTCTTCGAGACTTCCAGCAGTCGCGCCTCGAGCCAGGGTTTGAAGTCCTCGATCAGCGGCCTAGTACCCACTTTTCTTGGATCGTGAGTCGTGATTCAAGGTCGGGATGATACCCGAAGCAAGAGAAGTCCACCTTTCGAGGAAAGATCGCAAGG
>NZ_JBNDLA010000054.1:0-16007 GCF_050435825.1 Bradyrhizobium sp. I1.14.4 | reverse complement strand
CGACCACGTTCACCTGACGGGAGCGGTGTGAATCGAGAGGTTCACGCACCGTTCTGCGAGAGGCCGGGAGTGAAAATCCCCCGGCCTACTCACCCGCCGATGCCGGTGCTCGACCCCGGACGACATCGCACCCGCATCTGCCAGTTCTGGGCGCATGCGATGGATGACCGACCATGGGGCGGGCCCTCGCCGCCGGGTTGCCTACGTGTTCGCGGCCGGCCGCTGCACGGCGGAGATCGCCGGACGGTTGACGGGCTTTTCCGGCATTCTGCAGGTGGATAGTTATGGCCGCCTACAAGGCGCTCGCCCGCGATCATGGTGGCGAGATCCAGCTCGCCTTTTGTCTTGCTCATGCCCGGCGTAAGTTGGTCGAGGTGTTCAGGACGACGCAGTCGCCGTTCGCGCGCGAGGTGATCGAACGCCTGCAGGCGGTCTATGCGATCGAGGCCGAGATCCGCGGCTCGAGCGCCGAGCAGCGGCTCGCCGTCCGCCGCGCTAGGACCGCACCGTTGATGGCGGCGTTCAAGGCACGATTGACCACAATGGTTGGCCAGCTCTTCTCCCAGTCGAAGCTGGCGGAGGCCATCAACTACTCGCTCAATCACTATGCCGGACTGACGCTGTTCCTCAACGACGGCCGCGTCGAGGTCGACAGCAATACGGTCGAGCGTTCCATGCGCCCGATTGCGATAGGAAGACGCAACTCATTGTTCAGCGGCAGCGAAGGCGGCGCTGAGAGCTGGGCGATCCTGGGGTCGATTGTGAACACCGCAAAACTCCACGAACTCGATCCGCAGGCCTATCTCACCGGCGTGCTGGAGCGCATGGTCTCCGGTCAGACCAAGAGTCATCAGCTGCACGAACTGCTCGCCTGGAACTGGAAGGCGGCCCGCGAGTTCAGCGCACGAGTGGCCGCATGAGCCGCCGCCGCCGTTCATCATCATCTTCATCATCGATGGCGGCAGCCGCGATGCCGCTCGACGAGCTGGAGCCTTGGCGGCAGGCTCGCGCCGGGCAGCATCCCGTCGCCACGAGTCTTCCCATGCTCGACGGCTATGTCGCCGCGATCGTGGCCGGGCCGTTGTCGATGAGCCCGCTCGACTGGATCTGTCCGCTACTCGCCATCGACGCCGACGCATTCAACCATGGCGGCACGCCGGAGTTCGCCGCGATTTCGGCCGTCGCGCTGCGCCACAACGACATCAGTAACGTTCTTTCCACCGCACCACATCGGTTCGCGCCGATCCATGGCCGCAAGCCGAATGGCGACGTTGACGCGCGGCCGTGGTGCCAGGGATTCCATGCCGCCATGCGGCTGAGAGTATCGGCTTGGGCCCCGTTGCTCGACATCAGCAACGTACACCACGGCTTGCTCCTGCCCACCCTGCTGCATTGCGTCGACGATCAAGGGCGTCCACTGCTTGGACCACCACGAAAAGGCCGCGAGACCGAAGAATTCCTGCGCAACGCCCATACCGACATTCCGGACGTCGTCGAGGCCATGCGCCAGTACTGGATGCCGACCCGCGACGCTCGCGCGCGCTGATCACCGCAGACGTGGGAGCTCATACCGGTTACCCTTGAACTGAGGTAAATGGGGGCGCGCAAGCGCGAAATCTGCATACTGCGTGCGAGGCGGAGGGGGCTGGAAACGTGCATTGCCACGAATGCATGGCCGTGCGGCGCGCCAGCCCTCGACCCTATCGACGTCGTTGAGGCGACAGGTCGTGATCATCGTCAGCATGATGGCGGCACGGTCGGCGCCACGCTGGCTGCCGGCGAAGGTGCAGTTGCGCCTTCCCAATGCGCGCTCAACACAATTGTTGGTCAAGCAGATCCTGCCATCGTCGAGGAATCGGGCGAAGTGGTCCCAGCGCCTGAGCATGTAGTTGATCGGCTTCAGGGCCTCGGAGGAGCGCGAGAGGTTTCGCGCTCACGCAGCAACCAGACGTGCATGTCCTCGAGAAGCGGCTTGCTCTTTTCCTGGCGCACGGCGCCGCTCGTCGGCGCCGCGGCCGTTGATGGCGCACTCGATCGAACAACGCATCGAGGCGTCTGACGCTTGCAAGCCCTCACAAATAGCCGCAAATCGCATCTCGCCGTTCTTGTTGCCATGTCGGCCTCATCGCCTGATGGTCCATGCTTCCACCATCGCCGATTCTGGCCGGCTAAAGCCTGCGGTTTTGGGACTCAGTCAGCCTAGACGAGCGGTCAAAGGCGGGCAGTTGAGTTCGTTGCGAAAATGCCGGACCTACGTTGCAGGTCCAGCTTCCGCTTATCATTCGGCCTAATTTGGGAGCCGATTGAGAGGATTGGTTGAAATCCGTTGCAGAATGGCCTCTTGGCGCAATATTTGAGCGTTGGCACCGCGCTCGTTGCATCAAATGACATGAGGGCGGGTGTTAAAGTCACAATCAAGTCTTCGTCGCGAGGTGGGCACCAAAAGCCGCATGTTAGGAGAGGAACAGTGACCGATCACGTGCCCACCGCCCTCGAGGCGCTTGACTGTTCTGGAGACGTAGCTCTTAAGCGGGTGTCCGCCACACAACCAATGCTTCACTGCCCCCTTACGGTGCGTTCCAAGAAGCAGTCCTTTGTCAAGAATACGATTCTGGCAAGAATTTCTCTGCAAGACCTCGCCGCAATAGGGGAATACCTTGAGCCGATCATTCTGAAAGAACGTATGGTTCTACAGGAGCCGAAAAGACCTGTTGAACACGTCTATTTTATGGAATCGGGCCTCGTCTCGCTAAGGATTGTCGCGGCGGGAAGCATGCTTGAAACGGCGGTCATAGGATACCGGGGTGTCGTCGGCGCTTCGTTCTTGTGGGGAGGACATTTTTCGATCCATCAATCTGTGGTGCTTTTTCCCGGAAGCGCCCACAGGATTCGGGTCGAAGATTTGCGTCGGGTGATGAAGGAGCGGTTGGGCATCCGTGAGCGTCTCTTTGAGTACCTTCAGGCCCTGACATTTCAGTGTGTCCAGACAGGATTGTGCGGAGTTCGGCACGATCGCGAGCAGCGGCTCGCAAGCTGGCTGTGTCTAGCGAGTGACGCCGTTGACGCTCGCGTGCTGCCAGTTACTCACGACTACCTTTCCTCCGTCTTGGGATTGCGCCGCGCCGGGGTTACGGAGACGCTAATTCGATTCGAAGAACTAGGGGTAATTCGCAAGATGCGCGGCGTCTTACAGATCGACGACCGCGAATCTCTCGAGCAAAAGGCATGCTGTTGTTACAAACTAGTCTCGAGCGCTTATGCCTCGTCTCAGTCCGCATTTGTTCTATGCGCGGATTAATCTGAAATTTGGACTAAATCCTGACCACGCTGGTTCCGATGATCATCGGACTGACACAATATGCTCGGGTTCGGCTGTATTTTGCCAGTGATCCTACTACTATTCGCAATTTTCAACCTGCGCCTGATCACCATTCCGGCGCTGACGATCGACCACTATGCGGATTCTTCCACGCTCATGCGTTGACGAACTTTTGTTAGATCTTGCCGGTGCGCCCTCGTTGGCTATCCGTATGGTGAGCTCGGGCCCGCTAATAGCGGAGGTCTACCGTGCAGCAGACTTCAATGCCGCGTTCCTGGCGACGGAATCAGTTGCATCGGTCGGGTTGACATGGATGCCGCTGGCGGCGCTCGCTACTTGCATGAAACACGGCAAGATCGTCATCGATCGTCACGATGCGGATCGCAATGTTTGTGTCCATCTGCCCATTCAAGCCGATTGCCCCGCAATAGGCCTCCCGCACCATACGCTCGATTTCCGCAATGATCTTCATCGATTCGCACCTTTGGCGCGCCGGTAACGGAGCCGCCACAAGCTCGAAGGAGGGTAACGGCGTCTTGGTCGTCTGCAAGTTCGTCCCTAACGATCGATACGAGGTGGTGCACTGAGGCATAGGATTCAAGGCCGCAGAGCGCTGGAACCTCGACCGAATGTGCAGTGCATACGCGTGACAGATCACAGGGAGGTCGACGATCATGATGTTCTCGACACCGGTCCTTTTCGGACGCAAGGAGGGTTTTGGCGCGGCGCTGATCTTCCTTATCATCGGCGGAGCGCGCGATCGTGCCCTTGATGGGGCGCGTTTCGACATGTCGTCCTTCAAGCTTGAGGAATCGTTCCAGCGAGCTCGATGCGATGGTCAACTTGCCGTAGCGCAGGAGGGCCCGCAAGGGGCGCCGGATTCAATGACCACAGCCGGAAGTAGAACGCAATGATAGTCATCGGGCGTTGGCGATCCCGCTGCAAGATTGCAATCGTTATTGGCAAGACCGATTTCAAGGCGTGGCGGCACCAGCAGCAGTCGCAGATTCTGGTGCCCTTAGACATGCCCAGCATCAAGATCGAAAAAACGCTCCCCGTGTTTGGCTATGACGATGCGCCACACGGTCACGGTGAGGTGCTGCTTGAAAATGTCCGTCTTCCCGCGAGCAACCTGTTGCTGGGCGAGGGCAGGTTTCGAGATCGCGGCAAGGCCGGTTCGGGCCGCATCCATCACTGCATGCGCACCATCGGCAAGGCCGAAGAGGCGCTGGAGAAGACGGTCAAGCGGCTCAATTCGCGTTTCGATTTCGGCAAGAAGATCGTCGAGCACTCGGTTTGGGAGTAGCGCATCGCAGAGGCGCGCATTGACATCGAGATGAGCCGGCTCTTGTGCCTGAAAGCCGTAGACATGATGGGAAGGTCAGCAATAAGACCGCTCAGCTTGACATCTCCATGATCAAGGTGGGGGCGCCCCGCACGGCGCTCAAGATCATCAACCAGACGATCCAAGCCTTTGGCGGCGCGGTGTTTCCGACGACGCGGGCCTTGCGTGCGACCACTGACGGACGATGAAGTGCATAGCCGCTCCACGGTCCGAAACAGCCGGGTCGCTTTAGTCGGGTTTCCGACATCGGGGCCTTCGCCTTGGCAGGATTGTTAAGAAAGGCTTAAGATAATGCCATCGCCTCTCCCGAGCTTACACTTCTGCTCGAAAGTGACAGCGGCACAAAGCCCGTCAGATCAAGACCCGGCCATCTTCGGGCGCCGTGAAGGGCTTTCCACAAACTACTCAGGCGCTTGATGCGCGCCGACGGAACTGGCACAGCCATTGCTTTTGAAACCCGCGATCCCGATTGAGGGTCGAATGCACGCAGATGCGCAGGAGGAATGCTCTCATTCCTTTGAACCGATGTGCCGCGTTGCGCAATATTTGGCAACCGCTTTGGAATGCAACATTGTTCTGTGATTCGGTACAGCTGCAAAAGAAATATGAAACCAGCGGACTTGAGCTTTTAAGCGTCCAGCTCACGAAAACAGCAACAAGGAAAGGGCCGAATGCCAATCGACTATCCAGCGGTACTCAAACTCAAAACCGAAGCAGCTCCTTATTCGTGGGGCGATCGCGAGGTGATGCTCTATGCGCTCGGTATCGGCATGGGATCAGACCCTTTGAACGAAAGGGAACTCCAATTTGTCAACGAGGCATTTGCAACATCCAAGCTGCTGAAGGTGGTTCCGACCTTTGCCTCGGTTTGCGTATGGGGGGCACGCCCCGGATTTATCGACCTTGACCGCGTCATGGTCGTTGATGGCGAACGCGACATCACGTTTCACAAACCGATCCCTGTCGTGGCCAGCGTTACCGCGAACGCTCGCGTACGCGGCGTGTACGACAAGGGCAAGGAGAAAGGCGCGATCATTCAGAACGAAATTGTGGTCAGGGATGGCGAAGATGACAAGATCGTCACTATCCTTTCTTCGACCTTTGCGAGGGGCGACGGCGGTTTTGGCGGACCATCGGAGGGAATGCCCCGGCCGCACCAGGTACCCCGCCGAACGCCCGACAAGTCAGTCGATATCCCGACCCGACCCAACCAAGCGCTAATCTACCGTCTGTCGGGTGATCGAAATCCTTTGCATAGCGATCCGGAATTCGCGCGTCGGGCCGATTTTCCCAGGCCGATTCTCCATGGCTTGTGCACCTATGGACTGACCTGCAGGGCCGTGTTGCAAACGTATGCCGACTACGATCCCTCAGCCTTCCGTCGTCATCGCGTCCGCTTTTCGGCCCCAGTGTTCCCGGGTGAGATCATCACAGTCAATCTCTGGAAGGATGGCAATTCGATTTCGTTCGAAGGCTATGTTCGAGGACGCCAGGTTACCGTCGCCAAGAATGGGCAGACGGTGCTGGGCTGAGTCTTTCCGGACGCGTTTTGCGCCAACGGAAGCACGCGGAAAGTACCAATTTTTGCCTACAGCGGCTACACAGAACAACCATGCAAGAATACCAAGCTCTTACTGGCGTGAGCTAGGCGTCGGGTCCCGGAGTGTGGGGGAATCAACCATGCTGATCCTTCATTCCGGGAGGTCCTATGGGTCAGATACTCCATGGCAGCGCCACGACCACGCACGCCATCCGAGCGGCGATACAGCAATCGAAGGCTCCGCTCAAAGAGCTAGCCGCCCAGCACGGCCTCAACCAGAAGACCGTCGCCAAGTGGCGTAAGCGCACCTTCGTCCACGATGCGCCGATGGGGCCGAAGACCGTGCGCTCGACCGTGCTTTCGACCGAGGAAGAGGCGACGGTCGTCGCTTTCCGCAAGCACACGCTGCTGCCTCTCCCTTCGACCGGGCCTGCCAGGGACGTGGTATCGAGCATCGCCTGACCAAGCCCAATCACCCCTGGACGAATGGCCAAGTCGAGAGGATGAACCGCACGCTCAAGGAGGCAATCGCCCAGCGATACCACTACGAGACTCACCGGCAGCTAGAAGATCACCCCGCCGTCTTCCTTGACGCCTACAACTTCGCGAGACGCCTTAAGACCCTGAGCGGCCTCACACCCTATGAAGCTATCTGCAAGGCATGGGTGGACGAGCGAGATCGCTTCAGGATCGATCCCCTCCACTTGACCTCGGGACACCAACGGACGGGCATTCCAGCCGCCGGCCCGAGCTGTTTTGGGCTGATGAACGCGGCCAACCGGCTAATCGCGATGGCCCTGCAGACTCAATTCCCAACCAAGAAGCCGACGACGTCAGTGCCGTGATGGAGAGCGGATGCTTGTCACCAGTCTGCTCGCGTCGTTTGGTGGCCTACGGCACCGGAATCAGGCGCGTCGTCACGACCAGCAATAAGGTCAACGGTCGACTGGCAGATTTCATCGATGACTGATTACCTCGCCAGTGGCGAGGACACCCGTGACGCCAACTACTGCGAGCTGTTCGAGCCCGCTAGCACTGATCAAGGCCTGCTCACAGCCCTGCGAGCGCGCAGCCGACAATGGTAAGCCGATCGTGATGGCCAAGGTAGGCCGCTCCGAGCGCGCCCCTAAGGCGGCGTTGGCCGAGACAGCGGCCGCACTGTCCACGACCAAGCAGCCCGCGGCTGTCGGGTCGCACTATCGTCTTCCGGCTGCTCGTTCAGCATGTTGTCCAGGACATAGCTCGAGGTGATCCGCTGTGCGGCACGCCAAAGGTTCGGCTAGTCGGCGTATCACGTACCTTGCCGCGTTCAACCGTGTCCGGTTGAAGACGTCTATGTCCCGAGCGCGACACTGAGGTGTAAGCAGTCCACTGGCGCGGCATAAAGCGCGTGGATTTGCATCCTTCAAAGGAAAGCTTGCACAGCGTTCTATGTGGCACGCCGATTGCTGGGGGATGGCGAAGGATCCGCCACCAAATGGCGTCCTCGCAAGACCCGAGCCCGGAATCTCAGGATGTTCAAGTTCATGTCTGTGCCATACTCCGGCGGATACCGAAGAACCGAAGACATATGTCAATGTTCAAAGACCTGATCGATCTGCTTGCTATTCTCGACCTCGAACCGATCGAGGTGAACCTGTTTCGCGGCAACTGTGTGAACCCCAGCTCCCAACGGGTGTTCGGCGGCCAAGTGATCGGGCAGGCGATGGTTGCGGCGTGCCGCACGGTGGAAGGCCGGCTACCGCATTCGTTGCACTGCTATTTCATTTTACCCGGCGATCCGCAGGTGCCGATCATCTATCAGGTCGAACGGCTACGCGACGGCAAGAGCTATTCGACCCGCCGCGTCACCGCAATCCAGCACGGCAACGCGATCTTCTCCATCATAGTGTCGTTCCATGTCGACGAGGAGGGAGCGTTCGACCACGAGGACAAGATGCCCGCCGTGCCGCCGCCGGAAAAGCTTCGAGCAGAGGAATTGCCCAAGCAGCCGATCTTTTGCGAAACGCCGGAATTCATCCGCCGCTATTATGCAATCGAGTTGCGCCCGGTCGAGCTCGGCCGTTATTTCGGTCAGAAGTTCGATGACGGCCGGATTCACACCTGGATCAAGATCGCCGCGAAGCTAACCCAGGATCCGGCGCTGCATATGTGCGCGCTGGCCTATGCCTCCGATTACTCGCTGATGGACGCGGTGATGGCACGTTATGGCCGCCCGCCGTTCGACAAGCGCGTGATCCCCGCAAGCCTCGATCATGCGATGTGGTTTCACCGCCCGTTTCGCGCAGACGAATGGCTGCTTTATGCGCACGATTCGCCGAGCGCACAGGGCGCGCGCGGCCTCACGCGGGGGCTGATCTTTAAGCGCGACGGCACGTTGGTTGCCTCCGTCGTCCAGGAGGGGTCCGTGCGCGAGCGACGCGGAGCTTTCACGTGTGCACAAATGCGATGATCCTTCTGAAGGATTCGCCGTCAAGGAACGTTCAGCTCGAGAGGCGACCGTCGTCGTTTCATGCGATCGTTGTCCTGCGTAGCAGTGCCGCCGCCGCGGCGTGTCGCGTAGCTTTGTTGCGGTGCCGCATTGCTAGGGTGCGGTCAACTATCTCTACCGTGGCCGCCTCGCAGTCCTCGATGAGGTTAAATGAAGCCTCTCGACTATCCAAATCAATATCATTGAACGTCGAGTGATCAAGCAGGTGCACGAAAGTAAGGCTAAGGGTCGATGCCGTCGTCCCGGGGGCCGCTCGAAAGAGCCGAACCGGAATCTCGAGACATTAGGACCTATGGCTGTGGCCTGCAGGGGCATAACTCCGAAGAAGCCGAAAGCACGTCAATGTCCAAACGCCTGATCGATCTGCTGGCCATCCTTGATCTCGAGCAGATCGGGGTAAACCTATTTCGCGGCAGCAGTCCGAACCCCGGCTTGCAACGGGTGTTCGGCGGCCAGGTGATTGCACAGTCGATGGTAGCGGCATCCCGCACAGTTGAGGGCCGGATGGCGCATTCGCTGCATGGCTATTTCATTCAGCGCGGCGACCCGCAGCTGCCCATCATTTATAAGGTCGAACCCGTGCGCGACGGCAGGAGCTACTCGATCCGGCGCGTCACCGCGATCCAGCGTGGCAACGCGATCTTCTCGATCATGGTGTCGTTTCACGTCGAGGAGGAGGGCGCCTTTGACCACCAGGAGAAGATGCCGGGCGTGCCGCCACCGGAAAAGCTCACCGCCGAGGAATTATCCAAGCAGCCGATGTTTCCCGATATGCCGGAAGGCATCCGCCGCTACTATGACCCCGATCGTCCGATTGAATTGCGCCCGGTCGAGATCGGCCGTTATGTCGGTCAGAAGATTGACGATGGCTGCATTCATATCTGGATCAGGACGGCTACGAAACTGCCCGACTATCCGGTGCTGCATATGTGCGCGCTGGCCTATGCCTCGGATGTGTCGCTGCTCGATGCCGTGATGGCGCGCTATGGCCGCACGCTGTTCGACGGGCGCATGATGTCGGCGAGCCTCGACCACGCAATGTGGTTTCACCGCCCGTTCCGGGCAGACGACTGGCTGCTTTACGCCAAAGATTCGCCGAGCGCACAAGGCGGACGCGGCTTTGCCCGCGGGTTGATCTTCAAGCCCGACGGCACGCTGGTGGCCTCCGTCGCCCAGGAGGGCTCGGTGCGCGAGCGAAGCTGAGCCTTCACGTGCGCGGAAGCGCGTGCCGTGACCACACCCAGATCGACGATCGTTTGGCCGCGGCAGTCATTCCAGGGCATTCAGGCATTGCAGCATCGTACTTTCTAACCACCACCGATAATGCAACTGTCATGTGAGAAGTAGCCGTCCCGGCATTGCGTGCCGACTGCCAGTCGTTGGCATGTTCTGAGGCGTGCCTATGCGCGCTCCACGCGGTGACCTAGTGGATTAAATCTGACTCTGAATCCCCTGAGCTTCCAGGCGCGATTGCATGCGAGTGTGGAGGTATGCGAACGGGAATTCCTTATCATGGTCATTCGGATCGTTTTCGTCTGGAGGCGCTTGTGCGGGATCGCAGAAGTAGGTCTGCCGGGCTGAGATTGTCTTGTCGAGCGCTGACGGCTCCGCACCAATGAGATCATGCACCGGACCGGTAAGTCCCAGGCCTATTTCTGGCACTGGCAGGAACGCTTTATGAAACAGGACTCCGGGGGCCTGCTGCGCGACAAGACGCGTCCCTCGCGTATTACGCCGCTCGGAGCAGACTTGGCGGCTCTCACTCAAACCGATCGGCCCGGAGAGGGAGGCCATGCACTGGACCGCCATCATGATGGCAAAGGAAGCCGGCATCAGCGCCAGCGCAGCGCATCTGGCGAGCGCACGGGCTGCAGCGGCCTCGCGTCCAGCCGTTCAAGCTGACGAAGGACCTAACTTTGTTGGAGAAGCTGCATGACGTGATGGGGCTT
This sequence comes from Bradyrhizobium sp. I1.14.4, assembly GCF_050435825.1. Classification (NCBI taxonomy): domain Bacteria; kingdom Pseudomonadati; phylum Pseudomonadota; class Alphaproteobacteria; order Hyphomicrobiales; family Nitrobacteraceae; genus Bradyrhizobium; species Bradyrhizobium sp. I1.14.4. The sequence continues at coordinate 5,363 of NZ_JBNDLA010000054.1, read as the reverse complement.
TATGTCAATCCACCCGAGCATGCTATCGTGCTCTCGATCGAGACTAGAAGAGCCAAATCCAGGCGCTTGATCGCACCGGTCTGCCCCAGAAAGGGGCGCACCCCACCATGATACACAACTACAAGCGCAATGGTACAAGGTCATCAGACGCTGCATGCAGAAGCATCGGCATCAGGAGTTCATCCGCTTCTTCAACCGGATCAAGGGTTTAAGTTCCCACCAAAACGGCTGTCCATGTCGAGCACGCAGGCCCTCGCTCATGTGGATGCTGAACGGCGGGTGCGATCCTAGGCGATCCGGCACACACCCTGTGGCTCCGTCGGTTGCTTGTCCTGGCCAGATGCCCACAGCTGTCGCGAGAATCCCAACTAAGGCCCGTTCGCGCGCAAACGAACGCTGATCCTTGTCCAGTTTCTGACAGGCGCGTAGCGCTGTGATTCAAGCACTGGCAGCTGTTGCGGCTTGCGAACGTTTTTCGTAGCGAATCAGAGCGCTTGAACGCCGGTGGCACGACCATTGCAGGCGGCAACGCTGAGTGTAGCCGAGGGCCGAATGCGTCCAGACCGCAAGACGAGCGATGCTCTCGCTCACTCGAACCGGGATGCCATTTCCGAAAGAGAAACGAGCGCGCGGGAATAGCCGCGCAATCTTCGACAATCGCGTGATGGAGAGCGACATGCCTTTAGACAAGGTACTTTACGGCAAGCATGGTAGATCGAGAAGTCGAACTCTTCTACTACGGTCGCGGCACTGGTCGTGACGGGCACATTATCTTGCTGGTCCACCGGGGTTTGATGCCTCGCATTACCCCGGAAAGACGCTGGAAAAGTAGTGGCATCCTTTGCTCTTGTCCAGCTCCGGCCGCTACGATTTTCAGTTCGGCCCGACGTGATGCCCCACTCGGATTGGCGTCCATGAAGAGAAGTAGCCGGTTGTCCTCGCTACCGATTGCGCGCGCGCGACGAGAATGAGGATCTCGATGATTCGCAAATTCGCTCAAAGGAGGATCCGATGGATCTTGCATCTACAAAAAAAGAGCAAGCGTTCCGACAGGAAGTGCGGCAATTTCTGCGCGACAACGTGCCTCCGGAGATGCGGCGCAAGATGATCGAAGGCCGTGATATCTCGAAGGAGGAGATGGTCACCTGGTGGCGTATCCTCAACAAGAAGGGCTGGAGCGTTAGCCACTGGCCCAAGAAATACGGCGGCACAGGCTGGAATTCGGTGCAGCACTACATCTTCAAGGAGGAGCTGCAGATGTATCCAGTGCCGACGCCACTCGCCTTCGGCGTGAGCATGGTCGGCCCAGTCCTCTACACCTTCGGCGACGAAGCGCAAAAGAAATACTATCTGCCGCGCATCGCAAACATCGACGACTGGTGGTGCCAGGGCTTTTCGGAACCGGGCTCAGGCTCCGACCTTGCATCGCTGAAAACGAAGGCCGAGCGCAAGGGCGACAAGTGGATTATTAACGGGCAGAAGACCTGGACCACGCTGGCCCAATATGCCGATATGATCTTCTGCCTCTGCCGCACCGATCCAACCAGCAGGAAACAATCCGGAATCTCCTTCATCTTGGTCGATATGAAGAGCAAGGGCATCACGGTGCGCCCGATCCAGACCATCGACGGAGGCTATGAGATCAACGAGGTATTCTTTGACGACGTCGAGGTGCCCGTGCAAAATCTCGTCGGCGAAGAGAACAAGGGTTGGGACTACGCAAAATTCCTGCTCGGCAATGAGCGCACAGGCATTGCGCGCGTCGGCGTCTCCAAGGAGCGCATCCGCCGCATCAAGGAACTGGCCTCGAAGGTCGAGGCCTGCGGTCGGCCGGTGATTGAGGATCCCGGGTTCCGGAAGAAGCTCGCCGCCTGCGAGATCGAGCTTAAGGCACTGGAGCTCACGCAGCTGCGCGTTATCGCGGATGAAGGCAAGCATGGTAAGGGTAAGCCCGATCCGGCGTCTTCTATGCTCAAGATCAAGGGCTCGGAGATCCAGCAGACCACGACCGAACTCTTGATGGACGTGATCGGACCGTTCGCTGCGCCTTATGACGAACATCCCGCTTCTTCGCACGAAGCGATGGACTGGACCGCACAGATCGCGCCGAGCTACTTCAACAACCGTAAGGTCTCGATCTACGGTGGCTCCGACGAGATCCAGCGCAATATCATTACGAAGGCGGTGTTGGGGCTCTAACTCGTCTCCTCCAAGTGGAGGAAGATCAGACTTGGCGTCAGGGAAACTGAAGAGAATGAACTTCGAGTTATCCGAGGAGCAGCGGCTTCTCAAGGAAAGCGTGGATAAACTATTGACCGATGCCTATGATTTCGAGCAGCGCAAGAAATACAGGAAGGAAAAGGGCGGCTGGAGCAGAGCGATCTGGAGCTGCCTTGCCGCGCAGGGCCTGCTCGGTCTGCCGTTTGCGGAAGGCGATGGCGGCTTTGGCGCGGGCGCGGTCGAGACGATGATCTTGATGGAGGCGTTGGGCCGCGCGCTAGTGCTCGAGCCTTATCTGTCGACTGTTGTGGTCGGCGGCGGCTTCCTGCGCCATGGCGGCTCAGCCGCGCAGAAGGCCGCGCATATTCGCTTGATCATCGACGGCCGCGAGACTTTTGCGTTCGCCCAGCTTGAGAAGTACTCGCGCTATGATTTGAGCGACATCACCACCTCCGCGAAAAAGAAGGGCGAGGGTTGGATCATAGACGGCGAAAAGTTCGTCGTCATCAACGGCGAGAACACGGATGCGCTGATTGTCACCGTGCGCACCAGAGGCGCGCAGCGCGATAGACGCGGTGTCGGCGTGTTCCTGGTGCCCGCCAACGCCAAAGGCATCTCCAAGAAGACCTATCCGACCCAGGACGGCCTGCATGCCGCCGACATCACCTTCACCGGCGTCGAGGTGGGCAGCGACGCTGCAATAGGCGATCCCGAGAACGCGTTGCCGCTGATCGAGCGTGTGGTCGACGACGCCCGCACCGCGCTCTGCGCGGAAGCGGTCGGTCTGATGGACGAATCGCTGAAGACAACGGTCGAATACATGAAGACGCGAAAGCAGTTTGGTGTGCCGATCGGCTCGTTCCAGAGCCTACAGCACCGCTGCGCCGACATGTTCGTGGCGCTGGAGCAGGCGCGCTCGATGTCGATCTTCGCCACCATGGCCGCGAATTTCGATGATGCCGCCGAGCGCGCGAAAGCGGTCGCCGCGGCGAAAGTGCAGATTGGGAGGAGCGGAAAATTCATCGGCCAGCAATCCATTCAGCTGCACGGCGGCATCGGCATGACGATGGAGGCCAAGATCGGCCACTATTTCAAGCGGCTTACCATGATCGAGTGCGCATTTGGCGATGCCGATTATCACCTCCGCCGCGTAAGTGAGAGGGGGGCGCTAACGTGATCTGTGTGATGAGGCAATACCCACGCAATGATCTTCATGCCTGGCCTTGTTCCGCCTCCGTTAAACGTCCAGCGGGACGTGACACTAGAGCCCCGACGATGCATTGGCGAAGACCGGGTGAAGGATAACTAGTGCTTCTCGATCTCGACGTGGTAGTCGAGCCGACCCTGCATTCCTTCCATTCGGCAAAGACGTAGGGCTCGCCGGCGGCGGCTTGAGCGCCGAGCGCTCGATCTCGTCGAACAACGCGCGGCGGCTCGCACCGAGATGGCGCGACACGCGGTTGTTGAGCTGCGCGACAAGCTCGGCAATGGCCACGTTCAATGCGGAGAGCGAGAAGAACTGCCGGTTGCGCAGCTTCGCGACGATGAAGCGAGTCGCGACTTGCACCGCAACTTCTACCTTAGCTTTATCTTTTGGGCGCCGCGGCCGCGCCGGGACAATGGCGGTGTTGTAGTGAGCTGCCATCTCGGCGTAGGTGCGATTGACCGTCAGCTCATAGAAGCAAGCCTTGGTGACGCCCGAGCGCAGATTGTCGGACACCACCATCGCCGTAACTCCGCCGATGAATGCAAAGGCGCGCGTGTGCGAGCCGATCCAGTCGGACAGGCCCTGCGTCCAGGTGGCCTCCACATATGTGTAGCTCGTCGCGCCGAGCGAGGCGACGAACAGCTGGGCTGTCAACACCTCGCCGGTCGAACCATTCATCACGTCGTGCCGGCGTAATCAACGAACATGCGCTCGCCAGCGACGTGGCTCTGTCGCAGAGTTGGCGACAGTCGCGCCGCCCAGGCGCCACAGAGCTCACAGTAGCGCGAGATATGTTCACGATTACATACTATAGCGGTTCCCGCCTGATTTGAATCGGCGGGATTCCCAAAGGGTTAGGAATGAGCGAATCTTGGTCCATTGATTCTCCTTTGCGGGGGTGGGCGATGCCGAGGTCCTATTCTGGTGATCTACGGGAACGCGTAATCGAAGCTGTTGAAAGCGGTGCATCACGGCGCGAGACGGCTGAACGTTTCGAGGTGAGCGTGAGTTCGGCGATAAAGTGGGTGCAGCGCTGGCACGAAAGCAGGAGCGCTGCGCCGAAGCCGCGTGGAGGAAGCGTTTCTCCGCTGGAGGCGGTTGCGGAGCAGATACTCGATCTGATCGCCCAACAGCCAGACCTGACGTTGGTGGAGACCGTCACAGAGCTGCGCAAGCGACGGATCCGCACCAGCCGTAGCTCGCTCTGGCGTTTTCTCGATCGCCACGAAATCACGCTTAAAAAAAAGCCTGCAAGCTGCCGAACGGCAGCGAGCGGATGTGGCGCGAGCACGCCGACGCTGGATCCGAGAGCAAGGTATGCTTGATTCCACCCGGCTGGTGTTTATCGACGAGACCGCGGTCAGCACAAACTTGGCGCGGGTCTGGGGGCGTGCTCCGAGAGGCGCCAGGGTGATCGGCACCGTGCCACTTGGATCGTGGAAGACGATCACCTTCGTGGCGGCCTTGCGCCACAATAAAATGACCGCGCCAATGGTGGTCGAAGGTGCCATGACGGGAGAACTATTCTGCGCCTACATCGAGCAGTGTTTGGTTCCTATGCTACGTCGCAACGACATCGTCGTGATGGATAACTGCCGCGTCCATATGGGGCCCGCCATTCGGCAAGCGATTGAGAACGCACATGCGACGCTGCGCTACCTGCCGAAATACTCGCCCGACCTCAATCCAATCGAACTGCCTTACAGCAAATTCAAGGCGTTCCTCCGCAAGGTCGCGGCCCGAACCGTTCCGCGCCTCACCCGAGCAATTCGCTCCTTCATCCCCCAACTTAGTCCGCGCGAATGCGCCAACTATTTCAGGCATGCAGGCTATGCTTCAATATGACCGGAATCCGCTTTAGTACCCGGAATCAGAGCTGAGTGATACGGCGGCCTTTGAAGCGGCGTTGGCGGACCTTTTTCTTGGTCCAGACGAA
>NZ_JBNDLA010000053.1:0-16031 GCF_050435825.1 Bradyrhizobium sp. I1.14.4 | reverse complement strand
GCCAGCGCCAAATCCATCCTCGCAAAGCACCGCCGAGCCAAAAAAGCGCTCGCCATCGCAAAAGCGGGATGCAAATGAATGAGTCAGAACACTAGGTCTTTCAGGAACAGGGCATTCATCGTGCCCTTCAGCCCGACGTGGAGATGTGTGACGTCGCCCTCCGAAAGGGTGACGATCCGCACGCCGGCGAAGGCCATGCGCTTGAAGAGCCCTGCAATGTCCTCTTGATCGCGGCTGAGGCGGTCCTCCTGTCATGCACTTCCCCCTACAAGTCGCCGCGCAATGGATTGATGATCTGAAGCCCAGCAAAGTCTTTTTCGTTGTCCGTCACCACCACGCAGTCATTGGCATCCGCGACCGCGGCGATGATCATATCGAGTCCGCTACGAGGGCGTCCGACAGCCTTCCCTTCCGCCATCAGCTGCGCCCAGACCAGGCCTGCCTTGTCGTCGAACGACAAAATGCGCCCCGCAAACAGCGCTTGCGGTCCCTCTTGACCAACGAACCAGGCGTCGAGCGCATCGCGCTTCTTGCCGCGTGGCGTCTCCAGAATACCGCGCCGGATTTCGGCTACTGTCAGCGAGGCAATGAACAGATCGTCGTCGCGCTGCTGGCCTATCCAGGCCAACAGTGGCTCTGACGGTTTCGGCTTGACGATGTTGCTGATGATGTTGGTGTCGAGAAGATAGCGCGTCACAGATCGGCCTTACGCCCCTCTTCACGGGGGCGCGTCAGGTCGAGATCGGCACCAACGAGCGGCGAGCGACGCAACGCACTCAAGATGCCACCGTGCTTCGGTGACCCGCCAGAAACGGCCTGTTGCACCGCCCGTCGGAGATGCCCGGCTTCCGGCCCTTCCTCGGTCAACTTCCGGGCAAGCGCTCTGATGAGATCGCGATCGGTCTCGAGGGCTTGGAGCTCAAACCGCACGATGCCGCGCTTGATCAGCCGGGATCGGTAATTTTCGATCGCCCTTTTCTGCGCACTATTGCCCACGGATCGCCTCCAATGGTATATCTGGATATCTAGCCGAATCTTCGGCTTGCCGCAAGACTGCGACGGTCTCATTTGACGTCAGCAGCAGTAGTAAGAGGTCGGTGTGTTGTCCGACGTTGCGATTAAACAGATTGCATCTTGCAGAGGTGACCACGACAATATTTTTCGTGCGCTCGACTTTGCGATTTCCCTATCCGCTACGCTTCGCATCTCGGATCAACGCGCGATTACGACACAAGATACTGATATCGCTAGATATTTTTCTTGCGTTGGGGCCGCGACTCGCTATCTTTGTCACGATGCGGAGCGATCCGCGCAACGACAAGGACGCCGCGTTGGCGCGACCGAGAGGAACAACATCCGAAAAGCTTCGCGTGGTCGCCGATACGGCGCCCGGAGCCTCCGTTGCGACCGTCGCCGCATCGAAATCCGATCCGCGCCTGGTCAATTTGGTGCGCCTGCTGGCTCGGCAGGCCGTGCGGGATTTCGTCCAAGCCGAAACAGACAGACGGAAGCGTGACCGTCTCCCGGAATGAGGCGTCATGAAGATCGCGCTCTACGCCCGTTACTCATCAGACAACCGGCGCGACGCTTCGATCGAGGATCAATTGCGCCTATGCCGGCTCCACGCCGAGAAGCAAGGTTGGACTGTCGTCGACAGCTATACAGACCGAGCGATCTCTGGTGCATCGCTGCTTCGCCCCGGCATCCAGGAACTGATCGGCGACGCGATTCGGGTGAAGTTCGCCATGGTGCTTGCAGAGGCGATGGCCCGAGCCATGCTTCAAGCACGTGCTGCGCGATCAGATATCCTCCGAAGGGGTCGATCCGGATCGCCGTGCCGAGACCAGAGACGCGGCCTGTGTGGCTGTCGATTGCCAGCAAGGAGATAATCGGATGCCGAACCCCCGTCGGGTCTTGAATCAGAAACTGGCGGGGATCGTCTCCGGCTGCGGCGGTGACTGGAAAGGGCATTGCCCAGTCTAGCATGGCAAGGCGAGTCGCCCTAAGGCGCATTCATTGTGAAGGCTCATCCGAGTCACAAGGAAACCGGCGCCGCCTTTTTTAGAAACGGCGCCGGTTTCTTTGTCAAAGGTCTAGTGAGCGGCGGCACCTTGCTTGATCGCAGAGGCGAAGCCTTCGACGACCCGAACAAATAGATCGGGATCACGCAGTGCGTTCTTGAACTCCTCAGCCCAATCCGGATTGGACTCGGTCCACTTGATCAGCGCGGTCGCCTTGACGCCCCGATGCTTGATCAGGAAGTTGGAGATCTTTGCCGGCACCGCGCCCGCGACAAAGGCGGCGTTAGCCGGTTCGGCGCGCGCCAGAAGAATGAAGGCCCGTGAGAAGCTCGCGAGATCGTCCTCTTCCGCGAGTTTGGTCAGGAGGTCCAGTACCGGCCCGGAGGGGGTCGTGTAGGCTGCCGAGCCCTGGGATGCGATAGCCTCGGCAATGCGGTGCAGTGTTTCTGGGGGCATGCTCTTAATTCCTTCGTCAAGGCCGGCGAGCGCTTTGGCTTTTGCCCTGCGCTCGGCGGCGAGGTTTCTGATGTCGTTTGCGTCTTGTTCGGTGGGCACCCACACGCGGACTTCCTGCCAGCCTTCAGCCAGGCGAACGTCGCGCTGGCGTTTTACTCGCCTGACTACCGTAGGATCGGCCACGAAATGTCTCCGTACTGTCGTTACGTGATATAGGTCGTAACGACAGTACGGGAAAGTGGTTCCTCAGAAATGGAACTCAGAAAACCTTGCGTAGGAATCCCCGTCAGGTGCCTTATTGAAGTATGTATAAATAACGTTTATTATGGTGCCGAAATTAGCTCCTATGCGAAAGGTTTCTGTTGAACCGCGATAATCTCACTCACGTCGTGCGGGAACGATTGAAGCGGCTTCCGGCGCCCCATGCCGCGCATTACGGCGTGGTTCCGCTGCCCCCGCCCGAGGACGGCGTTGCCGTGGGTCCGGTCCTTGCCCGGCTCAGGGCGGCGGATACAGCCCTGGTGCGCATCGAGACGCTCGCGGCCGAACTAAATGACCCGTATCTGATCAGCCGCATCTTGCCACGGCGGGAAGCTGTCAGCAGCTCGGCGATCGAAGGCACCAACAGCACGCTTGACGAATTGCTGTCCGGTGAAGAAAGCGAAGACTCCCAGCAGGGCGAGGCGGTAATTCAGGTGCGTGATTACGCGCTCGCGCTCGATGACTTCCTGCCGCGGGCCAGACAAGAGAAACTGGAAATCTTCACAAGCGGTTTGGTGCAGGATCTGCATCGCGCCGTCATGCGCGGCGACGCGGAATACAAGGACAGGCCCGGCGATCTTCGCCAGGTTGTCGTCTGGATCGGCGGCAGGGGCGATATCGCTTACTCAACCTACAATCCGACGCCGCCGTCGGACATTGCCGCGTGCCTTGAGGGCACGATGAAGTACATGCGCTGCGAGGGCATGCAGGCAATGTACCAGAGCTTCATCGTGCGAATGGCGGTTGCGCACGCACATTTCGAGGCGGTCCACCCGTTTCGTGATGGCAATGGCCGCGTTGGCCGTCTGCTTTTGCCATTGATGATGGCCGCCGAAGGCATGATGCCGATTTACCTGTCGCCGTACATTGAAGCCCACAAGACAGCTTATTATGAATCGCTCAAGGCGGCTCAGCAGCGCCTCGAATGGCATGAAGCGGTCGGGTTCATGGCAGACGCGATTGTCGGCACCACAGATGAGCTCCTGAAGACCCGCGACGCCTTGTCTGCACTTGGCGATCTATGGCGGAAGCGGCGGAAGTTTCGCCAGGGCTCAGCCAGCCTGCGCGCACTCGATGTTCTGCCGCACTATCCGGTGCTGACCGTCAAGCGTCTGGCCTCGCTTCTCAGCATTACGGTGCCTGCAGCCTCGCAAGCGGTAGAGCAACTGGTCGAGAATGAAATCTTGAACGAGCGTACCGGCTATGCGCGCAACCGCGTCTTCGCCGCGCCCGACGCGCTGTCGATCATTAACCGCCCCTTCGGCGAAGAACCCATTCTTCCCGGTGCGGACACCTGACGGCCGCCATGCCGGGCTGATAATCGGTGACGCCGCGAGTTGCGGCCTCGCCCCGCCGTCGGTCATGCGTCGGCTGGACTTCCTTGAGACCCAGGCGATTTTCCATAGCACGCGATCCCGCAAATGCTCAATGATCACGTCGGAGGAAGGGAGATTCGGTAGATGGTCGGGGCGATTCTCCGAAGGACACTCAAGAGAGTGGTTGACCTTGCATCGATGCACAGCATCACGAGTGATGCGCTCATTGCGATGAGCAAGGACGATTATCAGGTTCTCCGTCGCGCGGCGACGCGTGCGCGGCTCGACAGGAAAGCGCGTTTCGCCTGCGCGAAATGCGGACATGCCGTCTATGCTCCGCGCGAAGGTCGGACCGGCCAGCCTTACTGGAAACACCACCCGGGTGCCCCACAAGTTTGTCCCTGGTGGACGGGGACGCCGGCCAGCGTCGATATCGTTAGCGCGCAGCAATTTGACGGAGCGCGGGAAAGCCCGCTGCATGCTAAAATCAAACATATCGTCGGTGAGTTATTGACCCACGATCAGCGCACGACCGCGGGAAGCGTCGTTGTCGATGAGTATCTCATCCTAGAGAATGGACGACGGCGTCCGGACGTACGGGCGATCTACGATCGCATGCCACTCGTTGTGGAGGTTCAACTTTCAACCACGCAAATCCCCATCATAGTGCAACGCGAAGATTTCTATGAGAACGCGTCCATTCGCCTGATGTGGCTGACTTGGAATTTTGAGCCACCCGCGAGCCGCCGATTACTCAGTTCGTTTGAGGACATTTTCTACTCCCACGACAAGAACCTGTTCTCAATGGACGATGAAACGATAGTCCTCTCCAGACAGCGGCAAGAAGTAATCTTGCGCGCGTTCTGGCTGGATGAAGATGCATGGCGCTCGAAATTGGTCACGATTTCCGACCTCAATTGGATCGAGGGAGGGCGCGCAAACGCGGTCCCGTCGAGGCCGCCTTGGCATCATGACTTTCTGTCGCGCTGGCGCGGCGCGCTCGGAGAAAAAGGTACGAAATGGAAAGAGCGTGAGATCCTGTTTGGCGAACTCGTCGCCAAAGTGGCGATTCCGGGGAGCGACGTCAACGAACTGCACGCGCTCGACGTGGATGCATTGATCAACTGTCTGCTTTCCCTGGTCGACGGTCGGCCGGTCGGATCGCGGCAGCAAAATCTTGTCGAGGTGCTGAACTCCTTCCTCAATGTCGAGCGACGACAGCGCTATGTGCGCCTCATTCGCACCTTCGCCCAACTGACCAACAGGGATGCTGTCCTTGAAATCGAGAGTGTTCGCAACAAGATCGGCAAAGCACGCACAGTGGCGCAAGACGATCGCCAAAGCGTGTCAGGAAAGATCGCGCTGGCCTTGTTCCCGGAGATCTTATCTTCAGCTTGACGCAATGCCAGCAGCGTATCGCAGCGCTTGACGTATTCTGCACCGCGATCAAGTGAGTCGAGGATTGCTGACGGGGCCGGACTGCCTCGGAGGCAGCGACTTGGTAGGAGACGATGGCGGAATAAGGTGGGAAATATCGTGCATTCCGTAGATAGTGACGGCCTCAACCCGCCGTTCTCGGCGATGGCGAACGTCTCCGGCCGCACGGCCGACACTGCATACCGTCACATCGCCTCGGCGCTGGTGCGTCTTGCCGATGGCGGCCGGCTGGTCACGATCACCGGCGCAACCTTCTCGCCCGAAGCCTCAGCCTGGCGCGACGCCTTCGCCCGATTGCAGGAACGCGGCCGGGTGGTGTTCACCGCCGCGATCGCTGGTGCGGTTGACGCCAAGCGCGGCACCACGACCGAGACGCGTCTCGCGATCATCGACAAGACGCCGGCCGATGACCCGCGCATATTCCCGAAGTCGCCGGGAATCGCGCCCGACGTCGCGACGCTGCTCCGCTGGATCGGCGAACACGTTCCAGCTCGCTTGCCAGTCGCCTCGACTGGCGCGCTTCCCGTGTCAGCCTCGCCGGCACGCACCGTGCGCGGCTATCTGGCGCGGGTGGCCGCACAGTCGACCAAGGTGTCGGTCACCGATCCCGAAGCCGTTGATCTCGCCTATGAGACAATCGACTGGACGCCGCCCGAGGGCGCGCGCCTCAGCGACGCCATCTACGAGGAGTACCGGCTGCAATCGATCCGGATCCCCGGCGCGCAGGCGCACCCGACCAAGCTGGTGCAGTCGGCGGCGATGGCCTCGGTCGCGCCGGCAAAGCCGAGCTAACGGCCACGTCTGCCGGCCAACCTCGTCAGGGACGGCATCCTGTCCGACGCCCAGCTCGAGACGCTGATCTATGCCGGCGAGGCGCACGGTCATTATCTCGCCGGCGCCTGGACCGTTGACGAGACCTTCGATCTCGTCACGGCCGCCCGCGACGACGCGTCGAACGTCGTTCGTTTCCGTCGAGGCTTCATGCTCGGCGACGGGACCGGCGCCGGCAAGGGTCGCCAGTCCGCCGGCATCATTCTCGACAATTGGCTGCAGGGCCGGCGCAAGGCGGTCTGGGTCTCGAAGTCCGACAAGCTGCTCGAGGACGTCCAGCGCGACTGGTCGGCGCTCGGCATGGAGCGTCTGCTGGTCACACCACTCTCGCGCTTCCCTCAAGGGCGTGAGATCCGGTTGGCCGAAGGTGTCCTATTTTTAGCCTACGCTACGCTGCGGTCCGACGACCGCGGCGAGAAGCTTTCGCGCGTGCGGCAGATTGTTCAATGGTTGGGCTCCGACTTCGACGGTGTCATTATTTTCGACGAGAGCCATGCCATGCAGAATGCCGGTGGCGGCAAGGGCGAGCGGGGCGATGTCGCGCCCTCGCAGCAGGGCCGTGCTGGCTTGCGCCTGCAGCACGCGCTCCCGAACGCCCGCGTCGTCTATGTCTCGGCGACGGGCGCCACCACGATCCACAATCTCGCCTACGCCCAGCGGCTCGGCCTGTGGGGTGGCGAGGATTTCCCGTTCGCGACCCGCGCCGAGTTCGTCGAGGCGATCGAGGAGGGCGGCGTCGCGGCGATGGAGGTGCTCTCCCGCGACCTTCGCTCACTCGGCCTTTACACCGCCCGCTCGCTTTCCTACGACGGCATCGAATATGAGCTGGTCGAGTACCAGCTTACCGACGAGCAGCGGCGCATCTACGACGCCTACGCCGGCGCCTTGAGCGTCATCCACAATCACCTCGACGCAGCCATGCAGGCCGCTAACATCACCGGCGAGACCCGCACGCTCAATCGCCAAGCAAAGGCGGCCGCGCGCTCGGCCTTCGAGTCAGCCAAGCAGCGCTTCTTCGGTCATCTGCTCACCAGCATGAAGACGCCGACCTTGGTCCACTGCATCGAGCGGGATCTGGCCGAGGGCCATGCCGCGGTGATCCAGATCGTGTCGACCGGCGAGGCGCTGATGGAGCGTCGGCTCGCCGAGATTCCACCTGAGGAATGGAACGACGTGCGCGTGGACATCACGCCGCGCGAATACGTGCTGGATTACGTCGCCCATTCCTTCCCGGTGCAGCTCTATGAGCCCTTCACTGACGCCGAGGGCAATCTCTCGTCCCGGCCCGTCTTCCGCAACGGCCAGCCGGTCGAGAGCCGCGAGGCCGTCGCCCGCCGCAATGAGCTGATCGAGCGGCTCGCTTCTCTTCCGCCTGTTCCCGGCGCGCTCGACCAGATCGTGCAGCGTTTCGGCGCAGACCTCGTGGCGGAGGTGACCGGACGGTCGCGACGCGTGGTGCACAAGGGTGACCGCCTCGCCGTCGAGACCCGGGCCGCCTCCGCCAATCTCGCCGAGGCCGCCGCCTTCATGGATGACGCAAAGCGCGTGCTTGTCTTCTCGGAGGCTGGCGGCACGGGTCGCAGCTACCACGCCGAGCTCTCGGAGCGGAACCGCCGGCTTCGCGTCCATTATTTGCTCGAGCCGGGCTGGAAGGCCGATGCCGCGATCCAGGGTCTCGGTCGCACGAACCGCACCAACCAGGCGCAGCCACCGCTGTTCCGGCCGATCGCGACCGACGTCAAGGCCGAGAAGCGTTTCCTTTCGACCATTGCGCGCCGGCTCGACACGCTGGGTGCCATTACGCGCGGCCAGCGCCAGACCGGCGGCCAGGGCCTGTTCCGGCCCGAGGACAATCTTGAGAGCCACTACGCCCGCGATGCGCTGCGCCAGCTCTATCTGCTGCTTGTGCGCGGCAAGGTCGAAGGCTGCTCGCTCCAGATCTTCGAGAACGCCACGGGCCTGAAGCTCATGGACGCGAACGGCATCAAGGACGAGCTGCCGCCGATCACGCGTGACGCCGAGGCGGTGTGCCGCCATTACCTGTCCAACGGAAGGCGCCAGGGCCGCTACTGGATGGTCGGCGACGTCCGCAATACGCCCGGCCGGTCGATGTTCGTCCGGCTCAGCGGACCGGAATTCGGTCCTGGCGCCGCCGGGCATTGGCGGGATGCCGCCTCGGCCGAATATGGCGATCTCCTTGACGTGATCCGCGAGAGCTGCGGTTTCGTAGACTTTCGCGATGTCGCCAATGAGGCCCGACGCTTTCTGAGTCTGCCCCATCCAGAACTGGAGCCGGAGCCAAATCGCCTCCGCTCGAGAAAATCGCCCGCGTCCCTCGGATCTTCGCCTGCTCGGATTTGACGCCCTTCGGGCCGCGAGCCGCGTGCAGATCCCGGCGCAGGACGTCGCGCGCTTTATGGAGCTGGCGGCATAGCCGGAACGGATAAGGGCAATGCGGCCGCTTCATTACGGGAGGCCGGTGGTCCTGCCTCCCCTCGGCGCCGGAGAGGACCGCACCCACGGCCTTCTGAGAGGGCGATCGGGCGGCAAGCGGCTCGGACCGGCAACCTCGTGGGTCGACTATTTTCCGTCGGCGGCAGCCGCAATCTGACCTTCGCGATGATCGACAGCCGCGATTTCCTGGTCGCGAAGAAGCGCGCAGACAATCAGGTGCTCATGCCGCCCGGCCCGAAAGTCGCGTTGACCGGTGGACTCGACTTCAACGATCACCGGTTGATCTGGGCCAAGCTCGATCAGGTTCACGCCAAGCATGCGGACATGGTGTTGCTGCACGGCGGATCGCCCAGGGGCGCCGAGTTGATCGCCGCCAAGTGGGCCGACAACCGCAAGGTTCCGCAGATCGCCTTCAAGCCCGACTGGACGAAGCATGCCAAGGCCGCTCCGTTCAAACGCAACGATGCGATGCTCAACGAGCTGCCGATCGGGGTGATGTATTTCCCGGGCACAGGCATCCAGGACAATCTGGCCGACAAGGCAAAGAAACTCGGCATCCCGGTCTGGAAGTTTGGCGGCGCATAGGCGCCGCCGTACCCCGTCGTGCAGAACGACGGGCGAGCTGAGAGTCCAATCGCGCCATGAAGTACCTAACAACCCTCAGGCGTCCTCATCATAGTAATGTGACTCATCAATGGCGCCCGATGTATCCAGCTCCGGCTGCCTATACCCGACCCGACTGGCTACACGCTCAAATGACATGATCGTTGTGAACGCGATCGAATCTCCGTGAAAGGGTTTATCCGGATCGTTCTCCCCATTGAGCGCACCTGAGACATTTGCCACAAGGACATCGTCTCCAACGTCCAGACTTACTTCTTTGACGTAAAGCTCATCAAAAAAGGCGTTCGTCATAGCCATCTCACCCGAGAGGGCGTCCTCGATCATCATGGGATCTTCTTGAATGAAGGACACGTTGATGTACTCTTCGAGATCTCGGGTGTACCAAACCTCACCAGAAAAATAGCCGTTTGTGCTAATAAAGTTGGAGAGCTGCGACGCCAGTTCGTCAACAACGGGTAGGCCCGCGGGAAGACCGTTGAGCTGCCGCACGCGCTGGTCCATCAAGCGCAGATCGGGCATGAGGATCGCGGCCTTGTCCAAAGCCGCAAGCTGGTACTTCGGCTCGGCCCTCAGAGCCGCCGCGGTACCATAGCCAAAATACGCAGCCACGATCTCGTGGGCGTGACCTGATCCGAGCTTGCCGCCGGCCAGATTGTTGAACGTCATACGCAGAAAGTCTGCGCAGTCCTTTTGGATGGTAGACATGGCAAATCCATTTTACTCCGGCGTCTTAGTGGCAGTCACAAGCGCTTCATGACCACCGCGCGCCGGCAGAATGGTTGCCGTTGGGGTGTTCGATTGAGAAATCGAGATGCCGCCTTTTGGGTCGCTTGCAGCCCAGGCAATCGGCTCCTGACCGTCAATATGGTCACTTTGTCTGTCGCGCGCAACTGGATCTGTGACGATTCCGGTCGCTGCTTTTGCTGCTATAGTGTTGCTCGCGCCGTGGTCGTGGTGGAAGGCACGACCGTCAGACCTTTATCTCACGGAGCCCACCACCATGGTCATCTTCGGACCACTGCTCGTCGTCGTTGGCATCGGCTTTTTTCTGCTGGCTGCTGTTCACACTCGCTGTTTTCGCGCTGCCCCTCTTCGTTGGCCTGACGATCGGCATCTGGGCCTTCTACACCGGCGCCGGAATGCTCAGTGGCACGGCAGCAGGGCTCGTGGCGGGCGGTGCAACCATTTGCATTGGCCAACTCGCGCTTGCCTACGTGCCATGGACTTGGCTTAGACTCTTGATCATCCTCCTGTATGTCGCGCCCGCCACGTTCGCGGGTTACAGCGCGACGCACGGAATCGCCCAGATGACGATGCCTTCGCCCGCCTGGCAAACGATCTTCGCGATCGTTGGCGCGACTGCCGTCACCATCACGGCGTTCATCCGCTTTACGGCTACGACCGCACCCGGATCCGTCGGACGGGATTTGGCGCAGGGCTAACACCCGAGCGTCGGACGTTGGGCCGCGACAAGATCAGGCGTCCAGAGCGCTCGCGGCGCCCATCCCCGATACTCGATAGAGAACGGTGAAGCTCGATCATCGCGATGTGGCCGAGCTAACGGCGGCTGTTGAAACGCGGTGGTCTAGGCGGTGACGTCCCACAAACACGGCCGACAACTCGAGTCGTCGGGCGTATTGCTCGAGTGCGGTCGCGGAAACCTAGATCCTTGTGTCGCCATGCGGCCGGGAGCCAATCACCACTGAATTCGTTGGGCCGGCTTCCCGGCGGGACTCGCTATCGCTGCGTTCTCCTTGATGTCAGCTCTGTTCGGATCGAGCGCGCGAAACGGCCTCTTCGATGGATGGATCTGGCCGAAGGCCGGCTAAGAAGCCTCGACCGCCTATGGCGCAACAGCGGCGTCACAACTTTCATCCCCTGCCGGCTGCGCCGTCATTCCTCGCGAAACAAGAAAGTTCCTCCTTTGCTGTCGAGCCCCTGCGGGGTGCGCCGTCGATCGCCTCCGGCCTGTCGATCACCATTGAGGCCGCAAGGTGCGGGCTCGGAAAACAGAGATCAAGGAGAACTACCATGGCGACCATCGGCACCTTCAAGAAGACCGGCAACAACGAGTTCAACGGCGAAATCGTCACCCTCTCGCTCCAGGCCAGGAACGTCCGCATCATCCCCGAGACCAGCCGCTCGGGCGACAGCGCCCCCAGCCACCGGATCTATGTCGGCCGTGTCGAGATCGGGGCCGCCTGGTCCAAGCGCTCCAACGAGGGCCGCGATTATCTGGGTCTCAAGCTCGACGATCCGAGCTTCACCGCTCCGATCTTCGCCAACCTCTTCGCCGACGAGGAAGGCGAGGGCTTCAGCCTGATCTGGTCTCGCCCCAGCCGTCGCAACGGCGACTGACCCGATCCACAATGCCTTGCCCGGCTGGTCCGGGCGGGGCATTATTTGCTCAGGAGCCGGCCGCGATCTTGCGGCAGCGTCGCACCACGACCATGCGAGCTTCGCAGGACGGACGCACTGATTCCCTCGAGGAGCTCTAGTCGCAAGCCACCGAGGGCGCGTCGTCGTGCTTGAGGTGTCGCTTTCGGACATTGTAACTCACCAGCCAGATCACGCCGACCGCGATCGGCACGAAGGCTGCGGTTAGGAACGAGGGCTCTACTCGCAGTCCGACATCATGCGCGCCCTTGGCAAGATAACTAAACAGGCTGACCACATAATATCCTATCGCCCCGACCGACAATCCTTCGACCGTGCACTGCAGGCGAAGTTGCTGTCTCGCGCGCTCGTTGATAGCCTGCAACAGGTCACGATTCTGTTGCTCGATTTCGACGTCGACCCGGGTTCGCAACAGATCGGCGGCACGCGCGAGCTTCACCGACAGAGTCGCCTGACGATCCTCCACAGTCGCGCAGGTTCGCATCGCCGGCGCCATGCGGCGCGCCAGAAACGACGACCAGGTTGGATAACCCGAGACATCGTTGCCTTCAATGATGGACAGTCGCGATTGGACCAGCTCGTTATAGGCCCTGCTGGCGCCGAAGCGAAACAGGCTGCCGGTCGCGCCTCTTTCGAAGGAGGCGGCCAGCGCCGTCAGTTCGGCAAGCAGATGGTTGTTGAACTGCAGCCCCTCACCGCTTTGCATTTTCTCGAGCGCCTCAACAAGACGGCGGTCGATGCGATCAACAGATGGTGCAAGCTCAAGGGCCGCCGACAGGCCAAGCAGCGCCAATGGACGGTAGGTCTCGATTTCCAGGAGCCGTTGCACCAGCGCTCCGAGATCGTGCGGCGTCAACCCGAGGTCGCAGACGAGGATTTTCGTGAAGCCTTTTTCGTCTACGCGGAAGTCTGAGGCAGCAACCCCTGCACCGCTCTTTGTGGCAACCATGGCCAGGCTATTCTTGTCAAAAACCTGTTCGGCGCGCCTGGTCGGCGAGGCGTCCTGCTCCACTTCTAGCCTAATCGCGACCAGCAACTGTCCGGTCTGACGCAACGCGTGGATCAGCGATCGGACGGTACCATCAACTTTGTCAAATTGGTGTGCGGCAGAACAATTTGCGTTAGTCCAGATCCAGGTGAATGTTGTAAATTCCGAATGCTGCTCCCAGCGTAGCGTAGCGGGCCCGATGACAATCTGATGAAGTTTCGCCGATTGCTCAGGCGGCGGAAGATTGCGCTCGAGGCAAAAATCGATAAAACGGCAGCGATCGCTTGTGGCCGCCTCGCCCTGTGCGAGAAAAGCGAAGTGGATCACGCTGAAGGGCGAAACAAGGCGCGTGAAAGGGCGCGCGTGCACTTCGCCGAGCACAGCGTTGCGTTGCGGATGTGGCGTGAAGGTTCGCAGATCCAGTTCATCGGTCATGTCTTGACGCCTCGCTTCAGGGTGAGCAGGCAACCGTCAGTCTTGACGCGGGAGGCAATGGCGGTGCTGGGAAACGGTTGCGCGCGGCTAGGTTGCCGATCAAGTCATCTCGACGATCATTACCGAGGCCGCCTTGAACTCGGGAAAGAGATCTTGCGGGAGGAGGGTCAGGCCAGGCAGATTGAGATGGAGCAGCCTCATCCAGCTTTCGAATGACGCCATCAACGACCTCTGCCGGGTATGGTCCGGTGTCTATGGCGAAATGCCGGCATTGTGGCTCAATAGGTGTAGCGGTGCGCCAACAAGCCGTTCCGCGACCTTGGCGGTGGCGCGCGGCACCGTCCGACGAATGCCTAGATCTACCTGGACATGGTTGTCTGTCTCCAAATCCCGCCGACATCGCCCGCCACCGAAGGGGTGCCGCGTGCAAGTGAAGATACGCCGGCCCTCTTCTGAAAGCAGTTTTCCGGTGGCATGACCGATGCCGCGCGAGGCCGTGGCAAGCAGGAACGTGTTCCGTTGTCCCAGCGTGGTGCAGACAGGCGACCTCCGGCGAGGCAACCGCATTGTCGATTGACGGATCGAGACCCAAACGCGACTCCCATCTTGTTGCCGTCGCCAAACTTCATGGCGCAGAGAGCCGGTGCAGGATTTGGGCCAGCACTATAGAAGGGGCACTCTCGCGTCTTTTTTGATGCAATGTGGCTTTCGAAGACAGTCGGAGGCGGGTTTCAGACATGAAGCGCGCTTGTATTCTGACAGAATGCGCACGTGGCACAGGCCACAGGGAATTGCCTGTTTCGGCAAGGTGATCGCTCGCCCGGCCGCTGCCATTGTCTGAGCGGCCACGCTCTGGTTGGATTTGTCGATGCAGAGCCTGCGAGTGACCGCGCCCGGACCTGCCGGGCAAGGCTCGGCGATGGGCTGATAATTTCACGTCGAGTGAGGTTGACTGGATCACACAGCCGGAGCGCTCGCCGCTTTGAAGCGTCACTCAGAGCAGCGCAAGCGTCGTGGCTCGACCGATTGTCGCAGGGAGGCAGATACGTGGCGATCGTTGTGAGCGATCGACCAAATAGCGGCGGATCACAGATACGGCCGGCGACTATTGTGAGCGGGGCGTAGGGCCGAGGCAGTGATCGCGGAAGCGCAAATCTGCACCTGGCAGCACAAAGAGCCAATCACCACTGAATTCGTTGGGCCGGCTTCCCGGCGGGACTCGCTATCGCTGCGTTCTCCTTGATGTCAGCTCTGTTCGGATCGAGCGCGCGAAACGGCCTCTTCGATGGATGGATCTGGCCGAAGGCCGGCTAAGAAGCCTCGACCGCCTATGGCGCAACAGCGGCGTCACAACTTTCATCCCCTGCCGGCTGCGCCGTCATTCCTCGCGAAACAAGAAAGTTCCTCCTTTGCTGTCGAGCCCCTGCGGGGTGCGCCGTCGATCGCCTCCGGCCTGTCGATCACCATTGAGGCCGCAAGGTGCGGGCTCGGAAAACAGAGATCAAGGAGAACTACCATGGCGACCATCGGCACCTTCAAGAAGACCGGCAACAACGAGTTCAACGGCGAAATCGTCACCCTCTCGCTCCAGGCCAGGAACGTCCGCATCATCCCCGAGACCAGCCGCTCGGGCGACAGCGCCCCCAGCCACCGGATCTATGTCGGCCGTGTCGAGATCGGGGCCGCCTGGTCCAAGCGCTCCAACGAGGGCCGCGATTATCTGGGTCTCAAGCTCGACGATCCGAGCTTCACCGCTCCGATCTTCGCCAACCTCTTCGCCGACGAGGAAGGCGAGGGCTTCAGCCTGATCTGGTCTCGCCCCAGCCGTCGCAACGGCGACATTTTCGCCGTTAAATCGATCAGCATTTTCTTCGATTCCGCCAAGCGCTTTCGCGCGGTCGGGATGTCTTTCGACGCGATCGACGAGAAAGCACCGTTGAGTTTCGATAGAGCTGGAGCAAGTAGGTCGATGCTGGCGCCCCGCCGATCTCCGAGGGAGGATGCCTCTGAAAGCAGGTTGCTCGCCTGAAGAAGGCGAAAGGCCTGAGCCAGCTTGGTAGCCGCGCTCATTTCTTCGCCTTTAGCCCGATTTCGACCAGCCGGCGGACAGCCTCGGAGCGTGTAACGCCGTTTGCAACGGCCCACGCATTGAGATCGTTCATGAACTCGTCTGAGAATCTGAAGGTTCGCGACGGATCCTTACCCGTTGCCGGCACGCCCGGCGGGTTTTTCCTTGCGGTGTGATGCGCTGTCCCCCTAGGCTGCCCGTTATTGCTTCAAAGGGAGAGAGCGACGTGGCGACAGGTACTGTGAAATGGTTCAATCCAGTCAAGGGATTTGGATTCATCCAGCCCGACAATGGCGGCAAGGACGTATTCGTGCATATCTCGGCCGTAGAAAAGGCCGGCCTCAGCGGCCTCAACGAGGGCGCCAAGGTGAGTTACGAAGAGAGGGAAAACCGGGGCAAGACGTCCGCGGAAAATCTGAGAGTCGGCTAACGATGGTCGGAGGCAATTCCCCGCCGGCATTCGCGCCCGGCGGTTTTTTCTTTGGTGACGGCGGCGCCGTTAAGCCGCGGGCGGAAAACTGGCTAGGCGCCAATCACCAACGGCGATATGCGCGGTGATACCCGTAACCCCGATGCACGCCATAACCATAGCGGCGAACACCGTAGCCGTACCGTCGGTAGGCGGGCGCGGTGCGGACACAACCGCGCGGGCCGCAGACCACGGCGACGTTCTCGACGTTTGAAGCGGCGGAAAGTGGGGCAGCCGGCATAGCGGACGCTGTTCCTCCCGCGGCAAGGCTACC
>NZ_JBNDLA010000052.1:0-16704 GCF_050435825.1 Bradyrhizobium sp. I1.14.4 | reverse complement strand
TGCTGCTGACGTTCGACGGCGGCCTTGCCGGCGGCAACTTCACCGGCACCCAGGATATCCACGACACCAATGCATCGGCGACGATCGCGACCGAGAACTTCTCGGGTGCGTTCACGATCGGCAATACCAACCTGTACGGCGCCGATGGCGCCGGCGCGACCACGATCAACTACACGCTCGGCCTGCACGCCGGCGTGGCCAATGGCAGCGCCAGCGGGCTGACCCATGCCGGCAGCACCATCTTCCTGTATCTCGACAGCGTGACCGGTGTGGTCACCGGCTCGACGTCGGCGATACAGGGCGGGATCAATGCCGGCAACACGGTGTTCACGCTGGGCGTCGGTCTGACCACCGGCATCGTGACGCTGACGCAGCTCGAATCGATCGACCATACGCAGACCGACACTTACAGCGGCTCCTACATCAACGACATCAAGCAGCTGGCTGCGAACCTGATCGACCTGAAGGCGAGCGCGTTCACCACCGACAGCGAGGGCGACAAGACGGTCACGGCCTCGGCTTCGGTCGATGTCGGCCACCAGATCGAGTTCGGTGACGACGGTCCGAAGGCACCGACGCTGACGGTGAGTGCCGCGACGGTGGGCGTCGATGAGACGCCTGGCGTTCAGACAATCGGTGGCGCAACCGACGTCCTTGGCAGCGCCGCGATTACGTTCAATGGCGTGGCGAATACGGTTGCCGGGCTGTTTGCGACCGTCGCGAACGCGGGCACTGATACCGATGTATCGGCCGCGGTGCTGGACAACGGTGCGCTCAGCTTTGCCTCCACGGGTGCCAGCAGCATCCTGACCTTGACCGGGGGCAGCTACGGCGCGGATGGTGCGGGAACGACGACCTACGCCCTGACCGTGCTCAGTTCTGCGTCTGGTCTGACCTTGACGGATGGCACAGCCATCACGCTGTCGCTGGACGGCAGCGGCCGGATCATCGGCACAGCCGGCGTCGATGCCACCAATCCCAGCCTGACGGGCAAGGTGGCGTTTGCGATCGCCATCGATCCGGCGACCGGTCAGCTCTATGTGGCGGAATACCTCTCGCTCCACCAGCCCGACGCCACCAACCCCAACGACGCTGTTTCGCTGGCGGCTGGCAAGATTGGCGCGACCGTCACGATAACCGACTCCGACGGTGATCACACGTCGGTCTCCGCCGACATCAGCACCCACATCAGCTTCCTCGACGACGGCCCGACGCTCGGCGCATTCGTCAACGGGACGCTGCCGAACGACATCGGCTCGGTGAACGGCACCTTCGCCGTCAACTTCGGCGCCGACGGGTTCGGCGGTTTCACGCTCACCGGTCCGAGCATTGCGGGCATCACCTACTCGACGGTCTCGTTGACCGATGCCAGTGGTCACGCGATCGGCACGGAGCTGATCGGGTCGGCCGGCGCGACGCAGGTGTTCGATCTGAAGGTGTTCGAGGATGGCACCTACACGTTCGACCTGCTTCATCCGCAGGCGTCGACGACGGTCACCGATTCACTCCTCGGCCTGACCAGCGGACACGTTACGTGGGCCGAACTTGCCGATGGCAGCATCGAATTCTTCTCGGCAGGTTTCGTCAATTCCTCAACAGTGGGCTTTGGTGTAGGGAATAACTTCCTGAACTTTGGCGAAACATTCAATATGAAGTTTCACGTTCCAGGAACGGGAATAGGGGTCGATAACTCGCCTGGTTCGAACCCACAGTTCGTGGATTCCGTGAACTTCAGCGTCAATTCCGGCAACGTCGGGGATTCGGTAACCTGGACTGCGACCGACACGGTCCATGGCACGACGCAATCCGGAACGGCGTCGGTGGATGCGACGGGGCATCTGTTGATCGACCCGACGATCTCGTTCAATTCCCTTCAGGTCACGGGCAGCACGCCTGGCGAATCCATTCGCTTGACGGCGGCGGACGTGTCGCAGACGGTTCTGCCGTCCGACCAGAACCTGTCGTTCGGGATCGTGGCGACGGATGGCGATGGCGATCATACGACGTTGTCCACGCTGGGTATTCACATCGTGGCCAGCGATTCCAGCGGCAACTTCACGCTGACGGGCGGCGCAACCGCCGACGTCATCGCGACCAGCTCGCACGTCGATACCATTGTTGGTGGCGGCGGCGTGGATATCGTCGACTACCGGGACGATACCGCCGGTGTAATGGTCAACCTGGTGACCGGTACCGGTACTGGTGGTACGGCCCAGGGTGATACCTACAGCGGGATCGAGGGTATTCTCGGCGGCAGCGGCAACGATACCCTGACCGGGCTCGCCGCCGGCGGCAACTACCTCGACGGTGGTGCCGGCAACGACATCCTGAACGGCGGTGCCGGCAACGACACCTTCGTCCTGCAGTTGAACGGTGGCGGACACGACACCATCAACAACTTCAACGCGCTGTCCGACCAGATCTTCGTCAACCTCGGCGATAACCTGTCGATCGGCCAGGCCTCCACGGTCGCTGCGGCCAACTTCCATGTCGGCGACGAGACCAGCGCCTCAGTGTGGAATGGCGGTACGGGCAAGGAGTTCGTGTTCAATAACACGACCCATGAATTGTGGTATTCGGCCAACGGTACCGGCACCGACAAGGTGGACCTCGCTCACGTCAGCACCGGCGTGCCGGCCGCGGCAAACGTTCACGTCTACTGATCGGTCCTGACAAGGTTCCCAAACCCCGTCGAATTTTCGATGGGGTTTATTTTTGCCCACGTGCCGTTACATGAGCACGGGCAGGAAGCCCGCGAGCGGGCTTGCTGCCTCAAGCTCAAGCTGCTCCACGCCGGTCCATTCGGCATCCGCCGCATTGGCCGCCGCCGGTGCCGCGTCGAGCTCGTCGCCCAACGGAAGCCGCTTGGCGTAGGGGGCCGCAAACAGCTGGACGCCGTGCTCGCTGATCGCAAACATCGGCGTGAAGTTGTCGAGGTCGCCGTCGTCAATCAGCTCGGAGCGGCGGCTGTCCAGTATCAGCCAATGGCCATCCAGCCGCGCCGCCAGCACGGCATGATCCTGGCGGATGGCGCGATCGCGGCCGAGCACCAGGCGTAGCTCCTCGCGCGGGAAGCCGGCTTCGCCGAGCGCGATGTATTTCGCGATCGCGTAGTCCTCGCAATCGCCCTTGCCGGTTGCGAAGGTGGCGAGCGGAGCAGTCCAGCGGTCGGCCTCGCCGTGCTGGGCGAAGTCGCTCACATAGCGGATCGCCTGGTTGACGGCGCGGTTGGCTTCATCGAGCCGGTCGCGTCCGGATCTGGATTTGACCGCGTTGATCAGGCGCAGGAATTGCGCGGCATTGGGCGGGCAGCCGGCGGCGTTCTCCCGGCAATGTGCCAGGACGGTCTGCTCCCTTGCGAGATCGGATTCGAGGCCCCGCCATTTGCGCCACAGGCCGTTTTCCGGCGCGCGGAAGGTGAACAGGCCGAACGGCTCGGCGCCCACGGGCGGCAGGGGCTTCGCCGCGGGCAACGCGTCGGTCGCCGTATTCGGCGGCGTGAGCGAGGCGGTGCGAATGGCGTTCGGTCCACGGCCGCGCTGCCGGTCGAGCCTGGCCAGCACGTCGGCGATGGTGAAGAAGGTGGCAGGCGGGCGGTTCGATGCGGCACCCGAGGCCGGCGCGAGCTCGCCGGCGGGATTGCCGAGAGAAAGCTCGTCCGCGGCAAACGCGGATGGCGCTACGCAAAGACTTATTGAAAATGCAGCCATGGCCATGACTGCCGACGAAGCAATCTTCAGCGACTTCATATGACGTCCCCAATGTCGGGGACCGTCAACGTCTGTGCGTCGATCTGCGTCCCCGCTGTTATCGGGACGCAGACTGGCGCCTTGGCCGCTTAAGCGGAGTTAAGTGGAGGGGGCCGGTATCGGGATTGTCGAGAAGGCGGTCAATCCACGGTTTGCCGGTTCGTTCGAAGTTGAACGACCGGAGGTCATGATCAGTTAACCACGCTATCCTTGGTCCCGATCAGCGTTCGCGCAGCGCTTCGTCACGCAGCAGGCGGGCGGGCTTCGCGATGTAGTCCAGCACGGACTTCTCGCCGGTCAGGACTTCCACCGTGGTCACCATCCCCGGAATGATCGGCAACGGATGCTGCTCGGAGCCGAGATGGTTCTTATCGGTGCGTACCATCACCCGATAGAAGGTCTCCGGACGTTCGGTCTTCTCCGCCTTGTCGTCGACGATGGTGTCGGCGCTGATGCGTTCGACCTTACCCTTCAGCGATCCGTAGACCGAGGAATCATAGGCGCTGATCTTCACCACCGCGTCCTGGTCGGGACGGATAAAGGCGATGTCCTGCGGACGAATCCGGCCTTCCACCAGCAGCGTATCGTCCAGAGGCACGATATCCATGAGGTTGGCGCCCGGCGCCACGACGGCGCCAATGGTGCTGACGTTCAGCTTGTTGACGATGCCGTGGACCGGCGCCTTCAGGTCCGTGCGGCGCACCCGGTCCTGGGCGGACTTGATGTTCTCGTCGAGGACGGCGAGATCGCCACGCGATTTGGCCAGATCCTCGTCGGCCTGCGAACGGAAGGACGCGGTGATGTTCGTGATCTTCGATTGTGCCTCGGCCAGCTGTCCCTTCATGTCGGTTGCCTGCCGGTCAAGCCGCAGCATCTCGATCTCTGGTACGACCTTCTGGTCATACAGCCTGCGCGTCAGGGTCTGCTCACGCTCCAGCAGCTTGAGGGAGCCAGTGAGGCGAGTGACCTGCTGATTGAGGACATCGATGTCCTGTGCGACCTTCTGGCCGCGCATCTTGAACACGCTGGCCTCGGTCGCGACGGCGGCAGGAACCACCTTGTCGACCTCATCCGGAAAGGTGATCTCGCTTCGTCCGCGCGCCTCGGCCTCGAGGCGGGCCACCCGCGCCGCCATCGCCGCGCGGCGTTCGCGGATTTCGCCGAACTCGGAGGCAAATTTCGTATCCTCAATGCGCATCAGGGACTGGCCCTGCTGAACGATGTCGCCTTCCCGCACCAGGATATCGCCGACGATGCCGCCCTCGAGCGATTGCACCACCTGCATTTGCCGCGACGGCACGACGCGGCCGCTGCCGCGCTTGACCTCATCCAGCACGGCGAAATGAGCCCAGACCAGAAACGTCGTAAGCAGCGCACAGGACGTCCACAACAGCATGCGAGAGGTGCGGGGCGTGCGGAGCAGCGCTGCGGACCGGATATCATTTGCAAATGCAAAATCTGAAGACGCCATAATATTCGCTCGCTATGCAGATTTCGGCTGAATCGTATTTTCAGGCGACGGCGGGGTCGACGCGGGCTTGCCCTGGAGCAGCGCGAGCACCTTGTCGCGCGGGCCGTCGGCAACCAGGCGGCCATTGTCAAACAGCAGCAAGCGATCGACCATGTTCAGCAATGACAAACGATGGGTCGAAATGATGACGGTCATGCGCTCGTCACGGAGCTCCTTGAGACGTTCAAGGAATTCCTGCTCGCTGCGGATATCGAAGTGCGCGGTTGGCTCATCGAGAAACAGCACGCGAGGCTTGCGGATCAAGACGCGCGCGAGCCCGATGGCCTGCTTCTGGCCGCCCGACAGGCTGCGGCCGCCTTCAGAGATGGGCATGTCATAGCCCATCGGATGGCCGGCGATGAAGCTCTCGACGCCGGAGAGCCGCGCAGCAAGCAGAATTTCCTCGTCGGTCGCTTCCGGCTTGCCGAGTGCGATGTTGTCCCGCAGCTTGCCGAAGAACAGGTCGGTATCCTGCATCGCAAAGCCGATGCCGGCGCGCAGGTCCGAAGGATCGTATTGGCGCGAGTCCACGCCGTCGACCAGGATACGGCCTTCCTTCGGCTCGTAAAATCCGAGCAGCAGCCTGCCGACCGTGGTCTTGCCGGACCCCACCCGGCCGATGATACCGACTTTTTCTCCGCCCTCGATCTTGAAGCTGACCTTTTCGAGAGCGTTGCCCGGCGCGCTGGGGTAGGCGAACGAGACGTTCTCGAAGGCGACCTTGCCGTCTTCGATCCGTCTTGCGACATAAGATCGGGTCGGCGATCGCTCCCGTTCCATCGACATGATGCGGTCGATTGCCTTGAGGGCCGATAACGTCTGCGTTCCCTTGGTGATCACGGAGGCGATCCCGGCGATCGGCGCAAGGACGCGGCCGGCGAGCATATTTGCAGCGACCAGCGCGCCGACGCTGAGCTTGCCGTCGAGGATCAGGAAAATGCCGACGATGACGAGGAGCAGGCTCGTGATCTGCTGGGCCATGCTCGCGCTCGTCAGCGACAGCGACGACCAGAAGTGGACATCCTCGCCCGATCGGGCGGTCGCCGCGACCGAGCGCTCCCACAAGGTCTGCATGCGGGCCTCGGCGCCGGTCGCGCGGACGGTTTCCAGACTCGACAGGGACTCGACGAGCACGCCGTGCCGGGCGGCGGATTCGGCCTGCAGACGCCTCATTGCGCGATCGAGCGGGCGCTGCAGCAGGAAGCCGATCAGCATGACGAGAGGGAGCATGATCAGCGGGATCCAGGCCAACGGTCCGGCTATGATGAACAGCACCCCGACAAACAGGATGGCAAACAGCAGGTCCGTCGCCGAAACCACGCTTCCGGAGGTGAAGAATTCGCGCACCGAGTCAAAGTCCCGGAGCTGATTGGCGACGATGCCCACGGAGGTCGGCCGCTGCGCCATCTTCACTGCCATCACATGCTCGAAGATGTTGGCGGCGAGCACGACGTCGATGGTCTTGCCGGTCAGGTCGATCATGCGGCTGCGGACCATGCGGAAGATGAAATCGAAGAGGATGCCGAGCCCCATGCCGATCGAGAGGGCGATCAGGGAGGGGATCGCGCCGTTGGGGATCACGCGGTCATAGACGCTCATCGTAAACAGCGGCGTCGCCAGCGCGAGGATGTTGGTCAGAAAGGCGGCGATCGCGATGTGTCCGTAACTGCGCCAGTGCGTCTTCACCACCGACCAGAACCAGTGGTTCTTGGGGATGTCTCCCGCGGCGACGGCGCGCGCGTCGGCTTGCGCGGCGCTTCTCACCAGGAACGCGTAGCCGGTGTAATCCGTAGCGATCGAGGCGATGTCGGCGACGCGCGGGGCATTCGGCGTCGCCGGATCAACGATCCTGATCATCTTGTTCGCTGGGTCCGCACCCAGCAGGATGAGCGCAGAGCCGTCCTTCATGATGAGGACGGCCGGCAAGACCAGCGCAGGAATGTCCGAAATGTCGCGCTTGACGGCCTCGGTCTCCAGACCCGCACGTCTTGCCGCGCGGTCGTAGAGCGAAACGGACAAGCGGCCGTCCGTGATCGGAAGTCCGCCGAGGAGAGCTTCGCGGCTTACCGCACGGCCGTGATGAGCGGCGAGATAAGTCAACGATGCGGTGAGGGGATCGTCGCCCAGTGCGCGCGGCCGACTTGTCGCGGCAAGCTTTGAAGTTGAATCGTCCGGCGAGGGGCGGCCGGTGTTAGCCGCCATGCTGGGGGTCCGAAATAACAACTGAAACCTCGACAACCAAAATGGAAATGCAGCAATCGCATTCGAAGATTTCGCGCAGACTACAACAAATGGCGAACAAAATCAGCGAAACTTGCTTTAAGTATTAATACGGAATCGAAAGGGCCCCGTTTGGGGCCCTTTCGGAAGTCCTCACCTGACCTTGATTGCCGGCTGCTACTGAGCGGAACTCGGGAAGGCCGACAGCAGCCAGTGCGGCTTGGTCGATGCGTAGGAGCTGGCGTTCGCCGTGACGGACGGGTCTGCGTAAATGACGTTCGGGCCGTCCGCAGCGCCCTTCTGCTGCTGCATCCATTCCGAGGAGCCCGGCACGGCAGCAGTCGTCGTTGCGCCGGTGAAGCGGTCGGCAAAACCGACATCCTTGGGCTGAGCTGCCGCATAGCCCTTGGCTGGGCGAACTGCGGCGGCGGGGGCCGGAACGGCGACGTGCAGCGGCTCGGACCCGGTTTGCGGCAGGTTCACCCGAAGCGTCGGGAAAGAGTACCGGGGCAGGCCAATCGAGAGCATGTCCGTGGGGGCAGCATCGACCGGCGGAGGAGCCTTCAGATACTCGATCAGGGTCCCCATCGCCGCCAGCAGCTGATAGTCGGCGAAAACGACGACGCCGCGGGCGGAGGTCAGCGAGACCGACGCGTTGAAGAACTGGTTCTGCGCGTTCAGCAGATCGATCAGGGAGCGCTGACCGAGCTCGTATTCCTTCTGGAAGGCCGCGATGGTCTTCCTGTCCGCTTCCAGCTGGCGTGTCAGTGCTGCAATGCGCGTGGCCGTAATCGTACGGGCATTCCACGCCTTGTCGATCGACTCATAGGCGTCGCGCTGCAAGCGGGCATGTCGCATTGTGGCTTCGGTAAAGCGCTCGGCCTTCTCAGACCTATTCCAGGCATCCTGGCCGCCGCGGAAGATGTCCCACGACATCACCACCTTGCCACTGTAGTCCTCATGCGTAATGGCGGGAGTTCCGGCAGCCGCCACGTAAGGGTAGGAATTGTCGTAGTGGGTTGCCCGTCCCTCGAGATAGAACTTCGGGCCGAACGTGCCGTCGGTAGCCTTGAACGCATGCTTGGCGGCGTCGGCGTCGGACTGTGCCGCCGCAATCGTCGAATTGAACCGCAGGGTGGTTGCCAGCGCTTCGTCGCGGCTGTTCGGCAATCCGCCGAGCGGGGCGGGGAAACGAACATTGATCGGCTCGAGGCCAACCGTCTTGCGGTACTTCGCCCTGGCGTCATCGAGGCTGCGCTGGAATTCGGCGAGTGCCGCGCGGGCGGCCTCGACGCGTTCGCGCGCCTGCTCCAGGTCGCCTTCGCCGGCCCGGCCACCCGAGAAGCGAGAGTTCACGTTTGAGAAGATCTTCTCGTGATTCGCGACGTTTTGCTGGGCGAGGCTCACCAGCCGCATGTAGCGCACGACGTCGATGTAGCCTTCGGCAGCGTCGAGGGCCAGCAACTCGGTTCTTTCCTTGACGCGGGAGGCCGCGGCGTTGACGCGTGCGGTCTGGCGCCAGACGTCATAGATCGACGAGAAGCCGTCCCAGAGCAACTGGCGCACCACCACCGATTCCTGGCTGCCATTGCGCCACGGTCCTGCACCCACAGTCGGTGCCGATTGAATGTTCGGGCTGATGAAGCCCGGCGATTGATCGAACTTTTCTGGACCGTAGCTGGCGTCGATGCGCACCTGCGGCAGCAGCGTGCTCTGGGTTTGCCTCAGCTCGCTTTCGGTCGCCCGCCGATTTGCGGAAGCTTCGCCCACGCCCGGGTTGGTCTGCATCGCCTGGCGCAATGCGTCGTTAATTGAAAAAACCTCGGCACATGCTGGCGTTGCCGCCAGGCAAAGGCACGCGATGACCGTGTATGCCGATTTCATAATCCCCGCCCCTACTCACAATAATCTTACGTAGAATCTCCCAAAACCGTAACAAAGGACGGTTCCTTAACCTATGACATTTCAGCCACACAACCGCTCTAAGTGGGGGCCGCTCGTCGGGCGCGGGCGAGCACGACTCTTAAGATTTCGATTAAAATTCAATATTCTGGCAGTTGTTGCGTGGGGATTCGGGCTGGTACCGAGGAGCAACACCGGAGAACCGGAACCGAAAGCTCAGTTAAATCCACCCTAACGGCCGGCCAGCCATTGGCTACTGCTCGTGACACGTCGCCAGGTAGGTTGCGACGAAGGGCGGGGCCTTGGGGTCTGACAAGGGACCGCCCAGGCGGCTCGTCAGCTTGTAGAGTGACTTGCTTGCAAAATAGAACCGGAAGATCTCGGCTGTGGACTCGTCCACGCGGGTCGCAACGATCGACGCAGCCGTACGTTGGGCGGCCGCAAAGACATAGGTCGTGAGCTTGGTTCCCTTGCCTTCCACCGCAACCGAAGTTCCCCACGTGACCGAGAAGGTTTGGCCATCGATCACGACAGCGGGCCGGACCGTATCCAGATCGTCATCGATCCACTGAACGTCACCGCCTTTGCCTGAGGGGCCAACCTCAGCCCGTTTGCCCCGCGGCGTGTCGCAGGCGAACCTTGAAGGTTCAGCTATTGCTGCGCTTGTCGTCGCCAGGAACAACAACAGACAGCCGACCGACCTCCACATTGATTCCCCCCTGCAGTTGCGTTGGTCGGAGTCATACTGATGTCTCCGCCCGGCTTGCGCAACTCGGTGATGTACGGACGCTGTCGGCCCAGCTGCGTCCCGCCCGCGACTTCACTCCGGCGCAATCGGATGCGGTGGACGCTCGATCGATGCTCTGAGATTGTCGAGTTCGAGGAAGGCGTCAGCTTCTCTGCGAAGCTCGTCGGCGATCATGGGAGGTTTCGTTCGAATGCTGGAAACGACCGTGACACGGACGCCCATCCGCCTGACGGCCTCGACAACCGCCCGCAAGTCACCGTCGCCGGAGAACAGGAACACGTGGTCGATGCGGTGTGCGATTTCCAATGCGTCGACCGCGAGCTCGATACCGATGCTGCGCTTCATTCGGCGCCGTCCTTCGCCGTCATCGTGCGTTTTGGCTGGCTTTTTCCTGACCGCATATCCGTTGTAGTCGAGCCAATCCACCAGCGGCCGAAGGCTGCTGAACTCGTCGTCCTCCCGCACGACGGTGTAGAAATAGGCGCGGACGATTTGCCCATGCTTTTCGAACTCCGCGAGCAATCGCCGGAAGTCGACTTCGAAGCCGAGGTTCTTGACCGTGGTGTGCAGATTCGCGCCGTCGATAAACAGTGCAATGCGATCGGTCATCCCAAATCCCCATGACGCCCGGATCAGTCGCTCTACGCTTTGGTTTTGACAAATTCCTCGAGCGCGTCGCGGGGCGCCTGGGTTAATAAGTTGATCTTAGAACAACGATTAGGCCGGGAAAAAGTGGAAATACGAGTACCACGGTCACCACGCGGATCGTGCGCTCTTTGATAAAGATAGCGGTTGAAGCGGCGCGGTCCCCTCGCGTGCAGATGAATCGGTCGCTGTTGAACAATGACGCTGGCCTTCGTCCGCGACGTCCACGTGCGTTCAGTCAGCAACAGAATTGCCTGCTATGGCGCTTTGATGGCGTCGGCCGTTCAGATATCCGTGGACCATCAGAACAATGGGCCGCGGGCGGGCGAGCGCCGCCGTGGACACCAGGCAACGGTGCACCGCAGCGGTGCTGACGAGCCGTTGCGCACAGGGTTGCGTCCCCAACAAGACTACATCTAAACTTCGCCCAGCGTACCGGCGCCGTTTGGCGGCGGCGCGATATTTCGAGATACCACTTTTTTGCAGATACAGGTTTTCGCCGATGCCAGTTGCGCCGGAGGGGAGAGGACGGCTTGGCGTCCCCGGCCTGTGCAGACAGCTTGTTGTTGATGGCGGGCGTGGATACGCGGCGGGTGTTGATTGCGGCGCCTCAATAAGTCTCGCGCCCTCGTCGATAACGAACCATCACGATCGACCCATTTGCTCGACGTGATGTTCGTATCAGCAGGAGGCAAGTGGGGCTCGCGATGGGGGCTTGCCGTGACCGACACAACAATCGGGCGCCCGATTGAGGGGCGGGCCAGGGAAGATTGGCCAAGGCGCATGAGATGCATGGTCGTTCTCTCGCTCTGTATCCTGCTGACCTGTTGCGGGGCCCCTCGCCGGGCCATCGATAAGGAGGCGGGACCGGCAACGGAGACCGCAACGGAGCCGGCGACGGAGACGACCACGGCACCGGAAACAGAGACGACAGCAGCGCCGGCAACGGTCAACCTGAGCGGCGCACTCGCAGAGTGCCGGAGCGCCTTTCCGGATCAGATCGCGCAAGCGGTGGCGCGGGCGTCGTGCGTGATCAAGGCGACCGATCTCGTCCGGCCGCTGTTGCCGTTTCCCGAATTGCTCGACCGGGAGAATGCCCTGCGCAAAGCGTTGGCAGAGCAGGTTCAAGCACGAGCCATTTCCCTGCTCGAGCGAAACATCCAGATCCAGAAGCTGCATGCGCAGCTGCTCGACGAAGAGCGCAGCCGGCTGCCGGCCGCGCCGGCCGAGGCGAGCAAGCCGCCGCCGGCGGTTACGCAGTGGCGGCAATCCAACCCGGAGAGTTGTGGACAGCTCGGAGGGGATTCCGGCAATTGTTATTGAAGCATTCGATGCAAGCCGTTTTCTGGCCGTGCCGTGAAAGTTTGCACCGTCGATAAAGAGCGCAATACGGTCCGTCATCTCAGTCCCCATGACGCCGCATCGTTCGTTTTGCGCTTGGCACGCCGATCCTCTAAGCTACTGCCTTCTCACGAAGATTTCGTTTGGGTTCGTTCTGCCGAATTTTCGATATCACCTCTGTCGCGGGCGGACCTCTTCTCAACGATGTTTTTTCTCAATTTTGAATCCGAGCGCTGCGAGTAGCGTTCTAGCGCCGCGAGGCGTCGAAGCGCCGTATGCAGCGCATCGAAATCCTGGGAACTCGACAAAATATCAACCTCGTCGAGGGCCTTGACGCGTTCCACCTCGATCTGGCGGAGACGCTGACACATCGCATCAACGGAGGCGTCATCGGTCGATGCATCGCCGTCGGTGCTAGCAATGGTAGCCGCGGCCAAGCCATGGCGAAGCGCGTTCATCCTCGAACGCGCTTTGCCTTCCTGACTGCGCGGGCCACGACTTTTCGCGCCGTTGCGCCTGTTCGCCGCGATCTGCCGTTGCGATGCCATTTCGCTTACTTCATCGATGCCTGCGTCTGGCCGGAAGCCTTGACAGCGATGGCCTTCTCGGCTGCCAAGCGCAGGGCTCGGGCGTTGGCTTTGGAGGCTCTCTCCAGATCGTCCAGAAACTTATCCAGACGCTTCTGTGCCGACACGATCAGGCGCTCGATGGTTGCCAAGGCGGGCAATGCGAGTTGGAAGGCTTCGACCTCCAGGGCGTTGGGCGGGAAGCCGGCGTTCTCAATCACTTTCATCATGGCCGGTCGGGACGCGGGGTCATTGAACCACGGCGCCGCAAGCTTACGTGCGTCCGATTTCGCAATCGCCTCAGCCAGGCCCGGTGACGTGATGCGTACCTGAATTTTATAGAGCAAGGACTCCAACGCCGCCCGCTCGTGGCTGCGCAGCACGCCGATCTTCATGTGCTGGTAGCGCAGGACATCCCAGGTCAACACCGTGGCCTGATACACTGCCAAGTAATCGCGGGAATTCTGGGGTTTGCCATAATCCTCGAGGCTGTCAAACAGCTGGATGAATTCCTTCGCGTTCTCGTGGGGCAGCAATTGCGGGGTGTCGAGATGACGCTTCAGGACATCCAGCGGATAGCTCTCGTTGTCTCGGGCAGATTTATTGTCGCTCATGGCGGCTCCTCGAATGCACGGAATTGTGCTGAGTATTGAGGAACAGGAGCCGAATGGATTCTGCGAGGGTCCGGTTGTGGGAACAATCGGGTGGTGTGGAAAAACCCGGGGTGGCGTGCCGCGGATCTAGCTGGCGGGGAAATCGTTGGCGATGAGGCGGACGATTGTCTCGGTGGTTACCGGCGCAAGTTGTTCTTGGCGGAGGTATGCGCGCAGCGGTTTCAAAACAAGCTCAAGAAAATCGTAGACCGGACCGCCTTCCACATAGACCAAGTTGCCCTGGCGCATAATCGGCTGGCGGCGCCGGCGAACCGGCTGCCCGCTGCGGCGAATAATCTCGCCCAATTGGTCAGCTAGAATCTGATCTGCCCGATTGTACTTCCGACCCGCTTTGCGCTTTTCCTGCAACGAAACGAGGGCAGCGCGTGCTGCCTTCGCAATATTCAAGCCAGTCGGTTGTTCGATTTGTCCAGGGAAGGCCGCAAGTTGGTCTCCCCATACGTCCCGCCAATGCGTTCCTGGGGGCTCGTCGCCGCGCTGATAGTCGCACGCCATTGCCCACTCGACGGGCGCTGGAAGCTCGCGGGGGAAGAAGAGATCGGGGTTTTTCGAAACTTTCAGAAGGGTAGCGGCGAGTACACCGGCGGGCATAGTGGCGGACGCCGCCGCTGCAACCGTCACTGCGCTGGCTATTTGACGTAATTCCCCTGCTTCGTCTGTCGTTGGAATCGCGTCTGAATTCTCTTCCGGGGGCGGCAGGTCGTATTCGACGTAGAATCCAAGAGCCGTCAAGATGGACACCCGATCCAGGCACAGCCCCAGATAGATCTGATCGAATGCGGCTCCCCACGGAGATTTAGGTTCGATCAATTGCGGCTTCGAAAGGGTTGGCATCAATGCGCTCCATCAGAATTGACAACCCTATCGACCGAAGTTTTTCTCTCGAGTGAAAATAATGAGTGCGTTTCATTCTTGCGAGCTGCCATCGCACCAAAGCCGCTCCGGCCTTTTCTTTTTGGTGGCGATCTTGCCTGAAATCGAAAAAGGACCTGCGGTCGATCTGCAATGAGTTCCACTCCAAGAAACTCCCGTAAAACAACGGGCCCCCGCGGCTCGTTCTCCAAGAATTACGCGGAAACACGGTCGATGTGCGACGTTCATAGTTAACTCAAAGCAATTTCGCGGCATCTAGACGTTAACGCAAATTTGCGGCAAGTTGCACGCAGTTTAGGTTAAGGGATACTTGCCGCACGCGATTTTTCGGACAAGACGGCAAAGCCTTCCCAAGACCGAGGAGATTTGAAGAAAAGAATTTGTAATGCGTGCGGGTACAGGGCCGCACGCGAGGCGGGCAGGGTAGTGCGTTCGGGATCTTTCACAGCGAGGCGGACGAGCAAATAGCAATTAGAAGGCATTGCTTGTCTGCTTGTCAGTCGAGACGCTCGCAATTTTTTTTTGAACGAGCGTTGGTAATTCAGTGAATTGATTTTCGGCTGCAATCACACCTGCTCTGCGTCGGCAGAGTTTGAGGAGTGTGTATTGAGTCGCGTTGGTTTCATCCGGATGGCCGAGCCACCAATCAACTGGTCCGAGGCTGGATCGCGCCTCCAGCGGATTTCAAATTCTGCTTGTTCATCTTTTTCATCAGCCAATCTTTCGATGCTGACCTCGCTCGCCGAGGCCAAGTATCCGTCGGTTCTGATCGATCGGCCGGCTGCGAGCTCGCTGGGACCGATTGGTGCGCTGATGTCGGAGGCGCTGCCAACAATCATTGATTGCGATCCAATCGACCAGCGCACCTCGCCTTGCGAAGGCGCCATTTCGCTATCGCCCCGTCAAACCATTCCCACAGAATTTGAAGCCATCACAGCATCCCGTTCCATCGAATAGTGGATCTGTAGCTACGCGCGAATTGTACGAAAAGAATTATTGGAGCATCCCTAATGGCAAGCGCCAGCGGCACCACCACCCTCACAGGCACTCCGGGCAGCGACAATTACGTCGGCGGTTCAGGCGACGACATATTGTCCGGCGGCGCGGGGAACGACCGCCTCAACGGCGGGTCTGGTGATGACACCCTCAATGGGGGCAGCGGCTTCGATACAGTTCTGGGCGGATCAGGGTCGGATACCCTGATCTATAAGGCCTACGAAAATCAGTACATCTTGGGATCGACCGGCTTCACCGCCGCCACCCAACAAATCAGCGGCGGGACTATTTATTCGGGAACCGATCAGACGAGTCCCGGGATCGTTGGCACGGCTACGGTCGTCGCCGGTACAACGTTCCAGGGCTACGACTCCTACGACGGCGGAAATGGCGCCGTACAGCTCGGCAAGGCGGGCGCGACGCCGGACGTTGATACGCTCCAGATCTGGCTGAGCGCCGCGCAGTTAACTGACGCAGATATTCAGGCCGAGATCTCGTATTATAAGAATATTTGGGTTCCTGCGCACATCAGTGCGCAAACCGGCCAGGCGGACGGTACGATTTATACCTTCAAGACGCTCAATCTGCAGGTTTCGGCGATCGAGAAAGTTGAAGTACGTGACGCCTCGGGCAATCTTACTATCGCAGCCACTGCCGACACAGCATCGGCGACAGAAGCGGGCGGGGTTAATAACGGCACTGCTGGCGTCAATCCGACCGGCAACGTCCTAACGAACGATTTCGATTTCAGCGCTGCTTCCAAGACAGTTGCTGGCGTTGCGGCGGGTACCACCAACGCCTCGTTGAGTTCTGGCGCCGGCACCGATGTGGTTGGTGCGCATGGCACCCTGCATCTCAGTGCCGACGGCTCCTATACCTACACCGTGAACAACGGCCAGGGCGCGGTAGAAGCGCTGCGCACATTTAGTGACACGCTGACGGATACGTTCTCCTATACGGTGAAGGATACCACGGGGGCGACGGCTACCACGACGCTGGCGGTGACGATCCATGGGGCCGACGATGCGCCGGTTGCGGTGGCCGACGTGGCCTCGGCGACCGAGGCGGGCGGTGTAGGCAACGGTACGGCGGGAACGAATCCGACCGGCAACGTGCTGACCAACGACACCGATGTCGATGCTGGCGACACCAAGACGGTCGCGGGCGTTACGGCGGGGACCACCAGTGCCTCGTTGAGTTCTGGCGCCGGCACCGACGTGGTCGGTGCGCACGGCACCCTGCATCTCAATACCGACGGCTCCTATACCTACACGGTGAACAACAGCCAGGGCGCGGTAGAAGCGCTGCGCACGTTCAGTGACACGCTGACGGATACGTTCTCCTATACGGTGAAGGATACCGCCGGGGCGACGGCTACCACGACAGTCACCGTCACCATCCACGGCACCAATGACGTGCCGGTGATCGGCGGCGTTTCCACCGGTTCGGTCACGGAAGATGTCGGCGTGGTCGCCGGCAA
>NZ_JBNDLA010000051.1:0-19297 GCF_050435825.1 Bradyrhizobium sp. I1.14.4 | reverse complement strand
TCGGGGCATTCCTTGAACCACCGCAAAGTCCTTCTCGCAAAAGAACTTTCGCTGATTCGCGCCCCGATGCGCCTCAACACTGTGAGAAATCCGGGCTAAATGCTTGCAGCTCGCGCAGCACCGCCTCGAACCCAAAAGGATTCGGCCTTGCCATCACGAATAGCCAGCGTCAGCAAACCGACGTTATTGGCGAGCTTTCCCACATCCTCCTGGCGCTTGCCGTGGCCGGCGTTGCGGAAAGCTCCTGTGACGAGTGCGCCTGTCGAGCAGCTTCCCGGAAGGCTGCCCCGCGTCCTCAGGAGGACGTAATCTGAGCGCCCTGTTCGCCTCAAGGATTTGCTGGTAGCGCCCACGCCTTAGTAAATCAGCGTTGATTTTGCTGTCCTCGGTTTGGTGCCTGTACTCCTCGACATCCTGGGCGAACTCAGGGGTGAAAAGTCGGCCGGCCATCGGCTGCTTGTCGTGCGTCTGTAGCCACTCACTCAGCCTGGACAGGCGGCGAACTTGCCTGTCCATCGTCTTTGGCTCGATCCTGTGCGTCGCCTTTTCCGTCGCGGCCCACCTGCCGATGAGGGCTGCGTCCGCGCCATGGGGACCAGGCGGCGGACATCGGTTGCCAAGGCGTTTCCGGCACCGACTTCCCGCAGCTTCTTCAAAGCCGCCTTGATGCGTCTGCCGCGGTCCTTTGCATAGACGTCCACGTCCTCATCGAGCTCAGCTTCCAGCTGGTGGTTTTCCGCCTCCGGATTTTCCAATTGCGCGTTTTGCAGCTCGCGGTCGATTCGATCGGCAATTGATGGCCTGCCGGCCACGCTCAACCGTTCAGCGACAATCAGATCTTCGATCTTTGCAGCCGCAAGCTTTCGAAAAGCTCACGGGAATATGAATTCGCCGCGAGCAAGGCCGATCGCATTGATCTCTTGTGCAAGGCATAGCAAACCACAGCGTGCCTGAATTTGAGTTGCTGCGAGGGCCCGCTCGAACGCAACAAGGGTCTTGCGCCGTCATCGATCCTGGAGCCGGGCAAGCGCCTTCAATCCGATCGGGGGATTTCGAGAGCCGCGGTTATCCGCGGGCCGCTCGCGGCGCAAGCATGTGGTGCCGCGAACGCAGCACTGGTACGGCGTTCGCTCCGCATGGGCCTGTGGGTTGCAGTCGCGATGTCGGCGCCGATCACGGCTTTGCCGGTGCATGGGGAGGAAATTATGCTGACGCTCGGCCACGACCCGGCCATGGCACGGCTTGCCCAGCAATATCTCTGTTCGGACTCGCCTGGGGCATCTTGCCGGCACCCCGCCCATCAGATGGCGTTCCAGGTTGCAACAGCCCTGTTCATGATCCCGTTTTGCATCGGCATCAACTGCCGTTCCTGGAGCACCGGACGGCGCGGCACGGCCAGGTGCAGCGGCGTTGAGAACCCGCTGACGCCGGCGGCGGCGTCACCACCCAGCGCGAGATCTGGTCTCGATCGGCGAGGAGATCATCGGCCGCGCGTTTCTGTGAGGCTTCGACCGGGCACAGCACCAGCTGACAGTTTGCCCTCAGCGAAATCAGCTGCCGCCCTGGCGTGCAGCCTGGTGGAATCGAACACCGGCAGTTCTGTATGTTCGGGGCCGATGAGAAGACCAATCTCCGTGCAGCCGAGGATGACCGCGTCGGCGCCCCGTGCACGACCGCGCGCGATGATGTCGATAAAGGCCTGGCGCGACTGATCAGAAATGGCGCCGCAGCACAGCTCATCGAAGATGACATTGTGGATCCGGCTTCGGTCGTCCTGCGCCGGTATGACAGGTGAAAGGCCGAACCGCTCCCGCAGGCGATCACAATAGAACGGCTGCTCCATCGTGTAGCGGGTCGCCAGCAACAGCGGTCGCCTGACGGGAGCGGCGACGAGAGCCGCAGCGGTCACATCGACAATGTTGATGAGCGGGACACTCAGCTCCGCAGCAATTGCGTCGGCAATCACATGCATCGTATTGGTGCAGATCAGGATGCAGTCGGCACCCGCGTCCACCAGCTGCCTGGCGATCCTTGCCAGGTAGACAGCGGCTTGATTCCATTCTCCTGCCTTCTGAAGGACGACAATATCCTCAAAGTCAACCGAGCGCAGCAAGATGTCGGCCGAGGCGAGGCCGCCGCGGCGCTGACGGACGATTTCATTGATTTCCCTGTAATAGATGGCCGTGCTTTCCCAGCTCATCCCTCCGATCAGCCCGATCGTCTGCTGCACTTTGAGAACTCCACTTCATGCGAAGGCGACACAGGCTTACCGCGCTTTCGGCGGCAAATCCCGGCGTTGTTTCGCGCAATGTCTCTGGAAAGTGCAAATCAAAGGCCTTATCTCTCCAATTACAAAAACTCTTCTCGCCCGAGCCCGAAGCCGGCGGAAAGGACATGCCGTTGGACGATCGCGACCGGAAGATTCTGGACAAGTTACAGCTGGACGCAGCAATTCCTGTCACAACGCTTGCCGAATCGACCAATCTTTCGGTGTCCGCCTGTTGGCGGCGCATCAAGCACATGGAGGACAGCGGGCTGATCTGCCGGCGCGTCGCACTGGTTGATCGACGCAAAGCCAACGTGCCGATGACTGTGTTCATGGGTGTACGCACGTCGAATCATTCGATCGGGTGGCTCGAGGACTTCCGCCGCGCCATTGCAGATATTCCGGAAATCGTCGAAGCCTATCGCCTGACAGGCGAAACCGATTATCTGCTCCGCCTCGTGGTGCCGGGCGTAGAGGTCTATGATGCGGTCTACAAGAAGCTGATCACGCGGCTCGACTTCGCTGACGTCAGCTCGTTCATCAGCATGGAGGAGCTGAAGTTTACGACCACTGTACCCTTGACCTATGTTTAGAGTGTGGTTGCCGGCGGCTCAGGGCAAAGCCGCCTGGATACATATGTGTATTCGAGAGCCAGCCGGCGCGCATGTTCGACGAGTTTGGCGGCGGTGCCATGTCCCTTATCGATGTTCTCATAGTAAAAATAAGATTGACCAGGCGTGGCGAGCTTCGCGGCGGCCGTGCGCAGGATGCACGCGGTCGTCCTTGGTCGAGGTGAAGATGAACGGCATCGGGTACCCAGAGCGGACATTGGCTGCTCGCGAGGCCAGAGCGCAGGATGTCGGTAGTTGGGACCTTCCCGCCGTTGGGTCGTATTCGCGACGAACGACCGGCGTTAGTAGGAGCGGACGTAGCGCCTTTTGCCTGCCAGACGGCTACAAATGCGAGCTCTGGCCAAAAAAGGAGGCCCCGCAACATCATGAACGGACGCCATGCGCTGGTGATTGGCGCGATCGCTTATCCCGGCACGGAATTTGACAATGCCGTCGGCGACGCCCGCCGCGTGGCGGACGCGCTGGCGCGCGCGGGGCTTCTCGGCGTCGATCGTCCTCGATCCTAACCTGACGGCCATCGACGCCGCCCTCAAGGCCTTCAGGCCAGCGGCGCAGAGCGCGGAACTGGCGCTGATCTATCTCGCCGGCCATGCCGTCGAACGCCATGGCAGCGGCTACTTCCTTGCGGTTGACTTCAGTTTCCCGTCGACCGCCGCTGGCTTGCGCTACACCGCCGCCGTAGGCCTGAACGCCTTCGTCGAGGCCGCAAGTGGCGCCGCGTCCCGCATCGCCGTGCTCGACGCTTGCCGAAACTGGCCGCACGATCCGGACGAGGCCAGGTGCACGTCGAACGATCTGGAAGAGTTCGTCGCGAAGAAAGGCAAGGCGCACCGGCCTTACGAGTTCGGGGTCAAAGTCTGCGTCGCCACGACGCTATCGCACGCCAAAGGCGGGCAGTTCGTCGCTCACGTAAAGGTGCTGCCCGGCAACCCTATGATGGCCACACGCTGGCCACCATCATCCCCGAGATGGAGGCGCTGATCGGCAACACCATCGAGCGCGTTCTCTTCGACAAGGGCTATCGTTGCCACAACGCCCCGCCCGATTACAAGTTCAGGGTATTCACCTCGGGCCAGAAGCGGCGGGTCACGCCAAAGATCAAGCGCGAGCTTCGCAGGCGCTCCGCCGTCGAGCCGGTCATCGGCCATCTCAAACCCGAGCATCGATTGGGCCCCAACTGTTTCTGGCACCGGGCTGGCGATGCCGTTAACGCCGTCCTCGCCGCCGCCGGCTACAACTTCCGTCGCCTCATCAAATGGCTGAGCCTTCTGCTGTCGGAAATCCTCGCTCGGCTCAGCCTCGAACCGCGGCTCACCCCGGCCAAAATCTCAGTTCTTCACGGTCGACTAATCACACAAACTACGATGCGCTTCAATAGATGACCCGTGTTGGACGTGAAGCCTTCAGGCTGCCTTCACGTCCTCAAGCTCGATGTGCAGCCTGAATCCGGCGGCCGCAGCGATATTGACGAGTGCGTCGAGCGAGAACTTGTCGAGCTTGCCACGCATCAGGTCGTTGAGGCGGGGCCGCGTCAGCCCGAGGCGCGCGGCCGCATCCTCCTGCGTGAGATTCCATTCCTTTATCCGCTCGCGGATAGCTAACAGCAAATCGGCGCGAGCGGTCATGTTGCCGCCTCCGCCTGAGTATCCGCCAGAACGTCGAAGACGCTATCGAAGGTCTCCACATTCATTGTTGTGCCTTCCAATCCTTGAGCCGTTTTGCGGCCAGTTCGATATCCCGCTGCGCCGTCTGCTGCATTTTCTTCTGGAACGCATGGAACACGAGGATCCGATCCGCCAGCGCCGCCAGATAGATGATGCGGAACGCTCCCGATGCGTCCCTGATCCTGATTTCACGTACGCCTGAGCCGACCGCCTTTCGGCTTCCAATCGTTCGGGTCCAAGCCGTTCTGCACTGCACGAAGCTCGACGCCAGCCCGGTATCGAACGCCGTCGG
Source organism: Bradyrhizobium sp. I1.14.4 (assembly GCF_050435825.1). Taxonomy (NCBI): domain Bacteria; kingdom Pseudomonadati; phylum Pseudomonadota; class Alphaproteobacteria; order Hyphomicrobiales; family Nitrobacteraceae; genus Bradyrhizobium; species Bradyrhizobium sp. I1.14.4. Next base: position 14,443 of record NZ_JBNDLA010000051.1, on the reverse strand, counting down.
GGAAGTCGCGAATGGGCATCCCGGCTGTCCCCGAGGAACGAAATGGGCTTCATACACCAAATGTATCAGAATCGATACATCGAGGCCGGGCTCTCTCAAGCCCCGGACAAGTGGGACGCGCCTAGTCGTCGGGGCGTCCCCTCGCCGCAACGCACTGCACGCGGCCAAAAGAGCCGCATCGAAATTATTGTGGCGGACACGAATGTAATATGAATATCGGCGCTTTATTGCGCTCGGGCGAGGATCTGAGCATCCTATATCTTTAATGCATCGCATATTGCATGTCTGAGACCGGCTCGCCGTTTTCGGCTGCAGAGCAAGGGCTTGGCTACATTTTCCAACCCAGATTTGCTCTGTTGAGAATTTTGGCGCTTCCTGAAGACTGCGTCGTCTACATCGAGCGAAACGACGACGTTGATTCGTGGCAGCGGACGGCCGAATTGCGTTGGCTTCCCTCAAACGCAAAGCGCACGGCGACCGTCTCTCGGATCTTTCGACCGATTTCTGGAGGTCCGTGCGTATCTGGTTGGCTCATTATAAGGCCACGGGCAGAGCTGGATCCAACGCATACCTTCTGCTTTTTACTACCGCAGTTATTTCGACAGGCTCTTTCCTGGAGCAGTTCGCCGACACGGATGCCGATGGCGACGCGAGGGCTAAGGATACGTCGAACGCATCCCGCTGAGATCGCCGCAGGATAGTGCCAGTCAAACTGCTGGGCTGCATATGATGTAGGTTACATTGCGATAGTTTTCCCGCAATTCCCCAACGCTTTTGGAAGCAAGCGCTCGTGTCGCTCAGTCACAAACGCGACGCCCACCCATGCGCCTCTTCGCCAGACGACATTGCACGCATAGGTCCCGTTCGCCTTGTTTGGTCCACCATAAGAACGGCTCGATTCCGAGCTCTAGGAATTGACTCGATTTTATAAGTCGCAGCCAGATCATCGAAAATCGGCGGCAAAGCTCGAACCCAACATTAGCCTGCGCTGATTTCACCGTGAGTGTTGGTAGGCGGTTTTGCGGTGATCACAACCAAGCTGATCGATGTGGAGTAGCCAGCAGCCGCTGGGCCATCGGCAATTCCGGCGGCGCAGATCGCGACGCGAACATGGTATTGCCGCTGGTGCTGCTGCTGGTACGGCTGGAGATGACGATGCTGGTGACTTTGCCGGGACGATCATGGTCATCATGCCGACGAGCGGCAGCATCATGCCGATCGTCGTGTGGCGCCGATGATCGCCAGGCGACCCTCTTCCTGGGTTCATTTCCTGCTGCGCCGCCGGCACTGCCGACGATGACGATCGGTCGCTGGCATTTCCGGGGCCTCGTGCCGAGCGGCATCCAACTCCGCCAGCCGCTCCAATGCCTGGCCTGGGGACGGTCGTCGGTCTCGGTCTGCGCACACAAGAAGTCGCGGTCCCGTTGAGCAAACCTGATCATGACGTTATCCAGCGACGGATTGCGCGCAGGCTTTCGCCTGTCGGAAAGGACAATCATGTCCGAGCCACCAATAGCTTGCGCAAATTTGATCGATGCTGCGAGAAATATTGCATTCTACTAATGATTAAGTGCCGCGCACCTCCGCCTGAAGCCGGGTGACAAGTTAAAGCGGCGCCACGTCATGCTGTATGTCGATCAGATCCGCCTTTCCTGCGGCGACGCCGCGGCCTCTGTCGGCGACTACGGGGAGGAATAAGTGATTTTGCCGCATCCGTGACGGGTTGCGCAGTGACTTCGCTGGATGAGGCATCGCTGGTTGATCGAGGCAACTCTCTCTGATCGGCGGCGGCCTTTTCGAGCGCAGAGAGGAATTGCCGCCCTTCTTCCGTGATTTCCCAGCCGAGATCATCGCGAAAGACAAACCTGGCCGAGAAGATATTCAGGTCAGGCGCATATTCTGCCAACCGCTTCATGCGATCGGTCCAGTCATGGCCGCTGTTCATCAGGATTTCAACGGCCCGTCGAACTTCGGCAACGGAGGCCCGCCCGGCGGGCTGGCCGGCCAGTACTTTTAGGACAGTCAGCTGGAAGGACACTTCCCGTGTCTCCGATGGGCTGGGCGTATGCAGTTCCGGTGCAATGGATCAAGGCTAGGGGCGCACCGTCAACAACATGGCGCGGTTAACCTCAACAATATTGGCTAACCGCGAGCGCTGGCGCTCCAGATTTGACGTCGCCGCGCCGTATCAAGCCAAATGCACGAGTTCGTCTGCATCGATCCTCGAAAGGCACAGACATCAGCGTAGCGGAAATTGCCCTCGAGCTGCAACGCCGCCGGCAAGTATCGTCCATAACTTACGAACTCAACTGGACGCGTTCCTTCATGAGCTACAGCATCGCGTTTCGATCGGGAGCACCAGCCGATGGCATTGTTGCTTGCGGCGCTATGCGCGGCATGCCCAGCTTGGGCTATTGGACGCAGAGGAGCGTACGGTTCGGACCGTTCTGAGCCTATTGACAGGAATGTCTTGCCACAGCACACCACAGCTCGCCGATAAAGCCTCAAACTCCCGCGGCATTGGTCGATCTGCGGCTTTAAGAGATTAAGCTATCATGCAGTTTGTCACACAGCCTGATGCGCAAAAGAGATAGTAGTACGCAGACGCCCGGCGCGTCCGTGACGAGGCATCGCGGGATGCAGCTGCGAGAAGGCCTAGCAGGCGGCAGTTTCCCAGAGCCGAATTGGATCAGCCAACCCGCAGATCCTCGGCTGACATCTTGCCCGAACGCCCAGCCTTGAGTTCGTAACTTACCCGGGCGCCCTCTTCGAGGCTGGCGTAGCCGGCTTTTTCGACGGCGCTGATGTGCACGAAGACGTCGGGACCTCCGTCCTCCGGCCTAATGAAGCCATACCCTTTCGTCGCATTGAACCACTTCACAATACCCATTGCCACGGCTTGTCTCCATAATTGAACGATTGTGATCTAACGAAGAGTCTCGCAGCCATCAAGATGGGTGGCAGGAGACGCACGGCCTGCCGCGTAGGTCACGTCCTCGGCTTTTTTTGCCGCACGGCTTAGGTCCCGCCGCTTTGCGTGGGGAGCTGCCAGCAAGGCTTCGCCTGGAGGACAGTTCGCTTTGAGGCTTCAGTATTTGAGGCGGTTTTGACTTGCCTGTCATTCGTCGCCGGCTTGCCGGTTACAGGAGAGTTGCAGAGCCGAGACAATGCCACGCACCGAACTGGAGCGGATCGTCCGGTCACCCTTGCAGAACCAGGCGGCCGTAAACTCCTTCGCGCAGCCCGGAGCAGGATCACCAATCTGGTCGATGCTTACCTTGAAAGTACACTCGTCTTTGCCACTGCAGGCCGCGGCAAGCTCACGCGTGGCGTTGCCGCGCGCCGAGATCCAACGACAGTTGCCGCCATACGTGCCCGCAACTACTGAAATACCTGGTTGTGTGACGGCATCTCGGGTCGCGTCCCGCAGCGCATACGTTACGGCTGCGACGACAAGCAGGGCAAAGGCCACACTGGCCCATCGAACGAGGCGCCTGCGCTGTTCTGGCGAGGCCGATTGAAAGCATCCACGAATTAGCTTTCGCGCCGGCACCTCGAATCCGAAATGCAGCAGGATCGCGACGCAAGTAGCCAGGGTGAAAGCAAGAGCCAGCGCACCGAGATGGCCGAGCAGTTCGCTACCAGTTTCCCAGCGCACCTCCGGAAAACGCTGGTAGATGATGATGTGCACAAGATAAAGGGCAAAGCTGGCTTCTCCCAGGAAGACAAGCCACCTTGCCGACAACAACCGCCCTGCACTGCAGACGGGCTGAGCCGCGGTAATGAGGATGAGCGCAACGGGTGCCGCCAGAGCGATATTATTGCGTGCAATATCGAACAGGCTCATCAACGCCCCGAATGGCGGTTTATGGGCGGTGAACCAGAAAACCCAGCCTATCGCCACGACGCCAATCAATGCGGCGCCATCAAGTAGCGCTCGGGGTGGCCTAAAATCCTGCGCCAGCCACAGTTCATGGAGCTTCGCCAAACAACAGCCAAGAACGAATTCCCAAACCCTGCAAAACGGCGCGAAGTACACGATCCAGAGGATGAGACTGTTTTTCCAGTTCGGCAGAGCCGCCTCCGTCCCATAGGCATGAAGCGCAAACAGATTGATCCGGCTCTGAAGCATTAACACTGCAACGTCGATACCCAACTCGATTGTCACTGCGCCGACCGCGCACATCATCGCGGCAGGCACAGTTCTGATGCGCGCAAGTACCGGGCAAACGATCGGAAAAACGAGATAGAAGAACCATTCGGTACTCACTGACCAACTGACCATGCCAATCGGCTCGTACTGCCAGACGGGCGCCACACCAGCTACATTGGCGAAGAACCAAGTCTGGATCATCCCGAGTTGAAAAGGAACAATGTGCCACGAAAATCCCTCTGTCGCCCTTGGCGTTCCTAGAAGCGATGGCCAGACCATCGGACCGGTCAGCAGTTCAAAAAGGAAGAGAACGACAAAGAGGGGATAGATTCGTGCCAGGCGCGCCACGAGAAAGTCCGGGATCGCTTTGCGAGGACTGTCGGCAACCGACCTGCCATAGTTGTATTGAATGACAAAACCACTGAGCGTGAAGAAGACGGACATCCCGAGCAAGCCCAGTGTCCCGACCATGATATCGAGTGCCAGGCTGGTGCCATCGACGAACAAGCTGCCGCCGTGAGATAATGCTACTGCTGCTGCCGCGATAAACCGGATGCCGGTCAACGCAGGTATCTGCTTCACCATCGATGTCTCGTCAGTCGCGGCAGTGCGTCGAAATTCTCTACCTGTTCGATGGGTGCAAAGAACAGTCTGGCCGGGCCCACGCCTTCAATTGCACCTACGAGAGAGCAAGAGAGGCAAAGAAAGCCCCTCGCATCGGGCGATGCGTGCCATGCCGGGCGGGATCCGCAAAAACTCCTTGGCGTTGTCAATACGCTCAATCCGCCTGCGCAGCTTTTATCGGGAAGCCAGCTGGAGCTGAACCTCTGTCTTCTGGTAGGGTGGCCGGGATCAAGGCCACGGTCCTTGCCTGAGCGCGTGTGGTGCATGGCGGTGAGCGTCAAATTCACTGAACTGCGCATTCGCTCTCCGGAAAGCTTTCTGCTCAGGGCGGTTTGCAGGCAATTTGAGGCCGAGGCGAAGTCGACATATCGGCAAGGATGTCTGGAGCTCGTCGTGCAAGCTGATTGGAAAACCGGAAAGCCGTCTCGTAAACGCGAAAGGACCCAGCCGAACGTCTCGGCCGCACTGATGACCATTTCCATGGAAGCTTGATGGAGCTCCTTCACGATCCCTCCACAGCATCGAACCGGATCGCGCGGGCTGCAAGAGTGGGTCCACGCGCCGGTTTCGGATTGCGCTCTGCAGCTCCCACTACGGGAGCGTGTAGTCCGCCGTGATAGGCGTCTCGCCCAGTCAATCCCTCGCGTCGGGCTGTTGTCCGTAGCGGCGGTTGAGCGGAGCTCTCGCCGTCGGCAGGTCCCAAAGTCTATCCTGTGTATGCTTCAGTGGGGCCGCTAACGCGTCAGAAGCCGATTTCACGTTGGTATAGGCTGTCTCTTTCAACCCGGCATTCGCGGGATCGATCTCATCGTAGGCGGCCACCGCCTCGGCCAAGTTCGGGTACAGGGGCATCTGATGCTCGTTTGTCCAGCCGAAACCGAGATGCCGGAAGTAATCAGCCGGAACCGTGACCCGACTTTTGTCCAGCTCCCGAACGTAGTCCGCCGACCAGTCGTGGATCGCATAGGCCTCAAGTTTGTCCATCATCGACCGCCAGCGCGTGACACGCTCCTCAAGCGGCATGTTGGCCGCCTTCAAAATCGCGTCCGCGATCTCGTTAGGTCGCTCCGGATCGATCAGCAGCGCCTCGTTCTCGTTGAAGTCTTCAGCGGCCCCCGCAAACTTCGACAATACCAGAACGCCGGGATCCTTCGGATCCTGTGCCGCAACATATTCTTTCGCCACGAGATTCATGCCATCACGCAACGGCGTCACGACGCCGACATGTGCAGCGCGATAAAGATGCGCGAGTGCAGCCTGGCTGAACGAATCGTTTTTATAGTGGATCGGACGCCACTCGTCCGTGCCGTGCTCGGCATTGACCTGGTAGATCAGGCTCTCCACATCGTCCTTATACTTTCGGTACTCTTCGACGTCGGCGCGTGAGGAGGACGCGATCTGCAAGAGCGAGATGCTGCGCGGCTCGGCTTTCGTTAAAACCTGATTGAAAGCTTCGACCCGCTTGTCGATACCCTTGGTGTAGTCGAGCCGCTCGACGCCGATCGCAAACCTCGCACCCTGAAAGTTCGCCAGCAAGGACGAGATTTTTTCCTGCTCCGCACCAGCCAGGCCTGCAGCAAGATATTGTGCGAACTGCCTTGGATCGATACCGATCGGGAACTTTTGACACCTGGTCTGGCCGCGCTCCGTGACCACAACCCCGTCGCGGCTCTCCAACCCGAGGTGGGAATGGAGGCTGGCGAGAAAATTGTTGAGATCCCGGTTCGTCTGAAAGCCGAGCAAATCGTACTCCAGCATCGATGTCATCAGTTCGCGATGATTGGGTACGCGCGCAATCATGTCAGGCGCCGGCCATGGCGTATGCAGGAAAAATCCGGTCGGCCGCTCGATGCCGAGCTTGCGCAGATCGGCCCCGAGTGGAAGCAAATGATAATCGTGCACCCAGAATGCGCCCCGATCCCGCAAGCCGAACGCCGCGCGCGCGACAAAATCGTTGACCTTTCGATAGCTGCCGTAATCCTCTTCCGAGCCCGACATCCGGTCGGGCAGGGAGTGCAATGCCGGCCACAACGTCGAATTGGAAAAACCTCGATAGTAGCCAGGATAGTGCGCCGCTGGCGGGTCGAGCCTCGCCACATGGCCTTCGCCAGTCTGCACGAGAGGCAGGGGCTGCTCAGTCCCGTCGCCCCCGTTCTCCGAGCAGCCGATCCAGACCGCGCCGGACCGTTTGACGACCCGCTCGAGGGCAGCGGCAAGTCCACCCGTCTGGGGTTTGGTCCGGTCGAAGGGCGCAACGCGGTTCGAAATAACGACAAGCTTCATGTCGGGTTGCCGGGTTTCCGCATGGAGGCGATCCTCCTGGTCACCCGAGACAACTGGATGGGAAGGACCTGCACCGGCTTGTTGCTCCGGCCCAAGCGGCATCTCGACCAGGTGCAGGTCTAAGGCCGCCTGATCTACGATTTCATGTTGCTGAACAAGGCGTGATGTACCGCCGGAAGCCGATGTTGCCGCGTCGAGAGTGTTATGGATTCGATCCATCTCGTAACTCCGTTCGACGATGTTTGCGTTTGATGCAGTTTGCAGATCAGCCCCGAGATGTCTCCACTTCGCCAGTCTGGCAGATCCAGCTTTCGAGAAGCTGACGAGTCGCCGAACCAAATCGCCGCATCGGTCCCATCCAGGACTTCGGCCCGATTGTGACGGATGAGGCACCGGCGCGTCGGAGCAGGACCGTTGCCGTCATAGGCGGTCTCGGCGAGGACATGATGAGCCCTCGACGCCATCAAGGAGTCCGAGCGCTGTCGTGACACCCACTTGAGCGCAGGTGATCATCACTTGCGTGGCCGCCCGCGCGGATCGGCAAGCATTGGCGTAGTTGATCTGGCTTGGAACGGCGCAGAGTCTGGTCGCCGGCATCGGCGGCGTCCTGAGATATATGGAACAAATACCCGTGATCGACCAGCGCTGTCACAGCTGCGATGTGGACAATGGAAACGGTTTACGTCACGGTCGTGGTTCTGGAACGACGCGACCGCTCGTCGGATTTCCGACGTTCGGTTCTCAAGCGGATGCGGCTCTGGTCCTGTCTCAGAGTATCGAGCGCACTGCGCAGCGGTCTTCGCTCGAGGCACACCGAAGACCTGCTTGCGGGCGACGTGATGACCTCACTGCTATTCCGATCTTCGCGCAGGAGCGATGCGGAGTGCGGCGAGCAGCGAACCATCGTCGGCGAACAGGTCCCAGAACATGATCCCGGCGAGCCCATGGGCGTGCGCGTACATCGTCTTGCGTGCGATGGAGAGCGGATCGTCATAGCTGATCCATATGCGCCGTTCGGCGTCATAGAGCCACGGTACCTGGGCCTCGTCGCTCCAATACCGACGAAAACCCTGCTCTTCCGGTCGCCGGGCAATCAGATCCCGGTAATCGATGCCGTCGCTGCCTCCCCACTCCTCGCTTGCCGTTGCCCCCTTTTGGAAGAGTCCCCCGTTCTCTTGGGACACGTTCGCAACGGCTCGGCCATAGAAGGCTACGCCGAGCGTGATCTTGGCCGGCGGTACGCCGGCCCGGATCAAGGCATTCACACTTGCATTGACATTGAGTTCGGGACTTGGATCGCCGGCACAGGCGAACAGCGGAGCATTGAATCCGGCAAAGGCCGAGCCCGCGTAATAGTCGTAGGCCATCAGATGAACCCGGTCGACCAGCCGGCCCAGAGCGGCGACCTCCAGATTGACAATCTTGTCGGGGACGGCTGACACGGCAATGGTGAGCTCCAGCTCCCTGCGCTCGGATACGGAGCACTCGGTGAGTCCTCGGCGGAGCTCCGCGATCAGGAGTGTAAAATTATTCCGGTCCTCAAGGCGCACGAGATTGCCTGCCCGTCCTCCCGACACGGGAAACTCCCAGTCGACATCCACACCGTCAAACAGGCCCGGATACGGCCGAAAGAACGTCTCGATGACTGATTGTGCGAACCGCGCGCGCGACATCGGCGTGGCAGCGGCGACCGAGAAATATTTCGATCCGCTCCAACCGCCCAACGAAATCAGGATTCGAAGCTCCGGACTGTGCTGCTTCAATTCGGCGAGTTGAGCGAAATTGCCGCCGAACGGGCGCGGTGGCGAGGTTCCGTCACAGGCTCCTGCATCGAGGCAACGATCCGCAAGTTCAGCCAGTCCCTGCGCCGAAACGTTGCCGAACGCGTACATCAAATGGGTCAGCTCGCGCGCCGGGATCGTCTTGATGCTTGGACCGCCCGCCCGCGCCTTCCACGGAGCAATATAGCCGGCGACGATGGGGCGCCTGGCCGGCGTAGTCCGCCCCTGGCGCATCAGCGCGTATCCGAATGCGAGCGTAGAAAACCCTCCTGCAGCGAAGCTTCTTCTATCAACTGTCACGGATCACCACCTTGGCTCTCTGTCACATCGTGCCCCCTGCCCCAGCCGATAGCCGACCTCCATGACATAACCGCTTCTCATTACCGAGAATGGTAAGGCGCCAAGGTCGCCGACTCTTAAATCGCTCTGCCGGAAGGCACAAACAATGCGGGCGTTTTCGATCACGCGCCAAACGAACGAAACTGCAGCTCGGCTCTTTGAACAAATCGGCATGGGTTGAAGCACGTCGGCGGAGAATGCATATGCACCGCCCGTTACGTACAGATTTGTGCGTCGATAGCAACATCTTCGCTCAGAAATCGAGCCGTCGGACGCATCCCTTCGCGCCTCCAGCAAAATAGGCTACCAGCAGGCTTCTGCCTCGGCCGCTTGCAGTTTGCGTCGTGCTGGGGAAGCCGCTCGGCGTTCTGGGTTGCAACGTAGCGGCCAGCTAGTGGCTCTGCACAGTGATTTTGACAAGGTTGGGTCCGACGGTCGGATCAGCTCCGGCAGGAGTTTCTGATCAAGATTGGATCATCAGACGACCAACCGAGACGGGGCCCTGTTCGTGGGCGGCAATCTCATGACTATCCGATGGCACGTGAACCCAATCCGTAACGCGCCGAAGATGGGACGAGTCCGAGCGACGGCTGCAGACACGAGTCGGCTTGCAACCGTTCACGCGCATACCAAAGACTTTCAATTCACGCGGAGGTGAACGGCCCTACTATGGGAACTCCAGTCAATTGTGAACAATATCAAGCACTCGGAGGGCAGCATAAATGAGGATTGCCCAAGTCCCAACGCAAAACAACACGACAGCACGCCACGTGTTGGCCCTGAATCGATTTCGCCATTTGATGAGGTCGGATGCGCAACCACTGAAGTAACGACCGCGGACGACACCGATCATCTGGCCGTAGCTGTCAAACCGGAATTGGGAACGATGTTTTCGGATGTAGCTGATCCTTTCTTGAGGCGACAGACACCAAGTCCATATGTCAAGAGCTGCAGCTGCCTGCTGCTCGAGATCCGGCGTCCCGCGCAGTTTACCGTGACGATAACCTACTCCCGAGGCCTTGCTACATGCTCTGTTTGCGGTGCGCACGTCGTCGAAGTCTGAAAATCTAAATTGCATTATCGGATTGAGCCTGCTGTTGGTCATGTTTCGCGGGCGACGCTACAATATGGCCTTACGTCAGCTTCAAGCCCAATTTGACCTACCAGAACCTTGTGGCTCCCCTCGACGTCTTGATGAGCCATGAGCGCTACGCGAGGGTATGGTGAGAGATCACCGCTATCACGATCGCCGATCGATTTTCATCGTGACCAATTGACCCGAAATGCCCGATCGTCACGGTTGTGCCAACCGCCTGCGGCATACTCGCTCAGTGCGGAGACGCTTCAATTGCCCGAGGAATTTGATCGTAGAACCTGCTTGCACCGGACAATGGCACCTGGTGGACTCGCGACGGCCGCTCCGTCCAGGGATAGCGGCTTGACATCGTAGAGAGACTGCTCGGCAAGTCGGTTGGCGGCGCGCAACGGCTCGGTCGCGGAGGCATAGGACATCAGGCCCAACCAGGCGACAACAGCTAACCCGCGGTTTGCGTCAAATCTGCTGCGCTTTGTTGACGAACCGCTGTCACGTCTTTTCTTGTACCGGCTCGTTCCCTCTTCGTGGATTGCTGGCAACTCTCCGATAGTGTTAACCAGTCAAAATCACTGTGCAGAGCTACTAGGCCCATTGGCGATCCCAGTCGTGGCCCGCGCTACTCGTGGTTCAATTTTGTTTGCTCGGGTTGCATAGTTGAGCCGAAGCGCACTGTCTGCACGGCGGCGAACATCGCCGATGTAACTGGTTCCGAAAGAACATTCGGGTTGCGAAGCTCAACCGCGGAACGGATGGAGACGCAGCAAGTACGATCATTCAGGGGACGCTTAAGCGGCACGACACGCCACATGGGAGCACAGCCAGGCGATCTGAGAAAACACGTAGGGCTGGCCCTTCGCCAGGACAATTCAACTGCGCCAGTGATGCTGGCGAGGCTCGCGTGCCGCCAGGCGGCCGAGGCACCTTTATCTGTGGCGATCGAGCTACGTTGCGCTAACGGAGAGGTTAATCCGATTCAAAGAACAAAGGTTGATTCGCATCATGCGCGTCATCCTATAGACAATCCCAACAAAGTGCCTGGAGCAAAGCGCACGGGAGGACGCATGCTATTTTTTGGAGTTGAGAGCAGTTCGGGTGACAGGGAGTATGTGGTGCTCGCAGTTCCGGCGGGCGACCAAGTACGGATGAGCTGGGAGTGCGATTCTGCAGAGAACGGCATGCACTGCAAGCACCGTCTCGATCTTTCCGTGGGGACACCAAAGGAGCAGAAGCTCACCCGCGGCAATCCCGCTGACATAGCCACCTTGCGTCAATGCTTGGTAGGGACACCGCTTGGAAGGGCTCGTTCAGTTGTATCGACCTGGAGGACGAAGTCGACCTGAAGTTCGCCTCTCAGAGCCAAGAAAGGCGCCTTGCGTCGCGCCTGTCAGCGGGCAAATACCTGTCTGAGCTCAATCAAGCTGCCGCCTCCGTACGAATTTACAAATCGGCGTCTCGGTTGTGTTTCGGCTTCACTTTGGTTCACATCTTCTTCGACAACGAAACCCCGGGCCACAGAATAGCCCGGGCGGCTGCTCCGCTCCCGTCGCGGAATCCGAACGCCGCCGTCCTCACCCCTACTCGGATATTGCGATGCGACAAGACCAACCCAACGTGCGGTTTTGTCACGGAAGATCTCCTCGTATTTTTCACCCTGGAGGATTTCCTGCACTGAGTGATCATCTCGCGGCGAAATTTGCCTCAGGCTGGAGGTGATCATGCAATACGATCGGATAGATGCCCGCATCCTCGAGATCGTGCAAAAGAATAACCGTCTAACTTCAGATGTGATCGGCGAGATGGCCGGGCTTTCCCCTACCGCGTGCCAACGACGGTTGAAGAGGCTTCGCTCGGAAGGCATCATCCAGGCGGATGTGTCCATTGTATCGCCGAAGGCTGTTGGAAGACCTATTCAAGTGCTTGCGCTGGTGACCTTGGAGCGGGAAAGTGCCGAGATCATCGATAGATTCAAGAAAGCCATCAGATCATCCGCCGACGTCGTCAATGGCTTCTACGTCACGGGCGATGCCGACTTCGTCCTGTACATTACCGCGCCGACCATGGAGGAGTACGAGCAGTTCACGCGGCGCTTCTTCTATGAAAACCGCGACATCAAGGGCTTCAAGACAATGGTCATATTGGATCGTGTAAAGATAGGCTTTGCTGTTCCAGTTGAGCTTCCCTCGGGCGACTAATCGCAATGATGCGGGCGAGCGTCTCGCCCCCTCAATCGAGGCGTTGACTTGACCGCTCCACTCTGCCGTGGCCTCTTAATGATCTCAATCGGGCACGCATCGACAAGGACGCACTCTTTTTGGCAATGCGCTATTGTGCGTGAACCCTATCGACGCCGTTGGCCTGATGAAGCGCGACCGCAGACCCGCTGAGCGCCAAAGGCCGTCTTTGTCGCCGGACAGCAAGGAGCCCTATTCGGTGACCTTCGCTCGGGTCATGTTGCTCCTGCGGACATTCTTAAGCCGAGACGACTTTGACGGGATGTCAGCTCGCGCCATTGCGGTTAACCGATGCAAGCTACAAAGGACGAGGTCTGCTTTCGATGGACGCCACTCTTTCTCGAGACGGAAAGCCGCTCGTCAGGGCTTAGAGGCCGTTCCTTTGGCGCCCCACGTAACTCGCCAACCCGCCAATTGCTTGACAGGCATGCTTCCGAGCTTGGCTTGGTCTGCTCGGCTGTCTCGGTTTGCTACCGACATAGCGCCCGATCATACGCAATGTTGTGGGACGCACTCAGCGCGGTGATAGCGACAGGTGTAAAAGCAAGAATGTGGTGCCTTTAGTCCGAGCCGGCACACGCCCGCGGATTCGGTTGGTTGAAATTCGTCGAATATAGGCCTCTCAACGCGGGATTTGAGCGTCGATGGGTTACTGGTTGCATCAATCAAGATGAAGATCTTGCTACAGTTGCAATCACGTTCTCGTTACGGTCAGCGCGCAGGCTAACAAAAGCCTCGGGCCAGGAGAGGAACCATGACCGATCGCGTGCCCGCCATCCTCGAAGTGCTTGACTGCTCCGCAGATCGAGCTCTCAAGCAGCTGCCCGGCACCACTCGACCGGAGCTTCAACGTTCTCTTCCGGTGCGTCCTGCGAAGCGGCCCTTTGTGAAGAACGTGATCTTAGCGCGTCTTTCTATCCAACAGCTTGCGGCAATAGGGGAGCGCCTTGAGCCGGTCGTCTTGAAAGAGCGAATGGTTCTGCAAGAGCCAAAAAGGCCGGTCGAGCATGTCTACTTTATTGAAAGCGGCCTCGTCTCACTGAGAGTTGTTGCCGCGGGCAGTATGCTTGAAACGGCAGTAATAGGCTATCGGGGCGTGGTTGGCACTTCTTTTTTGTGGGGAGGACATCTTTCAACCCACCAATCTGTGGTCATCTTCCCCGGAAGCGCGCACAGAATTCGGGTTGAGGATTTGCGTCGCGTGATGAAGGCGCATCCTGAGGTCCGAGACCATCTGTTTGAATACGTTCAAGCACTGACGTTTCAGTGCGTCCAGACAGGATTATGCGGGGTCCGGCACCATCGTGAACAACGGCTCGCGAGCTGGCTGTGCCTTGCGAGCGAAGCTGTTGATACCCGCGTGCTGCCAGTTACGCATGATTACCTTTCGTCAGTGCTGGGACTGCGCCGCGCTGGGGTAACGGAAACGTTGATCCGCTTCGAGGAGCAAGGTCTGATTCGCAAGATGCGCGGCGTCTTGCAGATCGATGACCGCAAATCGCTCGAAGAAAAGGCATGCTGTTGCTACAAGCTCGTCTCAGGCGCTTATGCCGCAACATCAGCCCGTCCCCACAGCGAAGAACAGGCGGGCTAGCAACTTGCGAACGGCGTTCACCGTGTCGCCTTCGCGCAGAATGGGGACGAGAATTTGCTCGACATAGGCGGGGAAACGCTCTCGTCGAGCAAAATCAACCGGCGGCCGGGGCTCGGCTGCGCACTCCGCCACGCTTGCCGCCGCTCGGCGACGTCGGGACGATCCTGTTCGCTGGCGTGCGCGCTTTCTTTGAGGCTGATCTCCTCGGCGGCGAAGAAGCGCGCGACAGCATCGACGTGTCAGCTTCCACGCCGTGCGTGCCAAGCAGACGCTCGGCGATCGCATCGAGCCTCAGATCGTTCTCATTGCGCCGCAGTTCCGGGAGCCAATCCCTGTGCGGCC
>NZ_JBNDLA010000050.1:0-19360 GCF_050435825.1 Bradyrhizobium sp. I1.14.4 | reverse complement strand
TCAACCGAAAGGCCTTGGCGTTCTTGCGCCTGGCCTCAATCCGCCTCATGCTGCGAAAGCTCTGTCAAAAAACATCATGATCTCGGACAGACTCTTAGACCTTGACGGCCCGCATCTCCCCGGTCCGTTACGCACTGCACCGTAACATCCTCGAACTTGTGCTACGCGAGCCACTTCCGTCTTAGAGCCTTCTAAATTATTTGACGCATTGCTAAAATAAGATCGCAGGTTCGCGCCAACGCGGAGGAGCAAGGAGGGGCAATGAGTCGTCTCGAAGATTCGGCTAAGTCCGACGGCGGGAATGCCGTCGCCCCCGCCACGATCAGCGAGAAGCCTGAAAGGCTGCGCCCCAGCGATCAAGACGTTCAGCGATCCAGATGGTTCATATTTGTGCTTCTGGTCGCGCTTCTTTTACTCTTGTATATCGTGTTGCTTCCTGCTGACCGGCTTCTATTGGATCCGGATCTGTATTGGCACATAGCAACTGGGCGCAGGATTTGGGAAGGCGGATCGTTTCCTCAAGTCGACGAATTCTCGCATACGTTTCGTGGGCATCCTTGGATAGCGAGAGACTGGTTGGCCGATCTGATTTTTTTCGGCGCGTACCGTCTTTCAGGTTTCCGTGGAGTCGCCATGATTACCGGCGGCGCGGTAGCGCTCGGCTACGCGCTGCTTTTCCTTATGCTCGCGCGCACCATGCGCTTCACGGTTGCAATCGGCGTGGCTACAGTGGCGCTTGCGCTGTCGGTCAGCCACTTGCACGCTCGCCCTCAGATATTTTGCGATGGGCTGATGGTGGTCTGGGTCGCGGCGCTGGTGAGAGCTGTCGACACCAAGACTTCGCCGAGCTTGATGCTGCTCCCAGTCATTACTGTGTGGGCGAACTTCCATGCCAGCTTTTTGGCGGGGCTTGCCCTAACAATCGCTCTGGCGGCAGAAGCGGTGTTTGAATCCCCAGGGAGTAAGCGTCTGTTAGTAGCCCGACGATGGGCTGTCTTTTTTGTCGCCGCGGTCGGTGCTGCGTGCGTGACGCCCTACGGCGCGCGCCCGTTCCTGATGGACTTTCAACTCATCGGGGCACATGAAGCCAAACCTTATATTAATGAGTGGCGAGCCGTAAGCTTCGACACGGCTCCGACTATACTCTTCGCTGTTCTCGCGCTCCTATTTTTGGCTCTCCTGAACGGGGCCAAAGTTCGATTTTGTAGACTTACAATACTGTTGTCGGTCGCAGCATACATGCTCACCGCAGTAAGGTTCATCTTCTTGTTCAACATACTTGTGCCCCTTCTAGTCGCCACCCCATTAACAAGGCAATTTCGATTTCTGCGACTCTCTGAGCAAATTGCGTCTCACCCAGAATTTTTCACCACAACGTCTCAAATAGGGCGTCGCAGTCTTTATGGGATTTATGGATTAGTCGCGATCATGATCCTTGCGACCGGGCTTTTTAGTGACTCAATCAAGCGTCCGCGATTTAGACAGATTTCTCCAGAGGGCTCTGTCGACTACATTCTTGCGCACAATTTGCATGGTAACATCTATAACTCGTACAATTTCGGCGGCTATTTGATCTTTAGAGAACTTCCCACCTTTATCGACGGCAGAAATGTTTTCGACGCTGGCTTTATGACTGAAAATTGGACAATTGTCTTCGAACGCCCACGTGAATTTATTGGATACTTAGATAAGTATCGCATCTCTATTGGTCTCGTCGCGCCAAACTCTATGGAGTCTCAAGAATTTCGAGCTTCATCGGATTGGATTGGCGTTTATTCTGACGATATTTCCGAACTATTCGTGAGGCGGAATGAGCTAGACCAGCGCCGCCGCGATTAGTTGGATTCAGCCTGAAAGATCGTCCAGCAGATTGACTCTAACGCTTGAGTCCCCCGGGCCGCTAGGGCGCGCTTTGGATAGGCGATCCAGACGACGGGTTTGCGATCGGCGTTCGTCGCAGCGACGAAGCGGTTGATAGCGAGGTGCAAGTCAACGACGGATCGAAGGTGCCGCGCTTAAGGCACGGCCGAGTGAGGTTGGCGAAAACGCCTTCGACTGCATTGAGCCTGACCTACTACGGAGCGTTTCCTCGGGAAGGAGTTAGAGTCCGGCCCGAAGAAGGACAGACAGATGTAGCGAGCAAAGTTCACGGAAGGGAAAATTATCGCCATATTGAAGGAGCATGAGTCTGGGCCTAAGGCGGCTGACCTGGCTCGCAAGCAGGGGATCTCCGAAGCGACGACCTACCATTCGGCGGCATTGAAGTTTCCGAGGCGAAGCGGCTGAAGGCGTTGGAAGAGGAGAGCGCGAAGCCTGAAAAAGATGCCCGGTGCGGCCACCCTTCGCGAGCAGAACAAAATAGTGGGGCCCGCCCGCCGCCGAGCGCGCTGCGGCGCGCATCTGCAGGCCGGCATGAGTCTATCGGAACGGCGGGCCTACACGATCGTGGGCACCAACGACGGTTTCTCAATTGGCCAACGCCTCCGCCGGCAGAACAACGCCATTTCATGTTCGCGCACCGATTAGGATTACCTCGATCATGTCGGTCAATCAGATGGGCAACATCCGGGACCGCTTAACCAGTATGATGCGCGGCTGCCCTTTGCTCTTTATGCGATCGGCAAATAGCGATAGGGTAACGGCCGGCGAGGACCCCGATGGATCCCTTTGGCGTTAAGGTTATTTTTATCACCATTCTTGTGTTCATACCGCTCGAGCGGCTGTTCGCCATGCATCCGCAGAAGATCTTTCGTCGCAATTGGGCCAACGATCTGATCTTCCTGTTCTTGAATGGTATGCTGATCAAGCTTGGTCTGCTAGCCATTATCGTGGCGGTCATCTTTGCTGCCGCATGTATTGTCCCGGCAGCCTTTCAGGCGATGGTCGGCGACTTGCCCTATTGGGTGCAAATCCCGGCCGTTATCTTACTTTCAGATTTGGGATTCTATTGGACCCACCGCATGTTCCATGCCGTTCCCTGGCTATGGAGATTCCACTCCATTCACCACAGTATCGAAGAGCTTGACTGGCTGGCTGCGGCCAGGGTCCATCCGGTCGATCAGATTTTGACCAAAGGAGTCTCCCTGATCCCCGTCTTCGCACTGGGTTTCTCCGAATGGGCAATTGGAGTCTATGCCGTGCTCTATCAGTGGCAGGCGGTTCTCATTCACTCCAATGTTCGCGTTGGATTTGGTCCGCTGCGCTTCCTGTTCGCTTCGCCGGAGTTTCATCATTGGCATCATAGTAACCACCTTGAGGCTCGGGACCGGAATTTCGCCGGGCAGCTGTCCTTCCTGGATGCGTTGTTTGGAAGTCTTCATTTGCCGCGAGGGCAAATTCCGACGACCTACGGTCTCGATCGGCCGATGCCGCAACGATACGTGCCTCAATTGCTTTATCCCTTCATCGGCGATCGCATCTTCCAACCCAAATCGGACACAACAGCGCTGGCGGAGACGATGCGGGTCCCAGAGGAGGCACCCAATCGTTCGCCCAGCCTCGGTCAGTAACAGAACTCCCGTCCGGTGAATCGGTGTGGGAACGGAGTCAAATTTCGGCGCTTGCCGGAACATCTTGGCCGAGAACGAAAGCACGAGATTGAGACGATGACGAATATCAAATTCGATGAAATCGATCGATCCCATGGGGAAAGGGCGGCCGTTGAGTTGACTGTCAATCGTTGGCTCGATTGGACCGCGAGAGCGACGGTCGTCGTTGCCTTTACCGCGCTTGTTGTGATCGGTGTTGCAGGAATTCCTCACCTGCTTCCGTTGGACAGCATCCATAAGCTGCTCATGATCGCGGCCAGGATTGCTAACGTCCTTTTCCTGAGCTTGGTTGCAGCAACAACTATTACCCGGCTCGTCCCAATACAGAAGTCCAAGGGCCTCGAGCCGCGGATCTCGGCTTTGCTAGGCACGTTCTTGTGCACAATACTTGCTTTGCTTCCGAAGGCAGAGCTGGGTCCTGTTTGGTCGATCGTGTCCACCACGTTGATCCTGGTGGGCACTTCGCTTTCTTTCGTGGTGCTGCGCTGGCTGGGCAAATCTTTCAGCATTTTTGCGGAGGCAAGGCGCTTGGTGACAGAAGGACCTTATCGAATAGTCCGGCATCCGCTCTACCTCTGTGAAGGAGTTGCTTTGATCGGTGTCACGCTACAAGTACTTTCTCCGCTTGCCGTGCTCATGGCCATTGCGATTGTGATGGTTCAATGTCGGCGTATGATCAATGAAGAAGCGATTCTGCAGGCGGCTTTTCCTGAATATCGCGTCTATGCTGCGAACACATCTTTTCTGATCCCGAAGCTCGGCCAGTTTTTTACAGGATCGAACCCACAAGTAGGTAGTTAGCCTGGCGTTCGATGGACCGGATCCATTGATCTGAGCCATCCTTCAACCCAGCGTCGGAGAGAAACCGTCGATCAAGCTTGTGCGGCATCGGTGATGCAGCGGGAACGGGTGCGCTAAGGCCCAAATCAGCTCATAGCTTTCCTAGCGTCCGATCCCGTGTTGTTGGCAGTGCTCCCTTTGGCAAGGGCTCTGCGGCTTGCCTTCTCCGGTGAAGAGTTTTCCGGCAACCCTCGAGTTTGCTGAAACCGCGGTGTCATTGGAGGAGGAGACACAAGACGGGGAAGACGTCCGATGCTTCGAAGGACGCGAGGCATCAAAGCAGACATTCGTACCAGACAGATATGGCACGAGCCAGGAGCCTAGGGCTCACCAATCGTGGCCGGGATCGAAGTACCAAGGGACCTGCGAAGAGCGAACTTCGACGTCGCACCGGAAGAGACCGTCGACGCGACGAGCGAGTAGCCTTTCAGGGTGTGCACCGGCAGCTTCCGCAGGGCGGCGTTGTCTCGAGCGCAAACATGTCAGCAGTAGAACTCCACCTCGTCATTTGTGATTGTGCGCGAGTGCAGGCCGCCGAAGTCGATGCAGCCGATTGTGAAGATCGAGCCGTCGCCTTTCGACATTGAGCTGGCTGAACGGCTTCGATTGTCTTCTCCTGTAGCAGTTGCCCGCCCAATCAGCTGCGACGAAGAGGTCCTCGTCGCCCGGCTTGATCTGGCCCATGTGGCTTGCATCGTTCGAACGCCGCGCATCATCACCATACCGATTGTCCGTATTTTCACGGGTCTTGCAGGGGGATGACACGGCCGGAGGCCGGAGCGCCGCCAGAAATTCCGAGCTACCTCCGGAGTCCAAGCCGCCAGTTTGTGCAGCACGCACGTGCAATATCGGCGACGCCGCTGCCACAGTAAGGTTAATGAAGGATTACCAGGTGACAGCTTTTGAACGCGATACTATAAATGTACGCGATTGGCAGTGGGTTTTTTGTGCCAATGGTTGCCGCAAATTCATCTCAATAGAAGGGATTTTATCCTATGTTGAAATATTACATCAAGACCACTGAAGCGTTGAAGCGTCTTCGCGCGGACAAGGACGGCGTGGTTTCGCTCGAGTACGTGATCGTCGGGGCTTGTGTGTGCGCCGTCGTACTTCTTCTGTTTAACGGTACCGGTACCAACACCCTCAGCGGAGCGCTGAATACCGGGTTCAGCAAGATCGCCAGCACTATGACTGGTCTGCCATAAGCGGAGTCCAGAGCGCGGCAATGGATCTCCCAATGCCGCGTCTCCTTTCAAGGGAAGGATTTTGCTATGTTGAGATATTATGTTGAGACCACGGAAGCGCTGAAGCGTCTTCGCACAGACAAGGACGGTGTGGTGTCGCTCGAGTACGTGATCGTCGGGGCTTGTGTCTGCGCCGTCGTACTTCTCCTGTTTACTGGTACCGGTACTAACACCCTCAGCGGGGCGCTGAATACCGGGTTCAGCGTGATCGCCTCCACTATGACTGGACTGCCGTGACTCGTCTTTCTGAGTCCTATGACAGGTCTTTCTTGAGTCGTGAGCGTGGCAATGGATCTCCCAATGCCACGCCTGTTTTCAGGAATGCATTTTACGGATTGAATTGCTCCCATGGATTGAATTGCTCCCATGGATTGAATTGCTCCCATGGATTGGATTGCTCCCATGGATTGGATTGCTCACACGGCCTCGTTTCTTGAAATCCTTTTGTTGCTCTATGTCGCAACGATCGATATCGCTACACGATTGATCCGAAATGAAATTTGTCTGGTGCTGGCGCTCCTCGGGATCGCCGGGCATTTTGCCGGCCCGATGCAGTTTGTGGAATCCTTGATCGCCGCGGCAATCCTGTTTCTGCTGCTTTTAGTCATCTACCAGCGGGGATGGATGGGCGGCGGCGATGTCAAACTGCTGGTCGCATTGGCGATTGGGCTCCCATTGATGGGCGTGATTCAGTTGTTGGCTATCACCGCTCTGGCCGGCGGCGTTCTTGCCGTGGTGCATCTGATGATGCGCCTCCTGCCATATCCCAGGCTAGCGCCCGCGGGATCGTCGTTCGCTCGCCGCGTCTACGCGATAGAACGTTGGCGCCATTTGCGACACGCACCGCTACCTTACGGGGTTGCGATTGCGTGCGGCGGTATCTGGACCATTTTAAGCCAAGGACTTTGAACATGTCATCTACGTTGCGCCTCTCGATCATAATGGTTTTTTTGCTCGCGGCCGCTGCGCTCGGGCTTATTGCCTACAGCATGAACCTGCCGAAAGCAGAGGCCCCAGTCGTACAGGTCACGGAGAAGGCGCCGGCGCCTCTCACTCGGTACCTTGTGGCGGCACGTCCGCTGAAGGCTGGCACATTGACGCGCGACGAAGATTTCCGCCCGGATCCGTTGGAAAGCGTTCCAACAGGGGCGATCCGCGATACGACTGACGATAGGAGCAGGCTTCTCGGTTCTCTGGTTCGCAAGAACCTGGACACGGGCAGTCCCATCACATCAGAAAACGTCTTGCTCCGGGGAGATCGGGGTTTCCTCGCCAGCGTCCTGGAGCCGGGTACCCGTGCCGTCAGCATCAAGGTTGACGCAGAATCTGGTGTCTCGGGGCTGATCAAGCCGGGTGACTACGTGGATGTTGTCCTGACCCAAGTAGCCGCGAACGCAGATGTCGCGCGTCGCGCCCTCAGCGAAACCCTTCTCCAAAATGTTCGAATCATCGCGATTGACCAGGAGATTGTGCAAGGCGGCGGAGCCAACAACACCACTGCCGCGAAGGTAGCACAAACTGTGTCACTGCAGCTTGCGCCAGAGCAGGTCAAGAAGATAGCGGTCGCGAAAAATCTCGGATCGCTCTCCTTGGCCATGCGATCAGCTGTCGAGCTACGGGACACAGCGGACAGTCGCACTATTTCCAGCTGCGACGTGTCGGCGGAAATAGCCCGCCAGAATGCTGTTGCCGGCCAAAGTGCAGCGGTGGTGGTTTATGGAGGCGGTAAGGTTCAGGAATACTCAGTGAGGAAGCAAGACTCAACCGCCGGCTGTGGCGTCTTGCCGAAAATTGCCCGCGAGAGTGAAACTGTGGTGGTTCATGCAGCTGATGAGGTTGAGGCCGTAAAGCCGCAGGAGAAACGGCGATGAGCGTCAACATGGTAATGGTCAACCCGCCTGATGAAACTCCGTCTGTTGCAACGCGCAACCGAATCGTCTGTTTCGTAAACGACGAGCTTAGTGCAGCGGCTTTGCGCAAAGGGCTCGAAGGCAGCAACCTGGCGATCAGGCGCGGTACGATCCGCAATGCCATACGGATGCTCGAGACCGACACCGAGCTATTCGCGCTGGTGGCGGACATCAGCGGGATCGATGATCCCTTCACTGAACTGGAAAGGTTGTCCGCCGTCTGCCCACCTGATGTCCTGGTGGCCCTGATCGGTGAGAGCAGAGAGATCACCTTCTACCGCGAGCTGATAGAAATCGGCTTGACCGAGTACCTGCCGAAGCCGCTCACGCGCGATATGGTGCTGCACCAGCTACGTCCGAAGATGCTGGGCGACACGGCGCCCGGTGCGGCCGATCGTGGTGGACAAGTGATCTCAATCTGCGGCGCGCAGGGGGGCGCCGGAGCAACGAGCATCGCTATCAATCTCGCACTGCAACTGGCCGAGACTACGAAGGCGAAGGTCGCGCTGCTCGACCTTCATTTACAAAACGGCGAAACGGCGGTGATGCTGGGTGTTCGGCCTGGGCCAGGGCTGCGCATCGCTCTGGAAAACCCGATGCGGGCGGATGCGCTGTTCCTCGAACGCGCGGCCATTGATATCAACGAGCGCGTCTGTTTGATTTCCGCCGATGAGGATCTGGATGCGCAGCTTGATATCACCGAAGCGGGAGTGAGACACGTACTGGGTCTGCTCCGTCAACGGTTCAATTACGTTGTTGTCGATGTACCAGTCCCGTTTCCGCCATCGCTCCATCCGGTGATCACGCTTTCTCGCCAAGTGCTTGTGCTGCTGGAGGCTGAAGTGACCGGACTTCGCAATGCACATGCCCTTCGGACCGCCGTCACGAACATCGCCGGTAAAGATCGAGTTTTTACTTTGCTCAATCGTGCCGATCGTCCGGGGGGCCTTCCGAGGGCAACGATCGTCAAGGCCTTAGGCGCAGAACCAGACATGGTGATCCCCGACCTCGGAAAGGGGATGACCCAAGCGGTCAATCTCGGAATTCCAGCTCTAAAGCACGTATCAAAACTGCGTCGTCACCTTGCGCCCATCGTTCGGGAGATCGCTGGTGTTGGCGTCGTGCGGAAGGGATGGTTCAGGAGGCTGTTCCGGTGACGAAGAAGTTCGGTACGCGCGAACGCGACGGCACACCAACCCGCTTTCCTGCATCTGTGGAAAGGGATGGCACGCCAACCGTGCCAAACCGCGACGAACCTTCGACCTACCAACCCGTGATGCCAGTTTCAGTGCACGAACGAGGCGCGATGCCGGCTCCGCTGCACGAACGAGCTGTGATGCCGGCTTCGCTGCGCGAACGGGTCATTGAGCAGATTGAGCCATCGGTGGCCGCAACTGTTTCCCGCGATGTTCTTCGGCGGCAGATCGAGGAAATCATCCATGGAATCGCCAATCAGGAACGGCTCGAACTGTCAGGCCGCGAGCAGTTTCTGCTAGCGGACGAGATTGCGGACGACATGACCGGCTACGGGCCGCTACGCTCGCTCCTGATGGATGAATCGATTAACGATATCATGGTCAACGGACCAAGTAACGTTTATGTCGAGCGAGCCGGCAAGCTGGAACGGGTCGCGCTGCGATTCCGCGACAATGAGCACATCGCATCGGTAGCGCAGAAGATCGCGGCCCAGGTTGGACGGCGCGTTGACGAATCCAGTCCGATGGTGGATTGCCGCTTGCCGGATGGCAGCCGGGTCAACATCATCTTTCCGCCGCTGGCGATCCATAGTCCCTGCATTTCCATCAGAAAATTTCCTAGTCGCCGTTTAAATTTGGCCGGAATGATCGAAAACGGCACAATGACCTCTGCCATGGGACATTTGCTGGAGATTGCCGGCCGATCTCGGCTCAATGTTCTGGTCTCTGGCGGTACCGGTTCTGGCAAGACGACTCTGTTGAATGCCATGAGCCAATTCATTGATCACAGTGAGCGCATTGTCACCATCGAGGATGCCGCAGAGTTGCAACTGCAACAGCCGCACGTGATCAGCCTGGAGACCCGGCCTGCTAGCCTCGAGGGCACGGGGCAGGTGACACAACGCGATCTGGTGTGGAATGCGCTGCGGATGCGTCCTGACCGGATCGTCGTAGGCGAAGTGCGCGGCGCTGAAGCGTTTGACATGCTGCAAGCGATGAATACCGGCCATGATGGTTCGATCTCCACAGTGCATGCTAACAGCGCCCGCGACGCACTGACCCGTATTGAAAACATGGTGCAGATGGGACAGCCAAATCTGCCGCTGCGGGCGATTCGATCCCAGATCGTCGCTGCGTTGGATATCATCGTGCAAGTAGAACGCATGCGGGATGGACAGCGTCGCATTATCCAAATTTGCGAGGTGACCGGCCTGGAAACCGACGTGATCACCACCAATGACATCGCGGCGTTCGAGTACCAAGACGAGGATGTTCACGGGCGGATATTGGGCGCCTATCGGTCCACCCACGCAGTCCCAAAATTCAAGAGCCGCCTTGCCTATTATGGGCTCGATCGAGCTTGGGCTGAGGCTATGAGGCAACTATAATGCTGCCGTTCTTGATCATCATTGTGCTGGCGCTCCTGGTCTGCGCAGCGACCGTGTCGTTGTGGCTCGACGCTCGAGAAAGCCGCATCAATCGTCAGCTCGCAATAGCTTTACCAACCTCACATTCGGCGAGCCTGCCCTCCATTCGTCGGCTACAGGCCGGGTCCCGATGGCGGTTCCTCCACCGCTTGGCCAATTACAACGCAGAGGCAACGTATGTTTGGCACCCCGCGTATGCGCTACTCGCCGGTGTCATCGCAGCAGCGGCAATCCTTTATGTTAATAGCGTGCTGGATTTTCCCACCCTCTACGCGTATCTGGCGGCTGCAATTGTGGCCGTACTGGTGGTGCGAGGTCTGTTTGGGTGGCAGCAACGTCGCCTCGCCAATCAACTTTTTCGACAGCTACCTGATGCGATCCAGATAGTGGCAAGTACTGTTCGATCCGGGCTGCCTGTGAACGAAGCATTTCGCACCATCTCTCGCGAGATGCCGCAACCGACAGCTGGGCAGTTTGCTATCGTATGCAGCGAATTGAGTCTGGGGAGACCTCCCGCGGAAGCTGTAGAGGCCGTCTATCGGCGAACGCAAGTGGCAGAGTATGCGATGTTTGCGGTGACACTTGCAGTCCAGCTGAAGTCAGGTGGCAGTTTGAGCGAAACCTTGCAGACACTGGGAGACACCGTGAGTCAGCGTGTTGCGCTAGCTGCTCGCGCGAAGGCTCTGGCAGCAGAAGTGATCTTTTCTTCACGAGCACTTTCATTAATGCCCCTCATTGTAGGTGGGATATTCTACTGGATCAGTCCGCATTCAGTTGATCTACTGTTCACCGATCCGACCGGAAACAAACTGCTGGCGTACGCAGTATGCTCAGTGCTTGTCGGGCACTTTGTGATACGTTGGATGATCAGAAGGGATACGGCACTATGAGTGTTGTTCTCGGTTTGGCGGCCTTCGCCATAGCAGTTGCGACTGCAGCCTGCTTGTTGATCATCCACGAAATTCACATTCGTGCGTTGAACACACGGGTGTCAAACGCCGTGATGGGCATTCCCAGCAAGTCAGCCCCCGTCCAGGGCATGGCCGGCTGGTTTTCATCGCTCGGCGTGCGGTATCAGCGCTTCTACGCTCCGGAAAACCTGGAACAACTACGAACGATCCTTCACACATCCGGTTTCAATCATTATCGAGTCTTGCCGATCTGGATCGGTGTCAAAACTGTCAGCATGTACTTATTCCCGATCAGTGCCCTTTTTGTCGCGCAGCTTTTTGGGAAGCCACTGACCGATGTGTTGATCTTCACGCTCATTGGCGGGGTGATCGGAATTATGGGGCCGCGACTGATTTTGTTGGTGCTGAAACGGCGCTTTGATGCAGCCGTTCGGCTAGGCACGCCGGATGCTATCGATTTGCTGGTTGTATGCACCGAAGCGGGAATGGGTCTGGAGAGCGGGGTGGAACGAGTAGCGGAAGAAATGAACGAGACTAATCCCGTGATGGCCCGGGTGTTATACGATCTTCTTGATAATCTCAGGATATTGCCAAACCGCAGCGATGCGTTCGAGAAATTCGGATCTACGTCAGAGGGACTTCGCCGAGTCGGTACCATTGTCAGCCAAAGCCTGCAATACGGAACGCCGTTGAGCCAGGCTCTGCGCAGTGTCGCTGTCGACCTCCGGCGAGAACGTATCACCAGGCTGGAAGAAAGAGCACACAAGCTAGGGGCCAAGCTGACTGCTCCGATGGTGTTGTTCATGCTTCCAGCCATGTTCGTCATTTTGGGCGGCAGTCCGTATCTGCGCCTCATAGCTACGTTCACCAACGCAGGGAAGTAAGCCATGAGCACGGTTACCCTGTTCAAAAGCTGGTCTTACGATTGGATGATGCGCCTCTCGACGGCGATAAGGTTGGTGCCTTTCCTGGATTGCTTGCGGGACAGGCGGGGTGTAAGCGTCTTGATGTTCACTGCATCTTCTGCCTTGTTTTTGGGGATGGCCGGCTTCGGAATGGAGGTCAGCGCCTGGTACCTTGAGCGGCGGCACGGACAGAATGCTGCCGATGCTGCGGCCATTGCGGGTGTTTTGGGAGGGCTCAACTACACGACCACAACCATCTCCAGCGCAACAGGCTTTTCCAACGCACGGACAGCAGGCATCAGCGTTGCGACAGACAACGGATATACATCAGGATCGAACACAACCGTCACCATCCAACCGGGCAACTGGAGCGGCGGGAGCTTCAGTGCCGACACGAGCGGATCCTGTACGCCATCGTGCAACGCAGTCCAGGCGCAAATGGTTCGGGCAGAACCGCGTAGCTTCAGTGCCTTTATCGTAGGATCGGGCTCGCAGGACGTCCGCGAACTGGCGACTGCCGCACTTTTAGTGACCGGACCCGCATGTGCTTTGGCCTTGGGCGGGGGACTTGCGTTTAGTGGCAACGGGTCAGTCACCGGAACAAACTGCTCTTTGGCCTCGAATAGGACCGGCGGAGACTCCATCACATTCAACGGCGCCGGCGCCAACAAAACACAGACCAACCTCATTTTGGTCGGAGCAGGCGGCTGTACGCAATCCGGCTCCGCTACCCCATGCACTGCGGGAGGCAATCTGATGTACCAGCCCCCCACGACCGATCCATATGTAGCTCTACAAACGGACTCGTCCGCGATTCCCGCAGCGGTCAACGCCACGAACTGCAACTCCGCCACTCCGACACAAATCCCAGGTCTTGCAGCTAATACGTTCTGCGTTGGACAAAACCTGACAGTGCACAACAGTGCTACTAGTGTCGCGCTCGCCTCAGGAACCTATTTCTTCTATAATGCAGGCATATCAGTCACGGGTGGGTCGCTTACCTGCAATGGCTGCACCATTATTTTCACTGGTAGTGCAGCCAACCAGCTCGGCACGTTGAGCATCAACGGTGGCACGGTGAACATGAGCGCTGCATCTACTGCCAGCTACGCGGACACGAATTATAACGGCCTTCTATTCTATATGGACTACAGATACGCGGTCCACACCAATTCCTGCGGTAGTGCGCCGGTCTCAATTCAAGGCAGTTCGACCATCACGCTGAATGGCGGAATGTACTTCCCCAATGCGAGCGTCTGTGTAACCGGCAACACATTCTCTGCTTCGACGACCTGCTTCTCGCTCGTCGGATGGTCGGTAACCTACACCGGCAGTGCATCGGAAAACGTGACGGGGTGTGGCACGACCGGCACCACGACCGCCCAAGTTAAGGCTGTAGCCCTCGTGCAGTAGGAATAAGCTATGTACCACAATTTCCTCCGGGATCAGCGTGGGGCCGCGGCGTTGGAGTTCATAATCATCGCCGTCTTTGTGCTGGTCCCACTGCTGTTCGCTGTCGTGGAAGTTGGCGACGTAACGCAACGCCAGACCGCCATGCAATCAGCCGTTAGAGCAGGCGGAGAATATGCCCGTTTCTTCCCCACCGATTCGAATGGCATTCAAAATACAGTAACGAACGCTCTTCCCTCGGGGTTGAGCTTAAGTGGAACACCTACGGTAGCTTGCTCCTGCGCGGGGACAGCGACCTCGTGCAGCGCGATTGCGACGGGCGCCACATGCAATACTCCGTTCTTGATTAAAATCTCGGCCAATATGCCTGCTTCTTCCATAATAACCCCTTGGTGGTCGCAATCATTCAGCAATAGTGTAAGCCATGAAATCCGCGTCAAGTAGAACCAGAACGCTTGGCACCTCGGGGGCTGTCTCCCTTGAGTTCGTCCTCGTCTTCATGGCGTTTTTTGGGATGTTGATCGCGATATCTGATGTGGCGAGGTTCTATGTTACGCAAAATTCAGTCCGCACGCTAGCGAGCGAACTGGTGCGACAAACTCTAATCTACTGCGCTGGGCAATCGCAACTCACACAATGTGCACTGCCATCGACCGGGCCAAACAGTGTCGCCACTGCGCAGGCGACCGTGCCCTTCCTCGCAACGAGCGGCTTTGCAACGACGCCGGCTGCTGGTCGGTCCCCGGCCGATGCCACCACCGGCGCGATGGCGCTTACTGCAAGCGCGAGCTACAATTTCGGCTTTATGCTGCCTGTGTGGCAAGGAACCATAACCCAGGTCGCTCAGAATACTCAGCTTAGCTACTGAGCGAGATCGTATCGAGGGCCGCTTCGGTTCGTAGCCAAGTCGCGAAACGACCGCTGGCACGTTACACCCTGTGGCTGCTGTTTTTTAGAAAGGTCTCATGCTCCTTGTATCGGCCCGTCCGGAACTGGAACTGTGCGGGTGATGGCAGCAACCACGCCGGTTGGCTTCCGCAAGGGAATAGAGTGACGTGCTATGTTGGTATTACGCCGGCACTTGAAGACTGATCCGGGTAACCGTGCGCCCCCCGCCAACAAAGTCGTCAACCCGCTTCGCTGGAGCTGGAAAACGACCAACAGTCCGAAGCCGCCGCTGCCAGAACACCGCGACAAACCAGCGCGCCTGCCGGGGGGCTGGCTGGATGCGTACTGGTCAGGAGAGGTTATAGGTTAGTTCTACGGGCTAAGCTCGGTGCCGTGGTTTGCGCCGCCGGCAAGTTACAGGTCTGCTCCGAGCCGGCAGTGGTGCTCGTTGGCAACATTGGGCAATTTTCTCTCGGGTTGTGACTTCCTGGTGCAGTTCGCTTCTTGCAAACGAGCCGTACCCACGGATGATGATCTTGCCGGAGTCGAGGGCAGACGAGTGTCCTCCGCCGACCGGAGTTGATTTGTGCGTGCCCGTCAGGACATGGGAATACGACGGTAACGATTTATCACCGAACCGATTGTAAGCTCTACGACCTGCGTGGAGGCGAGTTTTTGGCGCCGAGGGTGTCCATTTGCGAGGACAGGCTCTGGATTGCGGCGAAGGGGATTGGAATGAGCGACCGACGCATTGCCAGCAATGAAGATGGGCGGCTTCCCGCCTGGAGCGTGATCGTTCTTGGCGCTGCGCTTGCCGCATTTGGCGCGGTGGACGGCGCGGGGGCGGCAGACCGGCAAGGCTCCTCCAGCGGCGTCTTCGTCAGCGAAATGAATGATGTTCAGCGCGTCAAGGTGATCGTCAACAAGTCGCGCACCTTCAGGGTCGATACAGCTTTTTCGTCGATTGTGGCGGGTTCGCCCGACATCGCCGAGGTGAGGTCGCTGAGCGATCACGTGATCTACATCCAGGGCAAGCAGACCGGTACCACCAACGTCATCCTGTTCGATAATTCGATGAAGCAGATTGGCATCCTCGATGTCGAGGTCACGATCGATACCGGCAATCTGCAGCAGAGCATCCAGTCCAGTACCGGCACGCGGGGCATTCGCGTTTCCGCCGCGGAGGGCCAGGTGATATTGAGCGGAATGGCCGCGGATGCGGTCGCCGCCGAGCGAGCCATGGCGATTGCCACCGGCACCGTCCCGAAGGGCGGCGTCATCGTCAACGCCATGAACGTGGCGGCGCCGCAGCAAGTCATGCTGGAGGTGCGCTTCCTTGAGGTCGCGAGGTCCGCTGGCCGCGAATTGGGCGTGAACCTCTATGCCGGCAATGGCAACCTTACGCAGGTTGGAAACAGCGGAACTGCGGGCCGTCCTGTCCCATCATCTACCCCCCAAGGTGTTCCTGTTCTAGCCACCGCGTCAGGGCTAATAGGTAACGCAACGCCGTTCGGCAGCCTCTTAACGAATGTGCTGAGAACGAGTAATGGCACTTCGGTCGATCTGTTGCTGCAGGCACTGGAGACGAAAGGGCTGGTGCGGAGCTTGGCCGAGCCCAACCTGATGGCGTTGTCGGGCGATTCAGCGCGCTTCCTGGCGGGTGGCGAATTTCCGGTGCCGGTAGCCTCCAACACTACGAACGGCTTTCCCACCACTACCATCGAATTCAAGAAGTTCGGCGTGGAGTTGGGCTTCGTACCCACCGTTTTGTCGCGCGGCGTAATCAACCTTCGGGTTGAGCCGTCGGTCAGCGAGCTCGATTTCACCAATGCCGTAACGATCGGTGGAACGACGGTCCCGGCGTTAACCAGCCGCAATGCTCGGACCACGGTTGAATTGCGCGACGGCCAGAGCTTCGCGATCGCCGGCCTGCTCCAGACCCGCAACTCACAGGATGTCCAGCAATTGCCCTGGATCGGCTCGGTGCCAGTCATCGGTGCGTTGTTCCGAAGCGCATCTTATCAACAGAAAGAGACGGATCTGGTGGTCATCGTGACACCGCGTCTGGTCGCGCCGGCGGCCCCGGGGCAGACTCTCGCGTCACCTCTCGATTCGCGATTGCCGGCAAACGATGTCGACTTCTTCCTCAATGGCCAGATGGAAGTAAAGAAGCGCTACAACGATTACGTCAATTCCGGCGGTGACCTCAAAGGACCTTACGGACACATCATCGCGCCCGATGTGCGCCTGTCAGCGCCTGCGGTTGTGACCGACCAACCCGTAGTCAAGACCCTCAACTGAAGGACGACCGATATGACATGCACGGCGTTGCTCGCGGTTTTCACGCTCGGGGCTTGTAACGGCTTGGCTGGCAATGACGAAATGGATCGTTATTTCCAGCGTTCGGATACCATCACCTTAAGTGCCGGGGACGCGAAGCAGGTCAATGCCGTGACCCATACGATCCATCCCTGGCCGAAGTACGTCGGCGATCGCAGGATCGTTTCTCAGGCGGCGAAGACCAATGGCGCTATTACGCGTTATCGTGCCGGTAACCAACCGCGTGATCCGTTACCGGCGTTCGGAGGGGATGCTCCAGGGTTGGGGGGGCACCTTCCAATGGGAACTGGGGGCGCAGTGGCAGCAACCGTCGACGCAGGTGGCAGCGTCAGCTTGGGGACCGGCGTAGCCACAGTAGGCGCCCGATCTCAATGAAATTATGCTGCTACCGGTAGCAGCAAGGCTTAAAGCGACGTTACTCAGTTCGCGTTGGACGCTGGGGTCTTCCAGGGCAGGGAGTTCAAAGAGCGTCTCTTATTTCGACTGGTGCATGTGGCTTGCCGGTAACACGTCTCTAACCCCACCCGTGTTAGCGTGGAAATGATATTTCGAAGGGTTATAAGTGGGGCGGGGATTAGTGGCCATGCGGCGCATTCTCTTTTGGCTGGCTAGCGCCTTACTGGCCGCAGCATTGGCGGCTTGCGATACGCTGCAAGAATATACTGTACGTGACGCCGCTGTCGTTGCGCCCGGCGCTCCAGCCGGTCCAGATCCTGTGCAGGAGCCGACCGACGTCAAATATTATCCTTCCGATGAACCTGTTCGGATGGGGTTGGAGCACTACAATCGCGGCAATTTCGGACTTTCCCAGCGCTACTTCAAGGAGGCAGTCGAAAAGGCCCCGAAGGACGTCACGGCCTGGATCGGGCTCGCGGCGAGCTACGACAAGTTACGCCGTTTTGATCTCGCCGATCAGGCCTATGCGCAAGCGATTCGGCTGGGCGGTGAAACCGTTCAAGTCCTGAACGATCAGGGATATTCGTACATGCTGCGGGGCAATCTGACTGCGGCGCGGCGAAAGTTTGAGAGGGCCTATTCGCTCGACCCGGGCAACCCGGTCATCGCCAACAACCTCGAGCTTCTCAATGGCAGCCGGCGGTTCATCGAAAGGCCGCCGAATAATCAGCCATAAGATTTTCCATTGTTCGTTTGATCTTTATTGATATTGGCGAAAACGCGTGCCCTGCGCCGGGGAACATTAAGGCAACCTAAACGTTTCTGACGTAAGCCAAACCAAGCTGTTCTTTACCTACTGGCTTTCGCATCATGAATCGTCTTTTCAGGTTGCAATTCCTCGGACCGTTCGCGCTCTTTGTCGCTACGCTTTGCGCCGAACTGGCTGCGCGTGCCCTTCAATATGCCCCCAGCTCCGAACTTCTCTGGTTCATCAATCTGAAGATCTTCGGCATCTTTCAGCGAAGCGACGCACTCTTGAGCTACATCGTCACGATTGACGGGTTTCAGTTCTTCGGGATTGCGCTTCCGATCTTCCTGCTGGCCTGCCTTGGGCTCGCTGCCAAGTCCAGGCTCCCGTTCACGGTCGCAACCCACTTGAGCATTCTCTATGCGGGCTTTTTGGTCCTCGCCTGGCAGGCTGGCGTACCGACCACTGCGCAGGCATCGCTCGGACCCGTTGCGGTCCCATCGGGCGCCGGCCTGTACCTGATGGCGACGATTTTGGGGACTTGCGGTCTGTCCTTTGCGATCACGCACCTTCTCTATTTCCTTCACGTGCGACGGGAAATAAGCGCTTTGGTACGTTGGTTGCGTACCATCTCGTCTCGTCCGACAATGCGTGACGTCTTCTGCGCCGACGAACTGCCGCGCGTATAGAATCCCCGAGTTACGCCATTGCTGCGCTCGCCGTTGGGAAAAAGGCGGGCCGCAAAATGTCGGCGGAAAATGCGGTCGACGCGGAGCGCGTCAAGCCCGGAAACGATGCTTTTGATCTCCCTGATGAGCACGAGTCGTTCGGCCTGCGCGGCATTGAGCAGGCCCCCGAACTAGAAGGAAGACCTTGAGCGCCCGGACGTAGACGCAGACGTCCGTGTTGATTGCTGATCGAAACCGTACGACGCCAGACGCGCCTCGATTTCGGTCGTGGCCGCGCATCTCGCATAGGCTGCCCCACCGTCATTAAAGCTGCCAACGTCAAGAGTGCGACCCAATCCAGAAGAGACCTTTGAGATGACCGGCTGCCCGCTGTTAATCCACGCCACTCCCGCTCGGGTGGGCTTCGACCTCATAATCTCGATAAGTACGACAACGGTGAGCATGCCGGCAATAAAACTGAGGACAGCAATTGCCCAGACTGAGCGGTTCATTGAAGTCCCTATAAAATAAGTGGGTACCGTATCCCAACCTGGGCAGGTAGGAAAGTGCGCGTCGACTCGCGGTCTATCGCTCCCACCGCAATAGCTCAAACAATTCCATTCACCTCACTCAGCCGAAGCCGGTGCCGATCCGGTCGCAGCGGATCATGCTGCTCGGCGTGATGGGCCTGCATGTCCGCCGCAAACTGGCGAGCGACTGCCGGCGGGATCTCAATCGGCGTGAGTCTAGGTGACCTTCTTGAACTTGCGGATCGATCTCAGTTTATAGGAGGACGGCTAATCTGTAGGATCACGGTGTCGGGAAAAAGTAGCGGGTGCCGTCGCGGAGTTGGTAGGAATTGAGGTTGGCGTAGTCTCCGGGGTGATCAACCTCGAATCATCCGGCGTTGAAGCGTCGGACTGGAGACT
>NZ_JBNDLA010000049.1:0-19719 GCF_050435825.1 Bradyrhizobium sp. I1.14.4 | reverse complement strand
CGCCATCGCCGGTGAGGTGCCTTCCCGGCTCTCCGGTTTTGACCCGCAGGCGCTGGCGAACCTGGTCAACGGTTTCAGCAAATGGCCGGACGCGGAGCGCTGTTGCGAGGCTGCCGTCGCCATCGCCGGTGAGGTGCCTTCCCGGCTCTCCGGTTTTGACCCGCAGGCGCGGGCGAACCTGGTGAACGGTTTCAGCAAATGGCCGGACGTGGCGGCCTGTCGCGAGGCTGCCGTCGCGATCGCCGGTGAGGTGCCTTCCCGGCTCTCCGGTTTTAACCCGCAGCAACTGGCGAACCTGGTCAACGGTTTCAGCAAATGGCCGGACGCGGAGCGCTGTCGCGAGGCTGCCGTCGCGATCGCCGGTGAGGTGCCTTCCCGGCTCTCCGGTTTTGACCCGCAGGCGCTGGCGAACCTGGTCAACGGTTTCAGCAAATGGCCGGACGCGGAGCGCTGTTGCGAGGCGGCCGTCGCGATCGCCGGTCAGGTGCCTTCCCGGCTCTCCGGTTTTGACCCGCAGCAACTGGCGAGCCTGGTCAACGGTTTCAGCAAATGGCCGGACGCGGCGGGCTGTCGCGAGGCTGCCGTCGCGATCGCCGGTCAGGTGCCTTCCCGGCTCTCCGGTTTTGACCCGCTGGCGCTGGCGAGCCTGGTCAACGGTTTCAGCAAATGGCCGGACGCGGCGGGCTGTTGCGAGGCTGCCGTCGCCATCGCCGGTGAGGTGCCTTCCCGGCTCTCCGGTTTTGACCCGCAGGCGCTGGCGAACCTGGTGAACGGTTTCAGCAAATGGCCGGACGCGGCGGGCTGTTGCGAGGCTGCCGTCGCCATCGCCGGTGAGGTGCCTTCCCGGCTCTCCCGTTTTAAGCCGCA
This sequence comes from Bradyrhizobium sp. I1.14.4, assembly GCF_050435825.1. NCBI lineage: Bacteria > Pseudomonadati > Pseudomonadota > Alphaproteobacteria > Hyphomicrobiales > Nitrobacteraceae > Bradyrhizobium > Bradyrhizobium sp. I1.14.4. The sequence goes on along the minus strand of NZ_JBNDLA010000049.1, from coordinate 18,852 downwards.
GGCGCTGGCGAACCTGATCAATAGTTTCAGCAAATGGCCGGACGTGGCGGGCTGTCGCGAGGCTGCCGTCGCGATCGCCGGTGAGGTGCCTTCCCAGCTCCCCAATTTTAAGCCCCAGGAATTGGCGACCCTGGTGAACGGTTTCAGCAGATGGCCAGAAGACGCGGCATGCCACCAGGCAGTAATGGACATCGCGCGCGGCCTCGGCGGACCGGGCCGACGCTTTGGTTCGTTCTCGACGGTTGAGTTCGCCACGATCGCCAATGCTCTGGGACGCAGTGTCAAAAGCGGCGAGGAAGGTGGAGACGTTGCGGAGACAGCACTCCTGAAGAATAGCTTACATCAGCTGGCTCATTACCTGCACTATGCCGATGCTCGGCTGGAGCAGGCCAGTGTTCTGAGCATCGCCATCATTTTCAAGGCGCTGGCGAAGGTCGGGCTGTTTGAGGACCTCGGTTCGCTCGCACCAACAGGGCTAGAACGCCTTACGGAATTGCATCGTGCCCCTGATTTTGCCGCGGAGAATAACCTCGAAACCATGGGCAATCTTTGCGCCGCCCTGCTGCCGCTGGCGCGCAGCCCGCACCTGCGCTCGCACCGCAGGCAGGCTCTGAACCTGCTGAACGGCATCCAACCGATCGTGGAGCACAAGATCGAGGCGTATCTTAGCGCAAGCGAGGCCGAGCGGATTCGTGGGCCGTTCGCGAGCCGCTCCCCGGCGTTGTCGATCTATCAAGTGCTGAAAGCCCGTGCGGTCGTGGAGACGTTGTTCAAACGGCCGTATGTCGAGGGCAGCAAGCCCGATTTGCTCGCACGGCGGGACGAGCTGCAGCGCAAGACCAAGGAGATCCTGTACAGCACGCGCGACCTCATCGAAAGCGATCTTTCCAACATGAGCTGGAACCTGATTGCGCAGATCGAGTCGGACAATCCGGTCGACGCGCTGGACTCGTTTATGGCGCAGGACGCGGCGAGGATCCAGGCGCAACATCCGGCATCCGTCTTCGACATGCATAAGGTGCTGCGGGCGATGGATCATGAGCCCAGACCGCCGCAGGGTAATGCGGGACTGATGCAGCTGCGGGTGGTGGACCTGCAGGGGCGGCCAGTGGCGACGGAGCCTGAGCCCAGACCGCCGCAGGGTAATGCGGGACTGATGCAGCTGCCGGTGGTGGACCGGCAGGGGCGGCGAGTGGGGACGAAGCCTGAGACACGCTATTCGATTTTCCATCGCCTGACCTCCGGGGCATTACCGGTGGTCGCGGTGCAACTGCCGGGAAAGCTGAGCACCTTCATGCTGGCGCGGACGCTCACCGTCGATGGTGTGCCATACCGCATGGACCTGTTCGGCGGCAGCAAGTTGAAACCACCAAGGCCGACTGTGTCGCAGATCGCCGCGCGGCCACCCGGCGCGCAGCCAGCAGCGCCTTCCGGAGGCAAGTTGCTTGCCATTCCCTATGCCGAAACCGCTCGGGGAACGGCGTTCGAGAAACTATCGCGCGGTTGGGCGCCGTTTAAAGAAGCCTATTGGTATACCCAGCGCAGGGCCTTTGCGGCGCCGCCCGCGATCCAAGGTCTCGATTCTCACGACTACGCGCTAGAGGGCGCCTTCAGGCTGCTGCTGACGCCGGACCGCCCTACCAACGAGGCGCATCCCTTCAAACTGACGGGACCCGAAGGCCCGATCTCCCTGCAACCCCACGACGGCTGTGGCTTCATCAAGGCCTCGCTGGCCGAGTTGATGCCAGCTGTTCGGCGGGCCGGGGACCGGGAAGGTCCCGATCGGATGCTTGCCTTTGCTGAGGGACGGAGATCGTCCGTGCCGGCCTCGGCGCTCCAACATTATCCGCGCAGTGAGCAGGTGGCCGATGAGGCGCGCGAGAAGGCTAGGCGCTGGCTTGAAAGCAAGCAACAGCAAAAACAAGAGCTGACATCCGAAGAGCTGTTTCGCACAGTGACGGCAGGTCACATCGATGGTCCCGCTGCTATTGCCGTCCCGTCCAGTGATGACGACCTCCATGTGCCAAAGCTCAAAAGCGAGACATTGAGCGAAACGGGAGGCGTGCTGATCGGGCGCGCGCCCTACGACAAGCCCAATCTGCGCCCACTCGCCGCCGAACGAGTCAGGTCGGCAGCTGATGGAGATCAGACTGCGGCATTCCTCGATAGATGCGTGGCCATGCAATACAGTTTCAGTGTCGCCCAGAAGTCGCGGGAGGTGCTGGCGGACGACGATCCAAGCTTCTTTGCCAAAGGCATTCTGATCGTGGTGCCGGATGAGATGTGGCCGGCCAACTACGCCGATCGTGGGCTGGTGATGTCGGCCGAGGACGTCAAGTGCCATTCGAGCTGGATCGAGCGCAAGGACCGCGCCAAGGTAGACACGCCGGTCGACTGCGTCGGCATCCTGCAGGCGACCGAGGTGTTCGCTCCGGGGTCGTTGGTTGCCGTCCCGACTAACGAGCAGAAAAAGCTCGACGGCGACTTCGACGGGGATCCCGTCGTTATCATTGGCGACCGGCCGCAGCTTTATGAGCATGTTCGCCAGTTCGATGAGAAGCAGCAAGTTCGCGGTGTTCGCTCACTCAAGCCACCCAAGTCGCACACTCCGGCGATTGAGGATGGCAATTATCAGTTCAGTCGTGCCAGCCAGATCCTCGCGGCGACGACGAATGTTTTGGAGATCTATAGCTGCCTGCAGCGAAGCTTTCTGGCGCAGTCCCATGAAGCACGATGCTGGTTCGCCGAGCGTGCCATCTTTGGCACCTATGAGGGCACTCATCACGAGCTCAGGCACGACATCCGTGCCCTGTTCAGCAAGGAACGGGTGAGCGGCCAGAATATCCAAGACAAGCTCGAGCGGGCGAGGCGCGAGATCGAACTCGCAGACCATCCGGTCGCCCGCGAAACGGCCGAGTTGCTTGTCGCCGATCTTAAGGCATGGGCAGCGACGGCGGATGAGCAGGTCCCGCCTGAAACAGTCGGACGCGTGAGCGAGGCAAAGCTGACGGTGAGTTCAGCGCTGTCTGAGCTTTTCCCGGAACTGGCAAAGGCCTATTCGGTCGCGCCTCAGCCCCGTGACCGCATCCAAGTCTTGCTGGACCACTACCCTGCGCGCATCGAGCCCCGACCGGATGGTTACGATCTGGACGATCTCGTCCAAAGCGCAAACAATCTCCTGAGTCTTGGCATGAAGGTCGGGACCGACGGGTATAAATCCGATACCGGGGTCCGCCTCTTCCTGAAGAAAAGCCGAGAGCTGCAACGGCTGCTGCACCGGACGCCGGGCCTGACCTCCGTCCCCTTCAGCAAGAGCCTGGCGGCGACGCTCACCCAGGGCCGGTTCGACGTCGATGCTACCTTGGAGGATCTGAAGGATAATTCCACGCTGACGGCGTCAGTCATGGAGGCGTCAATCAAGCTTGCTGCGGAGAAGCACATTCTGCCCGAACCCTCTGGCCGACTGCTTACGGCTGAGGATGCCGCCATGACGGTCACGCTGACCCGCGAGGAGGCCGCGGAGCGTGCTCAAGTGGAGGCTGCCCGCGCGGAAGTCGAAGAGACAGACATCACTTCAACGGCATTCGGCGTTGCCGAGACGCTCACGCACGCGGGTATCCAGGTGCATATGCCCCATCTCGATCGCCGCTTGAGATCGGAAGCCTCCATGACGTCCCAACTCACCGGGATGAGCGTCACGTCTGACGACGCCCCCCAGCTGATCAGCAGCGCTGTTCGCCACGTCTTCGAAGTCCCTGACCAGGATTTTGCACGCGCCTTCAAGAAGGCCATTCTGGCCTTCGACGAGCAAGGCTACACCGAGGTGAGCACAACCAACTGGTTCAAAATGCGCGATCCAACCGTTATCGGCATCAAAACTGTGCTCGCGACCCAGGGCGACTATCATTTCGAGGTGGAGTTCCATACGCCAGACAGCTACCAGGCCAAGATTGCCAATCACGATACCTACAAGGAGCTGCAGAAGCTTCAGCAGCAAGCGAGCGGAGACGCTCTGGAGCAATCTGAGGCTGAAGAACTGGCTCGGCGTGCGCGAGAGGTGTGCAAGAAGGTGGCGATTCCCCCTGGTGCCAGGAACATCCCCCATTGGGGAGTCGAATCGGCTCGTAGAAAGCAGGCCGGTGCGGCCTTTACGGCGCGAGTTGCCGAGCCAGGAAGGCGCGAAATCGGAGAGATTAGGACAGCCCTCGGCGATCGGCCGATCGTGCTCGTCGGCATGCCCGGTGCCGGCAAATCCACTATCGGCCGGCTTCTTGCGAAACGGCTGCGGCTGAACTTCATCGATTCCGATGCCGCGATCAGGACAGAAGCCGGCACGTCGATAAAGCAACTCTGCCAGACCTATGGCGAGCAGTATTTTAAGGACCTTGAGGCTAAGGTAATCGCGCATGCGCTCAAGCAAGGGTCTGTGCTCGCAACCGGTTCCGATTCGTTGATCCATGATCCGACCCGTAGCCTGATCCATGACAAGGCAGTCTCGATCTGGCTCAAGGTCGACGCCGACGTCATAATGCAGCGCAACAAGGGCCGCTCCGGCCGCCGGCTGATGCAGACCTCCGACACCGAAGCGACCGTCACGCAATGGATCAGGGACCGCGAGCCGGTCTATCAAACCGCCGATCTCACGATCACCTCGGGCAAGGTGTCGCATAAAAAAAATCAGGTAGATGAATGCGTGGCGGCGCTGCATGCCCACCTGCGTGGCGAGGGTGCCCCGGACCGGAGACCTGCTGGTGATCAAGATGGAGCATATGGCACTGCCGGGGCTTCGTCAGGACGTCGAGCGAGGTCTGGGCTTGCACGTCGTCAGATAATTTGAGACTGATCAGGCTTTTCGCGAAGCGAGTCTCTGGCTCATCTGGGTTGTTTAAGCAGCCTGCAGTTGATGCTGCAAGCGGCGGTTCGTGATAGTGTCGCGCTTCATGGCGTTCTACGGTAGACGCCGGCATGCGATCAACTCCCCGTTAGACGTTAGACGTTGTCTAGCAAGAAGATAGGCCGCGCACAGCCTGATTGGTTCCGGAGCTGTGTTCTGTCCGCGAAACGACGATCCCGTCTTTGCGGAATACGCATCGGATCGTCTCGCCTCCTACGGCCACAGTGCCGTCAAGGCTTGAGCCTTATAGCTAGGCTGGGCAAGGCCTTCGGCAAGGGCAACTAGGCGCCGCTGGAGGTCGCGCGAGAGTCCTCCCATGCCTGTGCCGAGATGTCGCAGGGCCGAGACGCGATGCTCAGGATCGTTAAATCCCTCCGCCAGGGCAACAAGGCGTTCCTGAACTGCGGGCGCAACCCGTGCCAGGCTTCCCCCGAGGCTCTGCAAAGCCGAAACACGATCCGCAGGGTCGTCCAGCGCCTCGGAAAGGACGACGAGGCGCTTCTGGAGCTCGGGCGCAAACTCCGCCAGGCGGCTTCCGAGACCTTGCAAGGCCACGAGACGCTCGGGGCTGTTGAACATCTCGGCAAGGCCGACGAGGCGCTCCTGGAGCGGGACGGCTAGCCGGCCTACACGCGCCGTTAGGGCCCATAGTGCCGAGACGCGATCCGTGGGCTGAGCCAGCCGCTCAGCGAGGGCAACGAGGCGCGGCTGGAGGGCGGGCTGAACCCCTCCCACATGTATTCCAAGAGCCCATAGGGCCGAGACGCGATGCTCGGGCTCGTTAAGCCCCTCCGCGAGGGTGAGCAGGCGCCCCTGGAGCGCGGGCGCGAGCCTTTCCACACCCACTCCGAGGCTTTGCAGGGCCGAGACACGATGCTCGGGCTCAAGCTGCTCGGCGAGGGTAACGAGGCGCTCTTGCAGCGGGGGTGCAACCCATCCTACGCACACTCCAAGGCTCTCCAAGGCTTGAGCACGATGCCTGGACTCGTTTAGCCCTACGGCGAGGGCGATGAGGCGCCTTTGGAGTCCGGGCGCCAAGTCTGTCACGCCCACTCCGAGGCCCTCCACGGCACAGCCCCTATGCGCGGAGTCGTGAAGTCCTTCGGCGAGAGTGATGAGACGTTCCTGGAGGGCGGGCGCCAGCTCTCCGACGCCCGCGAGGCTCTCCAAGGCTTTGGCGCGATGCTCGGGGTCGTCAAGTCCCTCGGTGAGGACGACGAGTCGCTCCTGGAGCGCGGGCGCAAACTCTCCCACATGCGCACCGATACCCTCCACAGCCTGAGCGCGATGCTCGGGGTCGTTAAGCTGCTCGGCGAGGACGAAGAGGCGCTCTTGGATGGCGGGCGAAAGCCTTGCCGCGCCCGCTCCGATGTCCCACACGGCCGACACGCGATGCTCGGGGTCGTTAAGCCCCTCGGCGAGGACAACGAGGCGCTCTTGCAACGTAGGCGCAAAATCTCCAATGCGTTCCCCGAGGGCCTCGATGACGGAGACGCGATGCTCGGGGTCGTCAAGCCCTTCGGCGAGGATAACAAGGCGCTCCTGCTGCGCGTGCGTAAGCTGTCCTGCGCGCGCTCCGAGGGCCGCGATGACGGAGACGCGATGCTCGGGGTCGTCAAGTCCCTCGGCAAGGATGAAGAGGCGCGTTTGGAGCGCGGGCGAAAGCCTTGCCACGTGCGCTCCGAGGCCCAACACGGCCGAGACGCGATGCTCGGGAGCGTTAAGCCCCTCGGCGAGCGCAACGAGGCGTCCTTGGAGCGTTGGCGCAAGCTCTCCTATGCGTTCCCCGAGGTCCTCTATGACGCAGACGCGTTGCTCGGGGTCGTCAAGCCCTTCGGCGAGCGCGACGAGGTGCTCCTGCTGCCCTCTGGTCAGGCAATTGAAGTTGGGCGCGAGCGTTCGGATCGCACCGGAATTTATCGTCACCCTGTCCCAGACGGACTGAACCCGGATAGCTCTCTGGAGCGTTTCGTGAAGCTCCGCAGACAGCTGGGCGGCATCACGCAGTTGGCGACTTGTCTGCGACGTCATCAACAGATCGATCGGGCTGAGCCGTTCAGCAATTACACCGAGTACGTCCGGCGTCAGATGAAGGCCGTGCCCTTCGATAGGCAGTGCACCAGCATTCGATCCTTGAGGGTTAGAGCGTGTCTGCTCCACGACAGAACGGGACGGGCCGCTTCCTTCGAGGTTGATCGCCGGCCCAGCGGGAGAATCGTCCGCACCATCAGCTTCGTTGGTGTCATATCCCACCATTGGCGCCTTGCCGCGTTCGTCAATACCCCTCATGATTCACCTCCTACAAAGCGGCAAAATGGATGAGTTCTTCCTATTGCTCCACAGCCATCATCATCCGGGCTGCCGTCGACAAAGGCGCAGGCCGTTATTCTCAACGATCGCCGTTCGGTCGCTGAAGTACCCAGTCGACAAACATCTCTGCGCGCAGCGTCCACCTCGTCGAATACAGTCTAGCTAGGCAAACTGAACTCGTTTCGTCGCGCGATAGCCCGCAACGCCAGGCTTCCCCAAGCATCTCGGTACCGTCACCGTCACAGCTACTGCTATGGCCAATAAATGTCCAAGCGACCGCGACGAGCATCGGTTATTCCGGCTTAAGCTGATAAGGAGGGGACGAACGGGTCTCCAAGAGAGACCACTCGCGTCGACGCGCATCTTGGCGACAAGACGTCGAGGCCGATGGAACCGTCGCGTTGGGCGGCGCCCATGTCTTCTCCCACGTACATGAAGATAGACGCGCACTATCTCGAGAACAAATAGATGTTCGTTATGAAGCAATATCTCGTGCCTATGGCTGCTCGAGAACCGCAGATCCGTCGCACCGGCGGCATGTTTCGGGCTGTTGAACACTACGATCGTAAGCGTGAATTTCCCCGCACCTTTTGCGGTTGAGTGCTGTGATGCATGAGGTGTCCACCAAATTAGGTGGACACCTTGTGATGGCAGACGATGATCAGAAACTGCGGGTCAGGCTTGTTGGCCGGAACGGTCGCCGGCGCTACGAGGCGGCATCGAAAGAGCGTCTTGTCACGGCCTGCCTTGAGCCTGGGGTTTCGGTATCGAGGCTTGCACTCGAACATGGGGTCAACGCGAACCTCCTTCGGAAGTGGATCAAGAAGCACACCGCGACCAGGTCGCTGCCGCCGTCCTCACGCCCGGCGTTCGTCCCGGTTCAGCTTGAGAGGACTGCCGATCGGGCCCTGTCGCGGCAGAGCAGCGTGGCGACGGTGGATTTGCCGGCGACTTGCGATGAAGTGCGTGATTCGGAATCCAAAAGGACTGCAGCTTTTGCTCTCCGGCCAAAGTGAGCGCGTCCCTGCCGAATGGCGTGAAGCTCGCGCTGGAATGCGGCGATGTAGATGCATTGACGGCGATCATCGGAGCACTGAGCCATGTTCAGACTGGGCGGTGACCTGCAAGTCTATCTGCACCGTGAGCCGATCGACTTCCGGGCTGGCATCAACAGCCTTGCGGTTCTGGTCCAGAAGACGATGGCGCTCGATCCGTTTGCGCCGGTGGTTTTTGCGTTCTGCAATCGCCGTTGCGACCGGATAAAGCTGCTGTTCTTCGATCGGTCCGGCTTCGTGCTGGTCCTGAAGCGGCTGACCGAGGACAAGTTCTGATGGCCGCGCCGCCAAGAGGCGGTCGTCACGCTTACGACCGAGCAATTGCACTGGATCCTCGACGGCATCGATATCGATGCGATGGTCCGCCATCCGGTGCGGCAATATCAGGTTGCCGGCTGAGCTCTCGAGTTGAGCGGTTGACGCGTCGGTACGGTTCAGATTCAGGATTCCGATGAATCGAACCGGCGAACCGAGTGTCGAAGCGCTGTTGGCGCGCATTGCTGCGCTGCACGCGGAGAACCATCAACTCGCCGAGCGCGTCGTCAAACTCGAGGAAGAACTGGCGCTGGCACGCCTGCATCGTTTTGCGGCACGCAGCGAAAAGCACGTCGATCGTCTCTTCAATGAAGCTGAGCAGGTCGGCGGCTATCTCGCCCGCGCCTACGATCCGCCACCAGGGAATCTGATCATGTGGCGCGGATTATCGCGATTCATCGATATCGCAACGGGAGCGACACTCTGACTCAAAAATGTGGGTAATCGTAAGCCCCAACGGAGGAATACAAAACAGGCGAGTACGTTCAAAATGAGTAAAAGCGCTTTCCGGTCTTCAAGGCCAGTAGGGCAGTGCATGATCGGCTGAACCGCGACCAGATCTCGGATGCGATCAACCCCCCGTTAGACGTTAGACGTTGTCTAGCAAGAAGATAGGCCGCGCACAGCCTGATTGGTTCCGGAGCTGTGTTCTGTCCGCGAAACGACGGTCCCGTCTTTGCGGAATAGGCATCGGATCGTCTCGCCTCCTACGGCCACAGTGCCGTCAAGGCTTGAACCTTATAGCTAGGCTGGGCAAGGCCTTCGGCAAGGGCAACTAGGCGCCGCTGGAGGTCGCGCGAGAGTCCTCCCATGCCTGTGCCGAGATGTCGCAGGGCCGAGACGCGATGCTCAGGATCGTTAAATCCCTCCGCCAGGGCAACAAGGCGTTCCTGAACTGCGGGCGCAACCCGTGCCAGGCTTCCCCCGAGGCTCTGCAAAGCCAAAACACGCTGCGCAGGGTGGTCCAGCGCCTCGGTAAGGGCGACGAGGCGCTTCTGGAGCTCGGGCGCAAACTCCGCCAGGCGGTCTCCGAGACCTTGCAAGGCCACGAGACGCTCGGGGCTGTTGAACATCTCGGCAAGGCCGACGAGGCGCTCCTGGAGCGGGACGGCTAGCCGGCCTACACTTGCCGTTAGGGCCCATAGCGCCGAGACGCGATCCGTGGGCTGAGCCAGCCGCTCAGCGAGGGCAACGAGGCGCAGCTGGAGAGCGGGCGGAAGCCCTCCCACATGCATTCCAAGAGCCCATAGGGCCGAGACGCGATGCTCGGGGTCGTCAAGTCCCTCGGTGAGGACGACGAGTCGCCCCTGGAGCGCGGGCGCGAGCCCTTCCACACCCACTCCGAGGCTTCGCACGGCCGAGACACGATGCTCGGGCTCAAGCTGCTCGGCGAGGGTAACGAGGCGCTCTTGCAGCGGGGGTGCAACCCATCCTACGCGCACTCCGAGGCCCTCCACGGCAGAGGCCCTATGCTCCGAGTCGTGAAGTCCTTCGGCGAGAGTGATGAGACGTTCCTGGAGCGCGGGCGCCAGCTCTCCGACGCCCGCGAGGCTCTCCAAGGCTTGGGCGCGATGCTCGGGGTCGTCAAGTCCCTCGGTGAGGACGACGAGTCGCTCCTGGAGCGCGGGCGCAAACTCTTCCACATGCGCTCCGATACCCTCCATAGCCTGAGCGCGATGCTCGGGGTCGTTAAGCTGCTCGGCGAGGACGACGAGGCGCTCTTGGATGGCGGGCGAAAGCCTTGCCGCGCCCGCTCCGATGGCCCACACGGCCGACACGCGATGCTCGGGGTCGTTAAGCCCCTCGGCGAGGACAACGAGGCGCTCTTGCAATGTAGGCGCAAAGTCTCCAATGCGTTCCCCGAGGGCCTCGATGACGGAGACGCGATGCTCGGGGTTGTCTAGTCCCTCGGCAAGGCTGAAGAGGCGCGTTTGGAGCGCGGGCGAAAGCCTTGCCACGTGCGCTCCCAGGCCCAACACGGCGGAGACGCGATGCTCGGGGTCGTCAAGTCCCTCGACAAGGCTGAAGAGGCGCGTTTGGAGCGCGGACGAAAGCCTTGCCACGTGCGCTCCGAGGCCCAACACGGCGGAGACGCGATGCGCGGGGTTGTCAAGTCCCTCGGCAAGGATGAAGAGGCGCGTTTGGAGCGCGGGCGAAAGCCTTGCCACGTGCGCTCCGAGGCCCAACACGGCCGAGACGCGATGCTCGGGGTCGTCAAGCCCCTCGGCGAGGGCAACGAGGCGTTCTTGGAGCGTTGGCGCAAGCTCTCCTATGCCTTCCCCGAGGTGCTCTATGACGGAGACGCCTTTCTCGGGGTCGTCAAGCCCTTCGGCGAGCGCGACGAGGTGCTCCTGCTGCCCTCTGGTCAGGCAATTGAAGTTGGGCGCGAGCGTTCGGATCGCACTGGAATTTATCGTCACCCTGTCCCAGACGGACTGAACCCGGATAGCTCTCTGGAGCGTTTCGTGAAGCTCCGCAGACAGCTGGGCGGCATCACGCAGTTGGCGACTTGTCTGCGACGTCATCAACAGATCGATCGGGCTGAGCCGTTCAGCAATTACACCGAGTACGTCCGGCGTCAGATGAAGGCCGTGCCCTTCGATAGGCAGTGCACCAGCATTCGATCCTTGAGGGTTAGAGCGTGTCTGCTCCACGACAGAACGGGACGGGCCGCTTCCTTCGAGGTTGATCGCCGGCCCAGCGGGAGAATCGTCCGCACCATCAGCTTCGTTGGTGTCATATCCCACCATTGGCGCCTTGCCGCGTTCGTCAATACCCCTCATGATTCACCTCCTACAAAGCGGCAAAATGGATGAGTTCTTCCTATTGCTCCACAGCCATGATCATCCGGGCTGCCGTCGACAAAGGCGCAGGCCGTTATTCTCAACGATCGCCGTTCGCTCGCTGAACTACCCAGTCGACAAACATCTCTGCGCGCAGCGTCCACCTCGTCGAATACAGTCTAGCTAGGCAAACTGAACTCGTTTCGTCGCGCGATAGCCCGCAACGCCAGGCTTCCCCAAGCATCTCGGTACCGTCACCGTCACAGCTACTGCTATGGCCAATAAATGTCCAAGCGACCGCGACGAGCATCGATTATTCCGGCTTAAGCTGATAAGGAGGGGACGAACGGGTCTCCAAGAGAGACCACTCGCGTCGACGTGCATCTTGGCGACAAGACGTCGAGGCCGATGGAACCGTCGCGTTGGGCAGCGCCCATGTCTTCTCCCACGTACATGAAGATAGACGCGCACTATCTCGAGAACAAATAGATGTTCGTTATGAAGCAATATCTCGTGCCTATGGCTGCTCGAGAACCGCAGATCCGTCGCACCGGCGGCATGTTTCGGGCTGTTGAAGACTGCGGTCAACCATTAACCTGAAGTCAGGACCGATAACCGGTCTCAGCCGCCAGTTTTCCAAGCGCCCGCAGAACCGTCGCGAGAGGTACAATCAGGTGCGATGGAATATACTCATCCACCAGGCCGTCCTTCAGGAGCGCGCGCGCCAGCGGAATGTTTCGCATCACCGGCACCCCCGCAGCGGCCGCGGCATCAATCATTTGCTGCGCCAAGAGATCGGTACCTATGGCATCGATCATGGGTAGGGGGGAGCGCTGGCGATCGTAGTAAATCGCCACTGCAATATGTGTGGGATTGGTGATCAACACGGTCGCTCTACGCGACTGCTCAATCGCGTCCTTGGCTAACAGTTGCGAATGGAGGCGCCTGCGCCGGCCTTTGATCAGAGGGTCGCCCTCATTTTCCTTGGCTTCTCGTTTCACTTCGTCCAGCGACATCAAATTCTTGTTCGTGAACTGCCATCGCTGGAACGCAAAGTCAGCAATTGCCACCACAAGATAGCTCGCCCCCACATAACTTGCGATCCCGAGCAGCAGGTTACCCGTCACGGCACTTAGGCACGATATGCCACAGCTCGGCGTCCACACAAGCGCATGCACACCTTCGCGCAGCACAAGCATTATGACGAAGCCGAGTATCAGCATCTTCGCGATCGCCTTACCCAGACCGACGAGATTCTGCAGCGAGACTATCCTTCTGACGTTCTCACCGGGGTTCAGCCTTTTCAGCGACAGCGTGACAGCCTCGGGGGAGAAAATCGCCCCGTTCTGCAGGTTAGCGCCCACGCCTATGACCAGGACGACGCCGAGGAAAGGTGCGACCATACTTTGTATTTCACCGAAATAAAACTCGAGTAGCTGTCGGCTGACAATTGGGAAGTCCTCCTCAAGAAATGATACGGGCAACAGGATCGTTGCCTTAAGTCGGTCGACTAGGCCAGGCAAAGAGGCGAAGAACAGCGCGAAGAACCCAAGGGTCACCGCCGCCGACACGACTTCCTTACTGTGCGGAACCTGTCCCTTCTTGCGCAAGTCCCGCAGCCTCGTGGGGGTCGGCTTTTCGGTCTTTCTACTGGTCACGGCAGTCACCTGGCGATGCGATTGAGGATCAGAACAGACGACGGCATATGCTTATCGGCATTGGCCAAAATGATCGTGAGCGAGAGAAGCAGCAGCAGAAGGCCGACTGCACTCTTGACCGACATAGCGAGAAAGAAGACCTCCAGTTGCGGCGCGAACTGGCTGATCAGTGCCAGGCCCAATTCGCTAAGAAACATCGCAACGATGGCTGGACCGGCGAGAAGCAACGTCAGCAGCATCACGAGGTCTGCAAGATCTAACACACTGGTGACGAAGATCGGACCGAATGCAGGATGAAAGCTCCACAGCGGCCAGATGTCATGGGAGCGATAGAGCGCTTCCAATAGTTTGGAAAAGCCGCCGCTGACGAACAGCCATGTAGCGTAAAGCTGAGCTAGGAAGGTCCCAAGCGGCGAGGGCGGATTGACGCTTGCCGGGCTCAAGAGGCTTGCCATCGTGGCCCCCCTCTGGTGGTCAATGAACGTGCCCGCGGTTTCCACACCCCACATAGTCGCGGCAACTGGCATGCCCAGCAGGCACCCGAGCAAGAGTTCCTTGAGCCCCAGGCCCAGGATCGGCGCCAGACGTGTGATGTCGAGATCCGCAGGCCTCGTTGCCCAAGCAAACCCCATTACCGGGAGCGCCAATGCCATGATCACGCCGTTGCGCGCCGGCGCCGTCACGTTACCGCGTCCCAGAAAGGGCATGACCAGCACCATCCCTGTCACACGTGCCATCGCAAGCGCAAGGACAACAAGGCAAGTATGCAGGTGAGCTGGATCAAGTGGTGACATGGAATGGATTACTCTAGCGCTTGGACAGCCAGCCGGCGGCGGTCGCTGTTGTTGCGTGCCGCCCGGCGAAGAGAGGCAAATTTAGCAAGTCCCTGGGGCCTCAGACTTACATCGCGGCGATTTGGTCGAAGATGTTCACCGTATACCGGCTAAGTTCACCGAACCAATTCGCGGTGGCGACCAGTATCAGGCTCACGCATATCAGCTTCACGGCGAAAGAGAGTGCCTGCTCCTGAACTTGGGTCAGAGCTTGCACAACACTGACGATCAGCCCGGCGCCCGTAGCGACGAGGACTGTGGGCATCGACAGGACAAGTGTCAGTTTGAGCGCGCCAATGGCCATGTTGGTGAGTGTGGCGGTATTCATGGTGCTGCTCGCGCGTAGGAGAAGATCAGGCCATGAATTAGGCGCTGCCACCCGTTCACGGCAACGAACAAGAACAGCTTGAATGGCAAGGATATGGTCATTGGCGAAACCATCATCATGCCCATTGCCAGAAGGATGTTCGAAACGACGAGATCGATGACGATAAAGGGCAGAAACAATAAGAAGCCGATCTTGAACGCGTCCTCCAGTTCGGATGTGATGAAGGCCGGAATCAAAATCATAAATTCGCTGCCAGTTATGGCGGCGGCGTCCTCCTTGTCCCACAATCCCCGAGCCGCATTGACGAAGAATTTCCGTTCCTGTTGCGACGTGTTCTTCAGGAGAAAGTTGCGAACTGGCTCAGCAGCTAGCGTTATCGTCGTCTCCAATTCGCGGATATCTTGGAATGCGATTGGTTTGTCGCGCACTGCCTCATACGCTCCTTTAGCCACTGGCTGCATGATGTAGACCGACAGCAGGATGGCGATCGCATTCAGCGCCATGTTCGGCGGAATGTTCTGAACGCCGAGAGCATTACGAATGAGCCCAAAGACGACGACGAGCTTCACGTAACAGGTGACGGTAATCGCAACGAAGGGGGCGATCGCGACGCAGGCGATTAGGGCGATCAGCGTCGCGGGATCAGGCAGCGCCGTCATCGTTCTGCTCGTGCTAATCGCAAGTCGAGCACGCGCACACCTGTTCGCTCGGCGATGCGCACCAGTTCACCGGTTGCGACGACCTGGCCATTGACGCGCAAGCTGATATTGGTAGTGGCATCAAAACCAAGATCCAGCACTTGGCCGATAGCCAATTCGCGAAGCTGCCTGAGCGGCATGGTCAGGCGTCCAGCATCCACATCAACAGGAAGATCAATGCTGTCGAAGGTTTCCGGCGGGAGCGGATCCGGTCTATCCATCATACAGTCCATAGCTGAAAGGATGGCAAGGCGGCCATTGAAGATCGAGGCGCGAAAGCAAGGACCGCCAGAGAGGCATAGAAGAACACTCATGACGCCTTCATGACCGACGGGGGTGGTATCCAGCAGGACGACATCACCTGAAGCGAGTTGACGCAGATC
This sequence comes from Bradyrhizobium sp. I1.14.4, assembly GCF_050435825.1. NCBI lineage: Bacteria > Pseudomonadati > Pseudomonadota > Alphaproteobacteria > Hyphomicrobiales > Nitrobacteraceae > Bradyrhizobium > Bradyrhizobium sp. I1.14.4. Next base: position 3,595 of record NZ_JBNDLA010000049.1, on the reverse strand, counting down.
CGTCAAGATAAGGCTGATGCGTGCGACCAGCAGATCGAGAGAAAGGGGCAGATCATCGAGCGCGACGCACACGACGGGAAGCGTAGAGCAGCAGTCGGCGATCCATTGCAGTCCACCGCCATCGAATTCGACCAGCCCGAGGATGTCGCCCGGACGCTCCAAGCGAAGAATCTCAAATGCGTACGGAAACGCTTCAGTGCTCTCGGCCGAAGACCAGATCGGCCGATGCTTACACCATTGTTCCACCTGGATCGCGAGATCTCGGAAGACAATGTCGAGCAGGATTTCTCGCAGGCCGTCACCCGGAGGCAATGCGGTAATTTCTGGCCAATGTTGCACAGCCACCGCCGGAAGGAGCGTCGAGTCAACTGTGACGCGAATCCTATGGCCGCGTGGGCGCATCACGGCCCGGCAGGAATCCGCTGGAAGGCGCGGAGGTGTCGAACCTGGCATGACAGCTTCCACGTCGATGCCAGCGATGTTGAAGGGGACTGGCAGACGTTTAGCAAGACGCGAAAGGGCGGTAGCCTCACGTCGGCCATAGCAGGGTAGGTCGATCATGCGCCCTTCTCAACTGTGTAGTAGAGTAGTGTCTCAAGTCCGCGAGATCGCCGGTTGCTGCCTTGTTCGTCCAACAATGAGCTGCAGGAGAAGACGACCATCACGATGCGCATTTTAAGCCGATCGGACAAGTCGCGCGCAAATGCATCGCCATGTACCTGCAGGATAGGCCAAAGCCGCTCGGACTCGATGCAAACCCTTAGGGTATCAAGCTGGAAACTGACGATCACAAGCGCATTGCCGAATAATTCGCGGTTCAGCATGACGTGCACCTCGGTATTGCCGGCATAATCTCGGCTGACCAAAGTGTGCTCGGTAATCCTCCTGGTCAACTCGACGAGTTCAACCGATCGTGACAGCTCTTCGAGCGTTCGCCGACGCAGTATAGGGCCAGGCATGGCACTGATGATCGAACCGGCAATCAACGGACAAGACGTGGCGCTTTCGCTTTCGGCCAGATCATGCGGATCATTGTCGAAATCCTTGCAATCGGGTGCTCGATCGGATGCCTCGCAGGCATCTAGATTCGCCTCTTCGATCATTTGCGAGAACCAAGCGGTATCCCCGGTACGCACACACGTCGGCACCGGGGCCGCCACCGGAATTGAACGGCCACGTGGTGTGATGCACGACATTGCAGCCCTTGTCGCTAGCTAAGTTTGACCGCTGTGGGACTGGGCCACCTGGCTCAGCCGCGTTGAAGCGCTCGGCAGGACACACCATTCACCATCACGGCGACTTACCGAACCACAACAGTAGTTTTCACTGGGCCTACGTCTCCAGGACATCGTATTTGTCGGAACTACTTCCTAGGAGAAGAGCAGGCAGCCACTCAACGGAGTAGCATCCACTTCTCCATGTACTCACGGTCGACCAGAAGCCAATACAATTTCGATATGGGATCAGCTGATGAGGTTATGCCTTTCAGGAACAACATGCTCAGCGTCCAATAGCCGGTTTGAATGAGCAGGGACCAGTGCGATTTTCGGAGGTCACTCACACATACGGCTGATCGGCATGACATGCCGCAATTGGCAAGGGTTTTCGCGGCGTGCTTGTCAGGTGAGACGCAGGCCATTTTATGTTTGGAGTGCTGGCCGACTAAGATCGACCCGATTTTGGAGGCAGAGGCTTGACTGGAAGCAGTCGCGCCGTTTAGCGGAGGCCGTTGAGGCAGACCTGCAAATCGTCCCGTACCTCCTGCGACCCCAATGCTGCCAAGGCTCGAGGCCGATCCGCAGGCTGAGGAAGACTCTCGGCGAGGACAGCCTGACGCCGCTGGAGCTCGCGGGGAAGCTCCGCTACGGCTGCCCCGACGCTCCGCAAGGCCAAGACGCGGTTTGTGGGATCGGCGAGTCCCTCCGCCATGGGACGAGGCGTTCCTGGAGCTCGCGTGAAACCGCTGCCACGTGCACACCGCGGCTTCGCAATGCCGAAACGCGATGCATGGCCGTCCGAGCACGTGCGAGTAGGTATAGATGAAAGCCAGATCATGGCCCTGCTTCTTGGTAGGGCGTGCGTCTGATTTTTGACTCATGGATCGAGTCCGGAGCCCCCAATAGGGAGGCGAACGATAAATGTACGTTACCGGATCGAATTGAGCCAAGCCGAGCGAGAGGAACTGACGGCGATGCTGAGCGGCGGCAGGTATGCCGCTCGCAAACTCAAGCAGGCTCAGATTTTGCTGGCGGCCGACATCGGCAGCCCCGACGAGGAGATTGCCCGGACCGCCAGAATAAGCGCCTCCACCGTCTATTCGGACCAAAACGCCGCTTCGTGGAAGGCAATCTCGATCCGGCCTTGAGTGAGGAGCCGCGTCCCGGTGCGGAGCGCAAGCTGACCGGCAAGGAGGAAGCCCTGCTGGTGGCGACCGCATGCGCCAAGCCGCCGCCGGCCGAAGGCGCTGGACGCTGGCGCTGCTGGCCGACGTGATGGTCAAGCTCACCGATATGACGGCCTGTCAGGCGAGACCGTGCGCCGCCGGCTGGCCGATAATGTCCTCAAGCCGTGGGGTAGGGACATGTGGTGCATTCCCCATGTCGATGACGAATCCGTCGCCCGCATGGAAGATGTGCTCGATCTCTACGCTGAAGCGCCTGATCTCGAGCGGCCGCTGGTCTGCTTCGACGAAACCCCCGTTCAGCTCATCGGCGAAGTGCGCCAGCCGATTCCACCCGAGCCGGCAAAGCGCGAGCGTTACGATTACGGGTACCGCCGCAACGGCACGATCAATCTCTTCGTCGCCTTCGATCCGCATCGAGTTTGGCGCAAGGTCAAAGTCACCGAACGGCGCACCGCCGTGGATTGTGCTCACGGCATGCGCGAACTCGTCGATGTCCATGACCCCAAGGCCGCCTGCATCCGTGTCGTGCAAGACAATCTGTCGATCCATGCCCCCGGCGCCCTTTAACAAGCCTTTGCCCCGCCGAGGCCCGCCGCATCGAGTTTCTACTACACCCCGAAACACGCCAGTTGGCTCAATATGGTCGAGATCTAGATCGGCGCGCTCCAAGGGCAGTGTCTCGGCCGGCGGATCGTCGATCCAAAACGCCTTAGAAGCGAGATCGCAGCATGGGAGCGGCAGCGAAACAAAATTCGCGCCCGTATCAACTGGATGTTTACAGCGGACAAAGCTCGCACCAAACTGGGGAGCGCTTATCCAGGCATATCCAAAGAGTCAAAGTTACTGTGACGAGCTACTAACCCGTCCTATTCGTGAGAGTGCGGTTTTGGGTCGGATTGATGCGGGCCGCACATCTCCTCTGACGAGGAGCACAGGATTGCCTTCGGCTTTTCACCGCCTGACGACCCGTACTTTGCAACGCGCTTGAGGGATGGGTTGGGCGAACAGGGGCGCACGCCCCGCCGGTCAAGGACCGAGCGACAGGAGCGCGCCTGGCAAGCAGCGGATCAAATCGGCTTCGGGACATGCCGCGGCAAACGCAAGGCGAATGCGGCTCGCGGTCTCGACGACCCGGGCTGCTATTTTCAAGAGACGAAGACGCAGCGTCGCGAACTCGGCAGTGGCCAATTC
>NZ_JBNDLA010000048.1:0-20521 GCF_050435825.1 Bradyrhizobium sp. I1.14.4 | reverse complement strand
CTTGCGATCTTTCCTCGAAAGGTGGACTTCTCTTGCTTCGGGTATCATCCCGACCTTGAATCACGACTCACGATCCAAGAAAAGTGGGTACTAGAGTAACGGGTAGCCGCCGGATAGAGCGCGCAGCGCGGCACGCCCGCCGGTGGCGACTATAGCGGTCCGCCCACGCGGACCAGATGTCCATTACATCATAGACGCTCAACGGTCCGAAGGACGACAGCAATGGCTTGCGCGTGATCGATGCATCGAAGCTATAGGTGGTCGTGTACATGCATGGCGAGCTGATGAGTTGATTGTGCAAGAAACCACTGCTGCGCATATGTTGTTGAATATAGGACCTTTTTCGTAAGCGCAGAGACGGTAGGGGGCGCCAATAGGGGGCTGCAAGAAGTGACGGTCCGTAACGATCACGCTACGTTGCGGGCTCTGTTCTTTGATCACGTGTGCTCACCAAGCCAAACTATTCGTCAGGTAGCCTCGAGCACGTTGACCAGTTGTTCGTCAATTGGGGACGTAACGTCAGGCTTGGGCCATCGAACTCGGGCTTGGCGAGTTTAGGACGCGGTCGAGCATGGCTGTCTTGAGGTCGGGCGAGTCGGTGTCCATGTCTGAAAATTGTAGCATTTTTTCGGACAAAAGGCAAAAAAGGCGTCCGAAATACCTATACAAATTTCGGACAACCTGCCCGACGGGCTCAGCGGGGGCGTGAACCGGACGACCTCGCACTGCGGGCGCGGACCTTCTGCTCTCCGCCGGACGCTTTCCCCTTAAGAGCGCCGATCTCGCCTACCAAACCCTCAATCCGCTTTTGCAGGCCGCGGATTTCGTCCCGGTCTTCACGCTGATTGCGCTCGAAGTTGTCGATCAGCCGTTGTGCAGGCCGAGGCGCGTCGGCGCCACCGCTGCGCAGCACAGCGTGTTGCAGGAAGCTGACACTCGACGAGAGGAGCTTCAGGGACGGCGGGATAATCAATCCGCCCGGTCGGGTTTCGTCCAAGAGCACGTCGCGTTCTATCCAGAGCAGATTGCTCCGGAGGAGCTTCGGCGAGTGCTGGATCATCTGAATGATCAATCCATCCCATCCCCAGTCTCCGTCCCTTCAGCGGAGCTTGAGCGACTGGAAAGGGACTTGCATGACGAGCTTCGCGGACGACAGGACGATCACGCTGCTCAGTCGCTCTCCGTCGATCCAGAAGAGTTTACTTTCAATCCAAAGCAGTTCTCTCCAGGCGAGCTTCAGCGAATGCTGGATGATCGATCCATCCCGTCGTCAGTCCCCGCCGGTCCAGAGTACTTCGCTCTAAATCCAGAGCAGTTCTCTCCGAAGGAGCTTTGGGGCGAAAGAGGTCATCGGCTTCCTACGTCTCGACGACGTTCACGACCGCTTTGCCGGAACGCTGCCCTATGGCGTGCAGAAGCGGGTCGAGCTTGCGCGTGCGCTGGTGGCTCCGCCAAAGCTTCTGCGGCTGGACGAGCCGTTTGCCGGCGTAAGACGTATCCGCCTCGCTTGGTCTTCAGATCGACCGGTGGTTTGCGGACGAGGACTACCAAGCGCTGGCTCACCACCTGCTCAACCATAATCGGTACGAGGGCAAGCTTACGGTCGTCTGCTGGCATCACGGCAACATTCCTAACCTCGCCCACAGCCTGGGAGCGCCTCATGGCGAATATCCCCCTTCCTGGGATCCGGCCATCTTCAATCTGATCCTGGATATCAGTTTTCGCGACGGAGTGCCGTCCGTCCGACAAGTCAGCGAGCCATTTTGAGAGAACGATTTCCATCACTCGCGCCACGCCCGGCTTGATCAGCGTATCGTTACCGCTTCTTCTTCGCTATCTTCTTTTTCTTCGCCACTTTGCTGGTGGCCCCTTTTGCGGCCTTTCGTTTGGCGGTCTTCTTGGTCGTCTTCTTGCCTTTCACCGACTTCTTCTTTGGTTTGGCGGCTTTCGCGGCAGTTCCACGCGGTTTCCCGGTCCGACGCGTCGTTGAGGGCGCCGGCCCAGCTACGCCGCTCCGTGCCGACGAGAGCCAAAAGCGAAGTTCTGGCGCTTTTTCGTCGGCTCCAACGATGTAATTATCCTGCCATCCCGCGTCTTCGCGGAGCGGTTTTCCGAAACGGTCGGGATACTTGTGTAGCCAGTACCGCCACGCATAGTGATCGTAGACGTCGAGCACGTGGCAAGCATAGGCCTGCGCCAGACTGCGATGGCCGTGAATGATCACCATGTTCTCGTCGTTGTTGCTGGAGGCTCGATATCCCAAGTTGTGGGAGCCGGTGATCACCGTGCAATTGTCGCTGAAAGGATCGATGACAACAATCTTGTTGTGAATGATCGCATGACCGTACTTGTAGAGTTCTCCTTCCCAGGCGCCGAAGGCGTCGTTTTTAGTTAGCGAGCCCGCCGGAATGGCCCGGTAGTCCACGGCGCTGTTCGGCTTCTTCTTGCCTTTTGCTTTCTTCGCCGCTTTTGGCGTTCTCTTCGATATTCCAGCTTCACCGATGACGGCGACATGCATGTCCTCGCCGTCGCCATGATCCGATTCCTCACCGCGATGCAGAGCTTGACTAAAATTTCCGGCGCGTTGCGTGCTGGTCAGTGCGCCGCGCACAAAGAGATTGGGATCTTTCGCAAGCGCTTGCCCTGCGGCGTCGAGAATTGAATTATTGCCGGGATCGAATGCGAGAAACAACACTGCTTGTTTGGCGCCGGCGACCAAATCGAACATTCGTTTGACGTCGTTTGGTACTTCCTTGGGCGGGCTCGCCAGCGGATTTTTCGTGTTTGGCGAGAACATCACCTCGATCTCGGTCGTGCCGTCTTCCAACTGAATCCGAGCGTTGTTGTTGTTCGTGTGTGTCCAGCTGCGCAGAGCATCTCCTTGGAGTGCTTTTTGGTTTCCGGCCGCTTGATCAATATCCTTCTTCAATTCGGTCCAATAGTCGATGTAGCGCTCCGCGACGCGCTGCGACTCGATCACGAGAGCGTTGTTGGTTTGCGTGCACAGTCCGCTGCTGGTCCAGTTGGTCGAGCCGGTCAAAACTGCGGCGGGCTTGCCAGTCGAGGTCAGAACCATAAACTTGTTGTGAGGAATGCGGCCTTTTTGGACGATGCGGTCGATAACGGGAACGCCCGCTTTTTTCAGGGCCTTTCGGTTGTCGGCATCGGCGTCCTCGATATCCTCACCCGTCGTGTCATCGTGAAGCCACTCGTTGCCGAGTATCACGGTGCGGCTCTTCGGATCGCCCTTATCGGACGCCTGCAGGCGGACCTCGAGCCCCCGCGGGTCATCGAGCTCATACAAGGCGGCATTAATGGTACCGCGCGACGTGTCAGCGCGATCAAGCAGCGACGTGACACCCTCGAATATCTGACCCATCAACCGGGCTCGCAGAGGGTCTGCCGGATTGGTGATATGGCCTTTGAGAATGTTGATATCAGCCTTGTCGCCGAGCGCGTGAATAACCGATTGCGAAGCGACGATGCCACGGTTGAAATAGGCCTTGAAGGGCGGGCGGTCCGGCGTGAGCGTGATATCGTTGCTCACAAGTGGCTCGACGCCTGCAAGCGGCTTTAGCGCCCCTGGTGTCCCGCCCATCGGCACAATGCGATAGCGGTAGGCACTGCCACGATGCGCATAAAGATCTTTCCACCAGAACTTCTGGACCGGGGCTTGTTCGGTCGTTAAATGGGCTTGGACGTCCTGCGATGCGAACCGTGCGAGCGCGGGTAGGGCGACTTCCACGTCAGTCGCGAGATCATGCTGGTACACGGCGAAGCCAAGGCAGCCGTCGAGCCGCTTTTCAAACGTCCAGGCCACGACCGCAATATCGTTATTGGAAAATGCAAGGGCGGGCATGTGAGATCTCCAATGAAATAAACAATAAGGATCTACGATACACCTTGACGATCTTTGCGCGACTCCGCACGCTTTAGCAACTTGACGTTTTCCACACGCTGGCAGATGACACGCGACTTGGTGCCGCAAGTCTCGTGCAAGAGTTTTGTGGCTTCTAATCTGTGCTTCCGGCGTCGGATGCTTCTCGGCCGGCAGCGACTTCCACATGACCAAAGTTGTTCCGTGCAGAGGTGGGCCGGGTTGACCGGCACAAGAGGTCCCCGACCACAGCAGATCACGCCGCATTTCAATCATCACGGTGGCGCGTCGGCGTCACTGTCGCGGTGGCAGTAAAAGGAAGTCACTCTAAATAGGTGGAAACCGGAACCTCTCCGCGGCCATTTGGTTGCGGATGTATCGAAGTTGCAATTTGGGAGAATACCCCTTGACGGGAAGCTTGCCGGTGTTAACTTTTGTGCATTGCTGCAATGTGTCTTGTTTTGTTTACGCCGCTCTTGCTCCGACCTTTCATTTTCCATCTGGCACCAAGTTGTGAAGCTCCATGCGTCATAAAATCGTCGCGTGTTTCTTTTTGCTCGCTGGAATCCCTGGCCTTCTGCCGGCCCCTGCCAAAGCGCAGGCTCTTGCCGAAATCCAAATCCGCCAGACCGCGAGCAAGGGAGATGACTTCATCTGCTGGACGCCCGTGAAGTCGAGGATTCGGCTACTCCCTCCCTCGACAGGGCCCGCGGACACGCCCATCGTTCTAAGCGCGTCCATGAACCCGCCGATCGCCGGAGACGCGGGATTTCTATCGTCAGCGTCTTCACTTGATGCCGTGCCTGTCGGCAAGCTCGACTTGGTGCTCAAGGGCGATGGAAGCTGGACCGAGTTTTATGTCGTCGGCCTCAAGCCGTCATTCGGTGCCAAGGATGTCACGATCCAGGCAAAGCGGACGGACGGGACTATCGTTGCCTCGAATGCCATCATGGTGCGCGTTCGCAAGAACGCCGAAAAACTGTCCCAGCTCGAAAGAAATGCGTTTTTGCGCGCGCTAGCGTCTTGGAAGACAAAGCGTGGCCAGGCGAGACCAACACGCTACGAAGACTTCTATACGGCGCATGCCGACGCATTCAATCTCGGCATTCATTCGGGCTTCGGCCAATTTGTGAGCAACTTCCTGCCTTGGCACCGGGCATTCCTTTTGGATTTCGAGAGAGAGCTGCAGGAGATCGATCCGACGGTCTCATTGCCATACTGGAAGTTTGACGCGGCGGCGCCCAAGCTTTTCGATCAAGATTTCATCGGCGGCCTCACTCCCGGCAGCACGGAAGTTCAGTTCAGCGCAAACAATCCAATCCGTGGATGGAGCAAGGCCGGCCAGACCATCCGCCGCTTCAAGGTTTTTCCGGACACGGCCGCGGTGAGCGCCAAAAACCTAGACAATATTCTCTGTCTCGCAAACCCGGCGAACTGCCCCAACCGGGCAGAGAAATATCGCCCGACGACGGATTCCTTCGAGCTCAACTACCATAACAACGCACATGCGGCAGTCCTGGGCTGGCTCGGCGGCGCCGACTCTCCGAGCGACCCTCTGTTCTTTTTGCTTCATGCCAACGTCGATCGGGGATGGGCCCACTGGCAGGCTGCCTATAACCGGTTTACCTCCAATGGGGCCGATGAGGCTTCGTATGCTCCGACCGGTCAGTACCCCGGAGCAGCCGCAAATGGGCGTGTTCGTAAAGGCTTATATGCCATGGACGAGATGTGGCCTTGGGGCAAGGCGGCGACCGGAACCGATGAAATGGCAACGTGGTTGCCCCATTCCTTTGCGTTCCCCGCCTCCGAAGGTTTACCATTGACACCGGACTCTCCCCCTTTTCCCGCCAAGATGGTAGATTATCTAGGAAAAACGAATTTGGAGAATGCCAACGGAGTTTGTTACGACGACATCGGATTTCGTGGCGAGCTCCTGAACAACTAGCGATCGGACGAGCGATGAGCAGCTCATGGAAAATTGCCGCCAGTTTTTCAATAGCCGCCAGTACGTTGTGCCTGCTGTCGACGCAATCGACCGCGCAGACGGCCGTTCCGGCGGAACTCCAGAGCTATTACGATGAAAACCAGGCCGCGATAAAATCTCTCATTGCGACGATCTCCGACACAAAGGTGACCGCCGAACAACGGCTCACGGCGTTCGATCAGTTGCGCGTTGGTTATCCCCGCGCCGCACTGGATCCAGCGATCATTCTGCTCGGAGATCAGAACGTCGGTCTGGCGACCTCAGCGGCAACATATCTGTCTTCGATTGTCGTCATGATGAACCACGGACCGACGCTGGACTCTCATATGCATGGCGGAGACCAGTCCGTTCCCAAGGCGGTCGCCGCTCTTCGCAAGGCGATGCAAGATTCCCGGCAGTCGGTTCGCGAAATCGCGGCGGCAAGCCTGGCGTCGTTGAACGACGAGCCTGCCTTGCAATCCGTGCAGACGTCCTACAAGGAAAAGAAGATTTCCGATGTCGAGGCGATGCAATACATCACGCTTGCAAAGCCTGAAGTTGGCGCGAGTTATGCCGCAAGCTTCCTGGACAAGAGTTCGCTCAAGGCGCAATCCGAGGCGATTTCTTATCTTTCGTCAACCTCACAGTACCACGCCAAGATCAAGACTTATCTGCTTAACGAAGCCGCGCCCGTCGAAGTTCGAGCGGCGGCCGCAAAGGGACTTGCGCGCAACGATCCCCAGTTCGGAGCCTATGCGCCGGCACTTGTTGCCAATACAAAACTGCCGTCGCTCGTGTTTGACAATCTGGTTTCCGAGATGGGAAGCAGTTTGCCTGCGGCTGACGTGAAGAACGTTCTGTCAAATGCCATCAAGGCGCAGGCCAATAAAGGAAAGCTTGATACGATCAAAATCGAAACCATCAAGGATTCGATCACGCGCTACGAAGCGGTTCGTCCCGAGCTGGATTCGACCGGGTTGCAAAACTACTTGAAATCACTCGGCCGCACGTAAGAGACGGTGCAGGTTTGCAGCCTGAGCGGCGCGACAAATCCGCCGATACTCGTTGCGCTGCGATCGCCATGAGGCCGATCCTTGGCGCGCCTGCCTTCCAGGCTCCACGGCGGTAAGCCTCTATTTCGCGAAGAGGCTGTCCGCTCAAAACCGAAGCTTGGCTAACTGGACCGTCGGCGTGGCGATATCCGCGGCACCCGTTTTCTCGTCCGCTTTAGGAAGTGGCGCCTGTAGACTTCCTTATGCCGCAACGCCAGCGGTTCCTCGGAGCCTGGAGCTGCATGCGTTCTTGGGCGGCGTTGTGTCCTCGGGCCCGCAGTCGTTCAGGTCAAGCCGGCCGTCGCACCCCGACTAGGGGATCACGCCGCGGTCCCGTTGGCGCCAAACGAAGCTATAGAGCGTACCGTGGCTCACGGGCTTGGATGGGTCCTTCGCTGAGGGAAAGAACCAGCCGTATCTATTTGGCTTGATCGACTCAATCAGCTCGATGGCGAGCGACGGCATTGGAACGGCATGCGGCTGAAGGTTCTTGGTCTTGGACCAGTCGATGATCCTCTCCGGCGCATCCCATTGATCGACATGCAGGCGCGCGATTTCCTCGACGCGTTGACCGGTCAACATGATCAGCTGCACAGCGCGAGGATAGGAGGGATGAACCGGCGTATCGGGGCATTCCAGCCAGCGATAGAGTTGCACGAACTCTTCCTCATTAAGCCAGCGCGTGCCCTGGACCTTGGGTTCGGTCGGAATTTCCGAGGCTGGATTGTATGGGATACGGAAGCGGCGCGGGGATGTATTCCGATAGTCATTGTCCGATTTCATCCCTCAACTATAAGCCGCGTGGATGTAACATCGCACGTGATCGGCCATCGAGCGGGCGCCACATTCGTAGATCGGCCGGATAAGCTCGACGATCTCCTCAGACTCTATCTCGCGCGCGAGTCGGTTGCGCCCCAGCGTGTCGGCGATCTTGTTGAGGCCTTTCTCTGTCTCTTTCCAAGACGGCTTGCCGGCGGCCTTGAGCGACGCGACATAGCCCTCGAACAGATCGGCGACGGTGCCGGGGCGGGTGTCTGTTGCGATCTTGATGCTCCATCACATCGGCGTAGTCGCGCTTGAAGATCTCACGCGCCTGAGCCAAGGACGTCGACGGATAGGCGCCGAGCTTCTTTTTTGCTGCGTTTGCCGTCGCGCCATTGCGCCATCCAGTCGGCGGTCACGCGCTTCGGCATCGGCTTGAGGACGAGACGGTCGGTGCCGCGGCCCTCGCCATCTGCGAGGTTTTCTTGTTTCCGGCTGAGTTCGACGCGCTTCAGCGCGTGTCGGATCGCGGTCTCGGTCAGGCTTGGCATGGCGTTTTTTCTGTTCCGCACTGGGATCGGTCGAGGAAGAACAGGGGGTCGTTTGCAGGGAGCGGAAGCCCGTTCCTATCCCTCAAACCGCTCCCAATTTGCCATATCCGCCCCCAGTGCGCAACGCGAGTAAAGCATCAATATTATAGGTGTTTCAGAGGGATCGAGTATGATCCAACATGATCGAAAAGGAGGTGGTGGGGTGGTTGTGTATGAAACCACTAAAGCGGATTCCGGTCATTTTGAAACATAGCCTGCGTGAGCGAAATAGTTGGCGCATTCGCTTGGGCTTAGTTGTGGGATGAACGAACGGATCGCGCGAGTGAGATGCGGAACTGTTCGTGCCGCGACCTTACGCAGGTACGCCTTAAATTTGCTGTAAGGCAGCTCGATCGGATTGAGATCAGGCGAGTATTTCGGGAGATACCGCACGCTCGCCTTTGCCTTCTCAATCGCTTCCCTAATGGCAGGAGCCATGTGAACTCGGCAGTTATCCATCACCACGATGTCGTTGCGCCGGAGGGTTGGAACCAAGCACTGCTCAATATAGGCGAGGAACATTTCTCCGGTCATAGCTCCCTCGACCACCATCGGGGCAGTCATTTTATTGTGGCGCAAAGCCGCCACGAAAGTGATCGTCTCCCATGACCCCAGCGGAACGGCACCGATCACCCTGACACCCCTTGGCGCACGCCCCCTGAGCCGCACCAGATTTGTGCTGACCGCAGTTTCGTCGATGAAAACGAGCCGGGCGGGATCAAGAAAACCTTGCTCTCGTATCCAACGTCGGCGTGCTCGGGCAACGTCCTCTCGCTGCCGTTCAGTAGCTTGCAGGCTTTTTTTTAAAGGTGATGTTGTGACGGTCGAGAAAACGCCAGAGCGCGCTGCGGCTGGTTCGAATTCTCCGCTTGCGCAGCTCTGCAAGCGTCTCCACCAGGGTCAGGTCTGGATGCTCCGCAATCGCAGCCAAAATCTCTGCCGCGAACTCTTCGAGTGGCGAAACGCTTCCGCCGCGCGGCTTCGCAGCGGCGCTGTTATCGTCCCGCCAGCGCTGCAGCCACTTGACCGCCGATGCTACGCTCACCTCGAAACGTTCGGCCGCCTCGCGCCGTGACGCGCCCGCAGCCACGGCCTCGATAACGCGCTCCCGCAGGTCACAAGAATAGGCCTTCGGCACCGCCCGCCCCCTCCGGCAAGGAGAATCAATGCACAGAGTCTCCATCATCGCTAACCGTTTGGGAATCCCTCAGATTCAAATCCGGCGGAAACTGCTTTAGTACGCGCATCACATTGAACAAGCGATGGTTTTCGCGCGTGCAGTTGTAGCAGGGGACGCCAACAGGGGACTGTAAGCTGTGACGGTTTGTGATCATCACGTTTCCTCACGGTCGCTCTCGCAAAAGGAATTTTGATCAGTCGCGCTCACGAACGCAAGTCGCCTCTAGCGCCAACAGCAGACATTCTAAGCTCCATCGAGCGAGGTCCGAGATCGGCGAACAAGCGACATCACAATGATAGGAGCCACCAACTGGGATGACCGCCGGGCAAAAAAGCGGCCGCCCCATTTGGGGCGGCCGGTGAGAAGTTGCTTTGATGCTCTTGTTTAGCGCCGGCACCACTACCGAAATAGACAGCGCTAAAGCTGGATCAAGCAAGGATAGCCGCTCAGGAAGCCGCCGCCATCGACGCCTTGATCGCGCGTTTCAATTGCACCACAGCCGATCCACGACTGCTTCAGGGCGCCAGTGAGCGTCCTTCGTTGCATAAGTAATACCAGACTTTACATCCCGTTTGATGTCCCGAGAGCACAGAACGACGCTAGGTGACATCCGATGACTCCAATCAAAGCCGAGCCGATTGAGCCAGAAATCAGCAAACGTCTTTTTCAGACAAAACGGCTGAGGTTGAACAACAGGGACGAACATCTCGATCCGAATTCGTTGGCATTCCTCATCAAGACTAGGGTCGGTATCGATACCGCACTTTGTCGTCAGTGGATTGTTTGGATCCCTGACCGCTCTTCCTGGCCGCGCCTGCGTCGTGTAAAGAGAAAATCCAATTCTCGGTTCGGTTGCTTGTCCTTTGTCGATATGCTCCATGTCGCCGTTACAAGTCTTGAGCTGCACCCGGTTCTGTTGACACCGGCTTAAGCTAATCCGGCCTTCCGTTCGAACTCCATAGGGCTCAGATATCCGATCGTCGAGTGTCTTCGTTTCGGATTGTAGAAGCGCTCAATATAGTCGAACACGTCGGCCTTGGCGTCATCCCTTGTTCGGTACACTTTGCGCGCTGTTCGCTCGGTCTTGAGCGACGAGAAGAAGCTCTCCATCGCCGCATTGTCCCAGACGTTGCCTGAACGGCTCATCGAGCAGACGACGCCGTGATCGACCATCAATCGCTGGAACTGCTCACTGGTGTATTGGCTGCCGCGATCGGAATGATGCAGCAGCGCGTCAGGTTTGCCCCGTCGCCAGATTGCCATCACCAGCGCGTCGGTGACGAGCTGTGCCGTCATGGCGGTCTGCATCGACCAGCCGACCACACGCCGCGAGAACAGATCGACGACGGCAGACACGTAGAGCCACCCCTCGGTCGTCCAGACATAGGTAAAGTCGGCAATCCATTTGCGGTTGGGAGCGGCTGCTTCGAAGGAGCGGTCGAGCACATTGGGAGCGACGGCGGCGGCCTGCCGCTCACCCAGATCCGGCGGCAGACGCCGCCGTCGCGGGCGTGCTTTGAGGGCCTGCAGCCGCATCAATCGTTCGATCCGATGCAGCCCGCACGATACCCCTTCGGCGAGCAGGTCGTGCCACACGCGCCTGGCGCCATAGGTCCGGTCGCTCCCAAGGAAGCTGGCACGGACTTTCGCGCCGAGATCCTCGTTACTCTGGACGCGACGGCTGCGTGGCCTTGTCAGCCACGCATAAAACCCACCTCGCGAGACACCGAGCGCCTCGCACAACCATTCCGCCGGCCAGACCCCCCGGTGCTTCGCAATGAAACCGAACTTCACGTCGATTCCTTCGCGAAGTAGGCCGCGGCTTTTTTTAGGATGTCTCGTTCGGCCTTCAGCTTGGCGACCTCGCGCTTGAGACGCGCGATCTCCGACTGCTCGGGCTTCATTTGACCTTGGCCAGGGAACGAATGCTCCGGATCATCAGCCAAAGCCTTCACCCAGTTACGCAGCTGCGTCGGATGAACGCCCAAATCTTCTGCGGCCTGGGCGTACGACACCCCACGGTCCTTGACCAGCTTGACCGCCTCAAGCTTGAACTCTCGCGTGAACTTCCGTCTCTCCGTGACACACCTCCTGCTCCATAAAACACCTAACTTGGTGTCTTCGGAACCGGGTGCAGCTCACCAACTATATCCGTCATTGCGGATACAATCCGCTTTGATCGCAACACGCTCTAGCCTTGATATTATGGCTAAGTTTACGCCCGTCGTCCTTGATCAAGCTCGCTTTGATCAGATGCTCGGTCGCAAATTTCAAGGCGAGCTCGATTGCGTGCCGTGCGTTGTAAAGGATCGGTAGCACCAGCGTATCGCGCTTCCCGATCAGTTGCTTCTCAAAAATTGCGTCCGCCAGTTCAATGGCTGCTTCTATGTACCCGTCGATATAGTTCTCCTCGTGCCCTTGTCTGTCGATACAAGCGTTCCACTGGCCATCGAAGAACCTCTTGAAGAACGGATCGTTTTCATACGGATCTGTCTCGTCCGCGTCCCTGCCGCCAGGTTTGTTCTCTTCAACCATTGACCGCGGTCTCGCTAGTATTTCGTTCTTACGAAGGTTCCGAACGTGCCGAAACATTCATAGCCCGTCCGGTTGTTCTTGTGCTTATTCAACGTCGCGTCGTAGCTCTTCTTATTGAAGGTCTTTCCGCAGACTGAGCATTTGAATACGTAAGTTGGTCCGCTTGTGCCGGCAAAACTTGCGCTGCGCGTCGGTTTGCGGGCGGGCGAACGCCGAATAACCGGCGCATAGCGTACGCCGAAGCCCTCTCCTGAGCCCGAGTTCGTCGCCTGCGGAATGCTCTGAGGGCCAGATGGCGTAAGTTCGATCGGGTAGCGCGGCGAGAATGGCGTCTGGGTAGTTGTGACCCCAAGGATGCTATCGACCAGATAGCTGCGCGACTGCCCGTTGTCGGCGCGCACGGCCATGAGGAGTACGTCGCCCGCCTGCGAGCGGCGGAGGGAGTAGGCTTCGATCGCACGCGTGGACCGGTTGCCTTGCTTGTCCCGGTAATCGATTTCTACAAGGAGCCGGTTAGCCGCAGCGAAGCGGATCATCTCGATATAGTTCTGGCCTCGGCCGCCGGTAGGCAGGTCGATGATGCGTTCGCGGATAAGCGTGTCACCGGCGCCGATAGGCATCGCCGCGAGGGGATGCGGGACGGCGCCTTCGAGCCAGGCGAAGATTTCTGGGAGCGCATCCCAGAAGGTTGCCACGGGAAGGAGCGCAGGAAGCTGGTGTTCCAGCATGTGGATCCAGCCCGACTCAAGATCCGCACGGTGAGGCTCAAGGTCAGCTATGCTCGGAATACCGATGCCCTTGAATTCGCATTTGGCGCGTAGGACTTCCATAAAGCGCCGCGGTTCCGGGCGCGCCTCGCCGTTTCGGTAAAGGTTCACGACGTCGTAAAGGTCACGTGGACGCGTTCGCTCGGCGAGCGCTCGGAATTTTTCGGCGAACGCCTCGATGTAGTCGTAAGCCAGGACGTTGATGCCCTCGTCTGGAGCGTCGGTGTACGGGTGAAAAATCTGCGCGCGAACGGGCGGTAGAACGACACGCTCGTCAGCTGTCAGGTCAAGTTTAATGCGCGGAAGGCCGTGGGTCGATGAGACAGGTCCCTTATAGCTGATCTTGCCTTGGCACGAGATTTGTCCGCGCGGGTTCTGATAGATCTCGAACTCCTGCTTGTCGGCTGGAATCTCGATGCCAGTCTGTTCGTAAATCCACTCAGCGATTTCAGAAAATACGGTCTTCAAAAAGCCAGCGTCGAGCTGCTCCGGCTTAATAAGCGTGAAGTCGAGGTCTTCGGAGAAGCGATAGGTCTCGAAAAAACACTTTTTCAGGCACGTGCCGCCTTTGAACACCCAACTTTCCGCGAGATCCTCGTGCCCGTGGATGCCGGCGAGCATCCATCCGAGGACATAGTCCTTCTCAACGACGTGTGGCGTGAGGGACGTCTGCTGGGCGACGGCGAGGATTTCGCGCTTATCGATCATGTCGTTCCCTCGCGAGCCCAGCGTTGGGGCACGCGCAGCCGCCACTTTGTCACCACATGCGATCCATCCTGGGTAGGGTCGAGCTTCGCATGGCCGCCACTGAGATGGTGCTCGCAAAGGCGGGCGAGCTCAGCACCGTCAGGCAAGCGCTCGGCCAAAAATCCGAGGCGCTTAAAGACGGCGCCGTTGCCGAGACGCACTGCGTACTCGATGAGCTTCTCGTCGTCGCGATCGCCGCGTCGCAGATAGGCAGCAAGGCAATCGGCTACGTGCTGGATGCCGCCGCCGACCGCGGGATCATCCAGCATGTCGATGACCGTGTGGTGCACGTCGGATACGGGCACGCGGGTCTGATGGCGCCAGACGCTCTTCGTGCCAAAGAGCTTCCGTTCATCGATGTGCTTCAACGAAAACAGCGCGCCGTGCCGCTCTTGGCGCTTCTGACGCAAGGCTTGTGCGGTCATCACGAGGATGTCCTTGAAGATTTGCTCGGTGAGATCCCAATGCTCGGCCGCCGTATGCCCGCCGATGTATGCTGGCGCGAAGAGCGCGGGGACGAGAACCCAGGGATCGTCAAGGACGCGGTCGGACCCCATAGTATCGATCGACGCAGCGACATAGGTCCCCCGGCCCACGCGTCTCAGCCAACCTTGCTCGGTCCAGCGCGAAAGGCGCTGGGCGGCCGCGATGCGGTCGAGCTGAAGGGCGTCGGCGACGTCATCCACGTGGATCACGTCTCCCGCGGTGGATAGGACGCGGACTAGCTGTGCGCGGCCTTGAGGAAGACGGGGAGGGCTTTGTTCCATATGCAACACTTGGCGGAAAGTGCGAATTTAAGCGCACAGGATAACAGGTGGTCAGCGACCGTGTCCATTGCTTTATCAGCAACAATTCGCAAAAAACGTTAATTACAGATGACAGACAAACACGGCCCACTTCGATAAGCAAGCTACCGGGGGAAAGCGGCAGGCTCACGTGCAGCCTCGGCAGTGTCTTCTAGAGATATGCGATACCTTGATCGAGAAGGTGGCCCAGCACCTCCGCCTTTGGTCGGCCTGGCGCGCGAGGGACAAGAGATGGCTGCAGCGTTGAGCTTCGTCAAAAAGGTTGTGCCAAAATCAATTGATGCGATGGCGGTCACGGAAGTGGTCGATCGAATCGAGACCCTGAATCAAGGCATCGCCAAGTTCTGGTCGAAGAGCGACGGCTGGGCTCCTGTCGTCGCCGCCGGCCTGCTCGGAAAGTCACGTCTCGATTGGCAAGCGTCTTTGTCGGGCTCGCTGCGGCTCTGGATGCGCGAGCCATCCAACGCGCTCACCCCGGCGGAACTCATCCTGGCCTGGGCCAACTTGGGAAGTCTCGTCGAAGGCACGATCAAGACGCTCCTGTCAGTGTGGTACGAAACTTACAAAACAGACATCGACAATCTCAAGAAGGCAAACGCCTACGACAACGCAAAGCAAGTGGCGCACGCCCCGGACGGCCTCGGACTGGAGAAGCTGCGCAACTATTGCAAAGCGCAAAAGCTGCTCGGCGCCGAAGGCGACGCGCTTGTCGAACTGGTGCAGCAGCGTCGAAACGCTATTCATGCATTCAAAGACCGACCGATCGGTGACGGAATCGAATTTCAGAAGGCTGTGCGCAGCTATCTCGCGCTCCTTAGGACGATCAACGGCAGACTTCCATATCCGGATGCTATGTATGAGCCGCGCGAGCGCTAGGTGAACTTTTGCGAGATCTGAGAGACTTAACGCCGCCGGAGCTGCTCGTGATGCACGCCGCGGTATCGGAGGAACTTCGCCGGCGCGGCGTCATCCGCAGCTCGAACAATCCCGTCGGCGATCTTGCCGAGCATCTGTTTTGTCGCGCCTTCGGTTGGAAGCAGGCGCCGAACTCGATGCGCGATGCCGACGCCACCGATGGCGCCGAAGTGCGATATCAGATCAAGGGCCGGCGGCTAACGTCGCACAACCGCTCGCGGCAGCTCGGGGCGCTTCGCGATTTGCCGGCGCAGGGCTTTGATGTGCAAGGCCACGGTCCACAAGGTGCTCAACGCCAGTTGGCAGCGTTGCCGCGTGCACTTCATGCGCAACGCGCTGGCGCATGCCGGCAAGAGCGGGCGGCGTGTCGTCTCCGCCTTCATCGCCACCGCGTTTGCCCAGGACGATGCCGAGGCCGCACGAGCCCAGTGGCGGAAGGTCGCCGACCAACTCCGCCCCATCGGGAGTCTTCTCCACGAGCGTGCGCAGGTTCATCATCTCATCGGTCATCGGTGGTTCCTCGGTTGCGTTGGCGTGTCGCAACCCGATCCTACCGGCGAATCGCCGGTGACCACCGCAAAGCCGCCCGCCCGCTACGGCGCTATTTGAGGCGCGCGTCCGGGCGGCTTTGCTCTACCGAGCTACACCATCACCGGGGACACGACCCGGCTAGTAGTTCACTAAAGCTGCGAATTCAATTGGTCCCGAAACCGCTATCAAAGTCAAATCTGCGATCAAATGAAGGGCTCAATTGCATCGCGTGAGCTGCTGTCGAAACGACTCGGCAGACTTCTCAGTCGGTTGGGTCATAAGTGCGAGTTCGGGTCGAACTCTAACTCGATGTCTGGGAAATACCGCACGACTTGCACCAGTGCTGCTTGTCGCGCGCGATCAACGCGGAAGTTCGATCGGAGAACCAGATGTTACCGCCCGTGCGAGGGGGGAGGCCGGGTGTTTCGTCGTCCCGCGCCATTCGCAGCCGCGCCGCCAATCCGACCCGGTGTAGATGAGTACGAAATAGCCATCCATCTGCACGTCGTAGCGCACGGCGCGAAAACCGTCGACATTGTATCTGTATCGTCGCCGGTGCTTCACGATGGTCGGCACGACGGGTTGGGTACGACTGCGCCAGTAGTAGTGTTTGCGTTCGTTCAGCAGGTCGGGGGATCTGTTAATCTAGGTGGTCTCAACATCGAACCGCTCCTTATGCTCGCACCGTTCAAGGAGCACCACCGCGAAAGTGCGAGTATTAGGCAAGCATTACTTTGACTTTCTTCTGCTCATGCTTTTTGGAATAGAACCTTACGACAGATCGTCCGACACGCGCAGCTAGGTAGTATCCATCCAGTGCAATCACCGCATTGAAAATGATCGCCCTATAACTGGGCGAGCTAGAGTGCGGAATCGGATTGTTCTGTAAGCACTGAAATGTCCATCCTAATTAGTCCATGTTGGGACGCGGTGGTAGTGGATGCTTTTCCGTGATCGTAACCGCCCCAACGCTAGCTCGCGTTCAGTCCTTTCGATGTATTACAAATCACAAGGTTCTTTCGATCCCACGCGTCAAGTTCGTCCACCGGGTATAATACCAATCCGCTTGAGGTGCTGACTCACGGCGGCATTCCCAAATCAGAGGATCGATGGTTCAACATGGCAACTGGAGGGAGTTGCCATGGGCCAGCCGATTGCGGTTCGAAGGGATTTTGCAGCGGTTGAGGTGCGCCGGCTCGCGCGGCGAGCGAAGGACAGCGATCAGGTCCGGCGCCTTCTGGCGATCGCTGCCGTGCTCGATGGCGCATCGCGGGCGGAGGCCGCCAAGGTCGGCGGGATAGACCGGCAGACGCTTCGCGACTGGGTGATCAGATTCAACGAGCAAGGGCCTGACGGTCTGATCAATATTCCCGCGCCAGGTGCGCCGGCGAAGCTAAACACGAAACACCGGGCGTTTCTGGCGCGGATCGTGGACGAAGGGCCGACTCCGCCGATCCATGGCGTGGTGCGCTGGCGGGCCTGTGACCTGATCATGCGACTGTATGAGGAGTTCGGCATCTCGGTGTCAGACGATACGGTCTATCGAGCCCTCAAGGACCTCGGCTTCTCACACGTCAGCGCCCGGCCGAGAACGTACAAGCAGGATCCCGAGGCGATTGAGGCATTTAAAAAAAATTCCACGCTCGCGTGGAGGAAATCCGCAACAGCCTTGCGCCGAACACGCCGGTAGAGGTGTGGTTCCAGGATGAGATGCGGGTGGGGCAGAAGAACAAGCTCACCTATCGCTGGGCTAGAAAGGGATCGCGGCCGCGGGCCGCTCACAACCAGCGTACGCAGTCGACCTACCTGTTCGGGGCCGTGTGCCCGGAGCTCGGAATCGGCGCGGCACTGGTTCTGCCCTTCTGCAACAGCGAAGCCATGCAGCTTCATCTCAACGAGATCGCCAGCAAGGTCAGCCCTGGCGCCCACGCCATCGTCATCGTCATCCTCGATCAGGCCGGGTGGCACGGAGCGAAGGAGCTGAAGGTCCCGTACAACATCTCGCTGATGCCCTTGCCGCCGCGTTCGCCCGAGTTAAACAGCCAGGAGAATATCTGGCAGTTCATGCGCCAGAATTGGCTGTCAAACCGCGTCTTCAAATCCTATGACAACATCGTCGATCACTGCTGTTACGCCTGGAACACTCTCATCGATCAGCCGTGGAAGATCATGTCAATTGCGCGCCGCGATTGGGCCTACATCGGTCGATCAATTTGAGGATTGGTATAAGTGACTTCCGGCGGATGGGTATGGGCCTTCCCGCGGCTAACAAGGATTCGAGATGGGCCCGACACAGAAGCGAGCGCGTCGCGTTGATTGCTGGAATGGCCGTGACGATCTCCGTGGCGACACATCGGCAAGATAAGCTTGGGTTTACGAGAACATGCCAAGCCGGCCGCCGCTGCCAACACGACTGGATGACTGGATTGACCCTTCTCAAGCACACCCACGACCTTTTCGATGAAGCGCTGTGCGAGCGCTGAAGTCTTGATTTGGCGGAACCCCGTCGCCAGGCCGCGGGCGCGCCGAACCTTTCGGCGCAGAAGATGCGGGGAAGAAAGCGGCGATCGACGCCGCGAGGCTCGAGGCTGACGAGAAAAGCTCTCGATATGGGTGTCAGTTCGAAGATCATGGCCCGACTCAATTCAGGCGGCGGCCAATGGTAAGGTAGTCCGCCGGGGCTACATCGGCTGGATTGATCAGTCGACGCGCGTCGAACACCGTCTTGCCGGTGACTCGCAACGAGGTGAGTTCGCCGTATTCCTGTGTCCGTGTCGCAATGAGGACGATCTCGGCCCACTCGACCTCGCGCCGCCAGTCAGACGAGAACTGAATACGGTTCGCGGCAATCCCGATGGCGAGCTTGAAGTTCTCCGTCGCGAGCGGGTCGTAACACCTGACTTCCGCTTCGGCCCGCAGAAGATCGCGAACGATCTTGATCGAGGCGGATTCTCGGACGTCGTCGGTGTTCGGTTTGAAGGAAAGGCCGAGAACGAGGGTTCGTCGGCCCAACAAGGCTCCGAGCTTCCGCTCGAGGGTAGAGACGGTCTGGCCCGGCTGCGCGGCGTTCACGTCGAGAACGGCATTCAGCACGTTCATCGGGAGGCCAAGGCTCTCGCCTTGTGTGCGCAGCGCCTGTACGTCCTTTGGAAAGCCCGCCGAACCCACAGCCCGGAACGAGATAAGTCAGGATCTGTGGAGCAAGGCGGCCCAAGGGAGTGATCGGCGACCAGCGTTTGTCGAGATGGACGCCGCGCATGACATCGAGGGCGTCGACACCTCCTACCGCAGTGCAGAGATTTGCTACCTCGTTCACGATGGAGATCTGGGTGGCCAGAATTGCGTTGTTGGGGTACTTGATCATTTCGGCCGTGCGGGCGAAGAAGCCACCATTGATCATTTCCCCATCATCCCGAGGTTTTTCCTTAAAGCTGGCGACACGGTGATCACCACAAATTTTGAAGGCGCCGAAGCGGCTAGGCGGATAGGTCGCGGTTAGAGTGGCGAGCGTACCCTGGCGATGGTGGAAGGCGATCGATGCGGTTATGTCGATGTCTCCCACACCATCGCCATAGGTCAAGCAGAAGGCGTCCTCATCCGTCAGGTAATTAGCAACTCGCTTGAGCCGACCACCCGTCATGGTCTTCTCGCCGGTATCGACGAGCGTCACCTTCCAAGGTTCGGCATGATGCTGGTGGACTTCCATACGGTTTTTTGTCATGTCGACGGTGACATCCGACACGTGTAGGAAGTAGTTGGCGATGTATTCCTTGATCAGATAACCCTTATAGCCACAGCAGATCACGAAATCGTTGATGCCATAGTGCGAGTAGATTTTGAGGATGTGCCACAGAATCGGCTTGCCGCCGATCTCGATCTCGATCTCGATCTCGATCTCGATCTCGATCTCGATCATGGGCTTGGGCCGAAGGTGGGTTTCCTCGGAGATTCGGGATCCGAGGCCGCCCGCGAGGATCACAGCTTTCACTACTGGCTCCACTTCCGGCCATTGTCGCCTGAGTTCACGGCAGGATTGCTCCGCCAGCGCGACGGGGCGTACGGGCTTGAACAGAAACTGCCGAGCATGTGGAGACCTCCCGTCGAGGACGGGGAGATCGAACGTAGCGGCGGCGACGTAGTTCGCCTGCCCAGCTCCAAAGCAAGCCATGACACTGGCTTGGTCAAGATGATCGGGCCATCCGGCTCAATCAGTACCCATGCTTTGGCCAGATCGGCGCAGTTCTCAAGTCCGCGCGCTTCCACCGCGGCCGCGTTGCTGCCCCCAAACCTGTCGTCGAGCCATAGTAGACCGAGCGCCCGCGTCTCGGGGACATACGGCAGGCTCCGCGCGAGGCCAGCGAGATCGACCAATGGGGCACCGACCTTACGAGCTTGGGCTCTGGCTGCGACCGGATGGTCGTTGCCTCAAGAAATCTCTAGTTGATTTTGGCCCCGCAATCTCCTCCTAGAACTGGTAGGATCCATCGCCGTCGCAGCCAGACCTGAATAGGCTGATGAATCAGGTATTGGCTGGCCACTTCGCCGACTCTGCGGTCCCGACCAACAGGGGGGCTGTTGCGGGGGCCCGTACCTCACATGCGGGACCGCATGGACACAGTGGCATGTGGTTCTTTTTTAGCGCTCGTCAGAGCCTTGCAGGTGGCGGCCCGACACTTGAACCGCATTCTCTAGTTAGACCTTAGAGCTGGTCCCGGTTGTCTGAACAGAATCTCCGCGTCGATAAGTGGAGCCTCTGCCGGGGTTAGGCCGCCGCGCGGAGCGGCGGAAGGTTGAAG
>NZ_JBNDLA010000047.1:0-22918 GCF_050435825.1 Bradyrhizobium sp. I1.14.4 | reverse complement strand
GCGGTGCGAAAATGTCTTGTGCGGCGCTTCAGCAAGCACGGCGTCGACCT
This sequence comes from Bradyrhizobium sp. I1.14.4, assembly GCF_050435825.1. Lineage (NCBI taxonomy): Bacteria > Pseudomonadati > Pseudomonadota > Alphaproteobacteria > Hyphomicrobiales > Nitrobacteraceae > Bradyrhizobium > Bradyrhizobium sp. I1.14.4. The sequence goes on along the minus strand of NZ_JBNDLA010000047.1, from coordinate 22,868 downwards.
TGCAAGCCAGGTTGGTCGAGCCGGCCTTGCCGATCACTATTCCCAACCCCTTGCACAGACCGCGCATTTGGTTGTCAATATCTCGCCGCAGATTCACCAGCTTGGTTCGAGCCGCCAGCATCGAACGGGCGGTGGCGCACAAGACTGGCACCATCGGTCCCAACGACCTGGAGCGCGTGGTAGTCGATACCACGGTGCAGCCCAAGGCTGTTCGCATCCCGCGCAGCGTTCCAATCTGTTCGCGCGCATGTGGAAGCCCCCGATCGTTAAAGGCAATTGTCACTATAGTTAGCCCGTGGTCAAGCGGCGGCCGAAGAGATCACGTCTCATGTTTGATGGTGTCGCTCGGCGGAGCGAAGCTGACTGGACGCGCACCCCCAGCAGTGCCGTAGCGGCCGGTCAGCTTCGCGGGCTGCAGTCTCAGTCTTCATCGGCCGACGATGTAATCAAGGCCGAGGAAGAACCGGCGGACGACGCATGGAGTCACCGTTCAGTTCGAGCCCGTGAGCGTTGTGAAGCAGGCGATCAAGTATGGCATCAGCGTAAGTTGGGTCATTTATGGGCTCATGCCATTTGGCAATTGGAAGCTGGCTGGTGACGAGTGTTGATCGACGGCCGTAGCGGTCTTCAAGGATTTCGAGCAGATAATGACGGGCATTGGCGTCGATGGTTTGGAGGCCCCAATCGTCCAAAATTAGGAGCTCGTCGGCGGCGATGCTCTTCATCCGCGAAGTGAGTCGGCCGTCGCCCCGGGCAAGGTCGCGGCCGCCGGGTGTAAAGTACGGAGTGGTTGTCCCGGCAGGCCTTGATCACCGCGACCTTGGCGTTGTCGGGCACCAGCAATTGCGTCGCGCCGCCAAAACCGCTGTAGGCCGCGTTATGTCCCGCGATCCAGTCGCCGAGCTGCTCGGTCCACGTCGCCAGCCCGAACGACAAGCTGGATGCACCCATGACCGCGACGAGATGTGCGCGTCGCGCACCTCGCCAGTCTCACTGGTCAACCACCGGCAACGTGTCGCCGGCATAGTCGACAAACAATTTCTCGCCCCCGCCGTGGTGCTGGCGCATCACCAGCGGCAGCCGGCCTTCCCAGTTGCGCAACATAACGGCTCTACCGGTACCCGTCCGGATGCTCTGCAATGTACTCGTCCCACAGCACCTGCAAGGTCACATGCTTGCGCTTGAGCTCACGGGCAATAACGGACCAGTCAGGCTCGGCCACCTTGCGGCGCCCCGGCTTCACGCCAGGCACCCCGTACAGCAGTTGCTCCAGCTCGGCGTCGCTTATCGCTTCAGGGACTGGCCATGCCAGACCCGCGCGCGCAAACCGCTTCAGCGTGTCACGTACCGTCGTCGACCCGACACCGACACGCTCGCCAACCACGCGCGTCGAGAGCCCAGCCTCAAGGCTCAACCTCACAATCTCGCGCACCTGGCGCATGATAACCCTCCTCGTCGGGCATCCAATTCTCCAAGCTGTTTGCAGGCGGAGAAATGGCCCAACGATCAGGCCTCACACCATCCGAAACTGCGCGCGATCATTTCGGAACCCTGCGCGCCCTCAAATCGGTAAGGTGCGCACCATCGTCTCGGAATCCGCAAAGACCGAAGAGATCAAACGACAAAGAGTTTGCCGACATCAGCGATGCCCGCCGCGGAATCAACAGCTTCATCGCGGATATCTATAACAAATGGCGGTTGTACTCGGCACTCTGATACCGGTCGCCTCTTTCGAGGCCGACTTCGCGCAGAACAAAGCACAACGCATCGTGGCAACCGCACTGTCACAGAAATCATCGTGTCTTATTCCAAGGGTACAGTCCGTTACTCTAACCAAATCCTTTGCTACGCGTATAGGCGGTCCAAGTCGAGTTGAGCCATCATATTTCGAGAACTACTTCATCAGACGATGACCAACAGAGGCGGACGTTTGCGCCCGACTCGAGTCTGGACTCGAAACGAGCAGATACTAGTTTGGCGGTAATGTTCAGGCCATTCTCCGTTACGACAGTCACGCGAGTCGTGCCGCCGAAAAAAGAGTTGCTCGCGACTTTGCCGCTAAGGACATTAGCGCTGTTGTCGACTGGCTGGTCCATGTCGCAGATTCGCACTTTCTCGGGTCGAACCAGAACCAAAAGTTCAGATCCTTTAGTCGGTGTGTCGCCACCGGGAACAGCAATCGATTCGCCTCCGGCGATTACCATACGACCCGCATCATTTATCCGTCCGCTAATCAGATTCGATTCGCCGATAAATTCAGCCACAAAACGAGTGCGCGGCCGAAAATACAATTCGTCCGGCGTCCCAAGCTGCGCGATCCGACCACCGCTCATCAGGCAGATGCGATCGGACATGTTAAGCGCCTCTTCTTGATCGTGGGTGACGTAGATGAAAGTTATTCCCAGATCGCTGTGGAGACGCTTTATCTCACCCTGCATCTGCTCACGCAGGTTTTTGTCCAGTGCTCCGAGTGGCTCGTCCATCATGATGATGGCCGGCGAATAGACGATGCAGCGCGCAATGCCGACGCGCTGCTGCTGCCCCCCTGATAACTGGCGTGGCTTCCGATCCTCAAAGCCGCGTAGGCCGACACGTTCGAGCGCCTCCGTCACCTTCTCGCGGATGGTCTTAGCTGATTGGCGGCGCACACGGAGCGGATAGGCTACGTTGTCGAACACATTCATGTGCGGCATCAGAGCGTAGTTCTGGAACACCATTCCGATGCCCCTCTCACGCGGGGGCATGTTGGTAATGTCGCGCCCCTCTAGCAGTATCCTGCCTGTTGTCGGCCCCGTCGCGCCCGCGATCAAATTTAGCAATGTCGTTTTGCCGGAACCCGATGGCCCAAGCAAGGTCAAGAATTCTCCCTTCACGATACTTAAATCGGTGGGATGCAGTGCCGGCACGCGGCCATACGTTTTCGAGATGTCCATCAACGCGATCGCGTGGACGGTCGGGCCAGCAACAACGCTGCTATTATGCATCCGGATTACCTCTTCGCCGGAGCGGATGGGTCAACGTGCCACCTCCGTTCATGCTGCCGAATATCTTCAATCGCCTCCCCTTTCTTCATCCGTAGCACCACGCTAATCAAGTCCCCTATAATGTCCGCTCACAGGCCGTTTCAATCAAATCTCGACGGATGCGTCTTTCCACAACGCGATGGCGACGACGCTGACCAGCAGGGAAATTGCCGTTAGCAAGGTAGATATGGCAGCGATCACCGGCGATAGCTCCCACTGGAGATCGTTATACATTTTGACCGGCAGGGTGACCGTGTTGGGACCAACCAAAAACCAAGAAATGATTACTTCATCGAAAGAGAGCAGAAAAGCAAAGAAGGCCGCAGTCACAAGCGACGGAACGAGTTGGGGAATCACGACGGTCAGAAACATGCGTATCGGTCCGGCCCCCATTAGTTCGGCGCCAAATTCGAGATTACGGTCGAGTTTGTTCACACCAGCCACGATCATAACGACGACAAAAGGTAGGGTAACCATCACGTGACCGAGAACAATCGAGAGGGTCGTTCCGCTGATGTGAAGGTAGGAGAAGTAAAGATAGAGACCCAAGCCCATAACAATGCTGGGAACGATCAGCGGGCTCAAAATGATCCCGCTGATGAGTTCCTTGCCCAGGAATTCATGCCGCGCGATCCAATAACCTGCGGGCACGCCGGCAAGAATTGCCAACGCCATAGACGCCAGCGCAATTTTAAGACTTTCGAAAAGTGGCCCCAGCCAGCTAGGAGAGTTGAAGAAGATCCTGAACAAGTCGAGCGAATAATCCGGCGGTGGAAAGGTCAGCGAATTCACCGGGCCGAATGCCATGGGGATTGCCACCAGCAGCGGTGCCAGCAGAAACAGATAGACGAGCATCGCCAAACCGGTACCCACAGCCCGATAGCGACGCGAATGCGGATCGTGAATGATGGCTGACATGCGCATGTCCTAGACTCTACGTCGGCGCCAAAGTGCCATAGGCGCTGCGAAAGCAATCGCCATAGCGAACAGCACCACGCTGATTGCTGAGGCCTTGGACCAGTCCAATACCTCCCGATTGTAGAAATTGATGAGATTCGACAGCATATGGTCCTGCGGACCACCGAGCAAGCCGGGGATGATGAAAGCACCAAGCGACATGACAAAAATGCTCAACAAACCGGCGAGCACTCCGGGCAGGCTCATGGGCACGGTAATCGTCCAGAATATCCGCACTGGCTTGGCGCCCATGATCGAAGCCGCGCGGTAGAGCGCATCATCAATCGCAAGGAGACTGGCTAAAACCGGTAGGACGACAAGCGGAACGAGATAATTGGTCATACCGATCAGCAGGCCGAGCGTGTTAAAAACAAGCGGCAACTGGACTTTGGTGTGAAAGACCCAGCTCAGGACACTATTGATGATGCCATCGCGCCCTAAAATAATCATGAACGCGAAGCACTTGACCAGCACGCTGGTCCAGAACGGAAGCAGCACTAGGATCATCAGGAATCGTCTTCGTTGCGCAGGCTGACGCGAAAGGTGCAAGGCAGCGACAAATCCCATCAGCAAGCTTAGCAATGACGACAAGCCTGCGATAAAAAGCGTCGTGCCCAGCGTTTGCCTGAACAACCGCGTTGTCAGGACCGCACCAAAGTCGGCCAGTGACAACGCTGACCCATGGACGCTAGTCAAGAGAACGTACAAAAGCGGCGGGACCACGATCGCTACGGCAATCATAGTGGCCGGCAACATAAAAGTGGCCCGCGTGCGCAGACTGCTTGTTCGGATCATGGGCGGTCCGTGCGGTTCGACCAAAAATATAACGTAATCGCGTCTCTGGGGCGAGCCATGGCGCCCCGACGGCGACAAGGCACAATCAGGTCAGCAGCCATTCCTGGAACCGGCGGTTCACCGCCTCGAGATTATCCACCCAGTATTCACCCTCAATGATGAGATTATTGGGGCTATTAAGGTCAGGCTGCCACTTGTGCATCTCAGGCGGCAACATCGTCATGGCTTTCTTGGATCCCGGGATCAATGCCATAAGGCTATAAAGCCTCGCCTGGACTTCAGGGCGCAGGTAATAGACGATCAGTTTGATCGCGTTTTCCTTATTGAGCGCCCCCTTCAGGATGGCGAGACAATCGGTATTGATGGTGTTCTGCTCGAAGGAGAAGGCCAGAGGCAAGCCGCCGCCCGGCTCGGTCGTCGCCTTTACTCGGTTGGCGAAGCAAATGCCGAAATCGACCTCGCCAGTTTGCAACAATGAGGTCGTCTGGGTAGTCGTCTGCCCCCATACAATACTTGACTTGATCCTGTCGAGTGCCTTGAACGCACGATTCAAGTCCAAGGGATAGATATCCTTCGGCGCGACGCCGTCAGCGAGAAGCGCCATTTCCATGGTCACATCGGCGAGCTTACGAACCACGCGACGCCCGGGGAATTTTCTCGTGTCGAAGAATTCGGCGAAATTCGTTGGATGTTTGCCTGGGCCGTATCTCACCGGATCCCACCCCACGCCTTGGCAGTACAAATCATAGGCGACATGGTCGCTTTTTGGTTGGATCACCATGTCCTGGACATCGAACAGGTTGGCATCCAACTTCTCCCAAAAACCCTGCTTGGATCCATTAGTGGTGGTCGAGCCCGGCCCGACCCAAACGTCTATTTCGACATTGCCCGTGAGCTGCATAGCCTTGACTTTGTCGAGTCCCGGGAAAGGGACGCCGTTGACCCTGATTCCCGTTTCCTTAGTGAATGGATCGTACACCGCTTTCACGGCGGCATCCTGAAAGGAACCGCCATAACTCATCACCGTTACTGAATCGGATTTGGCTGCGGCGCATTGAGACCTGAGCACCATCGGCGCTGCAACCAAGGTAGCGGTGCTAGCCAGGAAGGCGCGGCGTGACAATTTTTCAAATTGCTTGTTCATGGACGGTCCCTCTCTGGCGGGAAAGTTACCAAAGACGCGCGCATGATATCTCTAAGTTTTTGGCAGAGAAGACGTTTTTTGCGCGCGCTATCCGCATGCAACGCAGTAATGCTGCATTATTCGGCTTTGGGCCGACTTGTTGAAAAAAGACCGGCAGTATTTCGTTGTAATGGCTCCGTCCCAACATGGTCGAGCTGCTCTACCGATCCCTATGCGAGCCTCGGGGTGGGCATCGGGATCAGCTTGGCCTTCTTTCGATGGTTCAGGGCGCGGGCTGCAAGGATGAACTCGTCCGCGCACCGTTTGGACCTCGCAAGTGTAAACGGTCGAGTTTGAGAATGCGCTTAAGATGCGAACAGCATCTCGATCTTCTTGCGAAGCCGACGCGAAGTATGCCCCTCCCACGATCTCGCGATCTGGCGCGCCATGTCGCGAGTGGCCTCGTAGATCAAGCGCGGCCCCTCCGTGATGCCTGCTTAGGGCAGCGCCGGGACCTCAATGGGCAGCAATCACAATCGCGCTTACTGGCGAGGTAAAGCATGGTGGTACCACCATTCACTAGCGTTCGGGTCATCGTGAGAACTTTACCGCCGGGGGCAACAAAAGACGTCCCCGGCATGGCAATAGATGAAATCGTCGCGGCCTTGATCAGACTCGCATCGACGGCGAATCCCTCATCGCCGACCAGTTGCCTCCCCGATACAACGGCGCAGCACGCTCTCGAACACGCGACGGAAGAGGGCGCTCTGTCGGAAGCAGCCATGCCAGTTCTTTGGAAAACGTTGAGTGATCCGGTACTGCGCCATCTAGACCCAGCCGGCAGAACCACCGGTAGGCCAAGTTAAGCTGGATCGACAACAAGTCGATGTAACCGCGCGAGCGACAGCGCACGCGGGAAAGACGAGCAGCGTCGGCCATCCTAATCTACGCCATTGGGAGGCCTCGATGCCACGGTACCATCGATTGCCTCGTTGGTACCATTTCGGAACAGTCTGTCGACGACACTTCGAATCCTGGATACGTTCGCCAGCGCAGCCGCCTCGTTACTTCTAGCGCAACATGTACCTCACGACCGCGGAGGCAACTCCGCCCTGCTAGCCGACTTGAACGCTCAGTCTAGCGCTCTCTTCAGATCAAAACTCTCGTCGGCAGCTCTTTCCGGGGCAAGCGAACGGTCCATGCCGAGCAGACGCCGACCAAAAATGTGGTCCGAGGCGCGATTGATCGACTCGAGGCCCACAAGCTTGCCGGCCTTATAACAAAGCACCGAGAACGCTTTTCCCGCGGGATCGCCGCGCAGAACAACCTGGTCATAGCCGGTTATCAATCCCGCAATCTGCAGCTTGATGTTGCCTTGATCACTCCAGAACCAGGGCTGGCCGTCATAGGGCTTCCGCTCGCCGACCAAGCGTGCCGCCACGCATCGGGCGTGATCGATGGCATTCTGCACGGATTCCAACCGCAATGAGCTGGCGAATCGCGAGCTGGCGAACAGCGCACAATCCCCGATCGCCGAGATTCCCGGATCGGCGGTTGAAAGGAACTCGTCGACGATGACGCCCGATGCAACCGACAGACCAGCTTCTGCTGCAAGCTCGATGTTCGGCAAAACACCGACGCCGACCACGACCAAATCGGCCACCAAATGCCGACCGTCGCTCAACGAGACGCCCGTCACCTTACCACCATCAGCCTCGATGCTGGTGGCATGCACACCGAGATGAATGCGGATGCCGGCCTCGCGGTGCCGCGCTTGGAAGTAATCCGAGACTTCGGCCGTCACGGCGCGCACCATGACGCGCGGCGCGAGCTCGATCACGTCGACCTCCAAGCCTTTGACACGTGCGGTGGCGGCGAATTCCAGCCCGATGAATCCCGCGCCTATAACCACCACGCGCCTTTTAGATGGAAGAATGCCGCGCAAGGCCTCGCTTTCATCGAGGCTGCGCAGATATCTCACATCGGGCAGATCGGCATTTGGAAGGTCGAGAAGGCGATTGCGCGCGCCTGTTGCCAGCACCAAGTGGTGGTAGTCGAGCGAGGCGCCAGACGCGAGCAAGAGCTTGCGGTGCTGCCGATCGATCGCGACGGCACGGCCTTGGAACAATTCGATGTTCTCTTCACGATAGAAATTCTCTGGCCGGAACAGAAGGCCATCCGAACCTATGGAACCATTGAGGTAAGCTTTCGAGAGCGGTGGCCGTTGGTATGGCGGATGCGACTCATCGTTGATAAGACACACGCGCTCCTTGAAGCCGAACTGGCGCAAAGATGCGGCGAGGTGAAAACCCGCATGGCCCGCGCCGACTATAATAACCGGGCCGTCTGTCATCGGAATAGCCCCAAAAGGCCGCCACTGGAGCTACCCATATCAGTCTTCTCTCCACCAATTTTGGTTTGCTGGCCTCGCTGGCGCTCGTAAGCGCGTCGAGCCTTGACACCGCCCGGTCTTGCAGACTAGTACCCGGAATCATAGCTGAGTGATACGGCGACCCTTAAATCGGCGTTGCCGGACCTTTTTCTTGGTCCAGATGAAGGGCGTGGCCTTTTCGTTGTATGCGTTGATGTAGGCATCGATGTGCTCTTGGAGCTGCTTGAGGCTTGTGAAGGAGGTGCCGCTGAGTGACTGTCCCTGCAAGATCGAGAACCATACCTCGACCTGATTGAGCCAGGACGCGCTTGTCGGCGTGAAATGAAATTGCACATTGGGATGGGCCTTGAGCCAAAGCTCGTTCTTCTTGTGGGTGTTGAGGTTGTCGAGGATGACGTGAAGCTTTCGGCCCGGAAAGGCCGCGGTGACACTGTTCATGAAGTCGAGGAACTCGACACGACGCCGCCGTTTTGAATGCGTCGCGATGATCTTTCCGGTCGCAACCTCAAGCGCCGCAAACAGTGTTGTCGTGCCATGCCGCTTGTAATCGTGGCTCTGGCCGGTCAAGGCGCGGCCATTGGGTAACTTCAGATAGCCCTGCGCTCGCTCCAAGGCCTGGATCGAGGGCTTCTCGTCCACGCATAGCACGATGGCCTTCGCGGGCGGGGCGACGTAGAGGCCGACAACATCGGCGGCTTTGGCCGTAAAGTTCGGGTCGTTGCTCTCGCACCAGGACTTGCGAGCCGCGAGGTCGATCTTGTGGTTGCGCAGGAATCGCCAGACATATTGGACGTCAACATCGCCCAGCGCCTCGGCCAGCAGAGGGCCGGTCCAGCGCGCAAACCCTTGCGGGGCCGGCTTATCCAGCAGCTTCAGTATCCGCTTGTCTGTGGCCTTCGTATAGATTGGCTGCTTGCCGGGCCGCGGCTTGTCTTGCAGCCCTTCAAGGCCATGATCGGCATAGCGGTGTCGCCAAAGGCTGACAATCCGCGGCTGGACTCCGACTTCTTTGGCGATCGAGCGGGTGCTGCGCCCGTCCGCCGCCAACAGAACGATCCGCGCCCGCTTCAAATCGCGCTGCAACGTCACCGGTGAGCGGCAACACGCCTCAAGCACCTTGCGATCTTTCCGCGAAAGGTGGACTTCTCTTGCTTCGGGTACCATCCCGATCTTGAATCATGACTCACCCTCTAAGAAAAGGGGGTACTAGGCGGCCCTCAACTCAGAAGGCTCGTGAGCTAGTGACGCAACGCCTCCGGCACAGGACCCCAAGAACGCTATTTCGCCACAGCATGGGCCGATTGACCGGATGGCGACGCCGCGACCTCAACCGCCGTCAGACTGCAACGAAGGCTCGCCTGACGACGACTCGGTCGAGGCTACCTTTCACTCAATGAGTCGAATCGCGACGGCGGGGCACAGCGCCGCTGCCAGCCGAACCTTCTCGTGCAACTCTGCACCCGGCGCGTCGGCCAGCAGCACAACGACGCCATCCTCATCGCGCTGGTCGAACACCTCCGACGCAGCTAACACGCATTGACCACCACCCACGCACTTTTCCTTGTCAACTTCGATCCGCATCTTCGCGAACTCCTTTCATTTTCTCTCTCGTATTTGAGGACCGGGATGCGTGGCGCGCCGGTCGTTTTGTGACGCCGACACGTCCACGTGCGACTCCCAGGCCCTAGTCATCGGTGCTTTCACGGAGCGACAGCGCTCCCGATGGGCACAACGCCACTGCTTGTCGAGCGACATCTAACTCCGCGCCATCAAGAGTACCGCCAGTGCGCAGAAGGACCCGACCATCCTTGTCCTGGTCGAACAGGTCCGAGGCCGTAAGCGCGCACATGCCTGCGCCTACACATCGGTCCCGGTCCGCATAGACCCTTATCACCATGGCGTCACCAAGTCACCGGTAGAGACTGCGGAGCGTACACGTCCCGATCAGTGTGCCAGGGTATATCCTGAACGGGTACGGCAAAGTCGAGAGTCGGGAAACGTTCCGCTAGGCGGGACAGCGCAACCTCCAGCTCCAATCGAGCGAAGTGTTGCCCGAGACACTGGTGGATGCCATAGCTAAAAGTAAGGTGTCTCGTAGCATCCTGGCGCGACAGGTCGAGCTGATCCGGATTGTCGAAGACTTGCGGATCGCGGTTTGATGCTGATAGCGAGACCGCAACAGCCTCGAACGACTTGATAACGCCCCCCCCCAGTTCGACATCCTCGAGTGGCATTCTCATAGCGAGCACGGCGGCGATCGTATAGCGCAGCATCTCCTCAACAATGAGGCCTATCGGGACTGACTTTGTCACGAGCGCGTTCCATCGACTTCGATCTTTCAGTAGCTGAAACACGGAAAATGCTATTACGCGACCGATCGCGGAATGGGCAGCCTGCAGCAACGTGCTGAACGTGGGCGCGAGCTCTTCCACTGTAAGCTTCCCGTTGTTGACCAGCTCGCTGAAGACATCATCTGACGGTTGAGCCTGCTTAAGAGCAATAAGCCGATCAAGAAACGCGTAGAATTCATCGTTAGCCTTCACGATGTCTTCAATCACGGTATCCTTCTTCGTCACGCGCACTGTAAATCGCTCGAACAGATCACGGTCGCTCTCCGGAATGCCGAACATTTCGCACGACATCAATGACGGAACTGCACGAGCGAAGGTCTCGACCAAGTCCACGGGGCGCGCAAGCCTCCCCATGTCATCAAGACAATTCGCAACGATCCGCTCGATCTCTGGTCGATGCTCCGTCGCCTGACGCACCGTGAAATGGCCAGCCAGAACGCGGCGCACCCGAGTATGAGCGGGCGCCTGCTTCAGGAAAAACGGCAACCTGCTCATCGGGCATTCGTGAAGCGTTCGAACAACCCCAGGATCTCTGAACACATCAGCAAGCCTTCCGTCGCTCCGGTAACGCTCAACAAGAGCACGGGTCTCCTCCGGAAACGTCGGATCACGCTTAAGCGCATGGTAGCAGGTGGCCGCACTTATCTCTGGAGGCAAGCCCTGCGCTCCTATTCGCGTGAATCGAGGATCACTGAGCACGGCACGAGCGAGCGCCTGACTGGTTACAAGCCAGCCGACACGACCATCGGGAAAACGAAATCGGCTTATTGGCCGCGACTCCCGAATACTCGCGAGTTCGCTGGAGAAGTTGAGCCACTCGCGCTCGGCGGGAAGACGTACCGGTTCCGAGCGCCTAGCGTCTGATGGCGGTTGAGTTGTCAAAATCACCGACTCCCTTTCTCGCCGGCGATGCGAGTGACCCGCTGCAATCAACCGGATGCCGCGCCAACACCGACCAATAAACTTGCAAAAACAATATCAAAGTGGAGCGCACGATTCCGCGATTTTTCCCATCTTGTCGCAGATTTAATGCGAAAACCAAAAAATGGTGCACGAGTACTGCGCAATCAGCCCGGAGGCGTGATGCAGTTGGCGATCCGTCCATCGAACGAACGAATCTGGGTTGAATCATGATTCAGCGTATCCCGATCACTTACGAGCGGATAGAGGCAGAGAGTGACCGCTCTGCAGTCGCCGCGGGATGCGATGGACGGAAATTGGTCGAGTTTGGTCAAGCAGCGTCGCGCAAGGCGCGGTCGTTGTAGGCCCGATGGCAATGATCACGCATGCTTCATCATGATTATCGTCGCAGACTCTGAAGGCGCGTTCCATACCCGTGCATCGATGTATGTGCAGTTCGAGCAATGCCAGACACCGTGACACTCCTCTCATTGCACTCCAACCAACCGACACTGCGTTCTCACGCAGCGCCGACCGCATCAAATGCGTTGGCTGGCGTGAGATTGATCTCACCTATGATATTCGCTACGGACAATTCGGCCGGCCTTCCGGAAATGGCCGGCGGTCGGAGACCTCCCTTATACGCCCCTAGGTAGTGCATCACTGGCGGCTCGATCGAATATGGCGTGACGAAGACCATCGTCTCACCGACAACCCTGTGCAGTATCTTGAACTCGTTCCTGAGATGCAGCGCCGGAGGTTTCCACTCGCGCGCCGCCTCTGTGGCCGCACTGCGCTTCGGAATGCGTGAAAGTATTGCTCGGTTCGTAGAATTTCTGCGATGCGGCCCGATCTAAGCATTCTTTAGGCGTCGCCCCACCTTATTCTATCTTTCCTTATGACTGCAGAGAAGGCCAAGCCAGCCGACTGGCACGCTGTCCTTCTAAGGACCAAACTAGAAAATGGAATATTTAGCCCACGGAATACAGCGACAAACAATGGACAGAGGAGTTTGTTGGTCGTTGCGGCCCTGCTCGATCCCACAAGAACGTGGGCAGGCTAACCAGCGTCGTTGAGAGTGGGAGACTTTCCGAAGATGCCAATCAATTACGAACAGCTGATGGCCTTGAAGAATCTTGACCAGAGGTACAGTTATGTTGATCGCGAGGTGATGCTCTACGCCTTTGCAATCGGCATGGGCTCTGATCCAATGGACGAGAAAGAGCTTGCCTTCGTCAATGAGGCCGCGGCGAGGCCACGGCCGTTGAAGGTGGTGCCCAGCTTTGCATCGATCGCTGCGTGGGGCGCCGGTCCCGGGGACATGAAAACCAATCGCGTGATGGAGGTGGACGGCGAGCGCGATATCACCTTTCATAAGCCGCTCGCAACCGCTGCGCATATTATCGCCGACTCCTCTGTGCTTGCGGTCTACGACAAGGGTAAGGACAAGGGTGCCGTCATTCGCTATCAGATCGTACTGAAGAACAGCGACGGCGAACTTCTGGCAACGATCGTGGCCTCATCCTTTGCCCGCGGCGACGGCGGCTTTGGCGGGCCTTCAGACGGGCAGCCCGAGCCACACCAGATGCCGAGCCGCGCGCCCGACAGGATAATCGACATCTCAACGCGCCACGATCAAGCGCTGATCTATAGGCTTTGCGGCGACCGGAATCCACTGCACTCCGACCCAGAATTCGCCAAGGGCGCGGGGTTCCCAAGACCCATCATGCACGGCATGTGCACCTATGGCATCACCTGCCGCGGTATTTTACAGACCTATGCCGACTACGATCCAACGGCCTTCAGGCGGCACGCAGCCCGGTTCTCGTCCCCGGTCTACCCAGGCGAAACCATCACGCTTGAGATGTGGAAGACCGGCGACGTGATCTCGTTCGAGGCAAAGGTCAAGGCGCGCGGGGTAAAGGTGATTAAGAATGGGATGACCGTGTTGGGTTAGTTGTGGATTCTCAACAGGTCATCCCCTCGGAAGCCGAGACGGGCTGATAGCTGACTTGGACTCTGCCGCGCGGGCCATGCCAGTTGTGGCGATGAAGCCTAGATCGGCAGGTTCTTGGCCCGCTTGTCTGAGCTCTCAGAGGCCCGAGATAAACTGACAAAGAACTGATGATCGCTGCGTATCGCCAGGAAAGGGCCACTTGTAGCGCAACTAAGCGGATTTGCGGCGGCCGGAGATGACTGTCCGTCGCTTTAGCGGCCCAAGAACACCGCCCTGCGCTTCTCGATGAACGCCCTCGCCGCTTCTTCGTGATCGGCGGTCTTGCTGGCGCGGACATGATGGATCGCCTCGCCGTCAAGGCAGTCCTCAAGCGACAGATGCTCGGCATTGTTGATGTTGCGTTTGATATAGCCGAGCGCGACAGACGGTCCTTGCGCGAGTGACATTGCAAGCTCGCGCGCGGCAGCGTCGATCTCGCTATCCGGTACGACTCTGTTCACCACCCCGAGCGCAAGTGCTTCATGCGCCGTCAATATCGGCGACAGCAGATAGAGCTCGCGTGCTTTTGCGCTACCGATAATCTGCGTAAGGAAATAGGTCCCACCATAGTCGCCGGAGAAGCCGACCTTGGCAAAAGCAGTCGTGATCTTGCAGGATTCGCTTGCCAAGCGAAGATCACAAGCAAGTGCCATTGAGAGCCCTGCGCCAGCCGCTGCACCGTCGAGCTGCGCTATCACCGGCTTAGGCATCTGACGAAGGATACGCGAGACTTCCACATCGCGACGCAGGTTTGCGAGCTCCGCCTCGAAGGAAAGCGGCACCCGGCCCTCGGCCATCGCCTTGACATCGCCACCGACGCAGAAGGTGCCATCGGCGCCTTTGAGCAGCACGGCGCGAACATCATGATCCTCAGCCGCGCGCTGTGCGGCCGCAGTCAGGTCCACGATCATGTCCTGGTTCAGCGCATTGCGCCGCTCCGGGCGGTTCATGGTAATGGTGAGAAGGCCGGCTTCGAGGTGCTGCAGGACCATTGGACGGCGCTCCTAAAAGTTGTCGTTGTGAGTTCAGCGCACGCAAACGCGGTAGTATCCAGGAGCGGGTGCTGTACGAAGTCTTCCAGGTCACATCTGGCTGAGCGACGCCCGGATATAAATCGAAGCGCTCGCTACACGGACGGCCCGAGCATTTCAGACCGATCCATCCGATTGGCAGCGCCTCTTGCACCCTCATGGGACGAAGCCCATCTGCCTCAGGCCGTCGCTGAGGAGGCGCCGCAAGCCGGTCGCGTGCCGCCCAGGAGTGCCGCCATGTCACCAGCTCTCGTCGCCTCCGACTCCTACAACCGCCCAATCGCCTTCAGTCGCTCCGCCGCATTGGCGTTGAAGCCGAAGCCGAGTCGGCTGGGGGTCGCCGTCGCCAAGTCAGCAATGCGTGGGAACGCTTCATCGAACATCTCCACCGTGATCGGCTTGGCCGGATCGAACTGCACACCTTCGGTCTGGAAGATCTGGAAGCGGGCGTAATGCCCGGCGCTGGCCCAGAGGATCAGCGCGGTCTCGGTACAGCGCTCGCTCGCCAACCAGCCGACGGCCGGCGAGACCAGCTCCGGGCCTTGATACTTCGCGAGGCCTTCAGGCGTCAGGGCTTCCGTCATTCGGGTCACGGCCCCGGGTGAGACCGCATTGACTAGGACGTTATTCTTGCGACCCTCAGTCGCCAGACAGTTCATCAGCCCGATCAGCGCCATCTTAGCGGCGCCGTAGTTGGTCTGGCCGAAACTGCCGTTGGTGCCTGCGGTCGAAGTAGTCATCACAACGCGCCCGTATTTCTGTTGAGTCATAACAGGCCACGCGGCGTGGGTGCAGTAGACGGAGCCCATCAGGTGAACGTCGATGACTTTTCGATAATCATCGAGAGCCATCTTGCCGAAGCTCTTGTCGCGCAGAATGCCGGCATTGTTTACCAAGATGTCGAGACGGCCGAACGCCGTGATCGCCGTATCAACAATACGTTTGGCGGCTTGCGGATCAGCGACGCTGTCGTAGTTAGCAACCGCCACACCGCCCTGCCGCCTGATCTCTGCCACCACTTGGTCGGCGACCGTTTGGTCGCTCTCGCGACCGTCGAGCGCCCTTCCGGGATCGTTGACTACCAGCTTGGCGCCGCGAGCAGCTAGCAGCAATGCATGTTCGCGGCCTAGTCCGGTGCCGGCGCCAGTCACGATCGCCACCCGATTGTCCAGTCGTAATGTCATGTTGTCCCTCAACCAAAGATACTCCAGTTTACGAACGCTAACGCACTGCGAAGAGCGGAACAGATGGCTTCCCGATGGTGAAGACCACCCTGACCTTTGTGCCGATCGTCAGTGTGACCGGATCAGCATCGACTACATTGCCCAGCATGATTAGTCCCTCGCTGAGCGTTACATACGCGAGAACATATGTCTCCTTCCCCATGCGGTTCACAGAAAACGAGTGAATCTCGCCCTCACCGGCAGACTCCTGCCAATCGAGCACCGTAGACAGGCAGTGAGGGCAGATACCCCGCGGATACCAGTGTGTCTTGTGACAATGTCGACACCGCGGCAACACGAAACGGCCGGCAGCGGCAGCATCCCAGAACGGTTTGGTCTCTGGACTGTTCTCGATAAACTCAGTGCCAACCATCGGACTACTCCCGTTCCAAGATTAATGTAGCGCTGCCATGGCGAGTTCCCATCCAGCCCCCTGTCCCGTGCGCGAGCGCCAGCGCGCAGTTCGTCACCTGGACGGCTGGATGCGCCTCGCCACGCAGCTGGCGAACCGCTTCGATCACCTTAGTGATTCCGCCTCGACCTGCCGGGTGATTGTTGCACAGGCCGCCACCATCGGTATTGAACGGCAAGCGTCCGACGCCTGAAATCAAGTTGCCATCCGCAACAAAGCGGCCGCCCTGTCCCTTTTCGCAGAACCCGAGATCCTCCAACGCGATAAGGACAGTAATGGTGAAGCTGTCGTAGATGGAAGCGTAGCGGATGTCGCTTGGCTTGATGCCAGCCTCGGCAAAAGCAATGGCGCCCGACTGCCTCGCCGCCGAAGCAGTCAGCTCGACCTTGCCGGCTGACTGTCCCTGAACAGCTTCGCCGGCCCCGATCACCTTTACCCGCGGGCGTTTGAGGCTCCTGGCGATCTCCGGGCGTGTCACTACAACGGCACCGCCACCGTCGGAGACAACGCAGCAGTCCATGCGGCGCAGGGGATCCGACACCATGGGAGACGACAGCACATCTTCGACAGTGACCACCTTGCGGAGCATGGCGTGCGGGTTATGCTGCGCATGGTGAGAAGCGGCAACTTTGATCCACGCCAGCTGCTCGCTACTGGTCCCGTACTCATACATGTGACGGCGGGCACACATGGCGTAAATATCCGGAAGCCTATGCTGAACCGGCTTCTCCCACATCTGATCCGGCTGAGTGGGGGTATGCTCGGGGTCCCGCCATCCGTTGCGCGACCGTCCCGCCAAGGTGACCACAGCGACGTTGCATTTGCCCGCTGCAATCGCTTGGGTAGCATGAGCGACGTGCTGCAAAGGTGCGGAACCGCCCATGTCGGTCGAGTCGCAGTGTCGCACCCTCAGATTCAAAAAATCGACGATAGTAAGCGGACCAAGCCCCGGTGCATCGCCTGCGCAAAAGTAGGCATCGACATCCTCTTTGCTCAGTCCGGCGTCCGCCAGCGCGCCAACAACGCACTCCGCATGAAGCTGCACGGTCGACTTGTCCGGCGCGTTCCGCGTGGGATGCTCCCAGGCACCGACAATATAAGCTTGTTTATCGCTAGGCATTGATTGCTTCCGCTGAGGTGTTTGGTGAGTATTTGTTAATCCTCACGCCGCTTTAGCCGGCGACGCGAGCGAGGCAAAGCCGTTGCCTTGCGCGGCCAAGCGCTTGAGCAGCGGCGCCGGCTCGAGCGAGGGATCGTTGGTTTTCTTGGCGTAGAAAGTGAGCCGATCGGCGATATGCTTTAGGCCGACCTGATCGGCCCAATACATGGGACCGCCACGATAGATCGGCCAGCCGAAGCCATACAGCCAGATCACATCAATGTCGCCCGGCCGCGCCGCGATGCCCTCTTCGAGGAGACGCGCGCCCTCATTGACCATCGGATACATCAGACGTTCGAGAATTTCCTCGTCGCTGACGTCGCGGCGCTTACACCCGAGCCGCGTTAGCGTCTCGTCGATTAGTCTTTCAACTTCAGGGTCGGCTATGGGCGTCCGCGAGCCGGCTTCATACTTGTACCAGCCCTTACCGGTCTTCTGCCCGAAGCGGCCTGCTTCACAAAGTGCATCCGCGATCTCATTTTTGACTCCGAGATTCTTTCTCATAAGCCAGCCGACGTCCGTGCCGGCCAGGTCGCTCATCGCGAATGCCCCCATCGGCATGCCGAACCTAGTCAAGACTGCATCGATCTGCTGCGGCAGGGCGCCTTCGAACAACAGCTTTTGCGTCTGTCTATCGCGCTGGTCCCAAATGCGATTGCCGACGAATCCATAGGAGAGGCCAACAACCACCGGCACCTTGGCGATCTTGCGTGAGATCGCCACCGCGGTCACCAGCGCATCTGGCGCGGTTCGGGGGCCGCGCACAATCTCGCACAACTTCATGACGTTGGCCGGCGAGAAGTAGTGCATCCCCAGCACGTCTTGCGGGCGGCTTGTTTCCCCGGCCATTTCGTCAATGTTCAGATAGGAGGTGTTCGAGGCGAGCACCGCGCCGGGCTTGGCGAACTGGTCGAGCTGGCAGAAGATCTCCTTCTTCACCGCCATGGTTTCGAACGCCGCCTCGATCACCAGGTCGGCGTCCCTGACGTTATCGATGCCCACTACGCCGTTGATCAGCGCCATGCGTTTGGCAGGCGCATCCGCCGGGATACCACCGCGCGCAGCAGACGCCTCCCAGTTCTTCTGCATCCCTCTCAAGCCGTGCTTGAGTTGCTCTGCACCCGTCTCGATCAGGGTCACAGGAATGCCGGCATTGGCGAAGGACATCGCAATACCGCCGCCCATGGTACCGGCACCGATGATGGCAACGCGCCCGACCGGTCGGGGCGTCGTCCCTTCTGGCACGCCCGCGATCTTTCTGGCTTCGCGCTCAGCGAAGAAGGCGTAACGCTGCGCCTTCGACTGGTCGCTTCCGACCAGCTTCCGAAACAAGTCGCGCTCCTTCTTCAATGCTTCCTCGAACGGCAGATCGAGGGCGAACCCCACCGCGTCAGCCGCGGCGAACGGCGCTTCCAGCCCGCGCGCCCGTTTAGTCATGGAAGCCACAGCATTGGTCAAAATCGAGCGGTCCGCCTTTGCCGCGGCGAGCTTTGAATCGTCATCGCGCAGCTTTCGCAATGGGCGCTTCTGGGCTAGCACTTTTCGCACGAAACCTTTACCGCCCTCCACTGTGGCTTCGACGACCTCGTCAATCAGACCAGACTGCAGCGCTTCGGCCGCTGAAATCGGATCACCGCCGACGATCATCTTCACCGCAAGCTCAGGCCCGACTGCGCGCGGTAGGCGCTGCGTACCGCCGCCACCCGGCAAGAGGCCCAGCTTGACCTCGGGCATGCCAAGGTTTGCGTCTTTGGTCGCAACTCGGAAATGGCACGCCAGTGCCAGCTCAAGCCCACCGCCAAAGGCAGTGCCGTGGATCGCAGCGACAATAGGCTTCGGCGATTGTTCCAGCGCCGCCAGAAGATCGTCCCACGCTGACGGCTTCCGCGGCTTGCCGAATTCTGTGATGTCGGCGCCGGCGATGAAAGTGCGACCCGCGCAGGTCAGCAAGACACCCTTCACCTCGGGGTCGGCGATTGCGGCGTTGACGCACTCCATGATGCCGTCTTCCACCGCGACGCTTAGTGCGTTCACGGGAGGATTGTTGACCGTTACGACGGCAACGACGTCGTAACGGTCGAACTTGACCATTTTGTTCATGCCATGCTCCTTAGTTTTGTCATTCTATTCGCTTCCTGACTGATGATTCCTCCGAGCGAGGCAGGGTGGCAAGTCGATGATCAGCACCCCGAACATCGTGTCGGTCTTGGTCACCATGCTTGAAATAGCGGCCAATGCTGTATTCCATCGTCATGCCGACGCCACTATGGAGCTGGATCGTGCTGTTGGTAGATCACGCTCGCCGACTGGCCAATTTTGATCTTCGCCTGGAACGCGAGCTTCATACAACCTTTCGCGATCGGGGGGATCAGCTCGGATTTCTGCGATTCGCTCGCCCCATGCTGAAGCACACCGCGAGCGAGCATTGTCGCGAAACGAGGTTCGAGGATCACTGCCGTGCCGAACGCCTCCATGCCAATCATCGTCGCGACTGTGCCGTCGAAGCTGCATGCACCTCGGAAGACCGCAGCTTCAGAAACCCGAGTTCGGCATAACACGTCCGCGTCTCGCTGGAGCCCCGCACCTCGAACTGGTACTTGGGGCGACGATCGAAGCCATGACTTTCGAGCATCAGCCGCTCGGCGCTGTCTTTGAGGAGCCGCGGCTCCTCGGAAAGCTGAAACTCCACTTGTGAAGTTCTCCCGAATCCGTTGCCTCACTTTGGAAGCCGCCCCTGCGGCACTTTATGGATCGAACCAGCGAAGTTCAAAGGCCTAGAATCGTCTTAGCAATAATGTTCTTCTGGATTTCATCGGAGCCACCATAGATCGACACCTTGCGAACGTTGAAATAGGCGGGCGCGATCGACGAGGTCCAATCAGAACCGATCGGCGGCTCGTTACGGTTCTCTTCTTCGGAGATACGTGGCATCGCGTAGGGGCCGGCCAAGTCGAGCAAAAGCTCCGCCGTCGTTTGCTGAATTTCCGATCCTTTTAGTTTGAGGATGGCGCTCGCGGGGTCCTGCGTGCCCTTCTGTTGTTTCGATGCGCTGGCGACCACGCGAAGCTGCGTCATTTCTAGCGCCTTAAGCTGGATTTCGACCGAGGCCACCTTCTCGCGGAAAGCGGTCTGATCGATCAGCCGCTCTTCGCCCACACGGGACCGCGCGGCCAGATCCTTGATGCGTCGAATGCGCTCCTTGGTGGCGCCGACGCTGGCGATATTGAAGCGCTCGTTGCCAAGGAGGAATTTGGCGTAGCCCCAGCCCTTGTTCTCCTCTCCGACGAGGTTTTCGGCGGGAACGCGCACCTCGTCAAAGAAGATTTCGTTCACTTCGTGAGTGCCGTCGATCAGCTGGATCGGGCGCACGGTAACGCCAGGCGACTTCATGTCGATTAGAAGGAAGGAGATGCCCAGCTGCTTTTTCACATGAGGATTGGTCCTAACTAGGCAAAAGATCCAGTTGGCATACTGCGCGAGCGTCGTCCAGGTCTTCTGGCCGTTGACGACGTAGTGGGTTCCGTCCCGTACAGCCCGCGTACTGAGTGAGGCGAGGTCAGAGCCCGCACCGGGCTCTGAGAAGCCCTGGCACCACCAGTCGTCGGCGTTTGCGATGCGCGGCAGATAGTATTTCTTCTGCACCTCATTGCCGAACGTGTATATCACCGGGCCGACCAAGGACGTACCGAAGTCGGGCAGGCCACGCACCGGATAGGTCTGCAGCTCCTCACCAAAAATGTATTGCTGCACGGGACTCCATCCCGTTCCGCCGTGTTCCTCGGGCCAGTCCGGAACAGCCCAGCCTTTTTTGTTTAGAATGCGCGACCAAGCGACCATCTCGTCTTTAGATAGATGCCTACCCTCGACTAGCTTTCGATGCGTCTCCGCTGGCACATGATCGCGCAAGAACTGACGCACCTCTTCGCGGAACGCCTGCTCTTCTCTTCTAAACGCGAAATCCATCGAATTTCCCAAGCCAAATAGTTGCGAATTAGCGAGACCGCCACGCCTAAGCGCAGGCCGGAACTGAGACCGAGCTGCCGATAGCACCACTACCGCGAACACCTCGGAACATCGCAAACTAGTTCCGGCACCGTTCGCGGCAAGGATGACCAGATTGATGTCGATCTCGCCGACCTCCTCGGCGAGAGAGAGAGAGAGAGAGAGAGAGAGAGAGAGAGAGAGAGAGAGCTGATCGGGCGAAACAGCTCGATGCGGCCAGGATCGCCCCAACCAAGGGGCTTCACAATCGTCGAGGACGGGGGGATTGCATTGCTTGACATAGCGGAAGCAGCAAGGTGGTCAACAGGATAGGGGATCGCCGTGAGGAAGGAACGGCACAGCATGCCCTCGATCTGCTTGCAGCACGGGTTCACCGCGGCAAGCGTGCCAGCGAAGATCCACTTCTTAAGATTATTGCTGATGACCATGGCAAATTCCCAAGCTTGGGAAGCTCCCACGATCGCGACGGTGTCCGGCCGGAAAGAGCGGTTCATCGCGTCGATCGATAATCTTGAGTGTGCGGTCATACCCACTTGTCCATCCATGCAATTACTCAGTTCCGGACGTCACATTTCCTGGTTGTCCCATTGACGTCGCGGTCGATCACCATTTTGGCAGCGCATGGCTTGACGGGATTGAACTGTGTGAGCTGACTTCCGCACTCTTCCCACGCAGGTTCTAAGGGCGTGCGGGCGTTTAAAAACCGCAAAAATCGGGGAAAGATTGGAGGAAATCTGCAAAAAAGACTGACCTCTTACGATTTCGACGACGAACGGATCGCGCTAGGCCGAGAACCAGCATCGACGATGTTGATGGGAAACTGGCGAAGCTGCAGCCAGAGTTGCCGCGCGCTCAAGTGCGGAGCTGAGGTCGGGCCCCGGATGTTGTGCGATTACCGCGCATTTGAGCAGATTCTGGTCAGACGCGATCATAACCGGCCGCGGCGAAGAAGTTCAGACACTGTTGGGCGATGAAGGCGGCCAGGGCGACGGCGACGGCGTTGAGCAAAGCCTCGATTGATCTGGGGCGGCCTTTCGAAGGGCAGCTTTGAGCTTGGCGAAGGCCATTTAGATCGGATTGAGATCGGGCGAATAAGGCGGCAGATAGAGGAGCCGGGCGCCCCGCCGAATCGATTGCGAGGGCGACCTCGGCTCGTTTATGTACTGCGAGATTGTCCATCACCACGATGTCGCCGGGCCTGAGTGTCGGCATGAGGACTTGCGTCACGTAAGCATCGAGCGCCCGAACCATCCATGGGGCCATCGAGGACCATCGGCGCGGTCATGCCAGTCGCCTTGAGCGCGCCGACGAAGGTCGTCGTCTTCCAATGACCATGCGGGAGCGCTGCAACACAGCGCTAGCCGTACGGCGAACGGCCATAGAGCCGCGCCATCTTGGTCGAGGCTCCGGGGTGAGTAGGCCGGGGGATTTTCACTCCCGGCCTCTCGCAGAACGGTGCGTGAACCTCTCGATTCACACCGCTCCCGTCAGGTGAACGTGGTCG
>NZ_JBNDLA010000046.1:0-23938 GCF_050435825.1 Bradyrhizobium sp. I1.14.4 | reverse complement strand
CGACGCGTAAAAAGCATCCAGGTCCGCGTGAAGGATGGTGGCTGCGACTGCCATCTCAACCCGTTGATCCCCGACCTGACCGAAACCGCTCGTCCCCGAACGCCATAGTTGACAATAGAACAAAATCGGAACATGCTGAAATCGAGTCAACCCGGCATTTGTCGTCGCGACCGCTGGCGCCGCGAACGAGGCCAGACGTCAACGAGCGTTGCCAATTCTTCGCGCGTGCGCGTGGCCCGCGCGAGGGAGCCTGCCGGCACGTCCTTCAGTGGGCTCCTCCCGATCGACGCTGATCTCGGCTCGCGGGATATCAAAGCCGGATGCCGGTCGTTGCCGAAGAAATCAGCGCGAGGCGGGTTGGCAGATCGCTCGACCTGAATGATGGCATTGTCTGTCGAAGACGCGCACGGCGACACGCAGCCCTCGCATCTTGCCGAACCAACCCGCTGATGGGCCGGCCTGCTTTGACGAACGGGCTTTTTCGGGTAGATATCCTGGAATGACCGACCACTCTCATCAGGTGGACTTCCAGGCCGCGGCCTACCTTTACAAATGGCCTTCTCTCAGCAATTCCAGGCGAGAGGATCGCGCGCCCTATATGGTCGTCAACGGAACGCTCGACCAATGCATTCGGGATTTCATGGGCAAGCCCGAGAAGACGCGCCATCTCTACGAGATCCGGACCAAATCGCAGCCTCCCCTCGTCCCCGACGTGCTGTCGCCCGAGCACGTGATCGAGCTCTCCAGGCTTCGAGAGTTTCTCTGAGGCGCTCCGGCGGACGTGGCGTCTCGCTCGCGGGCGGACTTATCCGTCTGTTGTACGCCTGGAGCCGGATTGTTTGCCCCTCAGGGAGCCGTTACACTCGACACTTGCTTGACTCTCTGACTGTACCGGCATGACTGACCTCCACTGAGGCTTGCGCGCCGCCCGCACCGGAGAGAAACGGCTGCAGACCGGCTGATGGGGCATCGAGAGGCGCCGCCGCATGAGATTCAATCTGGCGATCTTGAGCGTGCTGGCCGCAAGACCCGAGCAGCGGATCGCGATTGAAGAGGTCAGCCGCGAAGTCAAGCGCATGATCGCAGCGGGCGATGAAGCAACGCAGTTCAAGCGCTCGTCCGAGCTTGGCGATGCCGATGTCTTCCAATCCGGATGGGCATCGATCAACGACGCAGGCCTGCAGATCACGGATTCAGGCCTCTCACTTTGGCATTCGCTCGAAGCCTCTCGCATCGAAAGACTCAATGAACGGGAAGCGGAGCGATTGGACGCCGTTGCGGCCGACACGCGCCACCCGCTTGCGGACACCCCCAACGACCAATCCGATGATATCGATCTCGAGCTCCCCGGCATGACAAGCGAAGACCGCGACGATCGCCCGCCATCCGGCGCAGGCCGTTCGACCGCCGCTCCCGAGATACCCATGAGAGACTCACCGATCGTCATTGAGCCTGCATTCGGCTCCGTTCAAGCCGAGAGCCGAATGGCTTCTCGGCTGTCCGGTCTGATCCGCCTCCTCGACACCGGCATGCCCAAATTCGCTACCGCGCGGCGTCGGCGTCCTGCCGAGGACGTGCCGGATCGGAGGACAGGCAACGGAGCCGGATTGACAGGGCTGGCCGTCGCATGTCTCAGCCTGATCTCGGTCGTTGCGTGTGTTGCCGCAGCGATCGCACTCGGTCAGATCACTTCGCTGAAGTCAGACGACGCCGCGCTGCGCCGGGAGCTCATCCTGCTACGGGAACGCCTCGCAAGGCTCGAACAGGACGCCGCGAAACGCGAGGCGGCCCAGCAGGACGAAGCGCAAGACAAGGCCGAGGCCGAAAGGAAGGCTGCTGACGCCGGCAGCGAACAGCCCGCGCTCAACCTGTCGCGAGAAGAGATCCAATTGATAAGAGAGTACATCAAGGCCGCGCCCTCGGCCGGCGCGGCTGCAACGCCGATCAACGTCGGCGATCCCATCACCGGCGGAATGATCCCGCTGCCATCATCGCTGACGGAGAAGGTGCCGCGGCTCGTCGGCGCGCGATTTGCCACCCGCGGCGGCGCCATCATCATCAGCACACGAAACAGCCGCCGCATCGATGCCGTGCTGATGCCGAACTAGCAGAACAACTTAGACACGCGCGGGCCGCGTCTATTCCTGCCGAAACGAGCGGTTAAAACAACCTCATCAGAGTCGGGCAGCGTACCCAACTGCGTATGCCGGGCAAATGGTATCCTAACAATTCGAGCCACTTAAGACCCTCGTTTCGCTAAAATACCCTCATTTGTTGCATTTTGACCAAACTACAGTTTTTCATGGCTTCAGTAACTCTATCTAAGGTAGTATCATGGCTCATGCGCCCCCCTGATGCGAAGATAGACTTTTCAGTTGGCCTTGCTGTTAATGACCTTCGCCCTCGCCTCGCGATCAAGCTGTTTCTGCGCCTTCAGCCAAAACAAGCGACGCAACGCAAGATCCATGACGATGTCCAAGCGCTCCTCGACCGCAAGGTCTTCCATGGTCTTCTCGGGGGCGAGAATTCCCGCAGCCGCTGGAAGATATACGTTGGGATTCCGGCGCTGACAGAATCTGACGGGGCAGGATGCCGTTCGGTTATCGGATGGAAAGCGGTTCGGAGAGATCGAGTCTGAAGTGGAAGAGACCGGTGAGCAAGAAAGCGGAAAAGAACGAAAAAGTCGGCTATCGAAACCCGCCGGTAGGGACCCGCTTTAAAAAGGGGCAGTCCGGCAAGCCGACGAGAGGCTCTGAAACGAGCCGATGCCAGGTTCACAAGTGAACAACCACGGCGTGTTACTGCGCATTTGCTAAACTCAGTGAGCAGCAGAGTGACCGTGACCGCCTTCGATCTTTCGTGTGGGCTGGTCGCGGAGCGGCAGCCGGAAAACATCGAGAGCGGCTATGAGCCGATACTGCAATATGGTCTGAAGCATCAAAGCGCAGAAAGCGATCGACTTCAGCTATTCGACAAAGGGAACATGCGCCTGAACCGCGATGCGAGGCCTCGAAGAGACATCCGGGCCAATCGTTGATGGTCTAGCACCAATTGCTGATGGTGCTCAGCCAATTGATGATAGCTTTTGGCCAACCGTTCATAGTTATCGACTAATCCTTGATGGTCTCCGACCAGTTTGGTGTACACGGGAAAAATTTGTGTCTGCAGATATCTGCCCCGCGACAAAAGCTCCAACCCGCGCGTGCTCACAGCCAATTCCACGGCGTCAAGCGCGTCCATTGGACGATCATGTGCGATGCCGATGCGCTGCGCCTCGTCGTCGACCACAGTGTCAAATCGATCGATCATTGCCTTGAAAGTCCAAGCAGAGGACCGAGCAACCTCGTCAAATGCCCGATCGATGATCGATTGTGCCCGGGCGCGGTCTCGAATGACTGATACGACCTCGGCCATGTTGCTGTGGTCCCGGTTGAGCGGAACATAGTGATCCCAGGGCTTAACCGCGCCCGAATACTCCCCTTCATACAGGATCATAAGCGTGCGAAGCGCAGCCGCTTCGAAAATTCGTGGGGAAATGACGTGGATGACGATCTTCCCGTCGTCGGCTCCCAAGAACTTATGCCTGACGACGTCACCTGGGACATCGGGGTTTTCTGCGCAAAAACGCTCGACCTGAACCTGAGCATCCCCTGCAAAATCAATGAAGCTAACTCCGCTTTCCGTGCCCAAGACGGCTTTGGAGCTGGCCACGAACTCAACCCAGGAATTGCCGTAAATCCGAGATGTCTCGCTGGTGTCGATATCGCAGACCAGACCGTAATCGGTCGCATCGGCCGCAAACCGCTCGGCAATCTGCCATTTTTCTTCAGCGAAGTATCCATACCAAGGCGGCGACTTTCGTGCCCGATAGGAAACATCGAGCGGGCGCTCGGAATATTTCGGCACATCGAGGGACAACAGATGCTCTGGTACAAATCCAGTCAGAGTGTGCTCAAATCGAACGCCGTCAAAATATGCGTCGCGATAGATCTTTCGGGTAACCTCCCGATTCGTGACAGTGAAGATCACGCCGATCTTCAGGTCAGCCAACGCTGCGTTCTGACGATCGATGATCCTGTACTCGTCTTGAATGAAAGCAACTTTGATGCCCTTGAAGAGTCTGATTTTCTCGCGAAGGAGATTTGGGATGAAGCTTTCCATCGAGATCACGATGGAATAATGAAGCACTAGGCAGTCATAGACATCCAGGTTCGCTTCCAGCGCTTCAAATGCTGCAGAATCAACAATTGTATAGGCGTTCCGGCTATACTGACGAAATGCCCGTATGTGGTCCAAGACTGTATTTGTCTTCAGTGCTGGTGCGGCGCATAAAATTAGAATATTGCGGCGTCTAGATTGCATAATATGCTAATTGCTTGGTTGTATTTCTTTGTTGTCGCAATCAAGCGTATAGTACGGATGCACCTCGAACGTCAATGCTCGGCCTCGCTATTTATTCTTATTCAACAGGCAAGTATTGCGGGCTTCTGAGTAATTCTACAATCCGCTGCTAGACGTCGATCATCATCCATTGAGTTGTGATGGCCACTAGCGAATAGAGGACGCGCTCAAGAACGACCGCACCAAACCCGAAATCCTCACTCCAGCCTGATGCGTGCCCGGCCTACTCACGAAACGACACCCAACCGGCTCAAGCGCGGCGTGAAGCGCAGCGCGACCTCCTCACCGGTCTCGATCGATTCATAGAGAGCCGAGATCAGCTCCAGGCTCTTGCGGCCCTCGAGCCCGTCGACCAGCGCGGCGCGCTGGTTCTCCAGGCAATCGACCACATGATGATAGTAGGCCTGATGGCCGAAGCCGTAAACATTGGGCGGGTTGACCGAGAACTTCTCCACGACGTCCTTGTCCGACGGCAGCTCGTCGACAAAGCGCCAGTGCCGGATCTGGTTGACCGCGAAACCGGAAATCTCGACCGTGCCCTTTTCACCGAGGATCGACAGCGAGCCCTCGAGATCGGTCGGACGCGCCGCGGTGGTTGCCTCGATGATGCCGAGCGCGCCGTTGCGGAACTTCAGCGTTGCGACGGCCGTGTCCTCGGTTTCGATCTTGGCCAACGCCGTCGTCGCGCGCGCATGCACGCTCACGACGTCGCCGAAGAACCACTCCAGCATGTCGACGTGGTGGCTCGCCTGATTGGTCAGCACACCGCCGTCATAGGCCCAGGTGCCGCGCCAATTGTCCTGATCGTAATAGGCCTGGTCGCGGCACCAGCGCACCCGGACCGTCCCCAGGATGAGCTTGCCGAAGCGGCCGGCATCGAGCGCCTCGCGCGCCTTGACCACCGGCACGTTGAAGCGGTTCTGCTTGACGATGAACATCTTGACGCCGGCCTGATCGCAGGCGCGGATCATGTCGTCCGCGTCCTGCAGACGCAGCGCCATCGGCTTCTCGACCACGACGTGCTTGCCTGCCTTGGCACAAGCGATCACATGCGCGGGATGCAGCCCGCTCGGCGTCAGCACGGCAACCGCGTCGATATCCTTGCGTGCCAGGAATTCGTCCACGTCATAATGGGCCGCAACGGCGAACTTCCCGGCAACGGCATCAGCGCGCGCGCGGATCGGATCGCACACCGCAACCAGGCTCGCTCCCGTGATGTGATTGCCACCCAGGAGATCGGAATGACGCTTGGCGATACGCCCGCACCCGAGCAGGCCAAATCTGATCATGCAACAGGCCTTGTCTTGTCTCGCGGCCGACCGTTGCAGCCAGCCGAACAGCCGAGGGAACAAGCGGCCTTGCAAGCCGCACGGTAATGTCCATTACCCAGAAAACTTGGGATTAGGCAAGGCCGTGCGAGAGTCTAGCAGTACTGTCAGCAGACGACTTCTGATCATCCTCGCCCTCACCGATTGCGGCTAGAACCGCGGGCTAGCTAAGATCGGACTCTTGCCGTCATGACAGTAAAACTGGCGATTGCCGCTTGCGCTAATCTGGAAAAATTGAAGCGCCGCGATGCGCGACGGTTTCCTGCCGAACAGAAACCAGCGCCCTAGGGGATCGCTTGCTTTCGGCGCACCTTTGGCCCAGCGAAGCGAAATCACCACTTAAATAAGATTAGGATCCCGACGAGGGCGAAAAGCGGCAAAAAACTGAGCAGCAGCGACGTCCAAAAATACAACTCTCTTCGCGCAGTCGCACGCCCACTCATCGGCTTACTCCATCCTAGACAACGTTGCATACCGGGCCATGCCGAACAACAACGAATGTAAATCCCGTAGAAATACGGCAGGAGGGAAGGTGGCGCCGCCAAGGCGCTCGTCCATCGAGGGATGAACGCGCCTTTAGAACAATGATCCACGGTATATCCATCGATCTTTCCAACTGCTATATCGGTTGTTGATCCTGATCGCAACAACCATTGGCCTTTTGTATGATGACTTCGCTCATCTTCGCCGCCGCCGCAATTCTGCTCCTAGCGCTATGCGTCCCGATGGCGTACCGGATGGGCTTTCGCGAAGGCCGAGAGCAGGGATTTTCGGAGTCGTTTAAGCTGTACGGCGGCATAAGGCGCACCCCCGACAACGCGTGGTCGAGCAAGCAAGAGCATGACAGTAGTGTCGCCTAAATTAAGCTCCGATGCGCGCGTTGCGATCGGATCGACGATTTTTGCATTGGCGTCGAGTGCATCTCTCTATCTACTTCCCCAACTTCCGATCGACCCGCATCTGCGTGGCACCTTCCGCCTTTGGCAAGGAAATGCGTATGTGATCGTTGTCAAATACACGGAGGGCCCACTAACAGATGCTCGGCTGTACGAAGACGGCAAGCCTCTCGGTCCGTCAAACAGCGATCCTCAAGAGATTTGGACGAAAGGCTCTGGCCGGTTCAGGCTTTATCGAGATCCTACTGATTATCTCGCGCCGATCTTGATGTTTTCCTCAAGCGACAATACTGATCCGAACACGAACGGCAGGAAATATCGCCTCGAGTGACAACGCAGCGTTACGCTCAGCCATTCCTCGCAGTTTCTCTACAAGTACCTGTTGGGAGAGTTACTAAAAATGAAAACTTTGTCGTTTCGCAAGTTTATCTTCGCAATGGACGCATTTTGACATTTGGCCTTTTATCGTGAGCAAGAGGATGCGGTCCACGCTAAACGAGTAATTTTATGCTATGTCATGCCTTTTGATCAAGAATGGCTCAGTCACCCTGGCGCGATGACTATCAGCCGAATCTTATAGTACTAGACGGCGGTGAGTGAGAATGAACGATCGGATCACTCAGCTAAAGCTGAGTTGGCCCCAGGCCAAAATTGCCCTGTTCGCTTACGCCCACATCGTGGTTTGGTGCGTTTCGCTGTACTTCGTCACGGCCATCGATTCATTTCCGGGTATCACCAGTGTCGACAAGACACACGTGGCAGCTGCTATTTTGAATGTGCTGGCGTTCAGCCTCGTCGTCATCCTGTTCGCGGTCGCACGCTTTAGCTTTGGCTATCTCGTTGGCTTCTTCTACATGATGATCCTGGGATATCTCTGGCTGATCGAATTCTCGCTGCTTGAGTACGATCACCGCCTGGCGCTTGCATCGATCGTGCTTTCAGGATTTGCATTCCTCGCCCCCGCGCTGTTCATCACCACGCCTGTGTGACAGATCGTCGTCATGCCGGCCCGCGCCTTTCACATGATGCCTTCCGTTATCCTGATCGCCTCAGCCGCTTGTACGAGGACGACAAACCGCTTGGGCCGGCAAACTGCGAGGCGATCGACATCGCCGAGAAAGGCAATGGTCGCTTCAGGCTTTATCGCGACCCCGTCGACTACCTCGCACCGATCCTGATCTTCTCGACCAGCGACAACACCGATCCGAACACCAATGGTCGGAAGTATCGGCTGAAGTGAGGGCCAAGGTAACCCTTTGCCTGACGAATACCGACTGATAACCTGCGTTGTTGACGTCATCGAGCAAAATTGCAGGACTGCGTTTATGACAATTTCCACACGGACCATTCTGATCGCGGCGGTCATCTTCAATGTCATCGCGATTGGATTATCAGAGGTGCAACGCAGAGAACTTGGCAGACAAAGTGTCGAAGCTACGCTGGAATTGCGCAGAATAGAGCAGCAGCGGCTCGAACAGCAGACGGTCGAACTCGACCGCACTTACAAACTGATTGCCGAGATCAACAATCGAGTGAACAATGTCGAAATCCAGATGCAATCCGGGCCAATGCAGGCTCAAGTTTACGACGTAGACAAACGGGTGCAAGCCATCCAGATGAAGATTGAAGCATTGAACGCTGGCAAATAGTGCCAGGGGCAAAAAGTCCAGACAGGAACAGGCAAGGCTCGGGCTGTTGACTGTCAGGCGCGCGAGACGGCCGGAGAAGCGCCGTTCAGCTCTGATCCCGAATACCGTTTGTTGCGGAGCAGCCAAAACGCATCAGAGTTTGAAATGGATGTCGACGAAGCTGTAACGATCCAGCACTCCGACGGCGCGAAGCTTCTTTCAATCGCTGGCCTCACCGTCAATCGCGACCTCGTGGCTCGCCCCTAGCCTTGACACCTCATTGGTCGCCGCGGAACCAGAGCGAGAACTTCTGCTGCTCGCCCAAGCCAACATACTGCACATCGACCGCGAACGCATCGCCGCTCACCCACGCGCCCTTGACCGCGCGCGATTCCTGACGCCGACTTGCTCTTGCGATAGAGTCTGTCGAGGCCGATCGGTCCGCGCATCTGGATCTCGGGATTGTGCGTATGAATCTGTCTGGCATAGCCCTGCCTATCCGTGAACGACAGCGAAAAGGATCTAACATCGAGGCGTTGTCGGCGAACCGGCAGGTGGTGCCTGAAACTACCGACGCGATCAGCCGGGCCTCTGTCAATCGGTCGTCTCTGACCGCATCGGCGAGCAGGCGCGCCGTGTCAGGATTGGCCCGCATCGGTGGTTTAGATTTGACCGCGCCGGAGAGGCGCAGCGCATTCCTGACCTGTCTCGACGCAAGGAGCGCATTCTGACAAATTTGGCCTTCTACCGTGAGCAAGAGGTTGCGGTGGGCGCTAGATGAATTCGGTGCCGTGTCATGTCCGTGGGGCCGAGAATAGCCCAGTCCGCCTGGCGGTCGGCCTCGTGCACGCCCAGTTGTCCGCGCTGGGTTGCGGCCTGATCATTGTTCGGCAATCGCCTGTCATCAGGCTTGCCGCCGCGATTTGTGCTGCGATCCGCCGGGGTTCTCCCGCACGTTCTCCTCAACGTACCGCTTTCAACGGCCTTGCTGACGAGCGGCACCGGTCCGCTTTCCTGCTCTGGTACATCACACCGCGGTCGGCCTTCGAGCAGACAGCAGCGTCGACGACCGCTGTGGGCGAACATCTACAAACGACAGGCGCAGGCTAGCGCGGCGCTCCGAACCGGTCTTACCACGCGGACAATTGCAAATCCTGTAAAGAACGGCAGTAGAGAAGCTTGGCACGAGGGCGCTCGCCCGTCGAAGGGATAAGCGGGTCCTCTTAGAACAATGATCGAAGGTATATCCAAAGACCTTCCTAACTGCTATATCGGTTGCAAGTCTCGATCGCAGCAACCATTGGCCTTCTGCATGGTGACTCCGTTTTTCTGGTGCGCAGGCCCATATCGCCCTAGAGTTGATACGAGTCCGACAGCGCCAGCTCCCCGCCTTAGCGGAAGGCCATCCGGCGCGGACTCGATGAGTACGGCATGTCCAGCTACTTCGTCGACGGGCACTACATCCTAAGGAGAAGACAGCCTTGTGAAGCAAGCGCGGTAATAAGGAGCTTCCACTGGCGGCCAGGTATGCGACGCCGGAACAAATTCGCGCGGAAACCGGAACCAACCTACACTTTTGATGGTTAATCACGCCGTCCACAATCGGGGAAATCCTTATGACCGACCCTTCAACGGTTACCGATGCACGCCCGCGATGGGGACGCCCGTTGCTCGTGGCCCTACTCGTCGTCGTCGCCGCCGGTGCGCTTTGGATGAGCTACGGCAGCGGAACAAGGTCTACCACCTCGCAAGAACATGCTTTGGCAGCGCGTCCTCCGGACCCGGCGATTGAGGAGCTTAAGCAGAGCTTGTCGTCGCTCCAACAGGCCGTGCAAGGAATTCAAGCCGATCAACAAAAACTGTCTGCTCAGGTCGGCGATATCCAGCAGAAGACGTCAGCACAACAGGGCGAGCAAAAGCTATTGTCCGACCAGTTGGGAGCGATCAGTGCGCGAGTCAACCTATTGGAATCGGCAAGGGCCGAAAGCCCCGCTCCAACACAGCAGACCTCACCAGCCCCACAAGGGGCTAAACGTACCAAACGATAGCGACCACTCGACAGTCAACTTCGGCTGAGCTGTTTGATGCGTCTGCTTCTGTCCCGCGCGACTCCCGCTCATTTTCTGAAATCAGTCGTATTTTTGCTAGCGTTGTTGCGATTGGCTTCGATTTGTCGATCTGACGCCATGCCCCATTTTCCCCTCGCCGGTCACTTCCTCGCTCAGGTCGACACCGGCATCACAGTTTCAGCGACAAAGGAGCAAAAATGTCACGTTGTCGATCCGGGGTTTAAGGTCGTCAAGTTTAGTCCCGCCAATCGCCGCCACCTTAACGGCGCGCTCTCGCAACGACCTAGCTAGGCCGCAACACTTCCACTCGCAGAAATCAACAAATCCGCCGGAATATGGAAACGTTCGCGCAGACGCTTGACCATCGTCATGCTCAATTCGCGCTTGCCTGACATGACCTCACTGACGCGACTCGCAGTGCCCAGAAGCGGCGCAAGATCAGCACGCGTCAAACCATGTTGCTCCACCAGGTAGATCAGCAAATCGGGCAATGGCGGCGCTTTGCGCGGCCAGCGCGTGCGTTCATACGCCTCGATAAGGCGAGCCTGTGCTACCATGCGCGCACGATCGGCAGCTTCGTTCGATTGCATCAGCCTGCTGACAAACGCCTTGGCCGCCTCATAATCGGCTCGGTTCTGGATAATGATCAAAGTCGCCTTCATCAGACCGCCTCCGCGTCCACCTTGTCATAGTCTTCGTGACTGCCGAAAAAGCGGATCATCAATACGCCATCACGATATTGAACCAGGGCGATCAGGCGGTAGTCGTTGGCCTTGATGTTAAACACCACGCGTCCGCCTTTCAGGATGCTCGCCTTGGGATGCGATTGCTTCACCTGTTGCGGCGTCCGCCAGTCCGAAGCCTCCGCAATCGCCAGCCATGCCCTGTATTGCGCGCGCGCCGCATCGATGCCCCGATGACCCGAGCGTTCGGCAAAATAGCGCTCAACGATGTCCGTGCCGATCACCAGCATTGACGGATACTATCGCGGATTTCCCAGAAATGGAAGACGGCATTTCCATTTTTGGGAAAATCATTCAAGAGGATGTTATTCGACGTGGGGTCCCAACGCCGATCGGCGTCCGAAGTGCTTGGGAGCTTATTCACAATCACAAACCACCCGGATCGAGACCACCACGGGCCACATCCACCTCACCACCCTGCTCGCTTATGCCTCCCGTCAATGACGTTTTCTGTCTAAGGTAGCGTATCGGCTCGCGAGCTTTCTAATTGGCCTTGCCGTTAACAACCTTCGCCTTCGCCGCGCGATCGAGCTGTTTCTGCGCCCTCACCCAAAACAACCGACGCAATGCACGATCTATGGCAGCATCCAACCGCTCCTCGACCGCAAGATCTTCTATCGTTCTGTCGGCGGCAAGAAACTCCGCGGCGGCCGGAAGATATCCATTGGGATCGGGGCGGCGCTCGCGAATTCGAGGCATCAGAACGTTATCGACTTCCATTTTTAAAGCAATGATCCAGAGTTCAGTAGTCTCAAAGCTGTCTTCGCGAACGTTTGCGTTGAGATGGTCTCGGCATTCGATTGACAAGAACGAAATTCCCAATCTCAAGAATCTTACGTCAGACTCGCGGTGGAGGTGCGAGCTGAAGTGAAGCAGGCGCTCGTAGTCCTCGCGCGGATAGCTGCGCTTCTCTGTGAGAGCATCCTTCATAACCTCGAGCTCATTCTCCAGGAGGACTTGCGGCGGCCTTTCGTTGAACACCCGATTCTGCACCTTGTCGAGGGCGACTGCCGTATCCAGCTTCCGCTTTGCGCGGACGCGCTGCTTGCGCCATTGGCAAAGAATGATGGTTTCCACACAATCAACTTCGATTGGGCCCTCGGGGCGCCATTCTTGCCAGATCGCGCGGCTGAGTTCCTGGAATGCGTCCGGGTCCTCCCATGGCAACAGCTCAACGGAAGAGTAAGCCCCGTGCTTGAGTGCGTTCGGCTTGCGCGGGCGCCTCGCCGGCACGCTCTCATTGTTCTTCTTTTCGGGCAGCATCGCTCGGTATCCTCGGTTGACTTGAGAACATCGGGTGTCCGTTGCGATTCAGTTTCCGGGAGCGGCAAAACGCAGCGCGAGAATGGAAGAATGGAACGCGAGGAGACAAACCCAACCTAGATCCCTAAGACACTCAAGGCCCGATCTGCCAGCGGAAAGCACGGGTCTATCCACAGCAATTTGCGATTCGAACGGTGCCGTCTGAACAGGCCGCGTAGAGGGGGATCGAATTCTGCGGCGACAGTCCGCACAAGCTCACCGGCCAGACCGCCGACCTGCCGGACTGGCCATGTGTGCGAGGCAGCGCGTGTCGCTGGCGGACAGAACTATGGGTTATGAAGAAGACAGGCAGACAACTGGCCCCGGCTTTGCTCGGCCTTCTTCTTTGGGATGGTCGAACAGCACAACGCCGCCCGT
This sequence comes from Bradyrhizobium sp. I1.14.4, assembly GCF_050435825.1. Taxonomy (NCBI): domain Bacteria; kingdom Pseudomonadati; phylum Pseudomonadota; class Alphaproteobacteria; order Hyphomicrobiales; family Nitrobacteraceae; genus Bradyrhizobium; species Bradyrhizobium sp. I1.14.4. Next base: position 11,193 of record NZ_JBNDLA010000046.1, on the reverse strand, counting down.
TTAAAATACATGCGAACGGCGCTGGCATTAGCCCCAGGATGGTCATGTAAAATCCTGACGACCATAAGTCTGCTGGGGCGTCCAAAAAGTTTCATAGCCCAGAATGGATAGCCCTCCTCGGTATGCTCCGGTACCCGAAGGAGCAGCGGAAAACGTCGGGGGCCGGTCTAAGATCGAGCAACTAAGTTGCTCTGGTCTCAGCGCGTACCCCTCGCTGGAGCCGTTTCTTTGGCGGATTTTCTGGATGAGAGCTATAGAGCAAATCATCGCCGGCTATGTGTCGTTGAATGATCGCCAAGCGCTAGAAGAGGTCAGGGACCATCGCCAACGGCTGTTGGATGACGTTCGAACGCGACAGGTCCCTGGTTTCAAGCTGTCGGTCCTGGAGGACATTCTCCGCGAGGAGATCGAACTCGTCGAAGCAGCACTGGCTCGCTTCGATGATGATGGGACAGTTTCCACGAGCGACAAACTCGAGAAAATCGAGACCGAAGCTGCGGTTCCCGTCGTTGGCGACGATGACACAAAGGATGCCGAGCCATCCGAGCCTGAGGTAGAGGAAGGGCCTATTCGATAGGCTGAGAAGCCGCCTAGCCCTCCAAGCGCCGACCAAATTGCGTCTGCGAGTAGCCATGCGCGCCCAATAGCGGTGGTAATGACTACGGTGACATAGGCGAGTTGACGCCGGCGAGAGGGCATGATCACCGGGACAGTTGCTTGCTCATGGAGTCGGTGAGCATCTGCTTTATGTGTTCGGCCTGATCCTTCGTCAGCTTCTCGGCGAAGCGGCCATCTTTTTCTAACTGCGCTGGCCCCTTGAGTTCTCGATCATAAACCATCCAGTCAGTGCTTCCTCTCCGAACGAGGAATCGTGCCTTTGGAGGCGCCGTGTCCTTCAATGATACCTCCAAATTGGTCGACCTCGGTCTCAAAAAAACACAGCCGGCGACAGGTTATTCCTAAGCTGGGACACTGAAATTTCCAGCACCACCTAAACTGCAAAGTCTATGCCGCCACCATACCGGCGATCCTCATGCTGCGCGGAGGACACATGAGGGGCAGGCAGCTTTATCGCGTCAGCCCGAAACTCCCTTGCTGAAGTTGACGACCTCGCTCCAGTGCAGACGAGTAGGCGCCGTCGCCTTCAGTCGCACGGGCTCTCGACGGCGTCAGGCAGCGCTTAGAGTGGCTGGACGCTATTGGCAAGGCTGCGGGGATGCGCAGCGTTCCGCCGCAGGGCGAAGCAACGCGGATGCCGATCGAACGACCTGGCTTTACTGGCTCCGGAACGGCCTCGGCGCGCGGGGGCACCTGGCCGGTCGGTCGAAAGGTTGATCGCAGCCCGTTCTGGAGCCGAAAAATAAATGGCCGCAGCCAATCGGCCTGCGGCCCACCGGAAATATCAATTGCTGATGAAATGTGCCTGCCCGGTGTCCCGACACTACAGCATGGGCGCAACGAGATTTGGATCCCGTGAATCTACGGATTCGAACCGAAACCAGGATTTTCATACGTTACCCCGCCCTCTCAGCCGACGGTCCTTGCGCAAACCTAGGAGGGTGAGACTCACGTGGGGTAGGGCCGCAGCGGGCGAGATGTGGCGTCCCCGTCAACTGGCGGATGAACGGCTTCGGCGAGAGCGGCTTCCGCCGGGATGATCGAGCCGGAACAGCCGAGACGCCGAAGCCACCAGCATCAGAAGAAGTGCGCGATTGGCTTGGTATCTTGCGGCGCTCCGGCCGCCTTCCGATCCATGCATGACGACACGGCCGTCAGTCGTGCATAGGTACCACCTGTACGCCCGGCCGCGTTTTGTGAGGCGGATCTCAAAAAGCGGAAGTTGGTCCGGCATCGCTATCGTCTCTCTCTGCTTCTCCAAGCAGGTTCAATTGTTAATGAAAAACGTTTTGAAACTACAAACGATCAGGAATAACTTCTTATGGTCGGAGCTCCTATGCTGCAAAGAATGCGAGTGAGCGGCGATCGGCTAAGGCCGCCTCAAGCCTCAACTTCAGATCGATGCGATAAACCAGAGCACCGTGCGCACCAATTCGAGCCGCGCCAGAATGTCGTCCGCGTCCACCAAGATTGCGCTCTTCATCGATGGCCCCAATCTTTACGCCACCGCCAAGGCGCTTGGGTTCGACATTGACTACAAGCGCCTCCTGAGTGAATTCCAGGGCCGCGGCACGCTGCTGCGCGCCTTCTACTACACGGCCATCATCGAGGACGAGGAATTCTCCTCGATCCGGCCGCTGGTCGACTGGCTCGATTACAACGGGTACACCGTCGTCACCAAGGCGATCAAGGAGTACGTTGACGCCTTCGGACGCCGCAAGGTCAAGGGCGACATGCACATCGAGCTCGCAGTCGACGCCATGGAATTCGCCGGACGGATCGACGACATGGTCCTGTTTTCCGGCGATGGCGATTTCCGCTCGCTGGTCGAGTCGGTGCAGCGCCGCGGCGTCCGCGTCACGGTGGTCTCCAGCATCGCCAGCCAGCCGCCGATGATCGCCGACGAACTCCGCCGCCAGGCGGATATCTTCACCGACCTGACGGAGCTGCGGGCCAAGGTGGGCCGGGACCCATCCGAACGCCCGCCCCCGCGCGAACGCGGCGAACTGCGCCCATCGCAGTTCGTGCAGGCGCTCCCGCCACACGACCACACGGGGACGTCGACGAATTCATTGGCTGATGATGTGGCAGCGCCGGCCGCACAGACCGTACTTGCGATCACTAGGCCGCGCCGCTATCGGTCAGGCATGCCGCCCGGCCCTGTTTCCCGGAAATGAACCGCCGGGGTGAGCGCGCCCAGCTGTTTGACTAGTTGCACGGCCAGCAACGATGCCACAGTCGTCGGCAGGCAGCCCCGCCAAGACATGGATCCCTCAGGTCGCGACGCCACCCACCTGGCAACGGCTTCTCAGAGCAGCACAAGGGCCGCCGCCACCCTCTCGAAAACTTCCAGAAGAGCTAGTCTAGAGGGCCACGCTCGGAAGTCCCGGCCGGTAAGGCTACGGTTTCGGTGCGAGTTATCGGTCCAGACTGCCGACCCGACGTCCCTAGCCCCTTTTTGGACCTTAAACGATGTCCGACCTCAGTCCGCAAAGCGCACGTCCGCCGCCCACGCTGAATCTAATAGGTTCACGCCTAGTGCTTTTCCCTGCCCGTGCGCCGAGGCTTTTCGTCATCGAATAAAGCCTTCAACGATACTCCGAGGGCTTTCGTAATGTGCCACAACGTCACAACCGTTGGATTGCGCTGACCTAACTCTAAACCGCTGACGTAAGCCCGATCGACGCCCATTCGGTCCGCGAGCGCGGCTTGAGTGAGGCCGGCAGCAATACGCAGCCGCTTTACGCTTCGCCCAACCATGAGTCGCACGTCGTCCGCCATGGACATAATCCGACAGGACGTGCAATAAATTGCGACGCATTATAATGCTCGCGTGCCACCTCTGCCCGCAGCGGCCGAATTGAACCAAATCCTCGCAAAGGCCAAGCATGGACGAAGGACCTATTAGAGCGGACCAGATCAAGGCGTACCTTGCTCTGCTCCATGGTTCGCTCGGTGGATCGCGAGCGCCGGTTTCGCCTACCAAGTTACGGGAATTCTACGACTGCCAAAATTATACGGGAATGGTCAAACTGATCAGGGACGGAATGAGGCTCGACCTGCGTGTTCGTGTCGCGTTGGTCAATCGTGGCGGGCCCGATCGCACACCAGCCTGGATCGAGCGCCCGGATCCATTTCCTAGAAACGGAACGCCCGAGTTCAAACAAGCCGTTGTTACTGTTTTCTTGCGAAAGTCATTTTTGCTCAAATATAAGTTCGAGCACGTTGTTATGGCTATCGCGCACGAGCTTTCGCACGTTGTGCTCTTCCGAATCAGACACCCGCTCGAAGAGGTCGAGATGGCCGTCGATCTGACCGCGATGTTGTTGGGTTATAGCGAATTCTATTTTAATGGGTTCGAGCTTCTTCACACCGAGCGTCGCGGCAGCTTGGGATACCTGACCGGCAACGAAATACGGTATGCCGCCGGCGTTCTAGGAAGACCGATCGAGAAACCGGCCGACGCTGTCCGGGTCAAGAACAAACTCATCTCGACGTTAAGGAGCATTTGTACCATCGCCGTGGCAGCCCTCGTCGCGATTGGACTCATTTGGGCTGGCTCAAGTCTGTTCGACCGTCCCGTGCTCGAGGAACGGCCGCCAATTCGAAAGGGAGCCAGACTCAGCGCCGGCCAAATTAGATACTGTCTGTCTGAGGACATCCGCATCTCTGGAGCTAGATCAATGTTGAATCGATATCAGCCCTCGGCGGTTGATCGTTTCAGTGGGATGGTGACGGACTTCAACGACCGATGCGGGGATTTTCGATATAGCGCTGGCGAGCTGCACACTGTCAGATCCGAGGTCGAAGCTATCAGGGAGCTTCTTTGGGCCGCAGGGGTTAGGGCGTTCAGCAGCAGTGATAACCTGAATGGCCACTAGCTTAAGGATTTCAGTTGGCGCTCTCTTAGTTGGGGCGACTGTCCTTTGGCTATCGAGCCGAACGGACCAACCTCTGAATGAAGGAATAAAATTGGGCTGGAATGAACTGGTCTCATGCTCTGACATGACGTCGTTGGACGGCACCCAACGAATGACTCTCTCCGAGGACCAAGTCGTCAGCCTTCGCGACGAGCGGGGTCCCAAATCTAGCAAAAGCGGCTTGTGGTTCTATGACCAATCATCAAAACGCTACTCTGTAACGCTGCTCGGCCAAACCTCAAACTATTCTATTGTCGCCCCGAGGGGTACCGGCACCTGCATGCTCATCAAAGGCGATCTTGAAGCGGCCGACCTTGGAGGAAGCTGGTTCTCATCGTCAACAGATGATTATGACGATCCGCGTGAAGATGATCACGGCGCACGTTAGCATTTGACTCGCGATGGCGATTTTTCGCGCAATATCGTTCCCTACATTGTGTCGATCTCTCATCCAGGCCGCTCATTCAGGTCGTAGAGCATCTTTGTGGCCTCGCATAGCCATCGGCGGGTGGTAGCCATCTCCTGGGTGTAGCGGCCGGTTTGTAGTTGCCGTTCCTTTCTCCCGCTGGGCCTCCACTGCCGGCTGCGCCTGTGCATTCGGCACCGCCGCCGCCCGGTGACCGGCGCCGCCCTGCATGGCGCACCTGATCTTGTTCCTTGTTCTAGCTCCGCAGCGAAAAAGGAGGCAGATGCGAGCAGGATCGGATACGAGGCGGTGAGGCTGCTTGGGCCGCAATAAACGCCACCGAACGTCTGCCCATTAGTCTGCAACCTACCGATCAGGTTGGACCAGTTCGACCGAGCGGGTTGGAACGTAGCCGGCCGCCTCGGGTCCGAAAAACGTTGCGGTTGCCCATGCGTCCCGCTGACACACCACTAACAAATTGAAAGCGGCGAAACAGATGAACGAACCGCTGGTGTAGCGGCTTATCGCGATCGTCCGCTGCTCGGCGATCAACTGTCAAACTACCCGCAGCGCGGGATACCTAAGCGCCAGATTTGGCGTGCAACCACGCGACCCTAGCGGAAACTCGAGTCCAGCTTCTCGATCAACTGCGAGGCGTTGGAATTATCAATCCCGCGAGCTGCGGCCCCTCACGGCACCCCTGCCCCGCGCCGACAGTCGCGCCCCCAAAAGTCTAGCCTTTCCGTTCCCCGAGTTTTGGCTTTCGAAGGCGCACGCCTGGTCCGCCGCCGTTTTCAGGGATGAATTGGACTCCGGCTTTTTCGAGCGCCTCCTGCATTTTCCGAATCGCCTCTTCCGACACAGCTCGCCGCTGCCTTTCAAAATCAACGACCGTTGAGAGGCCGAGGCTGGCGATCGACGCCAACTGAGGCTGGGTCATATCGAGCAGCGCCCTTCCTCCACGGCACTGAGCAGGGGAAATGGGTTTCAACATTTTATGTTGACGGTCCTAGTGCGATCGTATATCAACATATTATGTTGATGGCTTATATACACGTGGAGAATGCAATGATTCCCAATCAAAAATCTCACATTACTTTTAAGACGGATCGTCGTCGTTTCGTAGGCGGATCCGACGCCCGCATTATCATGGGGACTGATGAAGCCGCTTTGGTCCGTCTCTGGCATGAGAAGCGGGGCGAAGCCGAGCCGGCGGATTTTTCAGCCAACTTGATCGTACAACTCGGCACCGTAACTGAGCAGCTTAACCGGCACTGGTACGAGAAGAATACCGGCCAAGTCGTAACTCAGGTGCAGCGGCGGGTCTTTCATCCGGTCAAGCGCTGGATGGCGGCAACCCTCGACGGCATGGTGGAGGCCACCGGCGCCGTATTCGAGGCCAAGTTCATGCTGCCTTGGTCGTTTTCAGAAGAAGCGGCCGCAGAAAAACACATGGCACAGTTGCAGCACAATATGTGGGTTACCGCGTCTAGGACGGCGGTCCTGTCAATCATTACCGGTGGCGGCAAATGGGTCGAGATCATCATTCCCGCCGACCCGCTTTACCAACACTTGCTGCTGACGGCGGAAAAGAAATTCTGGCGCTGCGTCGAAACCGGCGAGACCCCTCAGCTGTTCGGCATTGAACCCCCGCGACCTCGGATTGAGGCGGTTCGAACAGTCGATATGAGCGCCTCCAATGCCTGGGGCGAGTTTGCCGGGGCCTTTCATCGGACGCGCTCCGCTCATCTCGAGCACGATATGGCAAAATCTGAGCTGAAGAAGTTGATGCCAGAAGACGCAAAAGAAGCGACGGGACACGGGCTTAGGGCCACACGTTCGAAATCCGGTTCAATCAGCTTTCATGTTATTCAGGAGGCCGGTCATGCAACAGTCTAGCGAAACGATCGGCGCGATCGCCGGCGCACTGGCCAAGGCCCAACTCGAACTTTCCAACCCCGAAAAGGCGCTGACTGCGACCATCCCTGCAGTCTTTCCGCGCGAAGAGGCACGCAGCTTCAGATACGCCTCTCTGGCGAGCGGACTGGATCTGGTCCGCAAGTGCCTAGGGAGCCACGAGATCGCAACCGTTCAAACGACAGGGATCGACCAAGCGACGGGCCTTGTCCGTTTGACGACGCTGCTGGCACATTCGTCCGGAGAATGGATGTCCTCGGAATGGCCGGTGTGTCCCATCAGCGAAATCAATGCTCCACACCGGATGGGATCTGCCCTCACCTATGCCCGGCGATACGCTCTCTTCGCCCTAGTCGGTATCGCGGGCGAGGACGACTTGGATGCGCCGGACGCCACAGCGGCCCCGCCGCCTCCCGACTTTCGGGCCGGCAATCGGCCCGACGTCAAGGGAAACAAAGGCGCTGCGCAGCGGCCTCCGCTACTCAGCCTGGATCAATCAGCCCAACTGAGGGAGCAGATGTTGGCGGAGCTCGATTGCTTAACGAGTGAGAACGATCTACTCGCCTGGGCCCAAGTCGGACTACCCAGGAAGAACACCCTGTTGATGGCAGATGCCCGCATCCTTGAGTCCGCCTACCTTGAGAAGCTGGCGGCCGTGCAGGTGCTTCCTGACATAAACGATGGCTTGAAACCGGATGCGCCCGTCGAAGACACCTCAAGCGATGCGACGGCTAATCTTGCATTTCCCAAAGAGCCCGCGCGCAAGCGCAGCAAGGCCCACTTGCTGTTTGTCCGAGAACAGCCTTGCCTCGTTTGCCGGCAAAATCCGTGCGATGCCCACCATTTGAAGTTCGCTCAACCTAGGGCTCTCGGCCGCAAGGTCAGCGACGAGTTCACCGTTCCGTTGTGCCGCGCCCATCACCACGAGTTGCATCGACAGGGCAACGAAAGGGCCTGGTGGGCGAACCTGACGATCGAGCCATTGCAGGTGGCGCATGACTTGTGGGCGGCAAGTCCGATCCACGGCCCGCTCGCGGCCGTTGTCACCGCAGCCGCTCCCTCACGCCTGGGGTCGGAGGCTTCCCCACCATGAACGGGCCATTCCAAACCGCGCGATGGGCGGTCCGCACGGCATTTACCTATCGCGGTTGTGACTTCTTGCCGACGACCCACCTCACGATTGGGCAGCCCACCAAGAGAGCTGACTGACGCGACGACTCCAGCCATTCCTGCGAGTGTGGTGCCGAAATCCTGATCGAAATAAAATGGACGTCGGTCATAGACCAAGATGACACTGAGCGCGCAGCAAAGGGCCGTTGATAATCGAGAGACTTGTCCTTCCAGATTCCTGAGACGCTCGTCGAGTTTGTCGTTATCCACCGTCCTCCCCCCATTGGTTCGGGCTTTATCGGCTTCTATGCCGAGCCCACTCCGGACGTCCTGCCATTTTGGCCCGCCTATCAGATGGTCTGCCAGTGCAAAATCGCTACTTGGTGCCGTCCGGAATGCGGTTGGAATTCGGCTTGGCCCCGTGGGTCGGTCAAAATCCCCCGGGTATGGTCACTTGAAACTCCCCCACCCGATAATCGCCGTCAGCGCCGCTGAACAGCGGTAGCCGATCAGGCAGGACGTTTATTTTCGGTCCCTTTAGCCAGCAAGGGGCCGGGGAGTTGAACGTCTTGAAGCCACACCTGCAAAGCACGGTATTTACGCTACTCGATCGCAATGCCAGCCAGCGCGAGATCCACAGGCTGACGGGGGGTCGATCGCAAGACGATCCGGCGTTACCGGGCGCTGCGGGCTGGTGCGGAGGCAAATTCCCCCGGGGAAGTGACCACCGGCCCGGTGAGCGTGGACGGCCAAATTCCTCCACCCCGACCACCGGCTTCTGGGGCATCGGGAGCAACGGTCACCAGCAGCCTGGCCCGTTCGGCTTGCGAACCGCATCGGACGTGGATCGAAGAACAGGTCCGCCTGAAGCGGAATGCGCAGGCGATTTACCAGGACCTGGTCGATCAATTTGGCTTTCCGTCCAGCTACCAGAGCGTCAAGCGGTTTGTGCGCACGTTGCGACACAGCGATCCCGAGCAGTTTGATCGCCTTGAGTTCCTCCCCGGCGAGGAGGCCCAGGTCGACTATGGCGAGGGCGCTCTGACGATTGATCCCAGGAGCGGCCGGTACCGCCGTCCCCGCCTGTTCGTGATGACGCTGCGCTACTCGCGGCGCAGCTTCCGGCGGGTGGTCTGGCAGTCCAGCCAACAAGTCTGGGCGCAGCTCCACGAAGAGGCGTTCCGGTATTTTGGCGGGGTCCCCAGCTATGTCGTGCTCGACAATCTGAAGGAAGGCGTCCTCAAGCCGGATTTGTACGAGCCCGAGCTCAACCCGATTTACAGCGCGATGCTGGCTCATTACGCCGTGGTCGCCGATCCCGCGCGGGTGGCCGATCCCAATCGGAAAGGATGCGTCGAGAGTGCGATTCAACATACCCAGGGCACCGCGCTGGCTGGACGGCGCTTCGAGACACTGGAAGCCCAGAACGAGTTCTTGAGGCATTGGGAGGAGAATTGGGCTTCCAGGCGCATCCACGGCAGCACGCGCCGTCAGGTCGAGGCCATGTTCCAGGAGGAGAAGCCGCACCTGCGGCCGCTGCCTGTCGCGCCCTTCCGCATCTTCACCGAGGTCGTTCGGACCGTCTGCGACGACACCACCGTGCGCGTCGACAACAGCTATTACGCCGCGCGGCCTGCACCCATCGGCAGCCAGGTCGTTGTGCGGATCTACGCCTCCATGATCGAGATCCGTGATCGCCACACCCATGCGCTGCTGCGTGTTCATCCCCGGATGACGCACCCCGGTTCTGTCGTCCTGCCGACCAGCGAACGGCCGTTCAATCCGTCGCGGCAAACCACCGTACTGCTGGCGAGCGCCGAGCGCATCGGGCCGCAGACCAGGGCGTTGTGCCAGCAGGTGTTCGACACCGAGGGGCGCCCCGGACAGCGCGCGATGTGGGGCATTGTCGGGCTGAGCCGGAAGTATCCGGCACGGCTGGTCGAGCAGGCCTGTGCGCACGCCGTCGAGAACCGCATCTACCGTTACAAGCACGTGCGTGCGACCGTCGAGCGGTTGTTCGAACAGGCGATCGCGCAGGTTGGAGCGACGCCACAGCCGGCATCGCCGCTCACCCAGGATCATCCGCTGATCCGCGCTCCAGCCGAATACGGCGATCTCTTCAGCCGTGCCGTGCGGCACGATGCCGGCGCCAATGGCCGGCAGGCCGAGGCTCACGATGACCGCGCCCCTGCAACCCGCGCTCGTGGCGCCTGCGCAACCCCGGCCAGCTCCGGCGCCACGAGCGCTCCCGCGGCTTCTCACCTCAAACTGGAGACCAAACCACATGATGACCATGCCGGAAATTGAGCGTTGCCTGCGACAGCTGCGCCTGTCAGGCGTCCGCGACACGCTGCAGACGCGCGTGCTGCAGGCGCAGGGCGCAAACCAACCCTTCCTCGAGACCTTCTCGTTGATCTTGCAGGACGAACTGGATCGCCGCCAGTCCCGTCTTATCGAGCGGCGATACCAGCAATCCGGGCTCGACGAAAAGCTGACGCTCGCCGAGTTCGACTGGTCCTTCAATCCCAAATTGCCGCGCCAAACCTGCTTCCAGCTCCACACCCTGGCGTTCATTGCCGCTGGCGAGAACGCGCTGCTTGTCGGCAAACCTGGCACCGGGAAGTCCTACATCGCCAAGGCGATTGCCTATCAGGCGATCCTGCAAAGCCACAAGGTCCAGTATCTTGAGACCGACGACTTCTTCCATCGCTACGCCATGAACTCCCCGGCACAACGCGACGTCCGGCTGCGAGCCATCATCGACTGCGATCTTCTCGTGCTGGACGATCTGTTCCTCGCACGCGCCATCCCTGACGACGCCGGCGCATTGCTGCAGACCCTGATCCATCAACGCTACAAACTCCACCGCAGCGTCATCGTCACCTCCAATCGCGTCGTGCAGGACTGGGGAGCATACCTGGGGGATAACACCATGAGCACGACGATCCTCGATCGCCTGATGCATCATTGCCATCTGCTTGAGTTCGACGGACGCAGCTATCGGCTCAAAGAGGCCGCTGAAACTCTTGCCCGGGAAACAAAGGCAAACTAACAATCACCATGTCCTGCCTCGCGGGTGGAGGAATTTGACTGACCACACCCGGAGGAATTTGAAGTGACCCGCGGGGGCTTGGCGAATTCTCCGGGTAACATGAAGTTATCGTTTCAGGCGGCAAGGTCAATTGGCTGATCGATGGGTTTTGTGGCGAGGGTTTGCCATCC
>NZ_JBNDLA010000045.1:0-24222 GCF_050435825.1 Bradyrhizobium sp. I1.14.4 | reverse complement strand
TGCTCATCGTCGCTCCTGATTCGCAGGCACCAGCGTGCCCGCTGTCAGGCAGAAACTCCACTTACCGACCTGTTCAAATTTGCGGAGCCGGCTCTAACCATCGGAATGCTCTGTCCGATGTCTCCACCGATCTGCTTTAGCAGCATGCGAAATCTCTTGCCAAGTCGAGCGCCCTGGAATTCGCACAGCGCAGCTTCACGGTCAAACCAAGTCACCGCGTCAGACGCCAACGGATGCGCCTTCTCATCCCGGGCGCGTGAAGTCAGTCCCATAGAGCACCTCTTCTCGAATCAGGTGCCCATCAAAGAATCACAAGTGATTCTGGCGACTCAAGTTTTTCGACTCAGTGCACCTCAAAAAATGTGGGTAATCGTAAGCTTCGTCGTATGCGTACCATGCGTTAAGAATACGATACAGGCGTTCCGTGCCCCTCTATCGGAGGATCGGTCTGCGTCTTCGAATAGCGGCATTACAAACAGATTGTCGCGTGGCTACGGAACCCACAACTATAATTTCAAACTAAAAGCGCTTGCCAACCAAGCAACCAGGTGCATCGATGAAGGCATCCTCTTCTCGCAATATTGCCAACCCGACGATCTAATTTTGGCCGATGTGCCGGATTTGTGGCCCGACCGGGCGAACCGGTTAAAGCAGCGGCACCGAAGCTTACGACGTCCTGACGATTAGGGAATTATTCGACTAGGCCGCCTGTCCGTTCTCGCGGGCTGCGGAAGACGCAGGTGTAATCGAGAGTATCGCGGCCGCTGCGACGGACCTAAGGCGGAGCGATCACGTGGTGCCGAGTGGATCTACAACGGCACGCGCTGGACTATCGCACTGCCAGCCGCCTCCATCGCGGAGAATCCGGACAGTCCCGACTACGATTGCGCCGTCGAAATTACGCATCTGCTGGAAGATTGCGTAAGCTTGAAGCTGGGCGAAACGCTACCGGTGCTCGCCGCGGCCGGAATAGTTGCGCCCTATCGATTTGCTTGCTGTTGCTCTCTGCCTCAACGGATACCGCGTTCACTGGATCACCGCACTTTGCGCGACCATCCTCATTTTCTGCTGAGATTTGAGCTCGTTTGAACGCCAAACCCGGTCGAGCTTTCACATTCTCAGTCCCTCGATCATCTGCCGGTGAACCTGACGACTGCGGTATAGCACCATCTCCTTCCAATCGGCTCTCTCCGGATAGAAGTGCTGCCTTACGCGCCGCCGAATTTCATAACCAACATCTGTTTCAACCTGCGCCTGACCATAAGCATATAGCCAATGGTCAGCGCGCATTGCTGGTCTGCCTGCCTCCGAAGGATAGGTCCCGAACTCCAAGCACACGTACACGTGCCGATCTCCCAAGAGCCGCTGCCAGTAATCATCCTGCGCTCCACTTACTACAATAGATGATGAAGTACCCAGATCTGGCGATGTGACCGAAGGGCCAAAAATGTAGCGGGCACGTTGATACCCTGACAGACCTGAAGCCTGCTCGCATTGCAGCTCACCATACCCATAAGGTCCGAGGCCCGTGTGATAGTCGATGATGAAGACGAAGCGACGTGACTCGAGATCGTGCTCCAATACTATACGTTCAAGCGTTCGACGTGCGACCGAGGGGGTGAATCCGCCGAAAAACATCCCAGTGGGATGTCGATACTGGCCGCTAGTGCGCGCCTTTCGGAACGCAATTTCGCCGTGTGCTGCACGGAATTTCTCAATTGCCGCCTCGGCAGCAACGAGCAGGGGTCCGTCCAACTCACGTGGCACAAGACTGTCAGCAAGCTGATCGTAAGCATCGTTATGAGGTAAAGGAGCCGCAAAATCGACAAAGTTCCGATTGAGGTCGCAGCCCTCTTGCGTGACACGCCGATCCCATGCGAATCCATAAGGATTGATGGCGTGAATCAGCAACATGGCTTCATCAGATTTCAGCCTTTCGTAACCATGCTCAGCTACCCAATCGAGTTGTGCTGCGGATCCACAATACCCTTCGACACCGTGCGTAGCCGAAATCATAACCCCCACCTTTGAGGCGCGTCGGTCACCAAACCAAGCAACATCCGTTGAAAGCTCCTCTCCACGAGGCCCACGCGCTGGCGATGGATAGATTGCCAGCTCGCCAATTGCTGCCATGCCAACGTAATCGCGAAATTTTTGACGAGCTTCGAAATAATGCGAGGCAAAATGCTCATTCGCTGCGTCGACAATCGGGTCGTTCATCTGCGTTCCAATCGAGGTGTCAAGTGCGAATAGGTGATCCGTGGTGTACCGCGTCCGGACTCACCGATCATAGTGTCGTCGTGGCCTCTCGGTCACTCAAGATATGCCTGAATGGCCGAAGCGCGGGTCAGCCGACGTCAGGGTATGCTACTGGGCACGGCGCCGACGTTCATGCAAGACGATCGGTCTCAGCGATTGACCAGCAAATCGCGCGATATGCTGCTCATTGACTTTGCGCCGCCGTCCGTTACGCGCACGGTCTCGCTGAAGACATAGCCGTCGTCCTTCTCCCAGATGCCGATGATTATGTGGAAGGTCATGTTAGGTTGGATTACGGTCTCATCGTCGTCTTGCAGGCTCGCGCCACCGTCGGTCCAATCGATCCCAATGGAGTAGCCGATTCGCGATTCTTTGCGTACGCCAAGAGGATTGAAGGTGCGCCGAAACGCTCGCTCGACATCGCCGCATGTCACTCCGGGTCGCATGGTTTCAAACGCAGCGAGGAAGCCGTCGACCACTGCTTGATGAACGTGTCGCGACCGAGCAGGGGGCTCACCTAAGAAGACCGTCCGCGACAATGCGCAACAATAGCGGTGGCGGAAGGCGCCGAGCTCAAAATTGGTCTGACGACCCATCGTATAGGTCGCATCTGACCACTTGATATGCGGTGCAGTTGCGGGCCAGCCGGTCGGCATGGTCGGAAAGCGGGAAGGCCCGCCGGGGAATTCAGGGGTACCCGTGCACAACGCATGCATGATGGCTGCAGCTACGTCGCATTCTCGCGCGCCTACAGCGATCTGGAGCCGGCCTACCTCCATCGCCCGATCAACGATTTTTCCGGCTTGCTCCATGTAGGCAAGCTCAGCAGTGGACTTCACCAGCTTCAGCTTGGAAATCACGCCGTCGGCATCAACGCTCTTGGTAAGATCTAGGCTTTTGCCGAGGGCGGCATGGGCCTTCACCCCATAAATCTTGGCTGTCAGTTCGACCCCGATGCGGCTCGACCTTGTCCGCTCGCGGATCAAATCTCCGATCGGTTGCCACGGCGTCCGCTGATTTGAACCAATGTATTTCTCGGGATAGCCTAGGATTCGTGAGTGCGGCAGATAGGATGTGGCCGTTGCGCATGCGACGTCCATCTCGCGCAAGATGAGATACGGATCTTCCTCGTCTTGACACAGAAGAGCGAGCTGCGGAACGTACTCGGAATATCCGTCGTAGCCAGTAAGGTAGTGCATGTTCGCTTCGCTCAAGACGAGGAGCGCGTCCATGCCGCGCTCGGCCATTCGCTGGCGTAGCCGAGCCGTTCGCTGGCGATATTCCTGGTGATCAAATGCGGGCATGAGCGCTTTCTCCTGATGTTAGCTCGACGATCACTTGCATGACGGCTATACGCGGCGTCGACCGGTTCGGCCCCAAAGAGTTTGAAATGGTGTCGTTGCGGGATCCTTCTTTGAGCCTGCGCCCGCCCGCCGCGTCTTCGCCTGCATATAACCACGACCTCAGGCCAACGATGCCATCGTCATCCGACAGAGGTCGGTGATGTCGTAGACCGGCAGCTTTGCGATACGACGGACCGCCGGCGCAACCATGGGAAACGCCGCGCACTCGAATAGGATCGCCGCGATCTCAGGAAGTGCGGCGCGAAGGCGCTCGACGCACGCGGTGACATCCGCCTCGATCGCAGCGACGTCGACCTGTGGCGCCGGACGTTTCAGCTCGTCATGCCAGAACTTGCCGCCTTCAATGCCGCCGATCACAATCCTCGCCAACTCGCCTGGATCATTGAGCCCGAGCAGATCTTCGCTACAATGCTTTGAGTCGTAGGTCAGAACGGCGATCTTGGCAGTCGCCGGCAACTGGCGGAGCAACGCCGGCAACAGGAGCAGGCTCGACATTACCACGGGCACATTCACTGACGCGGCCACCGCGGGCTGGTGTCGAATAGAGAAGCCGCACGTCGAGCTTATCGCTATGGCCCCTCGCTCGACCAGACGCCGAGCGGCTGCGATGTAAGCTGGCTCAAGTGCTGGATCGCCGCGAACGACATTCTCCACCCATGCTCCCGCGACGGTTTCCGAAATAGTCGGGAAGTTGAAGCTGGCGGAATTTAGAATCGAGCCGGAAGGTGGCATCGGTGGCTCGGTGCCGGGTGGCACTCCGCGTTCGAGGCCCAGGATTCCGAGAGAGCGTGGAATTTGCGATGTCATAAAGCGAGCATATCCGCCCCTTAAGCCGAATTCTCCTAATGTAAGCTGGAATGTGGTCGGATTTCTGCGTCAGACGGGCCAGGAGGTGAAGCTCGCTGCGACTTAGCTTTATATTGGCGGAGAGCTCGCCCCAGACAACTCACTAAGATGGACAATGTGGCTCGCCGAGCGCCGATTCTGAGGTCGAGTATTCTGGCGGCGCATGACGATTTCGGCGGTCGGTGACGATTGACCGAATGCGATGCAGTGAGGATGGGCATGCAAAGCAGGCGTCTCGCCTACGAGGCGCGAACGTCGGTCAAGGCTGGCTGGCTAAGGTCTGAATCGAATTTCACCCAAGTGCCAAATCTGACTTTGTCCGAGCAAGTCGCGTGACACTAGTACTGCTTAATCTATCTCTATTCGATTGGCCCGAGACTTGTTTCGAAGAGCCGTCATGGGCGAGCTCTGTGCCAGTATAGATTTTATTGGTGAATCCTCGCATTCTGCAGTGCTAATGCGCAGAATTTCGGCCGAAACGGGGGCAATATTAGAGAAATTCAGATTTGAACCACGTTATGCTTCTTTCACGATATCGCCATTCCCGCGCTCCTCTTGGAGTTCCGAGAAGAGGGTGGCTGCAGGTTGGGAGGGGCTATGGCCAAGGTGGCAATCGTGACTGGGTCAGCGACGGGGCTGGGGGCGGCCTGCGCGATTGATCTGGGGGCGCGCGGCTGGAACGTCGCGATCAACTATGCAAGGAGCAAGAAAGAGGCTGAGGAGACTTACACCAAGGTTAAGGCCCAAGGTGTCGACGCGATCCTAGTACAGGCCGACATGGGACAGGATGCTGATTGTCGCAAGCTTGCCGCCGAGACTCTGAAGAAGTGGGGTCGTATCGACGGGTTGATCAACAATGCTGGCACCACCAAGTTTCAGAACGAGGGCGATCTTGAGGGGGTCACGGCTGAGGATTTCGATCGCATCCTGCGGGTCAATGTTACGGGTCCCTACATGATGAGCCGCGCCATCTGGCCGACCATGAAGAAGCGCTGGGAGGAGAGTAGGGAGCGCGGCTCGATCGTCAACGTCTCTTCGAACGCCGTCGCAACAGGCGCAGGCAGTTCGATTCCGTACGTCGCCTCCAAGGCGGCGCTCAACACGCTCACCCGGTCGTTGGCGCGTTGGTTGAGTCCGGCGGTCAGGGTCAACGCGATAGGTCCCGGCTTTATTCAAACGCGCTGGCTCCTAGAGGGGCTAGGCCAGGCCGAGTACGAGGAGATGAAGACGTTGATGGAGCAAACCACACCCTTGCGTCAGGCCGGTACGCCAGAGCAGATGGCCGAGGCCGCGCTATTCTTTCTCACGAGCGCCTCGAACGTTACCGGCGAGTTCTTGCTCGTCGATGCCGGGAGCCATCTTGGCCGCTGAAGGGACACTAACGCGGCGCCGACTCGATGGTCCAAGTGGCCGCGGCAAGCGGTCTGCTGAATCAGTACGAGGCATTTTCGGCTCTATGCTGGTAGGGCCGGGTGAGTGGCCGCTACGGCCTAGGCCGAGCCGTTCGGTTAGGGCAGCTTAATTCATAGGGGAGTTTGAATGCAGAATCTGTTGCAGCGTCAGACCGCGGCGGCCGCCAAAGGGATGAGCCATAGCCTCTGGGCGGATCTGCGGGGTAACAAAATCGCAATCCACGATCCCAACGGCGCGCGGACGTTCCGGCAGGTCAATGAAGCCGCCAACCGAATCGTTCGCCTACTGCGCGAGCGGGGGCTGACGGAAGGTGACGCAGTCGCGCTTCTTTGCAGCAACCGCGCCGAGTTCGTGGAGGTGCTCTCAGCTTGCTTCCGCGGGGGGTATCGGTTGACACCGGTGAACTGGCATCTCAACGCCCGGGAGATCGAGCACATCATTAACGATTGCGACGCAAAAGCATTGTTCGCCGAAACTCGTTTTCCGGCTGGATTTGCGGCTCAGGTGCCAGCGGTGACCCTTAAGATTTCCATTGGCGGCGCGTGGGACGGATTTGAGTGTTACGAGAAGGTGCTCGAAAAGTTCGACTCTTCGGACATCATTGATCCAACACTGGGCTCGACGATGCTCTACACCTCGGGAACTACTGGTCGCCCGAAGGGCGTCTATCGGCGCAGGGAGTGGATACGCGATGAACCGCTCGCGCAGCCGGATGATGTGCAGATGTGCGCGGGCCCAGCCTATCATGGTGGGCCCCTCGTCTCCGATGTGCGCTCTGCCATGGTGATGGGAATTCCGCTCGTGTTTCTCGATCGATGGGATTCCGAGAACACGCTGCGTACAATCGAAAAGCACAAGGTAACGCGCTGTCACATGGTGCCGATTATGTTCCAGAGGCTTCTGGCGCTGCCCGATGCGGTGAAGCGAAAGTACGACATTTCCTCGCTCCGCTACATCCTTCATGGCGCAGCGCCTTGTCCACCCGAAGTTAAAAAGGCGATGATCGACTGGGTTGGACCGATCCTCAACGAATATTATGCTGGCTCAGAAAACGGCGCCGGCATCCATGTCAGCAGCGAGGAATGGCTAAAGAAGCCTGGGACCATCGGCAAGCTGCCGTATCCGGGTGCTCTCAGGATTCTCGATGACCAAGGCGCAGAGGTCTCGCGCGGGCAGGCCGGGACGTTGTACTTCCCTGTCTCCTTGGATGCTCCATTTGAATACCATAAGGATCCCGAGAAGACCGCGTCGGCCCACCGCGACGGCTATTTCACGCTGGGCGATGTCGGCTACGCCGATGAGGACGGATATGTCTTCCTCACCGGCCGCACGGCAGAATGCATCATCTCCGGCGGCACGAACATCTATCCGCAGGAGATCGACAACGAGCTCATTAAGCATCCGGCAGTCCAGGACGTCTGCACGATCGGTGTGCCCAACGTGGAGTGGGGCGAGGAGGTGAAGTCGGTCGTCATGCTCAATCCGGGGTTCGAGCCTAGCGACTCGCTCATGAAGGAGATCGTCGTCTTTGCCCGCGAGCGCCTAGCCGGGTTCAAGGTCCCGCGCAGCGTCGAGTTTGTCAAAGAGCTTCCGCGTAGTGCCGCCGGCAAGGTCCAAAGGAAGAAAGTCCGGGAGCCCTACTGGGCCGGACGGGAGCGTCAAATCTGACACTAAGGCGCTCTGGTCCTTCAGCTCGAGCAGAAAGACATGCTTGCTTCAAACATGGTTCGCCGATCGCCAGTCAACCGGGCCGACCACCAAGCGGCGCCCCGGAGGGGTGCCGCACTAGTTGTTCAGTCCCGAGGTCAAGTGCAGGGGATCGATCCTGAAGCGATCTCGCTCGTCCACTCATGCCTTGCAGATAGCTTCATAGGGTGTGAGGCCGCGCAGGGTCTTAAGGCGTCTGGCGAAGTTGTAGGCGTCAAGGAAGACGGCGAGGTGATCTTCTAGCTGCCGGTGAGTCTCGTAGTGGTATCGCCGGACGGTTGCCTCCTTGAGCGTGCGGTTCTTCCTCTCGACCTGGCCATTCGTCCGTAAGACGGTTATTTTCCCCCACCTTGTTGTAGGCGGGCTGGCCTGCAATATGCGTTCCGTCATGAAGAGAGCGGATCGCAACATGATTCCGGATGTTGTTGACGAGTTACAGGCTCGGCCGCTGCGCCGTCGTTGGAGCGACGATGTCAAGGCGCAGATAGTGGCGGAATCCTACGCGCCGTGCGCCGTGGTCTCGGAGGTCGCGCGTCGGCACGAGATCTCGCCGCAGCAACTTTCGGTCTGGCGCAAGGCGGCCCGCCACGGCTTGCTGAAGCCGGCGGACGGCACAGAGCCGAAGAGACCCGCCGGAACGGCCGCGATCCAGGATCGGAGTTGGTCAAGCGGCGAGGCTTCTTCCGCGCTCGGCGGCCCAGGCCCAGGGCATCAGTTCGTCCAGACGGAAGGCCGGCCAGAGATTGACCAGCTTGGTGAGGACGTCGGTCAGATAGGCCTGCGGCTCGACGCCGCAGAGCTTGCTGGTCTCAATCAGCGAAGCGATGCAGGCCCAGTTCTCCGCGCCCTGATCATGCCCCGCAAACAACGCGTTTTTGCGATTGAGGACAAGAGGACGGATGCTTCGCTCGACGATGTTGGTGTCGAGCTCGATGCGGCCGTCGTCGAGGAACCGCGTGAGCCCGTCCCAGTGGTTCAGGGCGTAGCGGATATGCTCGGCGATCGTCGCCTTGCCCGAGACGCGGGTGAGCTGCTGCTCGAACCAGGCCTTGAGCGCCAGCACGAGAGGCTTGCTGCGCGTCTGTCGGACGGTGCGGCGCTCATCGGCGCTGCGGCCTGTGATCGTCTTCTCGATGGCATAGAGGGCGGCGATGCGCGCAAGCGCCTCGCTGGTGATCGGCGCAGGGCCGCCTTCTGCGATATCGAAGAAGCGGCGCCGCAGATGAGACCAACAGAACGCCAGCGTGATCGCCTCGTCAGACGCGGCGTTGGCAATGGTCTTGTAGGCGGCATAGCCGTCGCATTGCACGATGCCGCGATAGCCGTCGAGCAGCTTGAGCGCGTGGACGGCGCCGCGACCGGGCGCGTAGGTGTAGGCCACCGCCGGCGGATCGGTCCCGCCCCACGGTCGATCGTCGCGCGCGATCGCCCAGAAGAAGCCCTTCTTGGTGCGGCCACGGCCGGGATCCAGCACCGGTGCCGTGGTCTCGTCGACCGCGATCTTGCCCGCGGTCAGGATGATCTCGCGCAGCCGCCGCCAGAGCGGATGAAGCTCCGCGGCCGCATAGCCCACCCAGAACGCAAGCACCGCGCGCTTGATGTCGATGCCCTGCGCAAGCAGCATCTGCGCCTGCCGATAGAGCGGCAGATGCCAGGCATATTTGGCGACCAACACATGGGCGACCATCGCCTCGGTCGGCAGCCCGCCCTTGATCAGCCGCTCCGGCGCCGGCGCCTGAACCACGCCATCCGTGCAGGCCCGGCAGGCAAATTTGGGACGATGGGTGACGATCACGCGGAACTGCGCCGGGACGACGTCGAGCCGCTTCGACGTTTCCTCGCCGATCACATGCATAGGCGCGCGGCAGCACGGGCAATTGGTATCTTCGGGCGCAATCGTCACGTCGATGTGCGGCAGATGGGCCGGAAGTGCACCACGATCGGCGCATCGCTTAGCAGCGCGCTTGCGTGCGCCCGCAGGGTCCTTCTTGTCCTCAGCCGCCTCGTCGCCGGCAAGGGCCTGCTCGATGTCCTCAATCGCCAGCAGCAGTTGCTCCGGATCGAGCTTCTCCGAACGGCGGCCGAACTGCGCGCGTTGCAGCTGGCGCAAGAGGTGGCGCAGCCGATCCATCTGCGACAGCGCGTGGTCGCGCTCGGCGATCGCAGCGTCGCACTTTGCGATCGCAGCGTCGCGCTCCGTGCGCGCCGCCGCCACCAGCGCCTGCAGCGCGTCGATCTCGGTCGGAAGCTGAGCTGCGATGTCATCCACATCAACCACTCAATCTGATTCGCAGGACGTTGGGGCATGCGAAGAGCGGCCTGATTCAGTTGGTCGCAGCGGCTCATGATGTCGCTGTCGGCTGCGCAACGTCGTGGACATGCAGACGCGACCAGTCGAGGCCGTCCATCAGCGCGGCGAGCTGCGCGGCGGAGAGCCGCATCACACCATCGCTGATCGGCGGCCAGCGGAACCCGTTATGCTCCAGACGTTTCCACAGCAGCACCAGTCCGGACCCGTCCCAGGCCAAAATCTTCAAGCGGTCCGCGCGCTTCGAACGGAAGACAAAAATCGTTCCCGAGAAGGGATCATGGCGGAGTTGCTCGCGCACCAGCGCGGCGAGACCGTCGGCACCCCTGCGGAAGTCGACCGGCCTCGTCGCGACCATGACCTTCACGCCCGCCGAAGCCGCGATCATGTGGCCGCCTTCACGGCCCGCAGCCACATCGCGCAGCCATGCCGGGTCGACCCCAGCCGCCGCGCGAACCACCGCTCCGCCAATCTCAATGCTGATCGTTGTCGAGCTCCGCGTTGCCGCTTCCGTGCCCGGCCCAGCGCCACGTAGCTCCGTCACCACCGGAACGAAGAGTGGCGCCTCGTCGGCCGGCAGGCTGAGCACGCCGGCACGCGCCGCCTTGCGCCACACGAAAAGATGTTGCGGCGAGATGCCGTGCCGGCGCGCCACCTCCGACACGACCGCGTCCGGCGCATACGACTCCGCCACGATCCGCCCCTTGACCTCGTCGCTCCATCGGCGGCGACGTCCCGCACCGACCTGGATATCCACCCGGCCCCGCGGCCCCGAAGCGTCAACGATATGGTCAACCATATATGCGAACCGTACTGTATGTGACGGCTCGTATCTTGCCGGTCAGCGCGCACCCGACAAGGTGGGGGCAGAGAACCGCTCTTACATTCGTCCAGGGGTGATTGGGTTTGGTCAGGCGACGCTCGATACCATGCCCCTGGCAGGCCCGGTCGAAGGGAGGCCGCGCCAGCTGGCGGTGGGGCCATCCCGGTTCTTGGGCAGGTCGGCGAGCTGGATGCCGTTGTTGGTCAACACGGTGTGGATCTGGTAAGCGACGGCCGCCGCCAGTTCGTCAAAAGTACGCATACGACGAAGACCTCAACGGAGGGATACCGTCAAAAGGCCCTGGCCGCCGCACCCGTGGCCTTCTTCACGAGCCGGGCGAAGGCGTACTTGGTGGTCCGATCTACCGCCACGAAGAGATAAAGTTTGCCTTCCTCGGTGCGGACCTCGGCCATGTCGATGTGGAAGTAGCCAATGGGGTGGCGCTTGAAGGGCTGCTTAGTTAGCTGGCTTGTCGCCGGCGATCTCCGGCAGGCGGCTGATCCCGTGGCGCTGCTGGCAGCGGTGCAAGGACGAGCGCGTGAGATGCGGGATCGTCGCCTGCAGCGCATAGAGACAGTCATCCAGAGGCAGCAGCGTGTGCTTGCGGAAAGCGACGGCCGTCGCCTCTTCCTCGGTCGAAAGCACGGTCGAGCGCACGGTCTTCGGCCCCATCGGCGCATCGTGGACGAAGGTGCGCTTACGCCACTTGGCGACGGTCTTTTGGTTGAGGCCGTGCTGAGCGGCTAGCTCTTTGAGCGTAGCCTTCGATCGCTGTATCGCCGCTCGGATGGCGTGCGTGGTCGTGGCGCTGCCATGGAGTATCTGACCCATAGGACCTCCCGGAATGAAGGATCAGCTTAGCTGATTCCCCCACACTCCGGGACCACACACCTAGCCCACAGCCAACCAGTTCAACTCGCAGGCGCTGCACCACGTGCGGTATTGATCGCTAAGAACTTTACGGTTCCGGGCGCCGGCGTCATCGCAGGTCGCTTGCGCGACAGTAAGGTCGTGGATCGGCCGAAGTGTCGGCTAAAGTTCGCAACCGCCTAGACATAGGATTGCTGCGTCGACGGTGATAGGTTGCGCAGCGTCATATCCTCGATCATGCGACGGCGCAGCGGGCTCGAACTCATCGTGGCCATGAGGCACTCCTGTATTAAGAGGAACGGACTTACGGCCCAATCCTCTCAAACAGATGCCTCTCAGAGAAATGGCCTCGCCACGCGCCACCATCAGGTCAGGTGTCGTTCAGCAGCTAGGGCATCGCCATCGAGGCTTAATTGCAAGACTGAGCTTCTTCATCACCCTGCGGGCCGAAGCATCTGCCATCTCGTACACCTCTGCTTCGTTGACGCAGGTGGCGTGACCATGCTGTACGACGACCTTTCCGTTGACGAGGACGGTGTCAACGGACTTGCCCCGGCTGATCAGCATGAGATTGTGCACAACGTTCATCTTCGGGTACGCCTCGGGAAGGTCATGCCTCCTGATTACAATGTCGGCGCGCTTACCGACTGCGAGGCTACCGAGCCGATCAGCAACACCTAAGGCTTCAGCCGCGCTGATCGTCAACATCTCCAAAACTGACTCTACTGACACGAAATCCTCGAACGAGCGCGCGACCAAGTAACTGAGTAACCCGGCGTCCCCAAATGCCCACGGGTGCGACGTATCAGTTGCGATAGCTACTCGAACGCCCTTTCGATAGAGCTCCGGAATCCGAGGCCGGGTCGTTGCCCCGATCCCGTACTTAAGATAAACTCCGGGACTCCACACGATTGCGAGACCGGAGTCGAGGACGACAGATATTTCGTCGTCGCGGACAAAGTTCATATGGGCGAACAAGCAGTGTGGGCCAAGGACACCAATCTCCGCCTGATGAATCAGTGCGTGCTTTCCTAGATCTTCATCTTCTGCTTGGACGTCGGCGCAATGATAGTTCTGGTGCTGCGTCCAGATGGCCCCGTTAGCTGCGGCGATGGTGCTGGCCTCGCGCAGCAACTCGTCGCTCGCGGACCCGGCACCGTAGAGTCCAATGTGGCCTCGAACAAGAGCGTCCGGGTCGCTGTTCCTCCGCAACTGCTGGCCCAGCAACTTGCGCGCGCGCGCCCGGCTCACCGGCGCCCGGTGCTCGAGCACGCTCTTATCAAAAGAACTCTTGACGGCCCTAGCGGAGTCGACATCCCACAAATAAGGGTCGGCCAACGAGCCTCGGATACCTATCCGCTCGGCGGCAGAAGCGACAGCATCGGGCTCGAACACGGTCCCAGGTTCTACAAAGAACGTGGTGCCGTTGCGCAGCATCTCCAGCGAGGAGAGCAGGGTGGAGGAATACTCATCATCGGCCTCCAGCGATCCCATCCACGCGCGCATGTAGCTGTACCCGTTCCCGACCGTTACTCCGTCGGGTATACAGCCTCGTCCACCGGTTTGGCCAATATGGACGTGGCAATCTATCATGCCGGGATGGACCACTCCCCCTTTAGCATCGATTGTTCGCGCCGCCCGGTACCGACTCGCTAGTTCCGCGTCGTCCCCAACATCTACGATCAGCGAGCCTGTCACAGCAACAGTCCCATTTGGGAAGATGCGACGATCCGAGTCCATCGTGATCACATAGGCGTTCCTGATCAGCAGATCACATTGGGAAGCATCAGCTTCTTGATTAGTTAATGCGTTTCCAGTCATTTGAGTCCTCAGCGGCATTATACGCCCAGCATAGTCCACCATGACGCTGGATTTTACTAATTTGACGTCCGATTGGGACGAATTACTGCACGTGGTATTCATGCGACGCGCTTAAGGCGCGGATCACCCAAGCGGTGGCGCGCTGACGTGATCGACGCCATGAACAACCTGAGATTGCTGCATTCGTGCAAGGCTTTCGCGACTGCGCCAAGGCCATGTTTCGCGTGCCGCCCCTCAGCTGGTGTAGATCGTCTCGTCGTGTGAAATGAGCACCTTACGAGAGCGGTCTGGGTAATCTCCGCCGCAGTCGTGTCGACAATCGCGTGTTCGTAAACGGGGGCTTTATGGGCCTACGGTTCCACGCCTACTGCGCAAGCACGAGTAGCCGATATTGCGGCTTGTGGTGCTCGAACTATTGGGCGGGGAGCTGCAATGCGCGGGAGCTTAATGTGGTGCTGATCCCTCCGCAATACGTGAAGCCGTATCTCCTCAGCTTCAATGCTAACAAACGGTAGGGTACAGGAGTCTCAATGTGAATTTTCGCCCTGCGCGCGAATGAAGAAGCGAGCAACCATGTAAATCCACGGCGAGACAATCGCATTAAGCATCGGATGGCGCTTCAATCGGGATGGCAAAGCCGGCTTTGACCCGATCCATAATGACCATCGTCTTGAAGCCCTTGATGTCCGAGTTCTCATAAAAGAATCGCCGGGTAAACTGCTCATAGTCCTCCATGGTAGGCGCGGTAACGTATAGGACAAAATCAGAATCGCCGGTGACATAGAAGCCATTGACGACGTCGACTGACGATTTGATAGCTTTTTTGAACTTATCGATTATGTCCGAGCGCTCCCGCTCCAAAGTCACCAGCACAAGCATCTGAATTGGCCTTCCTACAGCCCTCGGAGAAACGATCGAGACATCAGCCTCGATGATGCCTTCCGACCGGAGCCTCTTCAGTCGTCGTTGACATGCGGTAGCAGAAAGCCCGGCCATTTCACCAATAGTTTCGGAAGTTAGACGGTTATTCTTTTGCACGATGTCGAGAATGCGGGCATCTATACGGTCATATTGCATAGTACGGCTCCAATTGGCGGTGAAATTCGTCGCCAAATGCCTGTATAGCGCCGAAAATCCTCGGAGTAACAAGACCATGCGACGCAAAGCGCTGGTCCACTATGCCGAATGCGCTGGCAATTTCAACTGGTGCCCCGTTGAGACTGTCAAATGCTTTCCTGCCGGAGCCGGCATTTGATGTCGCTCTTGATTGAGGCGCCTGCATAACTCTGCGTCTGGAAATTCCGTTGCTGCGCGGCGCTTAAAATGACCGACCCGCGCTGCAAGCTAGCGCAAGACCGCGGCTGCATTACGGGGACTCAGTTTTCCAGATCTGGTGGCGCGAGCTTTCGCGGCCGCGTGAATTCGTTACCGCATGAGACGGGTCGCGGCGAGGACCAAAGCTAATGACATCATCTCGCGCGCCAATGCCTGCGATAGGTCAATGCCTGCACTCACCCCAGCCCTCGACCATACCTCGCCGCATCTTCCGGAGACGGAGCGAGTGATGAACAGCTGCGCTTGCCGCGAAGGTTCCCTCCAGGAAATTTGTTAGGTGTAATTGGTATTGAGTGAGGGTTGCAGCCTTGAGATGAATTCCGTTGCGAAATGCTCCGTCATGCAGGAAATCGGCCGAGTGATAGGAAAATGCGACGCAAACATGTTCTCAAGACCGGTATCCTGAATGCCCAGGCAGCTTAAGAAGCGCGAGACCATTAATGACTTTCCAAACTGTTCGGTCCCCAAAGCCGCATTTGAGCGCTCTTGCTAGGGAGCGCCTGCAAAGTTTGCGTCGTTCCGATTTTGTTGCGGGTGCCGCGCTGATCGATGGCCACTGGATTGCGGGCGAGCACCGAGATGTTGTGATTGATCCAGCTACTGGGGAAGAAATTGCGGAGGTTGCTCGTTGCTGTGCCGCGGATATGGATCTGGCCATCGCGTCCGCAGAGCGAGCTTTTTTGACGTGGCGAGAGTTGTTGCCAGCGAGGCGTGGGGCGATACTTAAGTCGTGGGCGTCACTGATGTTCACCCATTCGGAAGAGCTGGCCGTTTTGGTGACGAGCGAGCAGGGCAAGCCGCTCGCCGAGGCGCGACACGAAATTGTGTACGCTGCTGGGTTTCTCGAATGGTTCGCTGCGGAGGGCGAGCGTGCATACGGAGAGACGATCCCTAGCCACAAGCTCGGGAGTCTACTTCACGTGCGAATGCAGCCAATCGGCGTAGCGGCGGCGATTACTCCGTGGAATTTTCCGGTTGCCATGATTACGCGAAAGGCTGGGGCTGCGCTCGCTGCTGGTTGTCCGATAATTGTGAAGCCTGCGCCTGAGACCCCCCTTTCTGCTCTTGCGGTGGCTAGGTTGGCGGAAGAAGCTGGGGTCCCTCGCGGCGTGTTTCAGGTACTCGTCGGTAATCCGATCGAACTCTCAACGCCGCTGTTGCGCGATACGAGAATAAGAGCTCTGTCGTTCACGGGTTCTACCGACGTCGGCCGTCTGCTTCTGGAGGGGGCGGCTCAGACAGTGAAGAAGGTTTCCCTCGAACTAGGGGGGCACGCGCCGTTCCTTGTCTTTGATGACATCGATATTGGCAAGGCGGTTGAAGGAGCGATGGCCGCAAAATTTGCTACGTCTGGCCAGGACTGCTTAGCGGCTAACCGCATCTACGTGCAGAGAGGCGTCTACGGTGCGTTCACCGAAGCGTTTGCTGTCGCAATGTCTCGACTCAAGGTCGGTCACGGTCTGGATCCCGTAACGGATATTGGGCCAATGACGAAGTTATCGGTGGCTGACAAGTGCCGAGCCCAAATCGACGACGCGGTGACAAAGGGAGCACGGTCTGTTTCCGCGAAGCAAGACCAAGGTCTAGGTCGGAACTTCGTCCTTCCAACGCTGCTAAGTGATGTCACGGACGATATGCTCATTGCTCGCGAGGAAACGTTCGGACCAGTCGCTGCCATTCTGCCGTTCGACTCCGAAGAGGAGGCGATCACTCGAGCTAATGCAAACGAAATGGGGCTGGCTGGATACGTTTACACGAACAGCCTACGCCGAGCGCTTCGTCTTTCTGAGCGTATCGAGTGCGGCATGGTCGGCATCAACACCGCCTCATTCACAGGTCCGCCTATTCCGTTCGGTGGTTGCAAACAATCTGGACTTGGTCGCGAGGGATCGCGGCACGGTTTGGCGGAATACATGGAACTGAAGTATGTCTGCTTCGGCGATTTGGCGGCTTAGGAGAAACATATGGACGACATCAAAACCATTGCTGACCAAGATCGCGCGAGTGTTTTGCATCCTTTCACCCAACTCAAGGAGTTCGCCACTGGTAAGATGGGCGATCCAACGATCGTCACTGGAGGAAAAGGCATTCGCATCGAAGACGCGCAGGGGCGTAGTTACATCGACGGCTTCGCTGGCCTCTATTGCGTGAATATCGGATACGGTCGAACCGAAGTGGCCGAGGCCATAGCACGGCAGGCCTACAAGCTTGCATACTATCACACTTATGCGGCACACACGACCGAAGAGCTGGCCGTCCTGTCCGATCGCCTTGTTCGGATGGCGCCGGGTAAGCCAAGCAAAGTATTCTATGGTTTATCCGGATCTGACGCCAACGAAACGCAGGCTAAGCTTGTTTGGTATTATAACAATCTCCGTGGCCAACCTAAGAAGAAGAAGATCATCTCGCGCGAGCGCGGTTACCATGGCTGTTCAGTAATTTCCGGCTCGATGACCGGCATGTCGTTCTACCATGATCACATGGACCTTCCTTTTCCCGGGATCTTGCACACCGGAGCACCGCACCACTATTGGGGCGCCGAGCCAGGCGAAACGGAAGAGTTGTTTTCTCGTCGGCGTGCAGCCGAACTTGAAGACCTGATTGTGAGAGAGGGGCCTGAAACCATCGGTGCCTTTATTGCTGAACCGGTGCTGGGTACAGGCGGTATCACGCCGCCTCCGGCTGGGTATTGGCGTGAAGTACAAGCTGTGCTCAGGAGGTACGACATTCTACTGATCGCAGACGAAGTAATTTGTGGATTCGGTCGAACCGGCTCGAATTTTGGAAGTACTCTATACGGAATCGAGCCCGATCTCGTAACAGTCGCCAAAGGTTTGACTTCCGGCTATGTGCCTCTCTCGGCAGCGATCGTTGGTGAAAGGGTCTATGCCGTTATGGAGGAGGCGGCCGAACACGTCGGAGCATTTTCGCATGGGTACACCTATTCCGGCCATCCGATTGCGGCCGCTGCTGCTAACGCGGTCCTCGACATTGTCGAGAATGAGCGACTGAGCGACCGCGCGAGGATTGTCGGTTCGTATTTCCTTAAAAGACTGAGGGAACGATTTGCGCAGCTGGAGATAGTCGGCGAAGTTAGAGGTGTTGGCTTGCTGGGTGCCGTCGAGTTCGTTGCCGATCGCCCAACGAAGCGGCGCTTTGAGCCGCAGCTTAAGGTGGGCGCCCGTATCTCCAAGGCTGCTCGTGATCGGGGACTTATAGTACGAGCAATGCCTCATGGGGATATTCTGGGGTTCGCCCCACCTCTTGTTGTATCCGAAGCTGAGATAGACGAGATCGTTGAGCTCGCGTATCGCGCAACCAGGCAAGTTATGGACGAGCTCGTGAAGGAAGCTGCAACGGCTTGAATGTGGTGTCTAGCATGCCGCGTACCGGATTTGTTCCGAGGCCTGAGCCGTCTGCGACGGTCTACACTCGCTTCGCTTGATGGGCGCGGCGGGGCATACGGGGAGAATCTGTTCAGGGGCTCGTCGGTAACGGCCGATCGGTGGACACCCAACTGATCGACTACACGCACGTCAAAGCGCATGGCTCAGCGGCGGGCGGCGGCGAACGCGCTGCGTTTCATCGACGCAGCCGAGCTCGCATGCATGCGTCGCGCTGCCGTGTCCAGCCTGAAGAGCCGCGCCGCGCTCACCACGGCCTATGCGGCCCGACTCAGGGCCTCCGAAGTCGCGGGACTGCGGATCGAAGACATCGACAGCGCCCGCGTCACGCTCCACACGCTGCGCCACAGCTTCGCGACACATCTTCTCGAGAACGGAACCGATAGCCGGATCATCCAGGTCTTGCTCGGGCACAATAGCTTGTCGTCGACAGCGCGCTACACGCAGGTGCCACCGATACGATCCGCGCGACGCAGAGCCCGCTCGATCGCCTGTCGCTGGAGGTGACGCCACCTAGGTGATCCGCGGCGGGATGCGGGTGATGATCCGCCCCGACAGCCGCTGCAACAGGCCCGCCATCGAGATTGCCGATATTCTGCGCCGGCATGGCGACGCCTATCGCCGTATACATGCCGGTCATCTCGGTCGGGTCGAGCGGCGCGTGATGAGCGCGATCGTGGCGTGCCGGACCGAGGCGCTCGGCGGCCCCATGGAGGCTTGCGACGACTGCGGCATGACGCAGATCGCCTATAATTCCTGTCTTATGGGCAAAGCCGGTAATGGGGAGCTGGCAATCGCGATCACCGTATTTTCCTGGGTATTGCCGCTCTCGAGCTCTCCATTACAAGTCGCCCGTGCGGCCCCGTCGGGTCGGCCACTGATGGCCGGTCACATACGGGGACGAACATGTTGGAGACGTACTTTTCGGCGGCGAAGATGCTGGGGCATTTGCGCAGCGGGCCGAGCGGGCCTTACCTTGACGGGTTTGCAGCGGCACTGGAGCAGCAAGGCTATGGCCCCGAGACAGCGGTACGCTATTTGCGAGCGGCGGCTCACATCGGCCATGTCATGGCCGAGCAAGGCGCGGGCCTAACGGACGTTGATCTCGCCGCGTTCGCCGAGCACCTGCGCAACTGTCGGTGTCCACGCGCCAAAGGCGGCCGGCGCAACCACCACACCATCTACGGTGCCAGGCTCTTTCGTCGGCACCTCGTCGAGCTCGGCGTTTGCCGGTCCGCGGCCGTGGGGGCAGCATCCGCCGAGCCGCAGCTGGTCGCCGACTTCAAGACGTGGCTGCGCAAGCATCGCGGCGCATCCGATCCCACCGTCAGGCTCTACGCCCGCGACGCCGCGGGCCTGATGATGGAGCTTCGATCTGACCCGGCCGGCTGGAGGCCGAACGATGTCCGCAGCTACTTCCTGGAGCGCGCGAGCAATAGCGGGAGTGGCACGATCGAGAAGATGACGACGAGCCTGCGGGCTTTCCTGCGGTATCTCGCAGTCGCAGGCCGTTGTCAGGCAGGTCTCGACGGCGCCGTTCCGGCCTACGCTCATTGGCAGCTTGCCGACATGCCCCGGTATCTGTCGACCGAGCAGGTCGACCGGCTGATCGCTGCCTGTGACGGCGACGCCGGCGCGCGCCGGCGTGATCGTGCGATCGTACTTTTGTTGGTGCGCCTCGGCCTGCGGGCCGGTGACGTGGCGCAACTGCGCCTCACCGATATCGAGTGGCAAACAGGGTCGCTGCGGGTCTGCGGCAAGTCGCGCTACGAGGTCCGGCTGCCGCTGCCGCAAGACGTTGGGGATGGGATCGCCGCCTACCTCGAATGCCGGCCGTCTACCCGCCGGAGCGATCTCTTGTTCCTGCGCACGATCGCGCCGTGCCGGCCATTCCGACGAGGCGACGGCATCTCGTCGGTGGTGAAGCGCATCATGAAGCGGGCCGACATCGTGGCGCCGGTCAAAGGGGCCCACGCTTTGCGGCACACCGCGGCGACCGAGATGCTGCGCCATGGCGTGCCGCTCGACAAGATCGGACTCGTCCTTCGGCATCGCGGCATCGACACGACGGCCTATTACGCAAAGGCCGACGTCGCGCTGCTGAAGCAGGTTGCTCAGCCCTGGCCGGAGGCGCTCTGATGCTCGACGCCATCGAGACCTATCTCGCGCTCCGCCGCGCCACGGGCTTCGCGATGTCGACCGCGGAGTACCTGCTGAAGAGCTTTGCCGCCTTCGCGGCCGAGCGCGGACAAACGTACGTCGAGACAAAAACAGCGATCGACTGGGCCGCGCTCGGACCATCCGTCGCGCAACGCGATGCACGGCTCAGAGGCGTCTGTCGCTTCGTACGCCACGTCCGGGTGGAGGACGTCGGGCACGAGCTGCCGCCGGCAAATCACTTCGGCGCCCGCAAGAAGCGTCGCACGCCGCACATCTACACGACAGACGAGATTAGTCGGCTGGTTGAAGCTGCGCTGCGGCTTCGGCCAATGCGCGGCTTGCGCCCGCACACGCAAGCGACCTTGATCGCGCTGCTCTCAGCCACCGGGCTCAGGATCTCCGAAGCCCTGAAGCTGACGATCGCTGACGTGACCCGCGACGGTCTGCTGATCCGCGAGACCAAGTTCCGCAAGACGCGACTGGTGCCGCTGCACGACACGGCAGCCGCCGGCTTGCAGCGATACCTGGCACGTCGCGGGCCCGGCTCGGACGATGATCCGATGTTCATCGACAAGCGCGGTCGGCCGCTGCGCTACATTGCCGTCAAGGAGACCTTCGACAGGCTGGTCGACAAGGCTGGCATCAGATCGAGGTCGGCTCACCGTCCTCGCCTGCACGATCTGCGGCACACGTTTGCGGTGCGCGCGCTGCAAGGCAGCCCTACCGGCCGAGGCCGCTGCGGGGCGCACATGGCGGCACTCGCGACCTACATGGGTCACGTCAGCATCTACGCGACCTACTGGTATCTCGAGGCCACGCCCGACCTCTTGCGCGATGTCGCCACGGCCGGCGAAGCGTTCATGTCCGAAGGGAGGTCAGCATGACGCCGATCGCTCCCCTCATCGAGACGTTCCTGCGCGACACACTAGCTTGCCAGCGGGGCGCCAGCCGGCACACGAGCGACTCCTATGCCTCGAGCTTCCAGCTGCTGTTCGTGTTCGCCGCCGACCGGCTCAAGGTCAAACCATCGGCGCTGACGCTCGAGCAGATCGATGCCGGGCTCGTCAGCGCCTTCCTCGAGCATCTTGAGGACGAACGCAAAAACGCGGCCGTGACGCGCAACGTTCGCCTGGCGGCGATCAAGTCGTTCTTCCGCTTCCTCGAGTACCGGCAGCCGGCAGCGCTCGAGCAGATCCGCCGTGTACTGGCGATCCCGTTCAAGAAAACTGACACGCGCCTGGTGCCCTACCTTCTGCGCGAAGAGCTCCAAGCCGTGCTCGACGCTCCCGATCCGGCGACACGCGATGGCATCCGCGATCGCGCAATGCTGCACGTGGCCGTCTGCGCAGGGGCTGCGCGTCTCCGAGCTGACTGGCCTCAAGGTCGATGACATCGACCTGCCTTCGATGAGCATCCGCGTGCTCGGCAAGGGACGCCGGGAGCGGACCCTGCCGTTGTGGAAGCCTGCGGCCGCTGCACTGCGCGCCTGGCTCGCCATCCGTGGGCAGGTCGCGACACCTGAGGTGTTCGTCAACGCCCGTGGTGAGCCGCTGAGCCGATGGGGCTTTGCCTATCTGCTCAGGCAGCACGCCGCGACTGCGGCTCGCAAGCAGCCCGGTCTCGCCAAGAAACGCGTCTCGCCCCATGTGCTCAGGCACACCTGCGCGATGGTCGTCCTGCAAGCGACCGGGGACATCCGGAAGGTGTCGCTATGGCTGGGCCACGCTACGCTGACGACCACCGAGGTCTACACGCGCGGCGATCCGACCGAGAAGCTCGATGCGATGGAGGCGATCGTGCCGCCCCACCTGCGGCGCGGCGTCTTCCAGCCCACCGACAAGCTGATCGAACTCCTCAGGCGTACCTCGTAATGGAGAGCGGGGTTGGCGGTGATTAGTGCAGCAGCGCGATCAAGTTGCCGCCAGCTCCCCATTACCGGCTTTGCCCATAAGGCAGGTAATGGGCGACGCCCATTACCTGCCGCAACCGGCACTGTCCGAAGTGTCAGGGGCCAGCCCGAGCGAGTGGCTCGCCGCGCGTCAAGCCGACCTGCTGCCGGTTCCCTATTTCTACGTCGTTTTCACACTGCTGCTCGCTCCGATCGCCGCAATCGCTTTTCAGAACAAGGCCATCGTTTATGCGATCCTGTCAAAGCCGCCGCCGAGGCGATGTCGACGCTCGCCGCCAATCCACGCCGGCTTGGTGCCGAGATCGGCGTCGTCGCCGTCCTCCACACCTGGGGGCAGGTGCTGACGCACCATCCCCACGTCCACTGCGTCCTGCCGGGCGGCGGCCTCTCGCCCGATAGCGCGCGCTGGATCGCCAGCCGACCAAACTTCTTCCTGGCCGTCAAACCGCTCGCCCGGCTGTTCAGACGCCTGTTCCTCGAACGTCTGACCGCCGCCTTCGACGCTGGCACCCTGAACTTCTTCAGCGATCTCGCATCCCTGGCCGAGCCTGCCGCCTTCGCAGCTCACCTCGTCGCCATACGGCGCATCAGCTGGGTTGTCTACGCCAAGCGGCCGTTCGGCGGCCCCGCGCAGGTGCTGGCCTATCTCGGCCGCTATACCCATCGCGTTGTAATCGCCAACAGCCGGCTCGTCGCCCTCGACGAGGATCACGTCGCCTTCACCTGGAAGGACTACCGCCAGAACGGCGCGACAAAGATCATGAAGCTCAAGCCCGACGAGTTCATCCGCCGCTTCGGCTTTATGGCCAACGGCCATCGCGCTGCCGAACTTGCCCTCTGCCGCAAACTTCTGGATCGTGGGCGGACAGCGCCAAACGATGGCGAGCCGTCGCCTGTGGATTCGGACGCTCTGACGTTGGCCAAGGTTCCCCTATCCTGATTGTGGTGGCGCCATGCGCATCATCGAGCGCTTTCGACACAGCTACAGTCGTTCCGGCGCTCCAACTCAATCGTTCCGGTGCGACACATCGTGAGCCAATTCATGCCGTGCACGAAGATCGTCATTCGTCATTATGATCCCATCGTCTCGATCATCGCAGACGCTGCCGAATCCGTGCGGCCAAACGGCGCGCCGGAAACTATTCGATGCAGCGGGCCATCGATCGCTACAGCGGGTAAAATGCTCTCTGTCTCAAGTTGCCGCCATTGCGCAACCACAAGGTCGCCGCGTCAGCTCCGAAGTCTGCCGATAGCAACCCGCGATCTCGAACAATCGCCATAGCTGCAAAACCGCGCATAATAGCCTCCCGCGCCTTCGTTCAATCCGGCTTCAATGAGGTCGCGTTATAAGCGCTTGCCGCGCCCTCGCGTGAGCGCGACCTCACAGAACCCTCCAGATTCCCTTTCGGGGCCAATCGTGATTCACCGTGAGGGCTGGTGATGGAGGCCAGCCCCCATGGCTAAACCCCTCTCGCCGGACCTTCGCCTTCGCATTGTTCGGGCCGTGGAAGACGAGGGCATGAGCTGTCGGGGCGCCGCCGGCCGGTTCGGCGTGGCGCCGTCGACCGCGATCGAGCTGGTCAGGGAGTGGCGAAGCACCGGCGGCTGTGAGGCGCGAGCGCAGGGTGGCGACGGCGTTCAGCTCGGATCGAGCGGCATGCTGCAGAGATACTCTCCCTGGTCGAGGCTACGCCTGACATGACGCTGGCCGAAATCGCCGACCATCTCTTCAAAGTCGACGGCGAGCGTTTTTGTGCCGAGCGTGATCTGGCGATCCTTCGATCGTTGCAACATCACGTTCAAAAAAAAACCGCACGCCAGCGAGCAGGATCGGCCGGACGTGGCCGCTGAACGCGCGGCGTGGAAGGCATCTCAGCCTGAGATCGACATCCACCGGTTGGTGTTCATCGACGAGAGTGTGCTGCAGAGCAACGGAAGGAGTTCAACATGAACTAAAACCGATTGTGAAGCTGCGGGAGAGATGGGGGCTGGCCCCCCGAGAT
>NZ_JBNDLA010000044.1:0-25200 GCF_050435825.1 Bradyrhizobium sp. I1.14.4 | reverse complement strand
CTTCAACCTTCCGCCGCTCCGCGCGGCGGCCTAACCCCGGCAGAGGCTCCACTTATCGACGCGGAGATTCTGTTCAGACAACCGGGACCAGCTCTGGGCGACATTTGCGACAGCGCAATCCTGTCTCTCTCAAGAATAGACCAAGCTCTCATTTAAACTCTGTGGGAGCAGAACGCCCTCACGCAGGCTCAAGATCAGCGGAGCGGTCACGACCGCGGTATACCTGCGCCGCAGATTGCAAAAGTCGCGGCAAAATGTGCCATCTCATTGTCCGCAGATGGAATAATGCATAGTCCCTGCGTCAGCGGCTACAATTAACCCGTCAACGGTGCGAGCACTTGATCCTCTCTCTTATGCCGTCCAACAAATGATGTT
This sequence comes from Bradyrhizobium sp. I1.14.4, assembly GCF_050435825.1. NCBI lineage: Bacteria > Pseudomonadati > Pseudomonadota > Alphaproteobacteria > Hyphomicrobiales > Nitrobacteraceae > Bradyrhizobium > Bradyrhizobium sp. I1.14.4. The sequence goes on along the minus strand of NZ_JBNDLA010000044.1, from coordinate 24,825 downwards.
GTTGCCGGCTTCGCGTCACTGATTGCGGCTCCGCGCTCTGCTCGAGCCTGCTTGTTTCTGCCTTCAGTCGAAGAGAACGCGCCCCTAAGAGATCTGCAGCCTGCAGACCGCGGCCGGACATTCCGACTTGACCAAGGTGTGAATGTACAATTCGGACCGTTTGGGCTTCAATAAAAGTTATAGGGAATAAGATTACGGATATGGAGGCGTCCATGCGCTACCTTCAGTTCATAATTGCGATCGCAGTTTCCGTCCTGGCCGGCTTTGGATCGCATTCGACCGCCGATGCCCGAGATCGTGCGGAATACGTGCTTCCCGCCATACAAGACATCTATTGTCTGCAAGGGCGTGCCTGGGGATATCCTGGCACTTGCCAGTTCTCGACCTATGGCCAGTGCATGGCCACAGCATCCGGTACAGGTGGCTATTGCCGTCTCAATCCAGTTTACGCCTTCGAGCAACACCGATGGCAACCGCGCTAATGAACCAAGGTCGCTGATAGCCGACGAATTGAGGACCAGGCTCAGTTCGGGTTCGCCCGGCGGCGAGACCGCAAACCGGGCCGTTTCGTTTGTCCGGGATGAGCATGACATGGGCTTTTCGCTCTACCAGCAGGCATTTCTGGATGATCGCCCTCACCCGTGTTGATTAGCCTTGAGCGGCTCGAGGCAGAGCATATCCTGCTGCGACTTCGCAATATCGAAACGCTCGATCGGCACTCGAGCCGGTCTCCGATTTCCGAGCGAGTTACTCCTGCACAAGGGGGCAGAGCGCAGTCAGCGCTTCTCCAAGGCTGGTACGAGTTTCGGGGCTACCTATGACGATACGAATGGCCTTGGGGGACGTCTCTTCATCGAGCGCGAACATGCTTCCGGATCGAACCAGTACTCCAGTCTCGGCTGCCGCTGCGACGAAGCTCCGCTGCGTCCATCTGCGCGGAAGAGTCAGCCACATATGTAGTGACTCCGGCTTGGCCAGATAGGTTGCATGAATGAGCAACTTCGCAGCCATTTCCTGCCGCGCTACCGCTTCACTGCGTACGGCGAGCAGCACTTTCTCAGCGGTGCCATCGGCAATCCAGCTTTGAGCGACCAACGCAGACAGGGGTGTGACATGCCACGAGGAGGTCGTCTGAAAACGATCAAACGCGCTTGTGGCTGCCTCACGGGACGGCATCAAGAGATAGGCAATCTTCAAACCAGGGCCAATGCACTTGGCAAGGCCTGCGGCGTACCAAGTGATGTCCGGCGCTAACGCGCTGATCGGAGGCGGCGCTTCCGGTGGGAGCAGCCCGTAAACATCGTCTTCAATAATCACGACGCCATATCGCCTTGCGACATCCACGAGCGCGAGCCGCCGAGCATGGGACATCGTGATAGTCGTCGGGTTATGAAGCGTCGGCGTAAGAAATAACGCTTTGGGATTGAGCTTTCTGCACGCATCCTCGAACGCCTCCGGCACCGCTCCGTCGTCATCCATCGCGATGCCCTTGACGGAAATGTTTAGGAAGCCGGCAATCCGCCGCACTCCGTAATAGCTCAAGCATTCTGTCAGCAGCACATTGCCGCTACCGACCACGTTCACCAGTGTGATTAGGAGGCCACTCTGAGTTCCGTTCGTGACGATGATCCGGTCAATCGACGGCGCAACCCCGAAGCGCTTGGCAAGCCAAACCGCTCCCGCTTGACGATCAGATTCCGTGCCGCGAAAGCGGTGATACCTCAACAGTGTGGCGACATCGCTTCGTTCAGATATCTCAAGCAGCGTTCTCGACAACTCCGCCCCCATCCAGTCTGGTGTCGGCGGCGTGGTTCTTATAAGGCTGATTGGCTCCCTATGTTGACGATTCATTTTTGGCGATTCCAATTGAGGTAAACAGTGCAATGAGACAACGCTATGCTTGCCAGTTCAGGACTATCCACGTTCTGGACTCGCCTGTTTGACTGCCTTCGCAATAGCCTTCAGAAACGAGTTGGACTGATCAAAATGAACCGCAGGACCGCGCTCGCTGAAGAGGCGTACCAAGCGGCTCGCGAAGACCAATATGGTCAAAGAGGTCTTCATATTCCCTGACCGAAGCGACCCGTGGCCTCTGACGGTCGCCAGCCACGCTGCCTACCAACTCCAGGATCCAAACTCGCCTCCTCTCGCTCAAGAACCCCGCGGCCGCAAAATGCGAGAGATATCAAACTTTGTCACGCGCCGCCCGCTCCCAAGGACGCGCGACGCACTGTAAGAGAGCATTAATCCACCAAGATGGTTCAATTGACAGGGTCGCTGGCCGCGCGCTGAGCGTTCTTTTGGACATTCCCTGACACGCCTGATCGGAACTCCTGACGCAGTAGATGAAGCAATTCGCATCCCAATCAACTACCGACGTGGGTAGTCGATCTAGATAAGACGTATGTGAACCATTGAGACGACCAGAGAGGCTGTGGCTCTGCGCTGCGGCATTTGGTTGCGGACGAGTCTTCCATCAACGCAACTCTGTGTCGCGTGATGAACTTGTAACAGAACCGGGACGTTCTTCATGGTTAGCCCCCGAGGAGCACAAACAACCGCTCCGCAAAGCGCTGCCCGGCCATCCGACTTCGACAAGCGGCGGATTTGTTGCGGCAAGCCGCCCCGGAGACGGCCGGATCGGCCTCGCAGGTCCAAGTACCGTTGCTGTTCTAAACGGTGCCTAGGAGACCATCGCAGGAGCTGCGGCGCATCCATCCAAGCGGGCCCTTCTCGTTCCGCAACAAGCGACCGGAGGTGAGAGATGCGCAGTCAACCGGCGGACACGCACTCCTCCTACACTGGGCTTGCTGATGCGTATGATAGCTATCGGCCTCATTATCCGGATGAAATAGTCAGCTTCGTTGCGGAGCGCGCGAGGCCTGCGGGACTTTGCGCTCTCTCTGTGCTCGATATCGGCAGTGGCACAGGAATCTTTACAAGACAACTGGCGAGGCTGTTGCCTCGTTATGCTAACGTTATAGCCCTCGAACCGAACGCCGATATGCGTCAGAAAGCCATCTCCAGATCTGCGGGCATCGAGAATATCAAGCACATGCCAGGCAGCGCGGAACGGCTTCCAGCCGAGGCCGGAACGATTTCACTGGTGACAGCAGCGAGCGCCGCGACGTGGTTTGATCGACCCAAGTTCTATGCGGAGGCAAACCGGGTCCTGGGTCCATCAGGGCTCATCGCGGTGCTCATGATCCGAAGGGATTTGGATAAAAGCGAGATGCTTCGAGACTACGAGCGTTACCACGAGACGTACATTCCTGGTTTCGTGATGGGTGGCTTTGAGGGCAGCGACGGACACTATGCACCTGCCAATTTCGTGCATGAGCTGAAATCATCATCTCTGTTTCGCAAGGTCCGCCATTTCGCACTCTATTGGAACGACCTGTTAACATGGGAGCAGTTCGAGGGCCTGAGTTTGTCCCGTAGCGACACTAAGAAGATTGTCGAGATAAGCGGCCTGGAAGATACGATGAGATGGCACCGCTTGCTCTTTGAGCGATATGCTGCAACGGATGGAACGGTCGAGTTTCCGTGGTCAGCAGAGGTGACGATCGCCCTACCCGTCGCTCAATGATATCTCAGCCCGACGCTCTTTGTGCATACCAGCAAGCCCCAGTAATCGAAAAACTGCAGCGGACGCTTGGAGCCGCGCTTTACCGATGCCGCCTGCCGCCGCTTTGTTGCTCAATCACCGGCGACAGCGCTGCCGCCAAGATTGGCACCAAACATGAGCACTTCCTTTCGACTTTCGTTTGGCTCGATCGGCAATAGTCCGTCATTCTGAATGCGTAGCAAACGCCTTGGTTCGATCATTGCCGCAAACGAATCAAGTCAAACGAAATGGCGTGGCAACGTTGAAGAGAGCGGCTTACGGCAGTCCGCGTCAACCCACATGAGAGTCCGCCGAAAGCAAAGCGCACTCGGGCGCTCGGTGGCTTGGATCAACAGCAGCAACGCTGCATCCAGCATTGCGGGATTGCTCTCCCGCCGCTGCCGCTCGATATTCATTGCGGGAATTGAACGGGCTCCCTTCGAGCTACGGCTCACACTGGTCTCTGCACGAGCAGCTTTTCAGTTCAGACTCGACAACGAGCGCTTCGGTATGAAGTGCAAGGATTGCCTGCGCGGCGGCGCGGGCTCCCTTCGCGCCAACGAAGAAGAAATGTCCTCCAACTGCCTCTCGCGACAACCGCTGCGGCAACGACTCGACGACCGCCCGGACCTTATCTAGAGCGTTGGGGGCGAATGAGGCGGCGCGAGCCGCGATCACGTTGGCATTGAAGAACGACCAGTTGGCCTGATCCGTTAACAGGTGGTGCCTATCACTCGATGCAGTCGGAATGATGGCTGCGCATAGCGGAGCACCTTGAAATTCCATGGCCAGAACATCCTTCGCCGCATCTGACAGGGAATGTTGCATCCGCTCATTGCGCCAGCGGTGAGCTTCACCGTGCAGGTTCAGCGGTGAGTTACCAACGAACTCTTTGAAGTATACCTCAGACGGAATGATTGATCTCCCCTCCAGGCAATCCTGTTCCGATAGAGAAGCCAGCCAGGATCGATTGACTGACGTAAGGGCGTCCGTCCCGGATGGGCCGAGGAAGGATCGAAAGCCATGCCTCGATAGTGGTGTTTCGTCGAGATTCACGGGTGAGAGACCTGGAAGCGGCGGCGTTGCCGCCAGGCTTACGAATGCCTCCACGGTAATGCCTCTGGTCGAGGCCGTGGCAGCCAGACGCGAAATAAATCTACCGGCCATACTCCAGCCGACGACCAGGACACGCGGCCTCAGCTTCCATGCTTGTAGCTTCGCCTCCACCAGATCGATCAGGACTTCCGACCAGGTTGTGATGTCCAGTCCGGGAACAGGAGAGTTGAACAGAGGGTGTTCGATCGGAGGCGATGGCACAACCAAATTGTACCCCATCAGAGTTAGCCAGTAGGCGAGAAAATCCCTGGGGTCACCGTCAGGATAACCATACGAAATCCGCCCCAAATGACCACCGCCGGTCAAAAAGAGTACCAAGGCGGACTCTTTTTTCCCAGGACGGCTCCATTCGATATACGGGATGGCGCAAGCCATCCCATATCTCTCGTCCGGATAAAGGCCTGCACCGACCATCGTTTCCATTCGCTTGCTAAGCTTGAACACTCATTTCACGCCGAGCAGCTTTCGAGCTTGGGACGCCATTGCCTGGAGCCCCGCTTCGGGCGGCTTCTGAAGCGTGATGACAGAGCGCATAGCGTCCACGATGACCCTGGTAACTCTTGCCGCGTTCTCTCCTGGAAAAGCGTACCAACCCTGAAGAATGGGTAGCTGATCGAGGCTGGCCTTATAGTTTGCATTCTTAGCAAAGTGATCGGAGAGCTCTTTTGAATCGCGGGTAGCGAAGTCGTTCGCCGGCAGCCATCCGGATTTAAGTGCTACAATTTTCTGTCCGGCTGGCCCGCTCGCAAACTTCATGAACTCCCACGCGAGTTTCTGTTGCTCGGGTTTTGTCGCAAACATCATTGCGATCGATCCGGCCGCGGGAAGTGTCCCGTTCGGTGCCATCAGCGGAAACCTGCCGACAGCCAGCTTGAATTTGCTCTTGCTGTCCTCTTCAAAACGCAGCTGATTTGAATTGGAGTCGAAAATGATGCCGACCTTCCCGGCGGCAAACAGAGAGCGAGCCTGGTCTTTCGACATGTCAACTGAAGCTTGTCCCGATTCTCCGATTCCCTTGATGATCTCCAACGCCTTCAGGCCTTCCGGGCCATCGAAAGATATCTTGCTTTCATCAGAGTTCATCATCGCCGCATTTTGACTAAAGAGCAGAGCGTCCCAGAAAAAATCCTCACTATCGTACTGAAAAATAAGTCCTACATTCCCCTCGCCCAGCTTTGTGATACTCGAGCCAAGTCTGATGATCTCGTCCCAGGTCGTCGGGAGGTGAGAAGGATCAGCGCCAGTTTTGGCGAGGAGGTCGAGATTGTAGAAGACGACAGGCTCAGCGACGCCGAAGCCTAGTGCATAGGTATCACCCTTGGACGCTCCGATTTTTGCAACAGCTGGTGACAGCGCCTTGCGGCTGTCACTCGTGTCGGCATTCAGGAAACGGTTGAGCGGAACGGCAAGGTTTCGATCCGTGTAGATCCGCAGACGATTGGCGCCCTGGAACGACACGTCCGGCAACGAACCTGTGAGCGAAGCGCGCAGAGTTGCCTGAACGAGGTCATCGTAGCCTCTGTTCGAATTATCCAGTTCGACGTTGACGCCGGGATGTTCCTTCTCGAAGGTTCTCGCGAGTTCGACCCACATGGCGTTAAGGTCGGAGGAGGCTGCGGTTACCCTTAACGTTCTGCCGTCCTCTGCGTTCGCCGGACTCGTTATGGCTCCAACAAGTGCTGTAGCGACGGAGGCGACGACAATCATTTTCATAGAGGGCCACATCTGCCGTTCTCCATTTTGGGGAATATTCTGTATTCCTCGCCGCAGCGGATTCTGAGGGCGCGCTACGCTTTGCGGCGGTGTTCGCCGACTTCAGCGAGGCTTTTTCTGTTACTTGATTGCCCCTTCCGCCAAACCTTCGACGAACCAACGCTGTGCGGCGAGGAAGGCGACGATGAGGGGCAGGACGACGAGTGTTGCTGCGGCCATGAGCGGGCCGTAGTCGGTGCCGGCCTCCTCGCTCTTGAAGGCCATGATGCCGAGCGGCGGCGGCATCAGTGATTGATCGTGCACCGCGATCAGCGGCCAGAACAGATCGTTCCAATGCGAGACGATCGAGAAAGTTGCGAAGGCGATCACGGCGGGCAATGCCATTGGCACCATGATTGTCCACACGATTGCAATTTCGGACAGACCATCGAGCCGCGCGGCGTGGACCACGTCATCAGGAATGGTCTTAAAGAACTGCCGGAACAGGAAGATGCCGAACGGCGAGACCACATAGGGCAAGACGAGCGCCGCATAGGTATTGAGGACGCCGAGCTGATAACCGAGGATGAAGAGCGGCAGCGAAAGCACCTGATGCGGCAGGAGGAGGCCGATCAGCACCAGGCCGAAGAGCGCACCACGACCGGGAAAGCGGAGCTTGGCGAGCGCGTAGGCGCACGGGGCACAGACAAGGATTTGCAGTGCCAGGATCAACGCGCAGACGATGAAGCCGTTACCCAGGTAGCGCGGAAGCGGCGCCTGGGTCAGCGCCTTTGTGTAGTTCTCGAGCCCGTAGAACTGGGCGGGCCAGAAGGAAAAGCTGGTCCGGAAGATCTCGCCCGGCGGCTTGATTGACAGCGACACCATCCAGACGAAAGGCACGAGGATGAGCGCGCCGGTGGCGAGCAGAGCGGCATGCCGGAAGACCGCGGCCGGCGACAACAGGCAAGTGCGAAGCGCTCTGGTGCTCATTGGTAGTGCACCTTCCTGTCCATGAGGTGGGCCTGAACGAGGGTGAGGGTCACGACGATGGCCAGAAAGACGACGGCGATTGCGGCGCCATATCCGGTGCGCAGATACTCGAAACTCTCGCGATACAGCGTGTAGAGCAGCATTTCGGAGGCGTGACCCGGGCCGCCTTGCGTAAGCACTTTTACGGTGTCGAAGGAAGCGAACGCCCTCAGCGCCACAACGATGACAACGAACATCGAGACCGGGCCGAGCATCGGCAGCGTGACGGTGCGCAGGCGGTCCAGCCACAGGTCCGCACCGTCGACGTCGGCCGCATCGTAGATGTCCTGGGGGATGCTCTTGAGGCCCGCCAGGAACAGCACCATTGCGAAGCCGAGATTCTGCCATATGCCTATCGCGGCGAGCGCCGGCAGAACGGTGTGCTCGTCGCGCAGCCAGTTGGGGGCCGGCAGGCCGATTGCAGACAATGTCTGGTTGACAAGACCGATCGTCGGATGCAGCAGCGCCTCCCAGGCGATCGCCATGGCCGACATCGTCGCCATAAAGGGCAAAAAGTGAATGGCGCGGTACAGGGAGCGGCAGGACTTGCCGCTTTCGATCAGGAGAGCGATCAGAAGACCGAGGCTGACAGTGCCCGGCACGACGATCAGCACGTAGATGACGGTATTGCGAAGCGAGGTCCTAAATCCCTCGTCGGCAATGACCTCGCGGAAGTTGTCGAGTCCGACGAAGGATAGCTTCGGCGCGCCGAACTGCCAGTCGGTGAGCGCGATGACAAAGACGCCGATCACGGGCAGGCAGAAGAGCATGAGCAGAAAGAAGACTGCCGGCCCGGCCAAGATCCAAGCCGCCAGGGCTTCGCGAAGGCCACGACTGCGCGCCCGGGAGGCGGCGGGCGATCGAAATGTTGGCGCACCACCGGCCGAGGAGAGTTCGTTGCAGGCGTCAGAAATCGCACGAGGCCCTCTCATCGAGTGGCCTCCCGGAGCGGCGTGACCAATGCCCGGCTGGATTCCACTTGCCCGCGCAAACGCCGTCCATCGCGGGTAAAGAGAAGCACCCGGTCCGGCCTGACGCCGACATGCAAGGTCTGTCCGGAGGCGATACGAGGCGCGCATTCGGCCGAAAGCCTCGCGACCAGCGGCTGGTCGGGGCCCGCCAAATCGAGATGGACGAACAGATCGGAGCCCATATGTTCGATCATGCGAACCGAACCAGTCAGCGCGCCTTGCCCGCCCTGGTCGGCGAGATGAAGAGCCTCGGAGCGGATTCCGAGGCTGAGATGCATACCGGGGAGTGCAGCCGCATCGATCTTGAGTGTCGATCCGGCCACGTCGATCAGGCCGCGTTCGCGCATCACGCCGTCGAGTATGTTGATCTTGGGCGAGCCGATGAATTCTGCGACGCGCCGATCGTCGGGATCGCCATAGATGTCCTGCGGCGGAGCGACCTGCAGCAACTCGCCGTCGAGCATTACCGCGACCCGGTCGGAGAGCATCATGGCCTCGGCCTGATCATGGGTGACGTAGACGAAGGTGCCCCCGAGACGCTGGTGCAGTTCCTTGATCTCGGCGCGCATCTGCACACGCAGCTTAGCGTCGAGGTTGGACAGCGGCTCGTCCATCAGAAAGACAGCCGGATGGCGCACCATTGCCCGGCCGACCGCCACGCGCTGGCGCTGGCCGCCGGAGAGCTGCCCCGGCTTGCGGGTCAGCAGATGGCCGATGCCGAGCGACTTGGCGGTACGGGTGACTTCGACGTCGATTTCGGCAGCGATCCGCGCCCTTCCTGGAAGCAGGCGGCCGACCAGAGGAAGCCTCTGGATGGCCGTGAGCTGCCGCATCCGCAGCGGCAGTGCAATGTTGGAAGCGACCGTCATATGTGGATAGAGGGCGTAGGACTGGAACACCATTGCCACGTCCCGCCGCTTCGGCCTGAGGCCGTCGACCACCCGTCCGCCGATCAAGATCGAACCTGCATCCTGCACCTCGAGCCCTGCCAGCACACGCAAGAGCGTTGACTTCCCACACCCCGAGGGTCCGAGCAGCGTCAGGAACTCACCATCCGCTATCGACAGTGAGACATCGCGCAAGACGGGCGTCGGGCCATAGTTCTTAACGATCCCGTCAATCAATACGGATGCCATCGCCGTTACTCCCACATCATGAAGCGTTGCTGAGCACGGCAATGAGATCGCCTATCCCGTTTGGACGTGTCCGCTGTTGTGCGGGACCTTTAAAAGATCGGACGGCTACAGCCGGATGACGACCATCGAATAATTCGATGTGAGGTTGCGCGTATACGATGCCGTCTGGTGCTCGGTAAGAGAATGTGTCGAAGGAGCAACGCGTAAAGCGCTGAACGCCTTGGTGGAGATCGCAATCGAACAAGGTGCGACACGTATCGTCAGGCCATAGCTCGCGACGCTGGAAATCTATTTCGGCCAAATGCAGTCCGAGCGCGCGGCGACAACAGGGAATTGACCGTACATTGGCCGGCGCTTCGCTGCCCCCTCGCCTAGCCAAGGGAAAGTGACTCTGTGGCCCCCTTGGTGCACGCGTCCGCACGACAAAACGGAAGCGAAGCGAACGCCCGTGCAGAGCTCTCACGACCGACGTCTAAACTCATTTCGAACCTTCCGGCACTCATGCGACATGGGCAGGAGCCGTGATTCGTCAGCTCAACGTCCCTGCGCTCGATGCCTACTCAGCGTCGACATGCCGATCACGCGCCAACTTATGCTGTCGCGCTTCTGGTCCTTTGGACATCGATAATGATCAACCGGTCTGTGTCAGTGCCACAACGCCGCTGGCCTGGACTTCCCGTGCTACGCCCGATCCGGCTGCCAACGGCAGTTTGCAGGCGAGATGCGCTTCCAGCGGCTGCATAACACGAACCTGAAGAGACCGGCGACATCCAAGACATCGCTTCGCACCGTCTGCGACAATTAGGCGGATACGGTGACCTCAATTGAGGTCCTGAGGACAGCGCCTTGGCGTAGCGTTGCCAACACCTCAAGGCCACTATCGCCCGTCCTGCTCCTGTTGATCGCATTGATCCATTGCTCAACAAATGAGGGGCAGGGTCAGACACATTCACATGATCCGCGATGGGCGCTCGGCGTTAAACCCTTGCGGCCCGGCACTTCAACAGAAATTCCAACCGCCGGCAATGTAACGGGCTGGGCCGACGTGCTCGCGCCGGAGCAACTGCGTGTAGTCTCCGAGACGCGTCTCGAAGCTCTCCTCGCGTACAGGAATATCGAAGGCCTCGGACGGCCGCAGCAGTTCATGGAGCACCCGTCCGCTCATCGTATGCGGTGCATCAATGCCGAGCAGATAGAGAATTGTCGGTGCGATATCGCAAATCCCTGACGCAAGGAAAGATGCGCATCCGGCGTTCGGAAAAACTGATCCCGCGATGAGACCGACTGCTGCGAGCTCCTTCGGATGGAGCCCGCCGTGAAGGCCGAGACCCGCCGGGCGGTCGTTGTCATAGAAGGTGCCACCTACGAGGCCGAACGGGTCAACGGTATCGTCGGCGCGGAAGCAAAACGCGACGTCCGGCGCACGGGGATGATCCGCGAAAACCAGGCGGTTTGAGAGGCTCCCGGCGGCGATGCCATTGACGTCGTCCTTCGCACGCGTGAACACCGGCCCGCACCATGGCTCGGATGTAAGGGCCGCAACCAGCCGCGCGACGTTCGCCTGATCCGGATCGGCAAGATAGAGAGCGCCGACCTGGCCTGGCACCACCACCAGATCAACATCGGCAGACGGCGCCGTGCCGGGGTTGAACCCTGCCGCATGCAGGCTGCTGGCAACTGAGACACGCGTATGGCCGGTGATATGGCCGTGGTCCGAGATCGCGAAAATCTGAACCCCAGCCCGCCTTCCTTCCGCCTCCCACCAGTCGAGCACACGACCAAACTGGCGGTCGCAATGAGCAATGATGGAGCGCGTCGCCGCCGCACCCGTGCCGTGGAAATGCGAGGTGACGTCCGGCTCGCCATAGGAAAGGATCGTGACGTCGGGACGATATTTCGGCCAAACAACATCGAGAAAGGCGGACGTAATCCACTCCTGTCCGGTGCGATCCGGCTCGATTTTGGGCGGAGCTGGAGGTAACGGACCGACACGGGTTTCGATTTCGGTGAGCACATCGCCCGGCGTACAGGCCTCGCGAAAATGACCGGACAGACGAACATGGCCGAAATCCTCGGCCTTGTGGTGGAACAGCCGGGTGGTACCCGGCGTATTGGTGGCGAGGACCGCGAGGCTCCGCCTGTTCCCCGCCAAGATCTCGCCGAGCGATGGCGCCGAATAAAGCCGGCCGCCGCTCTCGACATCGAGCCGGCGGAGCAGAACCGCATCGGACGTGTCGATGTAGCGCGGCGGGGTCACGGCGCGATCGAGGTATTTGTTGCCGACCATGCCATGCCGGTTGGTCGTGGCGCCGGTGACAAGGCTCGGGAAAGCGGATCGGGTTTCGCTCGGATAGACGGTGCGATGCTTCGCCAGCGTCACCCCGGCCGCCTTCATGCGCCAAAGATGAGGGGTCAATTCCGGGCCAATCAGGTCCGGGCGCAAGCCATCAAAGCTTACAACAATGAAACGGTGATCGCGATACATCAGCGAACGCCCGCCATACATCCTGAACCCCGGGCAGCTTGGAGCAAACCTCCCACCACGGCCATCGCCGCCTCCAACTCATCGCGGCTCTCGGGGCTGCCGATGACAAGACGGACATGGTTTAGAGACAACGTCGGATCAGATGCAAAAATCCGCCCAGGCCGGATGGTCACGTGTCTTGAAGCGCATTGCGCAACCAGTTCGTCCTGATCGATGATCCCCTTAAGATCGACCCAAAGAAAGAGCGCATCTGGCCTGGTCCGAAATGGGATGCCAGTGAGCCATTGCGTGGCAATCCTCTGTCTGGCGACCGCTTCTTCTCTGACGCCGGCTACGATCTTTTCCATCGAACCATTGGCGAGCCAGAAGTTCACCAGTTCGACAGAGAAAGACGCGGGAAACCAGGTCGACATACCGTAGAAGCGGTCTAGCGTTGTTTGCGCCGCCTTTCCATGAGGCGCCACGAGGTAACCAACCCGAACACCAGGGCCGACGCATTTGGCAAAACTGGTGATATGCCATGTTAACTCAGGCGCCAACGCCCCAAAGGGAGCTGGAACACTCGCCGGGAGCACTCCATACACATCATCTTCGATGATGCGCACTCCATATCGCCTTGCGATTTGAACGATCTGTTGCCGCCGCTCGAGCGACATGACAATCGTCGTCGGGTTGTGGACCGTCGGCATCAGAAAAAGTGCTTTGGGCGCGAACTTGCGGCATGCCGTCTCTAATGCCTCAGGTTCGGCGCCATCGTCATCCATCGCTATTGTTTCGGTCCGGATGCCCTGAAGATGCGCATGTTTCCGAAAACCGTAGTAGGTGAGTGCTTCCGTCAGGATCGTATCGCCCGGCGCGGCGACAGACGCGAGGGCAAGAACCATCGCGTTCTGGGCACCATTGGTGAGGATGATCCGTTCCGGATCCACAGCCGTTTCGAAGCGCGAGGCCAGCCAGTTCGCCGCATAGACTTTGTCCGCTTCCGTTCCAGAAAACCGATGCTGTCTTACACCGTTTTGGATCTCCGTTGAGTCACTGAGTGCACGCAGGCCCTCTTTGACTGTCTCTTTCAGGTTCGCGGACGCCGGTGGAGTTGACCGTTCAAGGCTAATAGGCGCCGTTCGGGTCTGATTATCTCTAGACATGTGGTCATTCCATCGTTTGTGATTGCATCTGTCGTGATATGACGCTCAAGGGGATCACTCGTGCAGTGCATCCGCGGACGTGCCGCGAATGACCTCCGGCGAACAGCACCGTCGGTCACCATCTTCCTCAGTCACCATGAACGATTTGCAGATGAGTTCGCTCGTCGATCCGGGGCCCGGCGTGGAGCTCATGAGAGGCTCAGAGAGAGCCCCAGACATCGCGATCCGGTGCGACACCCTCAACGGAGCGCTCGCATTCACGGTCCGCAACCGCTTCGGCAGCACCTCATAGCGTGACCGGGCCCGCGCTAGGTCCACACTTTCACGGCGCCCAGAGACACGAATGCCTGCGCCGCGACGTGTGACGACGAAAAAGGAGGCCGACCCGGGTACGGGCAGGATGAGGAGTGCAGTCGATATCCCGATGGCCCCTGACATCAGAAGATCACGATCCGAGATCGCCAGCTGAAGAGCTGCGCGAGCTGCGTGGTCAGATGCTGTCAACGAATTCGGATTCCAAATCGGTTCTTCCATATCGTCATGCAAACTCGCGGCGAACGCGACCTAGATCGCTTCTCTCGTTTCATCGGCCGCCGATGACTAGGAGCTTCAAAACCCGGACCGCTACAGTTGGATGACAGTCAGTGAATAATTCGATGTGAACAACGTAATATGCGATTAATATTCCAGAAGGGATGTCGAGCTGGAGCTCAATGCTATGGACGCCTTCGGAGAGATTGCCCACGAAGAGGGCGCGCCACGGCGTGAGGGTACGGCAGAACGCTTGTCTTCGCGCTTTGCTCGTGTGCGCGTCCGTCCGGCACATCGAGATTGCTGGCTCGCCGAAAGCCGGCCGGAGGAATGGCTGCTGATCGAATGGCCAGAGGGCGAGGCAGCACCGACCAAATATTGGTTTTCTACGCTTCCGGCCAACATTGGGTTTCGTCAGCTGGTCGATATCACCAAGCTGCGCTGGCGCATTGAGCGCGACTACCACGAACTCAAACAGGAGGTCGGGCTTGGCCACTTCGAGGGGCGGGGTTGGCGCGGCTTCCACCATCACGCAACGCTGTGCATCGCCGCTTATGGATTCCTGGTCTCGGAGCGAGAAACGATTTCCCCCTCAGCAACAGCCGCCACCAAAATCTTCAAGCAAGCTACTATTCCCGAAAATTATCGGTCGAGGGGATCCGCCATAAGTGAGGAATACCATTACTACGGTTACATTGCCTCAGACGTGCCGCTATCAAGCATCCGCTGGAATGACAACGAAAGTGTTTTCGAAAGTGATATCGACCAGGAACTTCAGAAGCTGCTTGCCAAGCGCGCGGATGACAACGGCAGCAAACGGCCAGACATTGCTCTGTTCAGCAAAGAAGGTTCAGCCATCATCGTCGAATTCAAGGCCCCGGGAGTATCGATGGACGGGCATGTCGGCGACCTTTCAGAGTACGCTCATTTGCTCGCGGCGAAGTCAGGAGGCCGGCTGAGGAGATTTTATGGATATCTCATCGGCGACACTGTCAATTCACTGCGTCTGAGCGGAACTTGGACTCCGTTTTCAGTCGGCCTGGGATGGCTTCAATCGAGCGCCGTTTTGGACCCTCGCACTCCGCAGCGTTGGGTGAGACCTATTTTGAACTGCTCCACTTCGGTGACGTCATTGAGCGAGCGAAGAAGCGGATTGGTGTATACCAGGACAAACTCAAGCTGGAGAAATGATTTGCCCGGCTCTGCTGTGATTTTGTTTACCTCAGCATGAACTCCCTCGCTCGGAAGCCTCGTGTCAGCCGGTTCCTGGCAGGACTCCTGGCAATCTCGTCAAACGGAACTTCACCTATCGGATTGGGCAGCGTATGCGGCTTGGTGAACCAATGGACCCCGCCGCTTTGCTCGCGGCTTCCTAACAGGCAATCGCCAGCGTGCAGAACGAGCGCCGCCCCTGCGTTCGCTATAAGGGCGAGCACGTAGCTCGCGCTGTCCCGTGGAAATCGCAGAGATAAACTGCGATGAGTGCGACGCAATTGCGCGCTGAGGCTTTCTGGCGTTGCGGCTTCGTCTGTGGCGACATACCAGTCTACGACATCGCGGATAATCTGGCGGGCAAGGTCATCGCTTGTTGGCCAGAGGTTGAACCGTCGAGAAGGAGACATAACACGGCATCGGCGCGCACTCCGACTCCCCCGCAATCCCGGTTATCGCGCGTCCTCTTTCCTTGCTCACTGCGCCAGTTGATCTCCATTCCCCTCTCGCTCGCCAGCATCGCTCTGGCTTATGGCGACAAAGCGCTCTCGTACAATATCGACCCGGCCTTCAGGTCCCTTGATATTGCCTTCGAGAAAATGATCAAGTTCCTCATGACCTAAGGGCGCTTTGAACTTCTCTGCAATGTAGCAGCGAACATCATCGTCTGCGTTTTGGATTTCCAGCCACGAGTTCCTCTCGCCCGTCAACGACGAGAAGGATATCCTCGATGTCACGGCTGCCTAGCACTACTTTGGCAGATTTGGCTTAAGGCTGCCTGCGGGCAGCATCTCACAGTGCGTGCATCGTAGTGGTGGGGGCCGCACGAAGAGGTCGAGGATTGCTTGTCTGATGGCCGGCATGCTCGGTTGTGGCGGTGGGCCTAAGACTCTTTTTTTTCCGTCCCGCTGCGGTGAGGCGGCGAGATTGAAGGAAGGCATAGGCGATCATCGTCATCAAGGCATGTCGGTGTAATCCGGCCCACGACCTGCCTTCAAAATGGTCGAGCCCCAGCTCTTCCTTCAATTGCTGATGCGCCTGTTCACAGATCCACCGCGCCTTCACGGCAGCTGCCAGCGTCTTAAGCGAAATGTCAGCGGGCAGATTCGAGATGTAGTACTTCTGCTCTCCGCTCGATCGTCGTTCGCCCAGGATCCACACTTCTTCGCCAGGCATACGCTCGACACCTTTATCGAACATACGGTGCTTTGGGCCATCCGCGATGCGAACGCGCCGTGCAGCGAAAAGGCATGTCAGCGGGCCTTTTGTACCCCCGCGCCAGCTGATCTTCTGCCACTTTACGCCGACCAGCATCGTCTCGGCTGAAACTGGCGACATATCCGGGATATGGTGTTTGCGCGGCTTACGGGCTTTCTCCGTCGGAAAGATCATGGTGACATCTGTCGGATAGACTTTTTGGCGTCGCGACATACCAACTGCCCATAAGAGGCCGCGTTCGCTCAGAGCATGACGGAACGGCGCGCTCGATCCGTATCCCGCGTCCGCCAGCACACAGCCAAAGCGAACACCGGCTGCGATCACGCGATCGATCTCAGCCAGCGCGATCTCTGGCTTGGACCGTGCCCTGCGATGCTCGATTGGAACGCCGGCGCGCTTCAGACGTACCGGGTCGCTCGTCCAATTCTCGGGAATGAAGAGACGTAGCGCCACCATTACCGGCACCTCACCGCGCGCAAGCGTGAGCGACACCAACGTTTGGCAATTCGCCGTCTTACCGAGAGTTGATGCGTATTGCGGAGCTACACCAACCGAGCGATCGCCCTTCTTCGGCATCGATGTATCGTCGATGACCAGCACTGCATCTTTGCCGCCGACGAGCCGATCGGCCTGAACAAGCAATTCTGCTTCCAACGGCGCCGCGTCCCAGACGCCATCAGCGATGAAATGATGCAATTGGTCATAGTCGCCCGGCGCCAGCCGCGCTGCCATTGGCTGGACGCTCTTGCGGTCACCCGGTCCAATCAGTCCCGCGACATACAGCGGACACATCCGCCGCCGCGCCTTGTGACCCAGGCAATCCAGAAACGGCTCAAGCCAACGTTCAAGCTCTTCTTCCCAGTTCGACGATATGTCTACCATGGCCGGCCCTCCAAAAGCCGACCACCCATGAATCATTGAAAACCTGATTCGGGAATCCTGTTGCGACGATCAATCCAATAAATCTGCCAAAGTAGTGCTAGCAGATCATCGTTGCCGCGGCCGAGATATGTTTCAACTTTGTCGCCACGAACAGTTCCGGCGTGAGGCGCTTGATGTTCAGTGCCTCGCTCAGGGGACACGTGACCGCCGTCTCGATGCGTACCAGCTATTGCTAAAGCCGAGAATGCTTTGATCATCCGGCATGAAATCGACTTTGAGTTCGCCGAGCCGCATGCGGCAAATGACCTCGTCTTCCGGAGATTCCACGAACCCCTTCTGACGCAACTGGTCTTGCAGTTGAGCCTATTGCGCATGTCCAACGAGATCAACGATGAGATCCACGTCATCGGTTGTCCGAACGCCTTCGAGCACGATCTCGTCCGTCATGAAAAGGGCTGTTGTAGAACCGCCAACAAACACCAGCCGCGCGCGCAGTTCATCTCGAGAGACTGCGCGACCGTTTGCAACATTTGAAGCAATTGGCCTTTAACGGTGGTCATTTTCTGAGAAGCCTTTCCGATAGACGCTCGGCCGCGAGCCCAGCCTCCCTTTGATTTCCAAGCCGGACACCGTCGATAAGGGCCAGATACTCATACAGACGATCGTCTTTTTGAACGGCCTGTGGTACGCTTTTGAACAGCGGGTCTACCGCCTGCCCCATGTCTTTGCCTTTGGCGTACGGCCAGACGTAAATGTACTCTCCTGCGCTGATCAGAAGATTTTTAAGCGGGGCGGCCGCAAAGGCGGTGGGGATGCCCCGGGTCATCGCACTCGGTTTAGCCGGGAAAACGAACTTCAATCCGTGCACTACGAAATTATAGAGATTGCGGCGGTTGGGCTTTGCCTGGCCGGATTCCCGATCTTTGACCGCAAGGCCCGACGAAACGCTCCGGTTGATCGAGGCATCGACCTCTGTCTTGCTGATACCAAGGGCTGATTCCAGGCTGCGTACTGAGTGCGGGTCATCGTCATGCGCAGCCTCCCCAGGATGCGCATCGCCCTCTTTTTTGGCCGGCTCAAGGCTCACGAGCTTCAGCAATATAACAAGGTCTTGACTTTTCCTATAAATTCGCTTCCGTCCATTGTCCTAGGACCAAGGACAATGGACCATAAAGCGGGCCTTCCAATCAAGGATAGAACGTACTGCTTTGTGACGCCACGAACGACGGGAGGTCTATCGCACTTCCTAGTAGTATCTTCGATTTCTCGCCACTTCAAATGGTTGCTGCTTCAAGTCTGCCGTTGCCGGTCAGCCGAATTCGTACGCCCAACCGGCCCGCCAGCGTTTCTAACGAATCCATAACCGCTCCCTTGAGCGAGGCGGTAGCGCCCGTGTGGATTTCCAGCAATACATCGAGCGCAGTTTGCGTGCCGTGCGCGGCGATCATAGAGACGGCTCCGGATGCTCCGTTGTAAGAACATCGGGCGACCACTCTCTCGAGAAATGGAAGTGGCAGAAGACGCTGTCTTTCACGCAACGTCGTCAGTGCATGCCCAACATGTGTTGCCGTGTCAGAATCTAAAAGATCGATATCGCTCGAACCAAGCACCTGCTTCAATCTCCGTTCGATCGCCGACAAGGCGGCGTCGGATCCGAATCGCGCAAATCCCCCGGCCAAGTTTAGCCCGTCGATCGGGTCATAGTCTTCCATGACCGCCCACTCCTCCAACAGCGGCTGGAAGAGGTCAGCGCCCGGGTGCAGCGGCGCAGCATCGATGACCCCTCCCTCGAACACGTCCATTTGAAAAAGCGCTGTCATTCCAAGTACGATGCTGCTGGTCAATCGCGCCCTATCTGATGGAGAGAAAGTGCGTTCCTTGAGGCGTCGTATCAAGGTCTCGACCAGCGATCGGGACCGATGATGACCGAAGATCGCAATCGTCGCGCGGAGATCCTTGATCGGCAGCCGATCCGCTGCCGCGACCAAGGCGCACATCGAATCCGCGTCGCCATATCGTGCTGCAAAGATCGATAGTCGCCGGCGTAATTCGCCAGGAATGCCGTCTTCTTGAGCGAGAGTTCGACAGATTTCGGCCTTTTGTGCCGAGAGATGTCTACGCGGCAGATAGTCCAAAAGGTCAAGCTTCTCCTTCATCTCCAGGTCGGACCGCATCAAGGCGTCCCTCAGAGACGGGACCGGATCCTTCAGCTTCATGATGACTTCGATGGCGGCGGAGCGCGTGTGATATCCCGGCATTCCCAGCGCGGTCTTGACGAGCGGCATCGCTCGAGGGTCCACCGGCGTGGAACGAAGGCCGAAAGCTTGCAGACGCATGTAGATCGGCAAGCGCTCATCAAGCGCGACCGCCAGCAGACATTCGCCTGATAGCTGTGTCGGATCTAAATGGCCGATGAGCGAAGATATAGCCTCTAGGTCCTTTTCGGACGCACCGTCGCGACGGGCACGAGTGACATACATGTCGAGAGCTTCATTACCAAGTGCGTTCACTGCAGGCTGCATCTCGGCAAGATTGAGCAGATGATCGATATCTCCGGCAAGAAAATCCGCGAGGATCGAACGGGTCAGATCCGGGGTTTTGATCTGTGCGACGATGGTCCCGGCCCCATGGTGCAGGAGCCAACGGTTGGACAACAACGCGCGCAATTCAGGAATCATTGGATCACAGAAGGCGGCAGCAATCAGCGCTCCGATTCGATCACGCAGCCGCCAAGCGGCTGAAGGCCATAGTCGACACAATCGTCGCGTGAGTTCAGTTTTCTGCGACGGCGTCACGCTCATACCATTCGCGGCACAGCGGGCCATGAGGCGCATCCCGGTACCGAATGCGTCGTCTTCCTGCGCCAGGAAGTTTGTGACCAGCGGAATCGGATGCGGATGCCGTTCGAGCACGAACTGCAACGTCTGTGCCCACGGCCTCTTCGATGCCGAGGACAGTCGCCCGGAGATTCCTTCCATGCGAAAATCCAGTATGTAACACGCAGCGAGGTATTCCTGGACCACAGGGAATGGAAACACGAAACGAGCGGGTCCACTCGGGCGGAGCAAGCCGCATGTGATCAGCCTGTCTAGCGCGGGCTGCACGGACTGACCTGCTCCGAGAGCGTTTCGAACCGAGGCCTCCAAACGCCGCGCGTCCACGCCGATCTCTTCGCGCTCTAAAGAATCGTAAGCGATCAACTCTGCGATAGGCCGTAGCGCGGCCGGGTCGACCCCGGCATTAACCGCTCCCTTGAACTGCTCCGGACGGAACAGCAGGCCAAGATAAACCTCGAGCAACTCGGTCCGCTTCGACGGAAGTTCGCTCACTTCAAGACCCGAACAGAGCAGGATGGCGAGAAAAAGCGGGATGCGGGTCAGCCGCTCCAGATCGGGACGAGCCGTGAAGGCTTGCTGCAATCGTTCTCTAAAACTGGCTTCGTTCGGGCGATAGAAGGAAATATACCTGCCGATATCGTTGGTATCCAACGCGTCCAATTCAACAAGCAATGCGTCCGTCGGCGCCGCCAGCGCCGCGGCGTCGCGAACAGTCAGAAGCCACGGCACGGCCGGATAGCGTAGGGAGAAAGTCTTGACACGCTCGAGCATGACGGCGCGACGGTCGATCGAGACTTCGTCTAGCCCGTCGAAGAAGAGCACCAGTAGCCCCGTTTCCGCGGCCCTGGTCCAATCAACGGAGACTTCGAACTCCGCATTGAGCTGATCCTGAAGAAAACGGCCGACGCCGCCTTCTTGCTTTGACAGTTCATGAATGGAGATGATCGCGGGAAGTAGTCCGCGCGCTGCCGCGGATTTGGCCAACGACAGGCTCAAGGTGCTCTTGCCGAATCCAGGGCCCGATACGACCACTACGCGGTCGAACCCGGCCGACGGAAAATTCGACAAGTCCACAGAGTCCGGCCGGATGCCATACCAGGGATTCGGTACCTCATCATCGAAGTCTGCGCGATGTGAACGATCGTACCGATGGGCGCGGGGCCAGATGAACGTTTCGTCGATTGGCTTGACGACGCCGGTACCGGGAACCTCAATCACGGCCTTGCCTGTCAAGACGGCGCGGTAGCTATCGGCACCCCATCCTTTGGGCTCGCCGATCACCACTCCCCCGCTCCTTAACCGCTCCAGGAGCCTTGCAGCCTCGAAGGTTCCCCGTACGATTGACGCCCCGCCGACCATGTCGCGGAGTAGAGCGAGCAACGACGAGGGATCCCGGTTTGAATCCGGCATCCATAACGCTGCATGATCACGCTCTATCAAGGCGTGAGAATAGACTTCCACATCGACGCGCGAAAGCAACGCGCGAATGTCGTCGGCGGTGACGGCGTAATCCGCGAGTGCGGTTTCGATCTTGGAGAACAGCGCGCGTTGCCCTTCGTTGAGCCGCTTCGTAATGTATTCTTCGTGGTCTACGGCGTCGGTTGTTCGGCGGCAGCATTCTTCCAGGTCCGCAGCTATTTTTGACGGCTCTCCAAAAGCCAAAAGCAGGCGATCCTCAAGTGCCGTCGCAGGCCGAGCCAGTTGCTCCCAGAACTGCTGCCATACGCGGTCCCAGGCGTCGGATGAAACGTCGATCGAACGCTTCGCCTGGATGTAGCGTCGCGATCCATCTCCAAGTAGCACCACAATGTCGTCGACGGCTTCAGGTGCTTCCACGCGCACATGCAAGACTCGATCCCGTCTTGCACGGGGCCGAAGGTCCACCATCCGGCCGAGATATAAGGCCGCTATCGTGTTCTGGAAGAAAATTCCGGCCTGATTGGCCGGTCCGCCTGCTTCCGCCATTCAGAATTGTTCCTTCCAATGTGGGCGATCGTTGCGGCGCTTCGCAATCGCCGGTCGTCATATTCCTTCGATGCGCAGCACGTCAGGAGCAAAGAACGGGACACTGATCACCGCTGAAGCGCTTCCACTTCTCGGGACTGTATCAGATCTAGAGGGCCAGCCATCAATTCACCCCAAGACGGCCATTTCACCTCTTCCTCGGCTACACAAATGGACAGTTCGCGTTGCCATCGCCCAAGGACTCTCACTTCGAGGTCAAGCCGAATAAGCAGCCAGTTCTTAGAAGCGGCATCAGCGAGCAGTTCGATTCCGTAAATTCGCTCGACGCACATGAACGGCGCGTATTGGGGATTATCTAGAGGATCAATGTAGGGGATTGCGGCCTGGCGGATGACTTCCAATTTCAGAATTTGCTTGAACCAGGGCGAACCTGCGAGCAGGCGAAAATATTCGGCGAAGCGCGTGCCAAAGTCCTGATGAAAGGGGCTTTCCCCTCTTTGACTCGAGAGGCATCTCTTTATCGTTTGTGGCAGTGCATCCACCCCGGCCACTTCAGCTATGCCGCCATCCTCCGTTGACATAAGATCATGATCCTCGGACAGGGCAAACTCCGTCGGGAGTTTAGCTACGCTGATTCGTGCGGCACTAGGAAGCCCCGGGCATGTTAGCGTGTAGCCGCCGCCCGGCTCCTTGGCTGATGGACGGTGCCGCTCGTAGCACGCGCCCATCGCCGAACGACTTGACGAGGACGTAACGATCGGCGGCGTGGCGCCCCACCACGCAGGCGACGCCGATGCCGCCGGACCAGGCTTCGGAGATCGCCCGGTTGCGCCAGTCCGCCCTCTCACTCTAACGGGGGCGTTGCGGGGTTCTCCCCGCAGAAGGGGTCGGCCGAGACCCCCCGGGCTCGGGCGTAGAGGAAGGCTTTCCCCTCAAAGCGCATTTAAGGGCGGAATACGCGACATCCGTGCGTTCGGCGGCCTTGCCGCCTATCGCGACAAAGGCGGCCAGCGACGAACATGAAGCAGCGATCTTTCGAGCAGATGATCAGTGGCCTTCACGGCGAAGGAGACGCAATCCCGATAGTGGACATTCACCAAGTTCGGTGACGAACTTCAACGGCTACGGCGAACCTCAAATTTGCGGGCGTAGCTTCACCGATTTTTGTGCACACGAAATTCAGAGAGAAGTCCAGGTAATCAAGTAGATCTTCTGCGTTGAAGACGACATCGGTCATCCGTGCGATAGACCTGTGGTGATACACGTCATTTCGAGCATCACGAACCGTTTTGAATTTCCGCTTGAAGTGATCGAGCGAGAGGCGGTTTGGACCGCGCACGAATCGCGAAGAAAAGATGGACCAGTGATCTTCAATCAGACGCGCTATGTGACTAAGATCGCAGGTCTCGACAAACTGGAAACCATTCACAAATCCACCAACGAGATTTCGCTGAAATCGGTCTCCGTCGATGGCGTAGATGATCTCGCCGAGTGAGTGTGCAGCGTCGGATGATATTGGCACATTTCCGATTTTCTTTACGGATCGAGCTTTGCTGCCATTTCGCAACTCATCATAAATCTTCCGCCACCACCGCTGGTGATCGTAATGCCGCTCCAGTGTGACGGCCACGGTGGACCGAAAAGCGGTTTCGAACGAATGGAACAGCCCGAACAATTGGGCGTGTTCTGCCACCTTGCGGTTGTAAACCTGGAAAAGAGCTGGCCGCCATTCCCCAGCGATGCCTGGTCGTTTTCCTGCGGATCCATTCTTCAGCTCGACCAGAGCCGCTTCCATAAGGTAGGGACTGACCAAGGAGAGATCATTCTGAAAAACAGCAATTTGTCCCGGGGTCGGAGTGAACGGCAAATAGTTCTCGAAGAACTTAACCAAAAATTCATACGAGGTATCAGGCATTTAGTCTTTCAACGCTCTCGAAAATGGAACTTGACACCGCCAAGGGAGTTTGCGATACACGCAGCCCTCAGCACTCCGGGAGTGTTGTCGCTTCGGGGACATTCGCTGTCAAAAGCCACGACCTGAGTCTAAACAGCTATTTCTGTCCGAAAGGGCTCCCTAACGGGAGCCTTTTCCTTTTGTGGTCGGATTGTCAATCCGCGAGACCCGCACAGATTGTGCCGAACAGCACCGGCTCGCTAACCCTTAACGGATAAACGGCGCGGTTGAACATTTTGCCCCTGCTTAGCCGCTCACCTGTGTGAGTGCCCTACCGGCCGCCAACCGGCTTTTTCGTTCGGGCGATCAATCAGAAGGCGGCGAACGATTGTCCGCTGACCAGATGATGCCGCTCTAGGAATAGCGCCTGCGCCGCACGCTCGGCAGCGCGCGGAGAGCGAAACTCGCGACCTTCGAGACTGTTAAAGATCCGATCTGAGGACAAGAAGCGGTAGCCATGCTCGTCTGTCGCGACGATGCCCGCAGTACGGCTTTCGACTTCGATGATGTAGGCGTTGGACATGATGGTTCATTCGCCGACTTGCCAGCGCTCCTGTCTAAAGATGCGATCGGAATTGGTTTTAAGATGGGTTAGCGACAGGCGCCGGTTGCCGCAGAGAAGCAACGTCGTGCCATGCGTTTATGCGCTGGGCCGGTTGCCGGTGTTTGGGCCATTCTCATGCAGATAACCTTTGGCAGAGTAATCTCTGCAACGTCACTATCGAGCGCTCTGACGAGTCGGTCAGTGAAATGGTAATTTATATTTGGCGCGGCGACGCGCTTGCGCTTCCTCGAACGCGACAAGGATTGAAACAACACGACCCACCGGCGAGCAACAAGCCGCTGTTTCGGTCCATCGGACACATTTCCACAGTGATGATCCGAGCTCGTCGCCGTCGTCTGCCTGCTTGATGTATGAAGTCCTACCGGCCTCGCGAACGAAGCGTGAAGAGAGCCGGCTCCGCAAATTTGAACAGGTCGGTAAGTGGAGTTTCTGCCTGACAGCGGGCACGCTGGTGCCTGCGAATCAGGAGCGACGATGAGC
>NZ_JBNDLA010000043.1:0-25289 GCF_050435825.1 Bradyrhizobium sp. I1.14.4 | reverse complement strand
GCGATGATGACTGTTCCCGGTATCGGTCCCCTAACTGTCCTGTCCTTCGTCGTTACCATCGACGACCCCACTCTTCAAACATTCCGCCGACGTGGGCGCCTATCTAGGCCTGACACCAAGACGTTATCAATCTGGTGAGATGGATCGCACTGGCCGCATCTCCAAGTGCAGCAACCACCAGATGCGAACTCATTTGTTCGAGGCCGCGAACGTCCTGCTGACCGTTGTCAGGCGAAGTTGTGCGCTCAAGCGCTGGGGCCGCAAGCTGGCCAAACGCATCGGCGCCAAAAAGCGGAAGGTTTCCGTCGCTCGCAAAATGGCTGTCATCCTCCATGCCATCTGGACCTAGTACCTGGAATCAGAGATTGAGACGGTGGGGACAAATGATAACCGACTCTGGTTGCTCGCAGATTTTCATAGCACCTGACTCACAAACCTCTGATGTTGGGTACCGAATTCCAAGCAGAGATGTGAAATGGACCCCGATTTTGGGACCACGTGCTTAGTTGGAAGGGGCTGCTCCGTTTGATAGACGGAGCGCATGATGACGACGAAGACGAGACGCAAGATCGACGCGGCACTGAAGGCAAAGATCGCGCTGGAAGCCGTGCGGGAGCAGGCGACGGTGGCCGATCTGGCCCAGCGCTACGAGGTTCACCCGAACCAGATCTATGCCTGGAAGAAGCAACTGCTGGACCAGGCGGCCCGGGCCTTTGACGCGGGTGTCGGGCGGGGAGAGCGAGGACGCTCGCGAACGCGAGATCGAGAAGCTGCACGCCAAGATTGGACAACTGATAGTCGAGCGCGATTTTTTAGTGCGGAGGTCCGGAAGATGAGCACGCCGGACCGTCGAGGAATGCTCGATCGCGCCGACATAGCGCTGTCGATCCGCCGGCAATGCATGTTGCTTGGTATCGCGCGCTCTGGGGTCTACCGGCCGCCACGGCCGGCCAACGACAACGACCTTGCCCTGATGCGGCGCCTCGACGAGCTGTTTACCGCCTGGCCGTTCCTGGGCTCGCGGCGAATGACCGCGATGCTGAAGGCTGAGGGGCTTCAGGTCAATCGCAAGCGCGTGCGGCGGTTGATGCGCAAGATGGGCATCGCGGTGTTGGGGCCAAGGCCGAACACGACGATGCCGGCGCCGGGCCACAAGATCTATCCCTATCTGCTGCGCAACATGACGATCGACCGGCCAAACCAGGTGTGGGCGGCCGACATCACGTATCTGCCCATCGGCCGCGGCTTTCTTTATCTCGTCGCCATCATCGACTGGGCGAGCCGTGCGGTTCTGGCGTGGCGGTTGTCGAACACGATGGACGTCTCGTTCTGCGTGGCGGCTCTGGACGAGGCGCTGGCGAAGTACGGCGCGCCGGGGATTTTCAACACCGACCAGGGCAGCCAATTCACCAGCGCGGTCTTCACCGACGCGCTGGCGGCCGCAAAGATCAAGATCTCCATGGATGGTCGCGGTCGTTGGATGGACAACGTCTTCATCGAGCGGCTGTGGCGGTCGCTCAAGCATAAGGACATCTATCTCAAGGGCTATGCTGACGGCCGCGAGGCCAAAGCAGGGATCGCCAGCTGGATCGCCTGCGGATTCCGACGAAGCCGGCCATGCATTGAACGAACCCGCTCCGCGGGAGGGCGTGGCGAGGCCGTTTAACTGAGAGGCATTTGTTTGAGAGGATTGGACCGCAAGTCCGTTCCTCGACTGTTGGAGGTCGGTAGAGCCGGGTCTCCAGCGCCTCGTCCGTCAGGCCTGGCCAGGTGAGGCCAGCGCGCCGTGCCCGCCGGATGCACTCCCCGGCGGCCGTCGCGCTCACCCCCAGGCTGGCGGCGATCTTGCGTTTGGACATGCCGGCGGCGGACAGCCGCAGCACGTCGCGGATTTTGCGCATGGGTAATCTCGGTCCTGGCATTTGCCCCCGCTCCTCGTGGAAAGGAGCGAAGGCCATGCTGATTCGCAGATCACCCAACGGTGCCCGTCACACCCATCCACAGGCTGGTCGCGATCCCCCGGAATCTTTAGGGTTGAGCTGGGTCGCGCTTGAGGATGCGCGACACAGGCACGAGCGCGACGCAGCTCAAGCCGGGTTGAACGAAGCCGCGGGCCGGGAGCTCAAGCGGTTATGGGGATTGAGGACGCCGCAGCCGTGCTGCGATCCGCGATCAGTTGGGATTGGTAAATGGACAGATTGGCGTGCAGCCCGGCCGTCGCGGCGGGCTCGGTGTGCAATAACAGCGGAATCGTGCTTGCAACGGCGATTGGAGCATGGCTGGGCGAGCACCGACCCGCTGTCGGCCACAGACGGCGGTAGCAGTGACATCGGCGAGAACTATCGTGCGCGATTGGGCTCATGAGGTGTCCGGCGTCCGATTACCCCGACGAGGTCCGGGAAGGATCTCGATAACGACCATACGGCTTCCGCAACAGGGGCATGGTGGTCGTTTGGATGTGTCTGCGACGGCGCAGGCAGGCTGCTGCTCGGGCGCCTCATCGGCAATCGAAGGCGGCGTTGCCGCAAGTAAGCGACGGATCAGCATGAGCTTGGCACGGCGATGACCGTTAGCAAGAAATCCATAGTGGCGGATGCGCTGGAAACCATCGGGCAGGACGTGCAACAAGAACCGGCGTATGAACTCGTCGGCTGTGATCGTCATCGACTTCATCCGCGCTCCGTCGCGATAGTCGCGCCAAGAGAATGTGGCGCCGTCATTATCGACTGCGAGAAGCCGGTGATTGGAGATGGCAACGCGGTGCGTGTAGCGAGCCAAGTAGGCGAGAACCTGCTCGGGGCCGGCGAAAGGTCGCTTGGCGTAGACCAGCCAGTCGACGCGGCGCAGCGACGTAAGGACTGCATCGAACGCTGAATGATCGCTGAGGTGCTTCAGGTTGCCGAAGAAACGCAGCTTATCGGCACGATAAGCAGCCCTCAGCTTCTCCAGGAACAGCCGGCGATAGAGACGCGACAGCACGCGCACCGGCAGAAAGAAGCCCGGTCGACAGGCGATCCAGCGATCGCCGTGCGCCGACAGCCCGCCGCCCGGCACGATGCAGTGGACGTGCGGGTGATGGGTCAGCGTCTGGCCCCAGGTGTGCAGCACCATGATCGCACCGATCTCAGCGCCGAGGTGCCGCTCGTCGGCCGCGATCGTCTTCAAAGTCGCAGCCGCTGTCTCGAACAGCATCGCGTAGACGGTCGCCTTGTTGTGATAGGCGATCGCCGCCACCGGCGCCGGCAGCGTGAACACCACATGGAAGTACTCGACCGGCAACAGGTCGGCAGCGCGGGCGCTGAGCCACTCGCGGGCTGCCGTACTCTGGCACTTCGGGCAATGACGGTCGCGGCAACTATTGTAGGAGATCCGCTGGTGCCGGCAGTCGACACAGCACTCGACGTGACCACCGAGCGCGGCAGTCCGGCACGCTTCGATGGCCCCCATCACGCGCAGCTGGGATCGGCTCAGGTGCCCGGCGTGGGCGACGCGGAACGCGTCGCCGTGCTGGCGGAAGATGTCCACCACCACGAACGCCGGACGTGCGCCGGGCACCTACTCGGGCCGAGATCTCAATCGCGCGTCGAGATCGTCGAGCGGGCTTCTGGCCCGTGCGATCAGATTGGTTGCGACTTGCGTGTAGCGCTCCGTCGACGACAGTCGCGCATGCCCAAGAAGGACTTGGATGAGCCGGATATCAGTACCGCGCTCGTAAAGGTGAGTAGCAAAGCTGTGCCGCAGAACATGTGCCGTCACCCGCTTATCGAGGCCGGCATGTTGCCGAGCTTTGCGGCAAGCCTCCTGCAGCGTGGCGACGCTCACCGGATCGTCCGGATTGCGCCCCGGAAACAGCCAATGGCGCGGTTTGGCTAGACACCAGTAGGATCGCAGGATGCTGAGCAGTCGCGGTGACAGCATCAGGTAACGATCCTTGCCGCCCTTGCCGGCGGTGATCAGGATCAGCATGCGCTTGCTGTCGATCGCGCTGGGCTTCAGGCGGCTGACCTCGCCGACCCGTAGCCCGGCAGCGTAGGCCGTCACCAGCGCGACGCGGTCGCGCAGGGCCGGTACAGCCTCCAGGAAACGGACGACTTCCTCGGCGCTCAGCACCAGCGGTTGCTTGATCGGCTCGCGGGCCGAAATAATGTTCTCAATCGCCTCCTTGCGCCCGAGCGTCACCGCATAGAAAAAGCGCAACGCGCACGTCGCTTGGTTGATGTGGGTCCACGACCGCTTCAACCCGATCAGGTGCAGTTGGTACGCGCGCACCTGCTCAAGGCCGAGCTTGTCAGGTGATCGGCCGAAATGTCGGCTAAAGTTCGCAACCGCATAGGCGTAGGATTGATGCGTCGACGGTGATAAGTTGCGCAGCGTCATATCCTCGATCATGCGGCGGCGCAGCGGGCTCGAACTCATCGTGGCCATGAGGCACTCCTGTATTAAGAGGAACGGACTTGCGGTCCAATCCTCTCAAACAAATGCCTCTCAGTTAAACGGCCTCGCCACGCCCTCCCGCGGAGCGGGTTCGTTGTGTGCCGGGCATGCTCAATAGCTCGGAAGTGAAAGTCTTCCACCCAACCTGATGGAGGTGAAGGGTTAGTGAAACGCAAGGGCTGCCGTCGCGAGGCGGGGTCTGAAGGAAGCGTGGATCAAAGGTGCGAGCGGATGAACAAAAACCGGATATGAAGTGCAAGCGTCGGACGAGCGGGCGACACATCGCGAAGTCCAGATCCATCAAGGATGCGAAGCGTAGATCCGGCGGTTGTGCACCGAAGGCGATTGAGCTTACCCCGGGAGATCTGCCCGGTGTCGCCCTCGGGCCACTGAGACGACCGCGAGGCCGTCTGACCGCCGGGCAGAAGTCAGCTGAGGGCGTATTAGGTCGGGCTGTCGGCAAAGCTATTGAGGCACTCCAAGGCCGAAAGGTGGAGAAAACAGATAGGCGGAGCCGGAAACGATGGCTGAAGGCCCGAACGATTGAGAGAGCAAGTAGGACTGGTATCTCGTGAATAGAAAGCGGCAGAACAACCAGCAAGTGCTGGCCTTGGAACCGAAGGACCGGGGTGAAGCCCCGGCGGGAGACCGAACCATTCATGGCGAAATCAGCTACCGAAAACTCGGCTTTCACAGAACGACTGATGGAGGAGGTGTGCGACCGAGAGAACCTCGAAAGAGCATGGAAGCGTGTTAAAAGGAACAAGGGAAGCCCCGGCGTTGATGGGATGACCATCGACGACGCGAAGGCGTTCCTGCGTCAGCACTGGCCAAACATTCGGTCTCAGCTGCTCGACGAGAACTATCGGCCGCAGCCGGTTAAGCGGGGTCGAAATCCCGAAGCCGGATGGCGGGGTCAGGAAACTCGGCGTCCCCTGTGTCGTCGACCGCCTGATTCAACAAGCCGTGCTGCAAGTTCTCCAAGAGCGATGGGATCCGACATTTTCGGAGCACAGTTTCGGATTTCGGCCGGGGCGGTCCGCCCACCAGGCTGTAGCCCAGGCACAGCGTTACGTCGCCGATGGCTACAACGTAGTGGTTGATCTCGATTTGGAAAGATTTTTCGACCGAGTTAACCACGACATCCTGATGTCGCGCGTCGCCGCACGGATACCCGATAAACGCGTGCTCAAGCTTATCCGGGCATTCCTGAATGCCGGGGTATTGGAAGATGGTTTGGTCCGACCGGTGGACGAAGGGACCCCGCAAGGCGGTCCGCTCTCGCCCTTCCTCAGCAATATCGTGCTCGACGATCTCGACAAGGAATTGGCTCGACGTGGTCACCGGTTCTGCCGTTACGCGGATGACTGCAACATCTATGTTCGCAGCCATCACGCCGGCGAAAGGGTGAGGGCCTCGATAAGCCGGTTCCTGACCGACAAGCTCCGCTTGAAAGTCAACGAGGCCAAAAGCGCGGTGGCGCGACCCGAGGAACGTAAGTTTCTCGGAGTCAGCATTGCGAATGACGGGAGCGAGCGACGCATTGCGCCGAAAGCCCTCGACAAGTTCAAAGACCGAATCCGGGAAATCACATGCCGGACGCGAGGGATCAGTTTGCAGCAGATGATCGCAGACCTCACGCCATACCATCATCGGATGGCGCGGGTACTTCGGCTTCTGTCAGCCCCCGCGCGTGCTAACGAACTTGGAAGCCTGGATCCGCCGGAGACTGCGGTTGTATCTCTGGCGGAAATGGCGGAACGGGCATAACCGATTCACGGAGCTTCGCCGCCTCGGCATCGCGAAGTTCGCCGCATCGGTCGCTGCCGGTTCACCGACGGGACTCTGGCGCATGTCCGGACACCCGGCGGTTCAACACGCCCTACGAAATCATGCGTTCGACTCTCTTGGTCTCCCCCGAATCTTCATGCCTGTGCCGGCTTAACCCGATCGAACCGCCGTGGTACGGACCCGTATGCCCGGTGGTGTGGGAGTTGCGCCTTGCAAGCGCGTTGAAGTCTGCCGTCTGAGATGACGGCCGCGGCAAAGCCTAGCGAGCAGCCGCGAACCGAGTCTTGCGTGGCGTCCGGTAACGGCCGCTGCGAAGCGTAGACAGGGAGGTTGTAGGCCGGAATGAAGTGAACGGGAAAATAGCCCCGAAATCGAACGTGATCGGAGTAGCCGACCCTGTCTCTCAAAGGGGAAGGCGGAACCGCTGGCCGCGACAACGCGAGCGGTCAGAGGTGCTCCCGGGGTTCGTACCGCCAGCATGCAATCAAAGGAAGCAGCGCGAACAAGGGAGATCCATCCGGTTCAAGCGCAAGCTTGTAAGACCTGCCAAGCCGCTGAGGTGAGAAGGGTCTGACGACCGGGTGGAAGTCAGACTGACCGATAGTACTCTGAGGACGGGAGAGCCGGCCACATGGGGAAGCGGTCAGCGGTAGTTGAATTGTTCTTGGGCGACATGGGCTCCATTCAACGGGAGTTACGGCCTTCTATTCTAAGAGAAGATCAGCTGACCATGGAAACGAAACTTGAACAAATGGCAGTGAAAGCTCGGCGCGAGCCAAATCTTCGCTTCACTTCGCTGGCCCATCACATCACGCGCGACCGAGTGCTGGAGAATCTATCAGAGATTCCGAAGCGCTCCGCCGCCGGGGTGGACGGACAGACGGTGGAGGCGGCGAGGGAGAGCTTCGACGGATGGATCGAGCCGATGCTCCAATCCATCCACCGCCAGGGATATCGGGCGCCGAACATTCGGCGTGTCTATATCCCCAAGCCCGGTAAGACGGAGAAGCGCCCCCTCGGGGTTCCAACTGTCGCCGACCGGGCGCTCCAGCGCAGCACGGCTGAGGTGTTGTCTGCCATCTACGAGCAGGACTTTTTGCCCTGCTCGTTCGGCGGCAGGCCAAAGCTCAGCGCCCATCATGCGTTGGCGACCCTCAATGAGGTCATCGCCGGCGGCATGATCAGCTGGGTGTTGGAGGCGGATTTGAAGAACTTCTTTGGAGAGTCTCGATCATGATCGGGTCCTCCAGTTTGTCGAACATCGAGTCGGTGATCCACGCATGATCAGCTTGATCCGGCGCTGGTTGAAAGCGGGCGTCTTGGAAGACGGAGCGGTGCACGCGAGCGAACAAGGAACGCCACAAGGCGGATCGATCAGTGTACTTTTGAGCAACCTCTACCTTCATTACGGTGCGTCAGGCCAAGCCTGATGCTTGCAGCGGGTGAAATTCCCGCCCCGGCAAGGGGGAGAGCCACCCCACGGGGAATCGAGCTTGGGCTTATGGAGGTAACGACATGAGCTAAGCGTAGGCAGAGCGACGCGCGGGCCGTAACGCAAGTGAAGCGGTTCAGCCTCGTAAAGATAAGAATCCGCAGGCCGACAGCGTCGTAGTGGCGGGAAGGCAAAAGTAGGCCACCGTCAAGGGCGAGGTGGCTGGAGACTGCGGCGGGGTCAGAGCGCACGGCACGTTCGGAGAAGGGAAGTATCAAGGAACCTGAGAGATCCACTGTGGTCTCGGTGCGCAGCGGAAGCGCGCCGAGTATGCCGGACGATATGGATCATTCCTGAGAAGGGCAGACGCTGCAGTGGAAGTCGGATTCGCTGGTAGTACTCGGAGCGCGGGAAAGCCGCGTAAAGGGGGAAGCGGCGAAGCAGATGAAGACTGACCGCAGGGAAACATTACCCGCACGCACAGAGGCAGGATTCTGATGTCAACGAAACTGGGTCAGATAGCGAAGAAAGCCAAACTGGACCGAGAGGTGCGATTCACCTCGTTGGGCCACTTGCTGACACCGGCGTTCCTCAAGGAAACTTGGCGAATGATGAACCGGGACGCAGCAAGTGGCGTCGACGGGCAAAGCACCAAACAGTTTGCGAGCGAGATGGAGAAGCGGGTCGAGGAGATCTGTGCACAGCTAAGAGAAGGCACGTACCGCGCGCCGCCAGTTCGGCGGGTCGAGATACCTAAAGGACCGGGCAAGGTCGGAACGCGACCATTGGGGATTCCCACTGTCGCCGACCGGCTGCTGCAGCGGGCGGTCGCGCGCATTCTCGAGGCTGTGTTCGAAGCCGATTTCCTTGATTGCAGTTACGGCTTTCGACCAGGGCGAAACCCTCATCATGCCTTGCAGGCTCTGCGCCGGCATATCGTGACAAAGAAGGTCAGCCATGTGCTCGAGGCCAATATCCGCAGCTACTTCACCCGCATTGATCATCAGTGGTTACGCCGGATGGTGGCTCACCGGATTGCGGACCCGATCATCCTTCAGCTGATATCAAAATGGCTGAAGGCCGGGGCACTGCAGGACGGGATCTTCCTTCCAGCCAGGGAAGGGACCCCGCAAGGGGGACCGATATCGCCTGTGCTCAGTAATGTGTACTTGCACTTTACGCTCGATCTTTGGTTTGCGAAGAAATTCAAACCACTATGTCGAGGCGAGGCATATCTGGTGCGTTTTGCTGATGACTGTGCGCCACGACGGCGCGAAGAGGAGGCTATCATGTAGAGTAAGAGCCGACTCGATGCAGCCTTGCTGCACAAGAGATGAGGGTGGGCCCCTCGGACCCGGATTGCAGGATCAGGGTTCAAACCACCGCAAGCTGCTCCGGCACAATGGCTGGGGTGGTGAGCGTTGCGGAAAAGGCGGAGTAAATCCGTCAGGTGTCTGCTGGTAAGACGAACGCGAGTGAACCGTTGATGACGTGTCGAAAGCATAGGGATGTCGTCGAAACCAGGCTCCAGTTGTTGGCCTGGGATGAAGCTCGGAGGATGCCTGCCTACTATCCGAGTGGCGACCGGCATGAAGACGGCGTGAGACCAGCGCGAGGCTCTTGTGTGGAACGTGGGAACCTGTGCCTTGATGCCAAGGGAGACCTCCAAGTGGCTAGAACCATGAGGAGCCGAGTACCGATGCGAGGCCCAGGGACGGACGGGTCAGTACGAGCGATGAAGCCTGGTAATGCGGGCAGAGCAAAGGGACCCGACTCTCCAGCGGAGGGTGACGGCCAACCAGCAATGGGAGGAGCCGATGCCTGAAGCAAAGCCTTATGGCATTCCGAAGCAACTCGTGTGGGAAGCCTATCAACGGGTAAAGGCGAACCGGGGTGCTGCAGGCGTGGATCGTGTGTCGCTGGCGGTGTTCGAGAAGGACCTGAAGGGCAACCTTTACAAGATCTGGAATCGAATGTCGTCCGGCTCGTACTTTCCTCCGCCTGTGCGGCTTGTCGAGATAGAGAAGGACGGAGGTGGCACGAGGCCGCTCGGCATTCCGACGATCGCCGACCGCGTGGCGCAGACAGTCGCAAAGATGGTGCTGGAGCCGAAGGTGGAACCAATCTTCCACCCCGACTCTTATGGCTACCGTCCCGGCCGATCTGCGTTGGATGCGGTTAGTGTAGCGCGGAAACGATGCTGGGCATTCGACTGGGTTATAGATCTGGACATCAAACCCTTTTTTGATTCCATCCCGCATGACCTGATCGAAAAGGCTGTTGCGTACCACACTGATCTTGCCTGGATCTGTCTGTACGTTGGCCGGTGGCTGCGTGCCCCGATCGAACGTCCGGATGGTATCCTCCTTGAACGGACGAAAGGCACCCCGCAAGGTGGTGTTGCAAGCCCGCTCTTGGCGAATCTCTTTCTGCAGTATGCGTTCGATGCGTGGATGCAGCGGACCTTTCCGAACAATCCGTTCGAGAGATACGCTGACGATGTCATCGTCCACTGCAGGAGTGAGGAAGAGGCACGGTCGGTGCTGGAAGCCATCCGAGTGCGACTTGCGGGTTGCGGGCTTGAGCTTCATTCAACGAAGACCAAGATCGTCTACTGCAAGGACGATGATCGACGGGGAACGTACGAGAACATCAAGTTCGACTTCCTCGGCTATTCCTTCCAGCCTCGACGAGCGAAGAACCGGTGGGGAAAGCACTTCGTCAGCTTCCTGCCGGCGATCAGCACCAAGGCCGCCAAGAAGATCCGCCATACCATCCGCGATTGGCGGATGGCATCCACCAGGAACAACCAGCGCCTGGAGGATTTGGCGAGATTCACCAACCCGGTGGTGCGGGGCTGGCTGAATTACTACGGGCGGTTCTATCGCTCGAAGTGCATTCAGGTGCTTCGCCATCTTAATGAGGCCCTCGGACGTTGGGCGCGATGGAAGTACAAGCGGTTCAAGCGCCGAGAACGCGCGTCGATGCACTGGCTGGGGCGCATCGCGCGGCGGGACCCCAAGTTGTTTGTCCTGTGGGAACAAGGCGTGCGGCCGGAGGCTGGAGGGTAGGAGCCGGATGAGACGAGAGCCTCCTGTCCGGATCTGTGAGGGCGGAAGGGTGAAAGTCCCTTCCGCTACTCGACTCGTGGGGTGCTTCCAGTTCCAAGGTGATGCGCAGAACTTCCAGCGCCAGTTGCGGGAGCGGTTCGCGCAGTTCAATCTGGAGCTGGCCGAGGACAAGACTCGGCTGCTGCTCTTTGGACGCTTTGCTGCCACCATGCGGGGCAAGCACGGACGGAGGCCGGAGACATTTGAATTTCTCGGCTTCAAGCATGTCTGTGGGGTGGATCGGAGCGGGCGGTTCGCCCTAATCCGTATCCCCAGCACGAAGAGCTGCAGAAAGTTCCTCGCTCGCAC
This sequence comes from Bradyrhizobium sp. I1.14.4, assembly GCF_050435825.1. Lineage (NCBI taxonomy): Bacteria > Pseudomonadati > Pseudomonadota > Alphaproteobacteria > Hyphomicrobiales > Nitrobacteraceae > Bradyrhizobium > Bradyrhizobium sp. I1.14.4. The sequence continues at coordinate 14,213 of NZ_JBNDLA010000043.1, read as the reverse complement.
CCGCGAGTGGCTGCTCGAGCATCGGCACTGGAAGAGACGCGAACAGCAACAACACCTAACGGTGATGCTGCGCGGCTTCTACCAGTACTTCGCTCTGCACCACTGCGACCGTAAGCTGAGCTGGATCCGCCTTGAAACCCAGCGACAGTGGAAGCAAGCCCTACAACGCCGTGGCCAACGCCGTCGGCTGAGCTGGGCACAATTGGGCGACCGCCCGTGGTTCGAGCTTCCGTTTGCTCGAAACTTGCATCCGACGGTGTGATGAGGCGCTCTTCGCAAATGTCATCTGGGGAGCCCGGTGCGGGAAATCTGCACGCCGGGTTCTGCTTGGGGAGGCGAGTTCAAGAAGCCATGCCGGCTCGGTGAGGGCACTGACGTGAAAACGTCAGCAACAGTGAGGCTCCGCAAAGGCTACCGCTTCAAGGCTCGTCTCTACCATCCTTCTCGACCTCTGGTTCGAACGCGTGGTGAAGGGTCGGTTGCGGGGCGAAGCCCGGCTGGTGCGCTATATCGACGACTTTGTGATCTGCTTCCAATATCGATCGGACGCCATCCGCGTACAGGACGCCTTGCGTCTTCGGTTGGGGAAGTTCGGCCTCACTCTAGAGCCGACCAAGACCAAGTTGGTCGAGTTTGGTCGGTTCGCGCAAAGGCACGCGGGCAAACGCGGCAGAAACCGCCCGGAAACAATCTACTTTCTGGGACTGACGCTCTATTGCACGCGAAACCAAAAAGGCAACTTCAAGGTTGGGATGCGCACCGAGAAATCTCGGCTAAAGCGCAGCCTTATGTCTCTGCAGGAGCTGATGCGGCGAATACGGCATTACAAGATCAGTGACCAGGCCGGTGAAATCAACGTCGTCCTGCGCGGCCACTATGCCTATTACGGCGTCGCCGGAAATCTCCGGAGCCTCGTAAAAGTTTATCGGGCCGTGGAGCGTTACTGGCGCGGAATGCTGCGCAGCCGCAGCTGGGCGGGCCGACGCCTCACTTGGGACGCCTTCAACCAAATCAAAGAACGGATACCGTTGCTGAAGCCTAAGCTGCGCCTCCCTTATCGGGAGCTGCAGGAGCTTGCAGTGCTGTGAAGCAACTGTCGAAGAGCGTCGGTGCGGGAAATCCGCACGCCACGTTCTGTGGGAACGTGCAGCGAAGCTAGCTGACATTCCAGCGGGTGGAAGTCCCGCCGACATAGGAGTCCAATCGATGTCGTAGTTATATCCAGCGACGGTAAGGGTGACCGCTCCGTCGAAAGCCTGGACGTAAAAGCCTCCTGTGGCTGGACACGTATTCCAGTCAGATCCGTCCAGGGAGGCGAGCAACCTGGCAGGCCGTAACAGTTGCGAACCAGTGTAGCCCCGAAATGAACGCCCACGTGAAACGGATTGTGGAGGTATCGGGAGTGTCGAGCCCGTGTTCCCTTGGCGAAGACCATGTCGGCATCGTGAACTTGGACGATACGATGTCTGAACTCCCCGGGGTCGGAGAGGGCGGCATGTCAGGAAGGAATGTGCAGCGAAAGCTCGGAGCCACTCGCGGGTCGCCTCGGCGCTCCCGTACAGCGAAGACATCGCGTATAAGCCGCCGTGCGGTGAAATCGCGATGTGCCCACGAGTGGGGCGGATGGGGTCGATTAAGTGATGACGGCTCGAGACAACATAACTCGGGCAAGAGCGAGGACCCCTGGGGCAGTGGTAATCCCACTTCATGGCGGTGCACGATCGAGTCAACGACCCGACACTGTGCGGGATAATCGTTGGACCACGAGGTGTACGAAGGGTGGATGCAAACCGGCCGAGGCGGCGTGTATGTCGGGAGCAGACTTAAGCGTGCGCAACATCCGGGAAGGCGCTACCTGAAATGCCAGCCTTCCAGCCGTATCGGGGAAAACCCGCCGTACGGAATGATAGGGGGGATCGAGGAAACGTCGGCATCATGCGAAGCCCGGTCCGCGCCTCGGTCCTACCCGACCGGGGGCGGGCGACCGCCTCCGGTGACCCGGTGGGTGACGTCGCGAGACGTCCCCCTATCCCGATCAATGCATGGCCGGAATAAATCGGAAGCCGCAGATCGCCTTCTACAACGATCGCCGCCTTCATCAGGCGCATGGCTATCGCACGCCGATGGCGGTCTGGCGCGAACGGATGCTGGCCGCGAAGGCTGTGGACATGGTGGACAACGCTGACGCGTTGACCACATGCCCACAGCAACTGCAGCAGACAGAATCTCTGGCAGCGTGATAGAAAGGGATCAAGAGCGGTCAGTTTCCAACTAACAAACCGGTTCACCCCATGAACCAGTTTTAAACCAGCCCGGTTGAACAAGCGTCCTTGCCGGGACGAAGGTGTGGGCAATCTCGAAGTCCTGCGGGCTCCACGCACCGCGCTCTTCACATCGAGATGCCACACCTCTTGAACGCCATCATGCGGCGCTCCTGCATCGAGATGACTGCGGAAGAACCATGAACCCGGCAGCGGATCATTTTTGTCTATCGGGTTGACACTGTCCCCGCGATTAAAGAACGGATCACTATTTTGTCCGAGTGCAACGAGTGGGAGAAGTACGTCTATGGTCTATATCCTAGCATCGTCGAGAAGTAACCTCTTTCCACAAAGGAACCAGACGGCGAATACGACAGCAGCAAGCGACGAACACGCGTCGTAAATTCGTCACGACGTTCTCCGAGACTGCCTGGTGCACCCAAGGACGTTGCGTGGACATAGCCAAGAAGGTCATCGATGTTCCAGTGGTGCTCGTAATCGTGACGAAGCTCTGTGATTTCGCTGAAATCGGAATCACGAAGGACTTCTCGGTGGGAGGTCGTCTGTACAGGCCGTGCCGGCCAGCTTCCTCCCCAGAACTCAATAAGATCGCTCATCATTGCATTACGCCATTCTCCAGGTTCCGAGCCATCCACTTTGGGGAAGGTGATCGCGACGCAACCACCCAGCTTAAGTATTTTGCCTAACTTTGCCAACACCGTCTTTCGATCCATCCAGTGGAAGGAGCCCGCAATTGTTGCGATGTCAAATGACGATATTGGTTCGTTTATGTCTTCAGATCTCGATACTAGAAAATCTATATTCTTGACTCCTGCTGCTCCAGCCATTCGCTCCCCTTCTTGGACCATTTCGTCGCTTGCATCGACAAACAGTACGTCTGCGACCGAACGCGCCAAGGGAATAGCGATCTGTCCCGTGCCGGCGCCAAGATCGAGTGCACGACTGCTGGTGGTTAGCCCGCAGACCCTGACCAAGGATCTGAATAAGTCTTCCGGATAGGCTTTCCAGTGCCGAGCATAGTAGGGCGCCGCACCACGAAACGCTTCACTCGCTACGATCATCCTTGTCTCCTTAGATCTGGTCCTGGTCTATTCACTGACTGCTCAAGGGGGCGACCCGCTAAAGCCACCGAGGACGCGATGGCGAAGAAGCCGGTCGCCAAGCAATACTTGCGATGTCCGTGCCGGAGATCAATTACTAAAGCTGATAGTTGACGGGCACAAAGCTCTGTTGCATGCCGCTATATGGAGTGCTGCGATAGGCGACCGTCCCACAGTCAGGAGATGTTCGAAGTTTGTTGGCAGAATCGGCAAGGAGCGCGTTCGCGGTGCAGAAATGAGACATGGCACCCTATTGTTATCCAATTTGCTGACAAATCACTTACATCGGCGGGACCAATGGTATGCACCCCGCCCTCGTTGCGGGCTGGAATATCTCGAACGTCAACTGCAATGATGGAGGAGTGTCGCGCAGGTCGTTCGAATAGATCTGGATCTGGCGAAATATGTCTTTGCCGTTCACGGCCTCGATCGTTGCAATCGGTCGGGGTCCATAACGTCTACACATGAGACTCTCGATGAAACCGTTCTGCATCGGCTTTCCCGGGCGCGATGAAGCGCCAATCGATAACGGTGTCCGGGACGCGAAGTGCGGACAGGCCGATACACACGATGAGCCGAGAGCTCGAGTTAGTAGCTGGTCGCCTCTGCGACTCGCCCGGCTGCGCCGAGAGCGCGAATCCGTAGTTATCGTGTCGTCCAACGTCCAGCCAACCAGTCGAGCTGTGCCGTGGATCCACAATACCCTTCGATGCGTAGCCGATACCATAACCCCTACCTTTGGGGCGCGTTGTTCACCCAACAGGCAACATCCGTCGAGAGTTCTTCTCCACGAGGCCCGCGGGCCGGCGATGGCTTCGCCAACTCCGACCTCGCCAACGTAGTCGCGCAAAATAGTTCGATGCAAAATGATTATTCGCTGTCCAATCGAGGCTTCACCATCAAAGTGTGAGGTACAGTAATCAAGTGGTGGTGTATGGTCCTCGGAGGTTGCGGATGACTGAGTCATCGCGGCTCACCGTTTACTCGCGCACAATGTAAGCTTTGAATGGTCGCGTCGCCGATCTAGCTGGACGTCGGCGTATCGCGCCGACGTCCATAACAGAATCGTAGAATCTCAGCGGTTGACCAGCAAGTCGCGCGGCATGCTGCTTAGCGACCTTGCACCGTTCTCCATCACGCGTACGGTCTCGCTAAAGACATAGCCGTCGTCCTTCTCCCAGATGCCGATGATTATGTGGAAGGTCATGTTGGGTTGGATCACGGTCTCGTCGTCGTCCTGCAGGCTCGCTCCACCGTCGTTCCAATCGATCCCGAGGGAGTAACCGCTTCGGGATTCTTTGCGCACGCCACGAGGGTTGAATGTGCGCTTGAACGCTCGTTCGACATCGCCGCATGTCAATCCGGGCCGCATGGTTTCAAACGCCGCCAGGAAGCCATCGAGCACCGCCTGGTGCACATGCCGCGAGCGAGCCGGCGGCTCACCTAAGAAAACTACCCGGGACAACGCGCAGCAATAGCGGTGGCGGAAGGCGCCGATCTCGAAATTGGTCTGGCAACCCATTGCATAACGCCCGTCCGACCACTTGATATGCGGTGCAGTCGCGGGTGAGCCAACCGGCATGGTCGGAAAAAGAATGCGGGAAGGGCCGCCCGGAAATTCCGGTGTGCCCGCGATTAGCGCATGCGTTATGGCCGCGGCTACATCGCACTCTCGTGCGCCGACAGCGATCCCTAGCTGGCCCACCTGCATGGCCCGATCTACGATCGTTCCGGCCTGCTCCATGTAGGCGAGCTCAGCAGGGGACTTCAGCAGCTTCAGCTTCGAAATCATGCCATCAGCATCAATACTCTTCGAAAGGTCCAAACTGTTTCCCAAGGCGGCTTGGCTCTTCACCCCATACATCCTTGCCGTCATTTCGATCCCGATGCGGCTCGACTTGGTGCGCTCGCGGATCAGATCTCCAATCGGCTTCCACGGCGTCCGCTGGCTCGAACCTATATATTTCTCGGGATAGCTGAGGAGGCGGGAATGCGGCAGGTAGGACGAGGCCGTTGCGCATCTGACATCCATCTCACGCAGAATCAACCACGGATCCTCCTCGTCTTGACAAACAATAGCGAGCTGCGGAACGTAGTCCGAGAATCCGTCGTAGCCAGTAAGGTAATACATGTTCGACTCGTTCAGCACGAGCAGCGTGTCCATCCCGCGCTCGGCCATTAGCTGGCGCAGCCGAGCGGTACGCTCGCGGTATTCCGTTTGATCAAATGCGGGCATGAGTACTTTCTCCTGATGTTGGTTGGATGACGTTTCTTGGATGAGATTCCTTGCACGGCGCTGACACGTGGCACTGTACCGGCCGCAAAGTGTCCTTAGCTAACCGCGTCGTTGCGGAGTATCTGACTGAGCCTGTCGCAGTCCGCGTGTTCTAGTGCATGTAACAACAACCTCAGGCGATGCACGCCATCGTCATCCGGCAGAGGTCCGTGATGTCATAGACGGGCAGCTTCGCGATACGACGGATCGCCGGCGCGACAATCGGAAACGCCGCGCACTCGAACAAGATGGTCGCGATCTCAGGATACGCGGCACGGAGACGCGCTACGCAGGCGGCGACATCCGTCTCGATCGCGGCGACGTCGACCGGTGGCGCCGGACGCCTCAGCTCGTCATGCCAGAACTTGCCGCCTTCGATGCCGCCAATCACGATTCTCGCCCGCTCACCTAGATCATCAAGCCCAAGCAGATCTTCGCCGCAATGCGTCGAGTCGTAGGTCAGAACGGCGATTTTGGCGGGCGGCGGCAGCTGGCGGAGTAACACCGGTAACAGGAGCAGGCTCGACAGCACCACCGGCACATTCACCGACGCGGCCACCGCCGGCTGATGTCGAACAGAGAAGCCGCAGGTCGAGCTTATTGCGACGGCGCCTCGCTCGACCAGACGGCGGGCGGCTGCGATATAGGCGGGCTCGAGCGCCGGATCCCCGCGGACGACATTCTCCACCCAGGCCCCCGCTACGGTTTCCGAGATAATCGGGAGGTTGAACGTAGCCGAATTCAGCATCGAGCCGGGAAGCGGCGTCGGCGGCTTAGCGCCGGGTGGAACCCCGCGTTCGAGGGCCAGAATTCCGATAGAGCGTGGGATTTGCGAAGTCATCGACGAAGCATAGCCCTCGCTTTAAAGCCGAATTCCCCAAATGTAGGCCGTGATCTGGCGGAAATTCTGCGCCTGATTGGCGAGAATGCGAACCCGATCGAGCCTGTATCCTTACAGCGCGCCTCATCACAACTCTCGCTAGACAAACGGCCGCGGGCCAAGTGGGGATCTGAACTTCGAGTCGGTCGTGCATAGGCGCTTTGATCGTTGGAGCAGTCTTGCCCATGCGATCGAAGGTGCCGTTCAGGCCGCCCACTCATTAGAACACGCACCAGCATATGGCGGCCGCCCAGGGCGGGACCAACGGCTCCACGAGGCCGAACGGGTTTGTTGTCCTGCGGGCTGCTCGTTTCTTTCCCGCTGCTCCCCAGCCGCCTCCACATTCCCGCAGTCGGTGTGACGTGACCTCACATGGGTCGGACTCACCTCCTGACCGAACAACATGGCCTCGATCTCCGTGCAGAAACCAAGCCGCACGTAACTCACCGGCCTCACGCCGCCGAATTCGCCGATGGGCCACGCGACGATACGATGATAGCCCATCGAGGGTCATGTTGAGCCGTCCGCGTCCATTTTTTTCCATTCCAATTTGCCAAGAATATGCACCCGACCGCCCTGAACGCGGCATGGCGACATCGGGCCGAACTTGAACGTTCCCTTACAAAGCTTGCGGGCTGCCGCCGTGGTTCAAACGAACTAGACCACTGGCTATTTTGCGGGGGCAGCTACCAAATCAGATAGCGTAAGGGGCATCGGTCCAGCGCCAGTTCACCCCGTTGACCAAAGTTCTGCTTCGCTGCTCGCAATCGGTGTGCGGTCGGATTCTCGATCGTGGAGAGCCGCGCTTACTTTCTTTCTATCGCCGGATGGCGCGGACAGACGAGAGTCGAGGCTTGCCCGTCGTCTCGGTCAGCTATTGCGTCAGATACATGGCGGGGCGCTGGGTTGATCGGCGCGATTCCGTCGGCCGATCGGCCAAGCGAGAGCGCTTCTAACCGCGTCCCAGCCTCCAAGACTGGTAGACAGCTCAAATCCGCAGCGCATCCCAGCGCTAACCGCTCGCAATTCCCCGAGCTCGGAAATCGCCTTTCGAAACACTAAAGGCTTTAGTTTCCGAGATCGACGACGCGGCTGGATGGAAGATACTTGCGAAACTCTGAATCAGAGAACACTACCAGCTTTGGTGGGTTCATTCTTTCCGTTCTCAGGTAAGTAAGTGGAGCTATTTGGCGAAGGGAATACCATGGCCGACATGACCACCAAATATGAGATCGTCGAGCAGATCCTCACCATCAGCTTGCATCGACCCGAGAAGCTCAACGCCTTACCCCCAACCGGGGAGCGCGAATTGATCGACGCCTTCGACCGCACTGATAAGGACGACCTGCGCCAACACGACGAAGGCCGCGCCTCTTTCCTCGAGCGCGGACACGTTCGATCGCGACAAGCGGCGCGGGCCTATGAAGCGCCTTCCAAGCGATCCGCGGACCGGGACTCCGCGTCTGTGCCGTTCTCGGTGCCTCCACCTTCCGGCAATCGCATCCGTGTATCGGTGCTTGGTAAGCAGCGCCGCGTTGGAGTGTCTACAGGTGGGCATCGCGTGCCAGATGTCCCGGAGCAATAGCGTGCCGCGGAAAATAGAGTCCTCGATGGGAGTGTTATCGCACCTAAAGGTCGTTGAGATCGGCAGCTCAACCGCAACCAGCTATTGCGCCCGGTTGTTTGCCGATTTCGGCGCCGACGTGCAGAAGGTCGAGGCACCAGCAGGCGACCCACTTCGCCGCAGCGCGCCACTCACGCCCGGTGGCCACAGCGCGTGGTTCGCGTTCTTGAACTTCAACAAATCAAGTATCATCATAGATAGCGCGGATCCTGACGCGATCATACGCCTGACGGCACTGATCGAGGATTGCGACATTCTGGTCGATGGCCGCGATGTCGGCCCTGCGGATTGCCCGTCCATTGACATCGCCGCGATCCGGCAACAGCGCTCCGGGTTGATCTACCTCGACGTGAGCTGGTTTGGCCGCGAAGGACCCTATGCAGGATTCGCTGCAACCGATTCGACCGTCCGCGCGCTCGCCGGCCTCATCAAGCTGGTGGGGCCGGTCGAGGGGCCGCCGTTATACGCAGCGGATTTCCAGGCGGGTATCTTGGCCGGGCTGTGGGGCTTCATCGCCGCAGCTTCTTCGGCGTTTGCGCGAATGCAGGGCGGGGCAGGGCGGTCGTGGTCGCTCAGCATTTTCGAATCGTGTCTCGCTCTCAGCGAATATCTCATGTTCGAGGCGTTTGCGCGCGGCGACGTGATGCGCCGGATTGGCATTAACCGCTTCTGGCCGACCTTTCCCGCCGGCATTTACGAAAGCAGAAAAGGTTGGCTCGGCGTTACGGCGCTCACGCCAGCACAATGGCGAGCATTCTGCGATATGCTTGGCCTCTCCGAATTGCGTGATGATCGGTCTCTGGTCCTCAACGAAGATCGTCTGCTACATATGGAAGAGATCGAACGACAGCTTATACCGAGGCTGAAGACGCGGACAGCGCAGGAGTGGTTTGCGGAGGGACTGAAACGCAAGATCCCGATCGTGCCGGTACCCGAAATGTCCGATCTGCTCCAGGATACGGAGAAGAAAGAGCGCGGCGCAATCGTGCCCGTCTTGCTTGGCGAAGAAGAGGGCCTGACGGTCGGCTCGGCGCAGCGGCTGACATTGACACCGCCGCGCCGGGGCGGAAAGGTTCCGGCTCCCGGCGAGCAGCGCTGTTTTTCGAATACCCAAATACACCTGACCGGTACCGTGCCAGGGCCGTCCGCCCGCATCGATGCCGACCGGCTACCGTTGCAGGGAATTCGCGTCATCGATTTTTCGATGGGGTGGGCAGGTCCGCTGTGTACGCGAACACTGGCCGATCTCGGTGCGGACGTCATCAAGATTGAGGCCATCCAGTATCCGGACTGGTGGCGCGGCGTTGACCGGCGCCCTGGTTACGTGGACGGTCAGATGTACGAAATGACGCCGGGCTTCTGCATCATGAACCGCAACAAGCGCGGTATTACACTCGACCTGAAGCAGCCGCAAGGCGTCGCTCTTGCCAAGCGGTTGTTGGCGGGAGCCGATATTGTTGTCAACAATTATTCGGTCGATGTGCTGCCAAAGCTCGGGCTTGGCTACGAGGTGCTCAGAAGGCTCAATCCTCGGCTCGTCGTGATGTCGATGTCAGCCTTTGGCGCGAATAGCGACCATCGCGATTGCCGGGCCTACGGCTCGACTCTTGAGCAAGGCTCGGGCTTGCCGAGCGTGATCGGAAGCGCCGACGGGCCACCCGTGATGAGCCACATCGCGTTCGGCGATGCCGTCGGCGGGTTGAACGGCTGCGCTGCAGTTCTGGTTGCGCTGATTAGCGCTCGCAACACTGGGCAAGGACAGTTCATCGATCTTGCGCAGATCGAATGCATGATGCCGTTTGCCGCGCCATGGATTACCGTCCACTCGATCGACGGTATGCGGCCGAAAAGACACGGCAATCGACATCCGCAGTTCGTGCCGCACGGCTGCTTCCGGTGTGACGGTGAGGACGACTGGATCATAGTAGCGGCGACCGACGAGGACATGTGGCAGAGGCTTGCCATACTTATTGGCCGGCCAGATTGGGCCACGGACCCCTCTCTGAAATCTACGGAAGCGCGCCGTGGCATCGAGAATGTGATCGAGAGACGCATCGAAGCCTGGACGCTCATTCGCGATGCGGATCTGGCCATGTCCGAGTTGCAGGCTGCAGGGGTTGCGGCCGGCGTGGCCCGCCTGCCAATTGACCTGCTCAAGGATCGGCATCTCGGCTCGCGTGCTTTTCTACAGCAAGTCGAACGCGCTTTCATAGGCTTGCATCCGCAGCCCTCGATGCCGATTCGTGAAGGCGCACGGCCCTATGCGATCCGCTCAGCGGCACCCACGCTCGGACAACATAACAGAGAGATCCTATCAGGGCTTCTCGGTCTCTCCGATGCCGAGATCGAACAATTGGCGAGCGAGCACATCATCGGCACGACAATGCTCTCCGAGGGGGAACTCGCAAAAACACAGAAGGGGTCGTCGGACTGATAAATCGACGCTACGGCTCACATTGACCAGCCCTCGGGCAGATCGGCCGACCGCTGGTCATTAATGAGGGCGCAAGGCTCGGTCCAGACTTCGTGCCAAAGGCTAGGCACCACTACTGATTGACGCGCAAGACATCGCATCGAAGTGACCGGGCTCGATCAACCGCAGCTCACTGACGTGCATCGAGCTGTCAGTCACCGACTGCTGGCCGTAAGCCACGCTTCGATTGTGATCCCACTCCCATTCCCACTCCAACGAGAACGACGCTTTTTGAGCTCTTGAGATCGATTACAGGTTAACCTCCGTCAGTAGACGCCGTGCCCGGACGCCGTTGTGAATATTTTCACACGAACTACTTCCCACAAGGTCGGCCGTCACCACAGCAATCATCGGAACTATTAATGACCAGACATTGAGATGCGTCCGCTCTTATCTGCGCCCTGGCGCCGGCTACTATCACCACTTACTTGCGTGCGACCCGCTTCTCAAATCGTATCCGACTGGACCTGTACTGTCAGCGATCCGACCGTCTACGATCGGTCAGATGAAGGTCTAGGTGTAAGCAAAGCAACAGGGCCGTGCACTGGCCCTCCTTCCGCCTTCAGACCGGCCGGCAACAAATCTGTCTGTGAGACATCCGGGCTAGCTAGTCTTACTGCGTCATAAATTTCGATGACTATTTTATCTTGAGATTGCTCTGATACAACAAGGACATCGAGATAGTGTGGACGCGAGAGAGGGGCTCAATTTCCGCCGAACAGTCGAGATCGAATTTGGAACGTGGCGTTCAGGCCGCAATGGCGGGCCCCCTCGGGCGATAAGTTTCGGGAATTGTAACCTCTTTGAAAAGCCCGGCGGAACCTGTTGCTGAGGGGGAATCATCTCCCGCTCGGAGACTGGGAATTCGTAGGCTGCGATGCACAGCGCTGCATGATGGTGGAAGCCGCGCCAGCCTCGCCCCTCGAAGTGGCCAAGGCCGATCTCCTGTTTGAGTTCGTGGTAGTCGCGCTCAATGCGCCAGCGCAGCTTAGCCGTGTCAACCAGCTGACGGAATCCAATGTTCTCCGGAAGCGTCGAGAACCAATATTTGGTGGGTGCTTCCGCGCCCTCCGGCTACTCGATCAGCAACCATTCCTCCGGCCGGCTTTCGGCAAGCCGGTAATCTCGATGTGCCGGACGGATGTGAGCGTCATGCAGGGACCACGCGCTGAGGGCTGATCTGGTCAGCTAGACTAGAAAGATCTCGCGGAATGGTTTGTCGCGAGGTCACAATGTCCAAGGATAGTCGTAAGGATAGCGATAAGGGTAGGCATACGCCTATCCTTGAAAACGGCGCCGACACGCTGCAGCGTGTCGAGATCATCACCGGGACGGGCCGGCGTCGGCGCTGGTCGACCGATGCGAAGGCGGCGATTGTCGCGGAGAGTTTTTCGCCGGGTGCAAGCGTGTCCGCGGTGGCGCGGCGACACGACATCAGTCTAAGTCTGTTGTTTCTCTGGCGTCGCCAGGCCACGCGGGCGCAGGTCGTGGAGCGCGGGGACAGAGGCATGCCACCTGGCTTTGTGCCGGTCGCGATCACCGGCTGCGGGGGCCAATTGCCGAGTGAGGAGCAGGCGACGATCGAGATCGACGTCGGCGAGGTTCGCATCCGTGTCAGGGGGACAGTCGACCGGCGGGCACTGTGCGAGGTGCTGGCGGCAGTCGGGACGGTTGGTCGATGATCGGGCTTCGACCTGGGTTGTCGATCTGGATTGCGACGCAGCCGGTCGATTTCCGTCGTGGCATGGACTCGCTGGCGATGCTGGTGAGCGAGGCCTTTGGAGCCGATCCGTTCGACGGCGGACTTTATGTCTTCCGCTCCAAGCGCCGAGATCGCGTGAAGATCCTGACTTGGGATGGAAGCGGGCTTGTCCTTTACTACAAGAGAATCGAGGGGCAGTTCACCTGGCCGCCGATCAAGGAAGGCGTCAGGCCGCTGTCTCATGCTCAGCTCTCGGTGCTGCTCGATGGCTCGGACTGGAAGCGTGTGCCGATGCGAATTGTGGATCAGCCAGTACGAGCTGGTTGATCCTTATCAAGAGTCGTTCGTCACTCATGCGGAGTTGTTGTAGAATCACTTTGCATGAGTGATTTGCCTTCCGATCCAGCATTGCTTCGGCAAACCGTGATGGCGCTATCGTCACGGCTTGCGGCGTTGTCGGCGGAATGCAGCTCGCTTTCGGCCGAGCGTGATGCCGCGATCGCCCAACGCGACGCTGCGATCCAGGAGAACGACAAGCTCCTGATGATCCTGTCACAGTACAAGCGCACGATCTTCGGTCCCCGCTCCGAGACACTGGATCTCGGACAGCTGTCTCTCTTCACCATCACGGCACAGGCGGCTCGTGCCGCCGCCAACGACGACGTGACCGGAGGCAGGCTGCCTGACGGAGCGGAGGGCCGTGGAAAGCGACCGGCGCGACGCAACCGGGGGAAGCTTCCGGAGCATTTGCCGCGCATCGATGTCGTGATCGATATCGAGAGCCACATCTGCCCCTGCTGCAGCGAACAGCTGCACAAGATCGGGGAGATCGTCAAGGAAGCCTTCGACGTCATTCCGATGCAGTACCGGGTCAAGCGCATTGTGCGTCCACGGTACGGCTGCCGGGGATGCCGCCAGGGTGTGCTGCAGGCACCCGCGCCGGCCCAGGCGATCGACGGTGGAATGGTGACGGAAGCATTGCTGGCCCACATCGCGGTGATGAAATACGGCTATCAGCTGCCGCTGTATCGCCAGGAACAGATGTTTGCCGCCCAAGGCATCACGCTCGACCGGCAAACGCTGGCCTCGTGGATGGGCCGCCTCGCCTGGTGGCTGAAGCCGCTTCACGCGCTGTTGCGCCGCGCAGTGATGTCCTACCCGCGGCTGTTTGCCGACGAGACGCCGCTGCCAGTTCTCGATCCCGGCCGTGGCAGAACCAAAGTCTGCCAGTTCTGGGCGATCGCGACCGACGACCGCCCGTGGGGCGGTCCCGGCGCCGCCGGCAGTGGTCTACGTGTTCGCCGAGGATCGCAAGGCGATCCGCGCCAGGCAGCTGTTTGGAGATTACGACGGCATCCTGCAGGTCGATGGCTATGCTGCCTACAAGGGCCTGATCAAGAACGGCGGCCGTCTGATGCAACTTGCGTTCTGCTTCGCGCATGCGCGGCGGAAGTTCTGGGACGTTCACGTCGCGACGAAGTCGCCGATTGCCGCGGAAGCGCTGCAGCGGATCGCGATGTTCTACGCCATCGAGGATCGCATTCGCGGTTTGCCGGCGACGCAGCGAGCTACGGTGCGGCAATCCGACACTAAAGCAGTTTCCGCCGGAATTGAATCTGAGGGATTCCCAAGCGATCAGCGATGATGGAGACTCTGTGCATTGATTCTCCTTGCCGACGGAGGGGGCGGGCGGTGCCGAAGGCCTATTCTTGCGACCTGCGGGAACGCGTTATCGAGGCCGTGGTTGCGGGCGCGTCGCGGCGCGAGGCGGCTGAACGTTTTGAGGTGAGCGTAGCATCGGCGGTCAAGTGGCTGCAGCGCTGGCGGGACGATAACAGCGCCGCTGCGAAGCCGCGCGGCGGAAGCGTTTCGCCACT
>NZ_JBNDLA010000042.1:0-26567 GCF_050435825.1 Bradyrhizobium sp. I1.14.4 | reverse complement strand
TGCTCATCGTCGCTCCTGATTCGCAGGCACCAGCGTGCCCGCTGTCAGGCAGAAACTCCACTTACCGACCTGTTCAAATTTGCGGAGCCGGCTCTGCCTTCAGGTCTGAGAACGACATCAGCATTTTGTGATCTGCCCAATTCGATCAATCTCACCCGATCGACGGGGCGTCAAACCGAGATAGCACCCACGGATTGAGAATGTGCGAACCTTCTGGGATCATCGACGGTGGAGCGGGAGGTCAGCGCAGAGACTGGGCCAATGCCGAGCATATTATCAAGAGCCGACATGCGCGGCTACGCACGGTCTTCAGAATAAGACGATGCAGCTCGATGTATTCTCGTATCAGCGCTTCGCGTCCGGCAATAAGTGGATCGATGATGATCATCTGCGGTTGGCGTGGTGGCCACCAATTCACGAACCCGCATCGCAAACGGATTCCGGGGGACGATCCCAACTTTGAGGTAGAAAAAGGGCGCAGAAGCCTTGGGATGACTTGCTCTGCGGCAGCGATGGAGCGGATGATCTGCGAGCTGCTGCCTTCCGTTAGCTAGCTGTGCTTCATGCCCATCCCGCTCGGAGGCCATAGACTCTACCAATCTTGGGAGGAGATTGCGGGTTTCAGATCAGTTAGAAGCTCCTCGAGGCTATCCATTGGATAGTCTCGTCTACGAGGCGGCAGGAAGGGGCTATGCCAAGAGATAAGCACCTTGCCAACGGAAGGACGTTGTCAGTCTTGCTGGATCAGAGTTTGCTGACCCTGTCCGCCGTAACCACAGCAATCCTTTTCGCTTGGCTGCTATACTACAGCAGCTATGGTCTCAATCCCTCCGACGAAGGGTTATACCTCAACGTCATCGCGAACCCATTTCAGTACGCAATCAATGTTCCGCCGTCCCTTTTCGGCTTCGTTTATTACTGGCCATATCAGTGGGCGGGTGGCGACATCGCAGTGCTTCGCGTGGCGAACGCAACGCTCACCATGACGCTGGGGTGGATTCTGAGCTTCCTTGTGATCCGGCGCCTCTGGACAGCTGGCTGGCCGCATGCGGCGGTGCTATCGGCAGGGATCGCCAGCATGGCATTATGCGACTTTCGCAATTGGTGGATAACCCCCAGCTACTACGCACTGACCTTTCAATCGCTCTTGCTGGTGATGATCGGCTTACTGCTAGCCGACCGGCCAAGGCGCATCCGTCAGGTCTTGGGGTGGATTCTGGTCGGCGTTGGCGGCTGGTGCTGCTTCATGGCCAAGCCGACTACCGCTGCGGCCATTGCTCTGGTCGTTATGCTCTATGTCGTGCTTTTGCGCCGAAAGTCGCTGCTGTCCATGCTCGGCGGGGCCTTGGTCGCTCTCGCTCTAGTGATCGTTACCGCCTACTTGATTGACGGCGGCATCACCGGGCTGACGACCCGCATGGTCAACAGCGCAGAAATGGCAATCCTGCTGGGTGACAGGCACGGGGTGTCTCTCATGTTTCGGATCGACGGGCTCGCCACCAGTCCCTCCCAACTCGCTATCGCTGCGTTCGTGGCGATAGCCCTTCTGCTCAGCATTCTCATGGGCTCTACGCACAAATTGCTCCCATCGCTGGTTCTCGCTGCAGTGTTGGTCGTAACAATAGCGATCGCGCTGCTGGGGACAGATCCGATCAGCATCGAGTCCTCGACCCTGTTCCTGGTTCCGGCCTTCACATGTCTTGGCGCGATGTTCTATGGCGAGGGCTTGGTTCTGCGTACCCAGGCTCCGACTAGCATCGCTCTAGCGCTAATCTTTTTGTTTCTGCCGCACCTGTTCGCGCTGGGCTCCAATATGAATTACTGGTTCCTCGGAGCAAAGGACGCCTTGTTCTGGATGCTCGCGGTCGTTGCTTTCCTGTGCCCTCTTGCGCAACAGGGACGCAGCGTTACCACCTTACTGCCCCTGGCGGTGTTGGCACAGTTGCTCACTGCATCAGTCATCAATGCTAGCATGCTCAAGTCGTGGCGTCAGGTTAAAGATCTGCGTGCCTATACCGCTGTCATGCCAATGCCGGGCGGTGGAAAATTGGTACTCTCGCAACCACTGCGCGACTATCTGGCTGCGGCCAGAGCCAAGGCTCGTGCGGCCGGCTTAGAAGTCGGTACCCCAGTGGTCGATCTCACTGGCCTCTCGCCGAGCCTGCTGTATGTGCTCGAGACTCGAGCGCTCGGTCTACCATGGCTGGTCGGGGGTTACCCCGGCAGTAGCGCAGTCGCGGTGGAAACGCTCGGACTTGAGACTTGCGCCAATCTGGCCAAAGCGTGGGTACTGACTGAGCCTGAAGGCCCGTATCGTCTTGATCAAGTCAGTGTCATGGCCTCCTTTGGAGCGGGGCAGGCAGATTACGTCGCCGCAGCTACGTTCAATCCCCTTGTCTTTGACGATTATAATCCGAATCCTGCTTGGCAGTTTCTGTTCAAGCCCATCCGCCCCGCTGCGCTGGCGGAGCAATCCTGCCGCGAAGTTAGGCGACAACGGCCGGACAACCAGAAACGGAGCCAATGGTGAAAGCTGTGATACTCGCGGGTGGCCTTGGAACTCGAATCTCCGAGGAAACCCACCTTCGGCCAAAGTCCATGATCGAGATCGGCGGCAAGCCAATTCTGTGGCACATCCTCAAAATTTACTCGCACTATGGCATCAACGATTTCGTCATCTGCTGCGGCTACAAGGCCTATCTGATCAAGGAATACGTCGCCAACTACTTCCTGCACATGTCGGATGTCACCTTCGACATAACAAATAACCGCATGGAGGTTCACCAGCACCATGCCGAACCTTGGAAGGTGACGCTGGTCGATACCGGCGAGAAGACCATGACTGGCGGTCGGCTTAAGCGAGTTGCCAATTACCTGACCGATGACAAGGCTTTCTGCCTCACCTATGGCGATGGTGTGGGAGACATCGATATAGCCGCATTGATCGCCTTCCACCGTCGCCAGGGTACGCTCGCCACTCTAACTGCTACCTATCCGCCTGGTCGTTTCGGTGCCCTCGAAGTTCGCGCCGATCACCATGTCGCTAGCTTCAAGGAAAAACCCAAGGGTGATGGGGGGATGATCAATGGTGGCTTCTTCGTGCTCTCGCCGAAAGTAATTGACCTGCTGGTAGATGACTCCACTGTTTGGGAACGCGAGCCACTCGAGGCCTTGGCTGAGCAACAACAGCTTTCGGCCTACCAGCACCACGGCTTCTGGCAGCCCATGGATACTCTGCGCGATAAGACGTTCCTCGAAGCGCTTTGGGCTGAGGACAAGGCACCATGGAAGATCTGGAAAAAATGAGCGCCTTCTGGACGGGCAAGCGCGTCTTTCTCACGGGGCACACGGGCTTCAAGGGCTCGTGGCTCGCGCTTTGGTTGCAACATCTCGGCGCCCGGGTGACCGGCTACGCGCTGGCCCCGCCGCCCGCAACGCAAAGCCTATTTGAAATCGCCCGCGTCGGGGTAGGCATGGAATCGATTCTGGGCGACGTGACCAATTACGATCATTTGGTCAGCACGCTTCGTAGCGCTGAGCCCGATATCGTTATCCACATGGCCGCACAATCATTGGTGCGCTATTCCTATGCCAATCCAGATGAGACTTATCGCACCAATGTCATGGGAACGGTGAACTTGTTGCAGGCCGTTCGGCAGGTGAGCTCGGTCAGAGCTATGCTCAATATCACCTCTGACAAGTGTTACGAGAACCGTGAATGGATCTGGGGCTATCGTGAAAACGATCGGCTCGGCGGACGTGATCCCTATAGCAACAGCAAGGCCTGCGCCGAACTTGTGTCCTCGGCCTTCCGAGACTCGTTTTTTCAGCCCGGCAGCCATGTGGGCCGCGCGGTGGCGCTGGCTACGGCCCGTTCCGGCAATGTGGTCGGCGGTGGCGATTGGGCCCAGGATCGCTTGATCCCCGATATCCTGCGCGCCGTTGCAGCGGGGGAGGTGGTAGAAATCCGCTCACCGACCGCTATTCGCCCGTGGCAGCATGTGCTCGAACCCCTTTCGGGATATCTTGCGTTGGTTGAGCGCCTGTTCACCGATGGTCAGGCCTTTGCCGGTGCCTGGAATTTCGGCCCAGCCGAAGCCGACGCCCACTCCGTGGCTTGGATTGCCGATCGTCTGACCGGCATGTGGTCACCGGAAGCCCGCTGGACCGTCACCAATGCACCGCAACCGCACGAGGACCACTATCTGCGGCTCGATTGCGCAAAGGCGGATCAGAAACTAGGTTGGCGTACGCGCTGGGACTTGTCCACCACGCTGACCCGTATCGTATCCTGGCACAAGGCTTGGCTGGCTGGCGACGACATGACAGCGCGCACACTCGCGGACATTGTCGATTTCTCCGGTGTCCGGCGAGATCACGGCGATAGTGTGTGATTGGCTTTGTAAGATTCACTTTGGCGCCTGTGGTGCTATTGGCCCGCGGTTATGGCGCCAGGAGCATCGGCGCGCTGGCCAGCGTGGAGGCATTCCCCACGTCGTCCGGAATTTACATGGCCGCAGTCTATTACACCAAAAGGTTGATGCCGGATGGTGCCATTCTTTTCTAGGATAAACGCTTTGCGCCTCGACAACGTATCTTGTGCTCGGTTTAGCGCAACGGGTGCGCAACCGGGATCAGCATCAGCGCGGTTCAAAGATGCATTACATACCCCGGAGTTCGAGTGCATCGGCAAGGGCAAAGCCCGCGCGCTACGAGTTCGAGGTCAGTATCGCCACCCCTGTGGCGTCTCCGAAGGGCGGACAGTTCCTGCCCCATGCCAAAGCACTGCATGGCAATCCCTTCGACGGCACACACTCCGGGCAATTGCCGACATGGAGAACCTCACTGACGTGGAGGCTCGCCGCATCCACGTCGACAAAGGGTATCGCGGCCACAACCACCTGCATCGGTTCAGGGTCTGGATCTCGGGTCAGGTCCGCCGCGTCATGGATTCCATCCGTCGCGAGATGAAGCTTCGCGCAGCTGTCGAGCCCGTCATCGGCCGCGTCAAGGCCGAACACCGCATGGACCCAACTATCTCAAGGGACGCCTCGGCGACCGCATCAACGCTGTCCTTGCCGCTGCCGGATACAACTTCGGCCTGCTCCTGCGATGGCTGGCAGAGCTTTTGCGCGTCCTCCGCACGTTAGTCGAAACAGTCCCGGATCAAAACTTCGCTTGAGCCGGCCGCTGACCGGTTGTTCACGGACGACTAACGAACGCGCGTGTAACGGAACCTCACTACCGTTTTCAATTGCCTCGCGGGGCATCAGGAGCCGGGAAGTTGATCCGCTCGCGCTCGAACAGGACCGGCTTGTCTCGCACCTGCCCATAGATCGCGAGCACGTACTCGCCAATTATTCCCAGGAAGAACAGCTGAAAACCGCCAAAGAAAAATAGGGCGACGATGATCGTCGTGATGCCTGGCTCTGCGAGCCGCCCGTAGAAGATGAGACCGATAAAGAGATTGGCCAGTGCGTAGAACAGGCTCACTGAGGCTAGCAGGAAGCCTCCAAACAGGCCCAACCGAACTGGGGCAGTCGTGAACGAGACGAGCCCGTTCATGCCCTGCTCGAAGAGCGCCAATAGGCGGTTCTTCGAGATACCCTTCTTGCGCGCCCGCCACAGGTACGGAACCCCGATCGATTGCCCGCCGCATTCGAAAGTCATCATGCGCATGAAAGGATAACCATCGCAGATCTGCCGCATGGCTTCTACGACCCGTCGATCGACCAGCTGGAAGTCACCGACGCCCGGGGGGACGACCACCTCCGAAAACTTCGTTAGTAGGCGATAGTAAACGCTGCGGGTGAAGCGCATGACCAACCCTTCCTCGCGCCCGGCGCGGATCCCGTAGACGATCTCGTAGCCTTGTTCCCAGAGCTCGACAAATCTTGGCAGAAGCTCTGGTGGATCCTGCAGGTCGGCCGGAAGAAACAGGAGGACGGCATCGCCCGAACTGGCCATCACGCCATTGTATGTGTTTCGCAGCGGGCCGAAATTGCGAGCGTTGACGATAACCTTGACACAGGGATCCTGGGCTGCGATGTCGCGCAGAATGGCGAGCGTTCGATCGGTCGACGCATTGTCGCAAAAGATATGCTCGCGCTGATAGTTCGGCATGCCCTTGAAGATATCTCGAACTGCATCGTAGGCATCCTTGATACTCTGCTCTTCATTGAAACACGGCGTCACGATCGAAATCTTCTTCATCGGGGCCTGCCAAATACAAGATAGCGGTTGATCGCATAAGAGAGCGGAACGAGAAGGGGGAGGGCGAGGATTTGCCCGGCGAGCGGCGATATTGCGAGAGCAGTCAAACTCGTCCAGCAGCAGGATATTAACGAGCCAGACCGCCGTGTAGCCAGCCACAAAGGGCAGGAGGTGGAAAGCCTTCGACTGCGAAACACCAGTCTACCGGTGGAATGAAAATTGAACATAACGCCGCACGCAGTCGCCAGCGTTATGGCAAGTTGATGAGATCCGAGCAGGAGGTAAAAAAGCGCAAACTGGGCATAGCCGAGGGCCGTGTTGGCAACACCGACCAGCACAAATTTGACGAAATTGACCAGTGTACGCTCGCCCTCGTAGCCAAGGGCGCCACCTGCCCGAATATCACTTGCCATGGCCGCCTCTCGCACGGCCCGCAGCCGCCTCCAGGACAGGCAATACGATTTCAAGGGAGTGGCGCCAGGGGCGATACCCGAGCGAAACGGCCTTTCGGAAACTCGAAGCAAACACCGCCTTGGATCCCGTGGGGCTGTCGGCGGTCCGTGCAAACTGGATTTGAACGCCGAAGCGCGTGGCAGCAAGCTCGAGGAGTTCATGCTTACTGACAGGGCTTTGGGTGTAGAGATCGACAGCCAAATTAGGAGCATCCGCAAGCTGCCAGCAGTCGATGACGGCTGCCAACTCAAGTGCCCCGGCATAGTCGCGCATCATCGGATCCGGTGAGGTAACAAAGACCTCGTTGCAGGCAATAGAACGGGCGAGGTCCGAGAGGAAAAACCGGCTTTCGAGAGGTATCGCGATGTCGGCATAACCGAAGATACGCACGTCGAGTATGGCGCGCTGCGGCAAGAAACGATGGCGCGCTTCCGCTTCGAGTTTCGCCAGCGTGTAGGCGGGAACAGACCCAAGTCGATTGACCGGTACCGAAACTCGCGAATCCTCGTCGACCGGTTCGGAAAATTCTCCACCGTAGATTGCGCCGCTCGACAAGAAAACATACCGCGTCCCAGCCGACATTGTGCTCAGCACGTGCCCGTCCCACGTCCGGGTTATGTTGAGAATCTCGCCGCCAAACTCGGCAACGCGCGTGGGCGATCCGGCGCCGATCGCATTGATAACGAGCTCGAATTCCGATGCCTGGAATGCCCCGAGCGCACGGATCGAGACATTGTCGGGCCAGAAGTCGGCTCCCAGGGCGATCGGCCGGCGGGTAAAGAGAGCGAGCGGCTCATGGCCTCTTGACGCCAGCACACGCGCCAGGCTCGAACCAACATATCCGGTGGCACCGAGGATGGCGATCACGTCAGCATACCCTCAATAACTCCAGGCCTTGGATAGGCGACGAAGCGATTGCCAGAGGCGTACTCCGCATCGCTGAGATAGGGAAATTGATCGTTGATAGGCCGGCCCATCTCTAGCTTCGGCTCTATGAGTGTCTGCTCGCTCAGCATCACTTCGATCACGATTGCTCCGCCCGTAAACAGATCCGGCGTGATCTGATCGATCCTCTCGACGCGAGCACTTCGCAAACCATAGGCTTGCGCAATTCGTCCGAAATCCGGAACGCTGTAGCCGGCCTGGGAGGCGCTGTAGCGGCTGCCAAGGTAGGAATCCTGGAACTGCCGGATCATGCCATAGCTTGCATTGTTCATCACAAGCACTGCTACATCGAGGCCAAGGTGCTTGAGGGTTTGCAGCTCCTGGATGTTCAGCTGCATGCCACCGTCTCCATTGTAGGAGATCACTTGGCGGTGCGGTGCCGCTAGCTTGGCACCGATCGCAGCGGGAAGGGCGTATCCCATCGGTGAATAGCCGCCCGCGGTAAAGAGCGTGTGACGCTTGATCTTGAAGGCTTGATGTAACCAGCAGATCGCGGCACCGGTATCGCCGGCAATGATCGCGTCCGCAGCCACAACCTCGTTGATACGACGGACAACATCGTAGGGCGACAGCGAGTTCAGCCGGCGCGCTGACGCGCTGGTCTCGCGGCCAAGATAGCGGTCCTTCATCTCGGTGACAAACCTGCGCCATTCGGCATCGGTCTCGGGAAGCGCCACGTCCTCCAGCACAGCCGGTAGGTAGCGGAAGTCGAGATGGCTGGTCCGATAGCTGTCGTTGCGATATTTCCGCAGTTCTTCCTCATCCACGTCGACCACATGCACGGTCGCGCCGGTGGCAAAATTGCGCGGATTGCCGGACCGCTGACGATTGTCCAATCTGCTGCCGAGCACCAGAACAGCATCTGCATTCTGCAGTACAAAATTGGCACCGCGGTTACCGTAAACGCCAATTTGGCCGAAGAATCCGGGATGATCATGATCAAAGAACGTTAGTCCGGCCCAGCTGGAGACGAAGGGTATTCTTGCTCGCGCGAGCCAGTCGGCGACCTGCCGCTCGACTCCTGCAAGTCCAACTCCGCCGCCCCAAAGCACTACCGGCCGACGTGCTTTGGCAAAGGTCCTTGAAATGCCGGCTGCGACAGTCTCGGCCGGCTCACTTTTCTGCGGCCGTTCTGGTTGCAGGACAACGTCGCCCGCAACTTCGCTCTGCTGAACATCCATGGGAACATCGATGAGAACGGGCCCTTTCCGCTCGCTCACCGCAATTGAATAGGCCCTGGCAAGTTCCCGCCGCAGCTCTTCGCCGCTGCGGACTATCACAGCGTATTTTGTGATCGGCCGGACCATGTCGACGATCTTCGTCTCTTGAAAACCCGACTGGCGGACATTGGCGCCGTGAAACGTGCTGGCTTCACGCTGATTCACCTGACCGGTGATGTGGATGGATGGAATGGAATCGAAGTATGAGCAAGCGATTCCTGTGATGAGATTGGTCGCTCCGGGCCCCGAGGTCGCCATTGTTACGCCGACTCGGCGGCTGACCCGCCAAACCGCGTCGGCCGCCATCGCGGCCGATTGCTCGTGCTGGAAACAGGTGCAGGTCAGTTCAGGATGACGCCAGACCGCGTCAACCATGAAAGCGCAGGCGCCACCCGTAAGCGTGAAAACGCGCGTGCTGCCGATCCGAGCCAGGAACTCGGCAATGTATTCGGATCCATTCACGGTCTATTCGCGCGATTGGTGGCGAGCCGGGCACGGCAGAAATCAGTAATCGTGCCTATTACATACTCGAGTTCCGCAGCCCCAAGCCCGGGGTAGAGACCGATCCAGAACGTCTGGTTCATCACGCGATCGCTGTTGGTCAATTTGCCATGCACTCGGTAGTGCCGATTTCGCATGTAGGGCTGGCGGGTGAGATTGCCGCCAAAAAGCAAGCGTGTGCCGATCTTCCGATCGTTGAGATGTCGTACGATTTCGTCCCGGCTGAACGGCGCTGATTCACGTACCGTAAGCAAGAAACCGAACCACGATGGCGTACCGTGCGCGGTGGCCTCAGGCAGGATGAAAAGGTCCTCAAGCCCGCGCAGACCCTGCCTCAGCGAGTCGAAATTGCGCTGCCGCGCGGCAACGAAATCATCAAGATGATCAAGCTGCGCAAGGCCGATGGCGGCCTGCATATCGGTAATCTTCAGATTGAAGCCGAGGTGACCATAGATGTATTTGTGGTCATAGCCGTGGGGAAGATCCCCGAGCTGCCGGCCGAAGCGGCGGTTGCAGGTGTCGTCCTTGCCGGGATCGCAATAACAGTCGCGGCCCCAGTCGCGAAGAGTCTGCATCGCCCGCCGCAATCCAGGATGGTTGGTAAAAGCCGCGCCGCCTTCGCCCATCGTGATATGGTGCGCGGGATAGAAGCTCAGGGTGCCGATGTCGCCGAACGTCCCCACATGCCGGCCGTTGAGCGTTGCACCGAGCGCGTCGCAGCAGTCTTCGATGAGAAAGAGGTCATGCCTCCTGGCGATCTCGGCGATCCGCGCGGCATCGAATGGATTCCCAAGTGTGTGGGCCACCATGATAGCGCGCGTTTGCGGAGTGATCGCCGCCTCGACGAGCTCGGGCGTAACGTTGTAAGTGGGAATGTCGATATCGATGAAGACTGGCGTCATCCCCCACAGCATGGCGGGATTGACGGTCGTCGGAAATCCGGTTGCGGCCGTGACGACCTCGCTGCCGGGCGGCAATATGCGCTCCCGTAGGAGAGGCGAGGTGAGAGCTGAAAAGGCAACCAGATTTGCCGACGAACCGGAGTTGACCGTGAGCGCATAGCGTGCCCCGACTCGCTGTGCGAGCTTGGCCTGAAACTCTTCGTTGAAGTGACCCGCGGTGAGCCAGAATTCGAGCGCAGCATCCACGGCATGCTTCACATCAGTGGCGTCGAAGACGCGACCGGAGACCGGCACCGACGAATGGCCCGCGGAAAAGAGTTTCGAGGCGTGAGTCAGCGCGTAGTGGCGTTCCACCAACTGATGGATTTCACGTCGGACGTCCTCTGCCTGCAGCGCAGAATCGACGGGCTCGGATTCCGGTGTGCTTTGGATCGTCATGATAATCCCTCGGGTGGATCGAAAATGCCGTGTCGATGCACTGACGTGTTTCCTTCACAAACCTTCGGCAGTGCTGACGCCTGAGGTGCCGATCAGTATGCTCCTCGACGATATCTCGCGCCACCAATCGTCCCATGAGCGGACCAAGTGTTGCGCCACCATGCTTCACCGCGACGTAGATTTCACTGTGCTCATCGAGTCGGCCGATCATTGGCAAGCCACTGCCGGCAACGCGTTCCTCAGTCGCGAGTGCGACCGCAGACTTGCCGCATTGCCGGCATGGAGTGGTTGGCCCGGATCATTGGGAGATGCCTGCATCACGAGCACGGAGCATTTCGGGTCGTTGGCGAACAGATTGTGATTGATTGATCTTGCATGCCGACTCCTTGCGTTTGACCGGCCTAGCGCGCATCAACCAACACGTGGCATGTATCTGCCATCTAGATCAATTACTAGCGTTGGTAGTTGACCGTGCCGCGTAAATTGTTGCATCTCGCCATAGTGCGCAAAGTTGTTCGATTGTCACCGTCAGAGTGGGTGCCGATACCGCGTATGTTGATTGGTCCGAGGCGCGCAGTCTTAAACACCGGATAGCAGCGCGCGGAGTGTTTCCGTATACGGGGCGGGCCTGGCTCGCCTGTGCGAAGAGCTCTGTCGGGTTGCCGTGCAGGAAGCCGGGTTGGACCAGGACCAGCCCGGTTATCGCTCAGCCGCGCGCGGCGCTTTCGAGACGTTCCAGGGAGCCGTCGATGACGGGCGCCACAAGCCAGGCCTCTTGGCATAAGGCGTGGACCTCGCAGTCGATCCTCATGACTCGCTCTCGCCGCAAAACGGAACCGGCGGAGCATCCGCCGGGGTAGCTCCCTCAAAACTGCAGGTCGTCGACGGCTGCCCGGTGGGCGTAGACACTCGCGAGCTTCTGCTCAAGCGCGCGGCGGGCGACGTTCCACTGCGCGTCAAGGCCGTGGCGCTTGACCTCCACTAACTCGCCGATGGGGCCGTGTCCAAGGAATGCTCGCGAGCCATTGCAGTACGGGCTCGCTGTAGAGTGCACATTTGGTTATTTGCTCAGGATTCCCATCCTTGGCTTGTTTCCACTTAGCGCGAACTAGAAGCACGAACAATGCCGGCTGGAGAAAGTGGATCAAATCGTTCGTACGACTCGGACGAAGCTGAAGCGCGAGTTCTGGGCGTCGGATATAGGCCATTGATGCCAACAACAGGCTCGTCTTGCCAATGTTGCCACGGAGATCGTCACGACCATTCCAACAACCACATCGACGGGTCCCCGACGTCGGGCCCACCTTTAAATCAGTTAGGCCGCGGGAAAGCCCATGCACGACGCCGGAAATAGCCTTGACCAGCATTCAAAGGCTACAGAAGAGACCACAAGAAATGGGTTGGGAGCATGATCCGTATTGGGGCCGGCCTAGCGGCCTCTCTTTGCGGGCCGTTTGAGGAACTCAGCAGGTTCAACGTCGAGTTTGTCGGCAAGACGACCTATGATTTTTATGCTGACGTAATACTCTCCCTTTTCAAGTTGGCTCAAATAGCCCCGGCTTATCTTGGCCTCGAAGGCAAGCTCGTCTTGCGACCATCCCTTTGCATTGCGCAGACGGCGCAAATTGGTGGCGAATGTCTCCCGCAAGTCCATCCGGGAAAGGATGCCGCTTGCTCGATATACTGCACCTCGATATACTTGGCAAAATGTCGTCTGACGAACGTTGTGAACCGAAACTGCGACAATCTGCTGCGCATGCGTAAGATCATCCGGACCTCACCACTCAATCCTCGCTCATCCTGCTCCGGATAGGTCAGTGCTCGGTGCGCTATGGCGCGCAGTATCTGCTGGCTGATGCAGAAGCCGCCGACGCGGTTCGGGCAGAGGTTGCTCCGACCGTGCTGAATGTTGATCCAGATCGCCGGCCAGTGCGCGCTGGCGAAACGTTCGTGGTCATTTGGCGGAAGCAAAATGGACGGACAACCGAGATTGCTGCGGCTTGCTTCGCGGCGGCGGACAAAGTAGCAAAATTGGCCACGTGGAGTTCGAAATTGAGAACGAAGTTCTCGCCGGACGGGAAAGTGACCGACCCGCGAGCACGAACCGTGTTTGCCACCAAACCGCTCGTGTCGATCTTTCCGGCAGGCAAGGCGAGCAGGTGCTAGTTGGGCGGCAATCCACTGATCGTGCTCCGAGCGAATACGGGCCGCAGTCAAATCCACATTGACCACGTGGAGCGAGCGAAATGGACATAAGCGGTAGCGATTGAACCAGAGGCGGATATGGCATCCTTCAAACGAGATTTCCGCGGGCAAATATTCGAGCTGGTCGCGACAATTGGACGGTACCAAGATGCCATGAATACGGCTAGCATCGCCTAGATTTAGGTAGAGGTTTTTCGGTTTGAGAGGAGTTCCAGGCAGTGCCGTCCGATTCGAAGATCGCGGATTTGGCGCCCAGCGCGCTCGAGCTTACGCCATACGACGAGCAGCACGCTGTTACCTATATGCGCCTTCTTGATGCGGAAGCCGATAACGCCGATTGGCGCGAAGTCGCGCGCATTGTACTAGGTCTTGATCCGACGCATGAGCCGGATCGCACGCGCCGTGCTTTCGAAAGTCATCTGGCTCGCGCCAAGTGGGCGGCGGGTCACGGCTATCGTGAACTCCTGCGCCGGGGGTAGTCGAAAAGTGAAGGGTGACAGCATCTGAAGCAAACGTAACTTCTTCCAATCGCGTAAGTAGATCGTTCCATCGCGTAATCGAAACAGCATTGAATGAGTGCACGAGCACAACCAGAAATCGTCACAATTGTTGGGCTGCAGTATCCTTGCGTGTGCGTGAAAAACAGTGGGGAAGCAGTACGATGTCAGGTGCCGACTGGAGATCAGAGAGTGCATACCATGAGGTAAAGAAGGCAGAAACTCCCGACGTAGCCTGGGAGTGGCTTCGTCGTGATCGCGAGTATCAAAAAGACTTTAGCGCCCTGGTCAGCAGCGAAAAATCCAGCGTGACGGCGAATGGCTTCCGAGGAAAGTGGGGGCTATTCGTTTCGTAGCTGATCCGCACAAGACGTTCGACAAACAAGCCGTTTTCTGGGCGCCTGAGGTGCTGCCGACCGTGCTAGCCGTCCGCGTGGCTACATCCGCGGCGGCGTCCAATCGGTGTGAGCTTGATTTCGCCAAACTGGCAGGCTGCGAGCTTCGTGAGGCACCGGATGGCATGCCATCGTGCCGCTCGGGGACGCGAAGCATCGGCTTTGGTTAACAGAACTTCCACCGAGCGGCTCATCGGTTGCCGTCGACTTGCCGCTCGACCGCAACTTCGGCCTCCGTTTGCAGGCTGCACATCGATTCTGGTTGGCACTCGAACAGCGTCCCGTTGGGCCGTCCCCTCTTTCGATCGGGACCCGGCATCGGCACATCCTCGGTTTGCGTGCGGTGGACGGCTGGCTGGAAGGCAACAGCTATCGTAATATCGCGCAAGGCCTGTTTGGCAAGCATCGCATTCCCGATCGAGGTTGGAAAACACACGATCTGCGCAGCCGGACCATTCGCCTGGTCCAGATGGGGCTGCGTCTCATGCGAGGCGGCTATCGTGGCTTGTTCCGTCACAAGGGCAAAGACAAAGGATGACACTCCTGAGCTCTTAGTTGGTCGGCTAGCTGCATGTTGCGGCCCTCGAAAATAACACCTACCAACTCATTGAGCGAGGGTTCATCAAGGCGCGCGGCATCCTGTGGGCATTCGGCTGACTCTTGGCCGCCGCGGGAAGGGGCATAGTCGAAGGTAAAGGGGCAGAACGGTCTGCATCATTGGTTGCGTCGCTTGACCGGACAATCGATCCCACTTTAAGCCATTGCATCTAAATCCACTCCATCGATCGAATTTCAGATGTCTTCGGATAGGTCGTTAGGCGGCTTCCGGAACGGCAGTCTTCTTGCAGAGTCGAGCGGACCCATCGGCAGAAGGCGCGCGCAATTTCGGGATTGTCACTGCGGTCGACCGCGTAGGCCCGATACTGCATGCCGCTTGGAGTGCGCGTTCCTCGTATTACATGCAGCGCGCCTCCGCGTACGAGATCGCTGACGATGATTTCAGGCGCTACCAGCAGGCATTTTCCCGTTATGACAGCCGGCAGCGCCAGGTAGTTGTGGTCGTATCGCGCCCCCGACTTTATGTCTTTCGCAGTCAGGTTCATCGCCCTCAGCCATGTCGGCAATATGTCGGGCCGGGATGTGATGTTCAGAATGGGCATTGAACGAGCAATTGAGAGCGTTTTTCCCGCGACGTGATTTGGAGAGCCTACGCATACGAAGAACTCATTGTAGATTTCCCAACTGTCGGCCGGTTCGATGACGGAAAGGTCGCGTGTAATCAAGATGTCGAAATCGTCGGAAGATGTCGGTGGTGACAGCGAACTAATAACATCCACAGTGACGCCGCCTACCTCGGCGGAAAATGCTTGGAGATTCGGAATCAAAAGAGAGGAAGCGAAGGTAGAAAGTGACGTGCGGACCACAATCCGGTTGGCGTCAGGACGATTTCGCCGGCGCATTCTCCTGGCAGTGAAGCAGATTGTTTCGAGTGGTTCGGCGACCGTGTTGGCAAATACCCTTCCAAACTCCGTTAATTCGCTCCGCCGACCGCGTCGCTCGATGAGGTCTGTGCCGAGATAGTCCTGCAGCACGCTAGGTAGCGGCTGACCGAGCTCTGTGTTGTTCCCAATGCGTTGGCCGCCCGCGTTACGCTTCCTTCTCGCGCAATGGTCACAAATGCCCGGATTGCATTGAGGGGCACTTCATCGTGTTCGGCAGCCATCTTCTGCTCCGGTAGCTTCTGGAATGTCCGCAAATTGCGATGGCAAAGCCATTGCCACGAATGAATGCTCCATCACATTATTTGAAGTGTATAGCCGAATTACTGCAATCAACGATATGTCGCGCACAAGATCGACCTCGTCGGTACGATCCGTGCGCTTCGGCTCGCTCACTTCGATCGGTGTCGGCGGCTCTCTTCAGAGGTGCATCTTCAGACGGCCCATAAGTATGGTCGGCGCGATCACTGTTCCTGCCGTCGAAAGCCCGCAACTTCTCGAGGAAGAGGCCGAGTACTCAAGTTTTGCCAACACCATCAAAATAACGCCGGAGCGAAGCTCGGGCGCCGAGGACCGTTTGAAGGTGTCGTTGGTTACGGAGAGTACTAAGGGTAACGTTCAGGGAAGGAAGCGAGCTTCAGCAGCCCTGATCTCGTGCATCTTTTGAAACCTGAAAATCTCTTCCACTGGCAGAATATCCTTATGCACGTTCTGGACGCCGCCATCGGCGATGATCCGGCGGAAGGTCTCCTGCATGCAGGTAGCCGCATCACGGATGCCGTAGTTCCCGTGGATCATCATGCGGATATTGCCAAGCGCCTTGACTCGCTCGGCCTCCAGTTCCGGATAGGCGTTTGGCACGATCACCAGCGCACCGACCCGGTCCATGCGCGCGAAAAGCTTTCGATTTCCGATGGATCCTTCATTTTCGTATGGATTAGGATCATGTCGGCGCCAGCCTTCACGTAGGCTTTTGCCCGGCGCAGAGCTTCCGCCTCGCCAAACCCCGCGATCAGAGCTTCGGTGCGGGCGATGACGAGGAAATCTTGGTCTCGTCTTGTCGCAACAGCGGCTTCGATCTTGCCCTGGAACTCCTCAATGTGAAGAAGCTCCTGGCGCCCGCCGGCAGCAAGGCTCGTCACCTTCGGAAAGGTCTTGTCCTCGATGACGACGGCGCTGGCGCCGGCGCGTTCGTATTCCCTGATGGCATGGATCATATTGATCGCGTTGCCATAACCCGTATCGATATCCGCGACGATTGGCAGCGTCGCGCCTCCGGCGATCGCCCGCAGCATATCGTGATGCTGCGTCATCGAGATCAGGCTCATATCCGCCAGACTATAGAGCGCCGACAGTTCAAAGCCGGAGGCCCACAGGCCGTCGAATCCGGCCCCTTGCGCGAGGATCGCAGAAAGTGGGCTATGCGCGGCCATGATGTGGACAAGACGGGTCTCGGCCATACGGGCACGAGGCGTTTGGCTGGCGCCATCGAAAGATCCTTCAGGACAGGGCGGCGCAGGCCGCGATAATGCGGTCGCAGGCGCGGGTGAGCTCCTCGCGCGACGAGGCATAGGAAATGCGGATATAGGGCGATGCCGCGAAGCCACTGCCCGGCACGACGGCCACGGCGAATCCGTTGAGCAGATACATCGCAAAGTCGGTGTCGGTTTCCCTTGCCATCGGGCGTCCGTTTACCGATAACACCTGCGCAGGGAGGGAAAACGTAGAAGGCGCCGTCCGGCACCTGGCAAGAAAGTCCCTTGGCTTGGTTCGGCTTGGCGACGACAAGGTCGCGACGCTGCAGGAAAGTGCTCCCAAATTCCTCGAGGTGGATCCGGCCGCCGGAGAGCGCCTCGATCGCGGCATATTGTGAAATCGAGCTGGTGTGCGAAGGGGTCTGTCTCTGGATCAGGTTCATGGCCTTGATCAGCGGCAGGGGCCCTGCGCCATCATTGCGTCGGCCTTGGATACGCCGTTGACGGTCAGCGTCGTAGAGGTCCGGCGCGACTGCGGCCATTGTGGCGACGTTGTAGGTGAGTTTTTCATAGATATTGTCGGACAGCACGTGAACATGGACATGGCGGCGCAGCACCGCGGCGAGCGCCAATAGCTCGCTTCGAGTGTAAACCGCGCCGGTCGAATTGCTGGGCTAGTTCAGCATCAGCCACTTGGTACGTGGCGTGATCGCTGCGTCCAATGCCTCGAGGCTATGCTTGAATCCATGGAATTCATCGCAGGCGACGAGAACCGGCTTGCCGCCGGCGAGCGCTACCATATCGGGATAGGAGACCCAGCACGGTGCGGGGATCACCACCTTGTCGCCTGCGTCAAGGCTGGCGAAGAGTGCGTTGAAAGCGACTTGCTTGGCACCGCAACCCACCGTGATCTGGTCGATCCCCGTAGCCGAGCCCGTGATCGCGGTCCAATCTCCTCCGGATCGCCTCGCGCAACGGCTTGATGCCGGCGACCGGTGTGTACTTCGTCTTCCCCTCGCGAATTGCCTGGATGCCGGCGTCGCAGATCGCAGGCGGGGTGTCGAAATCCGGTTCGCCCTGACTGAGGGTGATCACATCGAAACCATGATCACGTAGCTCGGCCGCGCGCGGTCATGGCTTTGGTTTCAGAGGGACGGACAAGCTTGAGCCGTTCAGCAACGAGAGACAAATTGAGCACCTGAAGTTTGACGCAAAATTGTTGACGGCTTCTACTCGCTGGCAAAGTGGCCAACAAACGGACAATCGCGTTTGTTGAATGAACTGATCGCAAGTTGCGATGCCTCGCGTCGCATCGCCGGAGATGGCGCTTCTCGCGGGCGCGTCACCCAGCGGAAGTCGAGCAAGATATTCGCTGCTCGGTGTGTCGGTGCGGCGCAGACACGTGTGAATGCCCCGGGGCCAGATCGAAAGATCAGTAGGAAGCGAAACGAAGCGCTTTCGGGTTCAAGCGACAAAATTGCGTGGCGCGCCACAAGAGCGCAGCTCCGAGACTCGCTGCCGCGTGCGAAAGGCCCGTTGCCAAGCGATCTCGACGAGGGTGCTCAGGGGCCTTGAAACGCTTTTTAAGCTCCGAAGCACCCAGGCCATCGCATATTGCAGGGGCTTCCATCGAATTATTCGATCAGTGTCATCCAGCTGTAGCACGATAGGTCTTGAACCTCAGCCTACCCATCAAGGGGATAGCCGGTCTTCTCGTCGCGCTTGCGAAGAGTTTCATGCCAGTGAGGAAATAACGCGGTGGCATCGGTTTCGATCGAATGCATTAGTAAGGGCTACGGCCAGACGCCTGTCCTGCGCAGCGTTTTCACTGTCGATAGCCAATGGTGAGTTCCTGACGCCGTTGAGACCGTCGGGCTGTGGGGCATCAACGCTGCTCCGTATCCTGGCCGGACTTGAGGTGCAGGACGCCGGCTCGGTCTGGATCGGCGAGCGCGTGGTGGACGGACTGCTGCCAAAACGGCGGGATATCGGGATGATGTTCCAGTCCTACGCACTCTATCCCCACATGAGCGTTGCGTCGAACTTGGCGCTGCCGTTGCGGATGTGCCGGCTCTCTGCCTTACAGAGGCTTCCCTTTCTAGGCCGTCTCTTGCCAAGAACCGCGCAGATCACTGCGGACATCGACGTGGAAGTCTCCCGTACCGCCAAGTCCCTTGGCATCGGCCATCTGTTGTCGCGCAAACCGGGGCAGCTCTCGGGCGGCCAGCGCCAGCGTGTCGCAGTTGGCCGGGCGATGGTGTGCCATCCGGCTGTCTTCCTGATGGACGAGCCACTATCCAACCTCGACGCCAAGCTGCGTGTACAGATGCGCGCCGAAATCAAGGACCTGCATCAGCGGGTCGGGGTCACCTTCGTCTATGTTACGCATGATCAGGCCGAAGCTATGACCCCTTCGGACCGGGTGGGAGTGATGCTCGACGGAGAGTTGTTGCAGGTTGCTCCGCCGCAAGACATCTATACCGATCCCGACAATCGGCGCGTCGCCGAATTCATCGGTTCGCCCAAGATCACCTGCTTGATGGTGTGGTGCGCGAACGCGGCCTAATCGACGTGGCTGGGTCGACGCTCACGATCGAAGCCGATGCACTCACAGGCACGCCGCTCTCGCTTGGCATTCGTCCCAAGCCTTCTATCTCGCCGACCACGGGGCAGTGGGCACTGACAGGTTCCGTGCGAATGATCGAGCATATGGGATCAGATATCTTCGTTCATCTCGATCTGGCCGGCATCGATCAGCCGTTGATCGCAAGGCTGCTCGCCGAACGGGCGCCGCATATCGCGCCCGGCCAGACCTTGCATGTTGGCGTGAGCCCGGACCGCATTCTTTTTGCGCGGGACGGGTGACGCTTACGGCGGGAAGGGGATTCTGTCCGGAGATCCGTCACTCCGTTCCGGGAGGTCGTAGGATGAGCGAGCCTCTTGCTGTTTCCGGCGCCTCGGACAAGCGGTCCATGCCGGTCGAAATTCCGTTAGCCGTCCCGCTGGCGAGTCCTTGCAGAATCGCTGGCGGCTTTGACGCTGGCCGGACCCGCCATGTTCTTTTTGCTTGTACTTTTCTTCCTACCAAAGCTCCCCGAACAAATCCATCTCCAATTCAGAATCGTCCATCGTATTAGTCGATGGCTGTCACCTGACCATTGCTTCCCCACGATAGTGCGTCGGCGAAACGAGCACGGTCCTGGAGGACAGTGGCATGGCATTTTCGACTGGGTGCGCTGGCTTACATCGTTGCAACTTTGCGCAAGCTGGAGTTGTCGGCCGATATTGTTCTTCCTCATTGAATTGCGGGCGCGCCGACAGAACGTCGTACGAGCCCGCTTTGCAGAAGCCGCGCGGTCAATTCACGTGCGCACCTGATTTTGTAGCCGCGGTTGTCGCGGTGAAGTCCAGGTTTGAATACGAGCGCTTCGTCACGCGTGAGGAATCTCTTCAGCCACGCAGCGAGGAGCAGGCGTTGTCCGGTCACAGCGAACCTGGGCGGCCTGAGGTGTAGCGCTCTCGTTTCTCGCTAGCTGGGCGCGGGCGCGCCAGGGCGAACACCGACATCTACGAGTTTTTATTTTCCTACGTGAAAAACATAGGGACCTATGTTTGCGTACTTTGAGTGGAGGACTTCGGTGCTGAAAGCAATCTTCGGACTAAGATCGGACGAAACAACCCGGTATCCAACATTATCCCGACCACGGTCATTGGTTGGCCGTCACGAGCGGCGTCGGTTTTCGGTGGCCAGTATGACCGAGAGGCAGCCAAGCTTTGTTGTGGATGATGTCAACTCTGACGAGACTGCACATTGTTCGAACACGATCCTTAAAAAGGTCGTACTGACTTCAGCGGCAGGCCTGATCGCGTTGGGCGGAGCACAGGCAGCTGATCTTCCCGTCAAGGCCAAATCGATCGAGTACCTGAAGGGGTGCTCCGCGTATGGTGCCGGTTTCTATGACATCCCGGGCACCGACACCTGCATCAAGCTGGGTGGTTTCCTGCGTGCCGATGCGATGCTGGGCAGCAATAGTTTTGTCCTGAACCCGGTTTCCGGTGTCGGTGCTGCACACAACCGTCTCAGCAATGCCTATACCGCTCGTTCTCGAGCAGATCTCAGCATCGACACGCGCACGGCAAGCGAATATGGCGTGGTGCGTACCTTCTTTGAAGGGAATTTCACCTGGAAGACCGGCTCGACCGGTGCGGCCGGAACGGGCGCGACATCGTATTCGGGCGATGGCGTCGGGCTCGGGACTCTCAGCATCTGGTATGCCTTCATCCAGTTCGCGGGCTTCACGGTGGGAAAGGCGGTCTCCCAGTTCAGCGCGCCCTGGACCAATTATCCGGCCAACAACTTCTTCGACGGCCTCCCGGGTGGCGGCGGCGATGCCTCGGGTGTCAACCAGTTCAGCTATACTGCTGATCTTGGTCAGGGCATCACGGCGACGATGTCTGCGCAGGATCCAACTGCCTATTACCAGACGAATATCTCGAACACGACCAATGCCACGGCCGCTGGCATCGTGACGGGTGCCTACGGTTCGCAGAGTTACGGTGGCACCGTGGCGCCTGACATTGTCGGCATGGTGCGGATCGACCAGGCGTGGGGTCTCTTTCAAGCATCGGCCGGGGCGCACAACAACCATGCCGCGTACTACGGTGGGAGCGAAGCCACAGGGCACGCCGCCGACAAATGGGGCTGGGCAGGTCAGCTGGCGCTATCGATCAAGAATATCCCGACAGGGGCGGGTGACACGATCAATTTGCAGGGCGCCTACACCAAGGGTGCGAGCACCTTTAGCATCCAGGAAAACATCCCAACCGGGTGGGCTATGTACGGCGGCACCCGCCGAACTGACGTGTACCAGAGCATCGGCTTCGCCGGCGTGTCTGATGCCATCTACTCCGGCACGACGGCAGCAACAGGCACGGCTTTTCAGCTGACCACGACGTATGGCTTCAACGCTGGTTACATTCACAATTGGGATCCCTCCTGGAACACTGCGCTTTATGGCGGGTGGGCTGCTGTCCGCTACACTGATGCGGCCAAGGTTCAGATCTGCGGCAGCGCTGGCATGGCTGCACTCGGGCTCACGG
Organism: Bradyrhizobium sp. I1.14.4; assembly: GCF_050435825.1. Taxonomy (NCBI): domain Bacteria; kingdom Pseudomonadati; phylum Pseudomonadota; class Alphaproteobacteria; order Hyphomicrobiales; family Nitrobacteraceae; genus Bradyrhizobium; species Bradyrhizobium sp. I1.14.4. The sequence continues at coordinate 4,724 of NZ_JBNDLA010000042.1, read as the reverse complement.
GCGTCTGCAACCCCGATTTCAACATCGCGGCGGTTGGCACGGTCACACGCTGGACGCCGGTAAGAAACCTGACGTTCTCGGCCGACCTTTTCGCCACGTTCCTCGATCAGAAATATTCTGGCACTATCACGGCGCCGGCGGTTGCGGCAGTCGCCAAGCCGGCTGCAGTGTATGAACTCAAGAACCAGAGCGCGGTGAGCATGCTGGTGCGCGTTCAGCGCAACTGGTGAGGTTCTTCTGGAACGGAGAGAGTATCCTCGGAGAAGGCTTGCTAGATGCAAGCCGGCCTCCCTCGGTCAGCGGCTGGCTCTGTGCTAAAATCACTTGGGAAGACCTCCGACGCGCGCGTTGGAGGTCTTTCGGACAATCAGGTTGCGTGTCGCATGCAATCGTTCCGCGCATTCGCTTTCAGCGCGAAGCGTCTCCAGAACGCCGGATTAAAGCTGAAATTCATGAATGTCGCATTGGCCCGCTTAGATCCACTCAAGTCCGTCCAACCACGACGGCTTCTCACGACATAGTGCAAGCGGCTTCGGTGCTATGAGCCGCGGCAACTTTTCGCAGCATCGAGTCCGTGATGTCCACCGCGCATCCGGTCGAAGTGGTGCTCGCCTGGAACGTCGGCCGCCCTGCTTCACTCGCATTCGGGCGCAGGACGTGGGTGTTCGGGGCGGTGACCCTGGCCAATGTTGCACGCCTGGCATCTGATGGATACTGACCGGACCTGGCGCCGTAGACCGGCAATTGCCGCGCACGAGCAGTGAATCCATCTATCCTTGGGAGCAGCTTCGCCATAGCGATTGACGCCGCCGTACTGGGCATTAACTCAACTGCGATGTTAGCTGGATTCCAGAATTGCGGCCTTCTTACAGAGCCGGGCGAGCCACCGGCAAAAGGCGCGGGCGATTTCTGGCTTGTCACTGCGGTCGACCGCATAGGCCCGATATTGCATGCCACTGGGAGTGCGCGATCCTGGTATCACTTGCAAAGCGCCCCCGCGCACGAGATCGCCGACAAGGATTTCAGGCGTGACCAGAAGGCATTTTCCCGTTATCACCGCCGGCAGAGCAAGGTAATTGTGATCATATCGCGCCCCCGGCTTGATGTCCTTGGCGGACAGGTTCATCGCTCGTAGCCATGTGGGCAGTATGTCAGGCCGCGATGTAATGTTCAGAATTGGCATTGAACGAACAATTGAGAGTGCTCTTCCGGCGACATGGCTTGGAGAGCCCACGCAGACGACCGTCTCATTGTAGAGTTCCCAATCGTCAGCCGGTTCAATGACGGAGAGATCGCGGGTAATCAAGATGTCGAAATTGTCGGATGATGTCGGCGGAGATAATGAACTGATCACGTCGACGATGACGCCGCCCATCTCAGCAGAGAACGCTGAAAGATTCGGAATCAGAAAGGAGTGAGCGAAGGTGGAAAGTGACGTGCGGACCACAATCCGGTTGCCGTCCGTTTGCGTCCGGCGCCGCATTCTTTTTGCGGTGAAGCACACTGTATCAAGCGGTTCGGCGACGGTGTTCACAAAAAGCCTTCCGAATTCTGTCAACTCGCTCCGCCGGCCTCGCCGTTCCACAAGATCTGTACCGAAATAGTCCTGTAACACCGCCAGATAGCGGCTGACCGAGCTCTGTGTCGTTCCCAATGTGCTGGCTGCGCGGGTCACGCTTCCTTCCCGGGCAATGGCCACAAACACCCGGATTGCATTGAGGGGCACTTCATCGTGTTCGATAGCCATCTTCCGCTCCGGTCGTTCCTCAATGTCCGGTAGTTGCCCCGGCAGGCTATTGCAAACACAAAGGGCGAATGCTCGATCACATTATTCGACGTGTTTAGTCGGATTACCGCTCAATGACGATTTTGTCGCGCGCAAGAACGCATCTCGGTACGATTCGTACAGTTTGACTGATGACGTCGTTTGATTGTCGGCGCGGCGTCTCAGATGGCGCTCGTGAGGAGGGCGGCGCGATTACCGTGTCGCAGTCTCCAGCGCGCAGTTTTCTGGAGGACAAAGCCCTTGACTCAATTGCTCCCAAGGGCCGCAGAATTGAGCGGCGCTCGGGGCGCGCAGTATCGCCTTCAGATCTAGGTCGCTATGGGGAGCTAAACGCGGCGTTCAGCGAAGGAAGAGAGCTTCAGCCGCCTTGACCTCGTGCATCTTCTGCAGCCTGAAAATCTCGTCCACCGGCAGAATGTCCTTGTGGACGTTCTGGACCCCGCCGTCGGCAATGATCCGGCGGAAGGCTTCCTGCATCGCAGTTGCAGCAGCGCGGATGCCGTAATTGCCATAGATCATCATACGGATATTGCCCAGCGCCTTGACCCGTCCGGCGTCGAGATCCGGGTAGGCGTTCGGCACGATTACCAGCGGCACCGGTCCGGTCCAGGCGCGCGAAAAGCTTTCGATCTCGGTCGGATCCTTCTTTTTCGAGTGGATCAGGATCATGTCGGCGCCAGCCTCCACATAGGCTTGCGCCCGATCCAGGGCTTCCGCTTCGCCGAGGCCTGCGATCAAGGCTTCGGTGCGGGCGATGACGAGAAAATCCGGGTCTTGTCTCGTCGTGACGGCAGCCTCGATCTTGCCCTGGAATTCGGCAACGCGCAGCAGTTCCTGGCGCCCATCGGCAGCAAGGCTCGTGACCTTTGGAAAGGTCTTGTCCTCGATGACGACGGCGCTGGCCCCGGCACGCTCATATTCGCGGATGACATGGATGACGTTGATCGCATTGCCATAGCCCGTGTCGATGTCCGCGATGATGGGCAGCGTCGTGCGTCCGGCGATCGCCCGCAGCATGTCCAGATGCTGCGTCATCGAAATCAGGCTCATGTCCGCCAGGCCGTAAAGCGCCGACAGTTCGAAGCCGGAGGCCCACAGGCCATCAAATCCGGCTTCTTCGGCCAGAATCGCTGAAAGTGGGCTATGCGCAGCCATGATGTGGAGCAGGCTGGTCTCGGACAGGCGGACACGGAGGCGTTTGGCGGGGGGCATCGGAAGATCCTTCACGACAGGGCCGCGCAGGCGGCGATGATGCGGTCGCAGGCGCGGGTGAGGTCCTCGAGCGAGGAGGCATATGAAATGCGGATATAGGGCGAGGCCATAAAGCCGCTGCCGGGCACGACGGCCACAGCAAACGCATCGAGCAGATACATGGCGAAATCGCTGTCGGTTTCGATCACCTTGCCGCCCGGCGTACGCTTGCCGAGAACGCCCGCGCAGGAGGGAAAAACGTAAAAGGCTCCGTCCGGCACCCGGCACGAGAGGCCCTCGGCCTGGTTCAACTTGCTAACCATGAGGTCACGGCGCTCCAGAAAGGCGCGCACGAATTCATCGATATGGCCCCGGCCGCCGGACAATGCCTCGATAGCGGCGTATTGCGAAATCGAGCTGGTGTGCGACGAGGTCTGGCCCTGGATGAGGTTCATCGCCTTGATCAGTGGGAGAGGCCCCGCACCGTAACCGACGCGCCATCCAGTCATTGCGTCGGCCTTGGACACGCCGTTGACGGTCAAGGTGCGCTCATAGAGGTCGGGCGCGACGGCGGCCATGGTCGCAAAGTCAGCGTCATAGGTCAGCTTTTCATAAATGTCGTCCGACAGCACATGAATTCGCGCATGCCGGCGCAGCACCACGGCGAGCGCAAGCAGCTCACTTCTGCTGTAGACTGCACCGGTCGGATTGCACGGCGAGTTCAGCATCAACCACTTGGTGCGCGGCGTGATCGCCGCCTCCAGCACCCCGGGGCGGAGCTTGAAACCATGGAGCTCATCGCAGGCGACGAGAACCGGCTTGCCGCCGGCGAGCACCACCATATCGGGATAGGAGACCCAGCACGGCGTCGGGATCACAACCTCGTCGCCCGGATCGAGGCTGGCAAAGAGTGCGTTAAACACAACCTGCTTGGCGCCGCAGCCTACCGTAATCTGGTCCAAGCCGTAATCGAGGCCGTGGTCACGGCCGAAGCTCTCGCGGATCGCCTGACGTAACGGCTTAATCCCGGCGACCGCAGTGTACTTCGTCCGCCCGCCGCGGATTGCCCGGATGCCGGCTTCGCAAACAGCGGCTGGCGTATCGAAATCCGGTTCGCCCTGACTGAGCGTGATCACATCAACGCCTTGATCGCGCAGTTCGGCGGCGCGCGCTGTCATGGCTTTGGTTTCAGAAGGGCGGACGGCGCGGAGGCGTCTTGCAACGAGAGACAAGATAGAGGACCTGCGGACTTGGAAAGACAAACTCTTTGCGGTTCCTACCCGCTCCTACACGGTCTAACCAATCGGACAATCATGTTTTTGCATGAAACAATCGAAAGTCGCGATGCTTAATCACCGCACCCGCCGGACATGCCGCTTCTGCGGACGCTCTACAACGGTAGTGGAAGGCTCTGCCGGGATTGAGTATTGCGGCATCGATCAGCCGTTTGGGTTCGGCACCGCTTGTCGGCTCACGTCTCTGCGCACGGCGAGGACACGCCGCGGAAAGCGCGTCGGAGATGAACCTTTTGGGAGTCGACAGTTGAGGCCCGATCGTTCATCAGCAGACGTGATGGATCGTTGTTGCGCCGGCGCACGCCAGGCACAGTTTCCTCGCTCTGTTTGTTCATGGCGGACGTGTGGGAAGGTGTCCTAGTACCCGGAATCAGAGCTGAGTGATACGGCGGCCTTTGAAGCGGCGTTGGCGGACCTTTTTCTTGGTCCAGACGAAAGGCTCGGCTTTGTCG
>NZ_JBNDLA010000041.1:0-30448 GCF_050435825.1 Bradyrhizobium sp. I1.14.4 | reverse complement strand
GCGCCGGTCAGTCGATCACGGACAGCTTCACCGCGGTCTCCTCCGACGGCACCGCCAGCCAGCTCGTCACCGTCACCATCCACGGCACCAATGACGTGCCGGTGATCGGCGGCGTTTCCACCGGTTCGGTCACGGAAGATGTCGGCGTGGTCGCCGGCAATCTCGCCACCGGCGGCGCGCTCACCATCGCCGACGTCGACCAGGGCCAGTCCAATTTCACCGCGCAAGCCAGCACCGCCGGCAGCAACGGCTACGGCAGCTTCACGCTCGATGCGGCGGGCAACTGGACCTACACCGCTGACGACTCGCAGACCGCGATCCAGCAGCTCGGCGCCGGTCAGTCGATCACGGACAGCTTCACCGCGGTCTCCTCCGACGGCACCGCCAGCCAGCTCGTCACCGTCACCATCCACGGCACCAATGACAACCCGACCGTTACGGCGGGAGCGCAGAGTGTTCAGCTGGTAGAGGCGGGGGTTGGCACCGCGGGCACGGCCTCGGCCAGCATCACGCTTACTAAGGGTGATCCGGATACCGGCGACGCGGCCGTCTATGACGGTGCTGCGCTGACCGGGAACGGCTGGTCGACTGGCAATGGTGGCGCGACTTACACCAAGACAGGTACCTACGGCACGGCCACGCTGACCACGGCCACCGGCGTGGTGAGCTACGCGCTCAATAACGCTGCCAGCTCGACCAACGCCCTGGCGGGCGGGGCGAGCGCGACGGACAGCTTCACGGTGTATGTGAAGGACGGTAGCACCGGCAGTGCCAGCACGGCGGTCAACTTCGCCATCACCGGCACCAACGACAACCCAACCGTTACGGCGGGAGCGCAGAGCGCACAGCTGGTCGAGGCGGGGGTCGGCACGTCGGGTACGTCGAGCGCAACAATTGCTCTGACGAAGTCGGATCCGGATACGGGCGACAGCGCTGTGTACGACAGCGCCTCGCTGACCGGCAATGGCTGGTCGACCTCAGATAGCGGGGCAACCTATACCAAGACGGGGGCCTACGGTACCGCGACGCTGACGACGGCGACGGGCGTGGTGAGCTACGCGCTCAACAACGCTGCCGGCGCGACCAACGCCCTGGCGGGCGGGGTGAGCGCGACGGACAGCTTCACCGCGTATGTGAAGGACGGTAGCACCGGCAGTGCCAGCACGGCGGTCAACTTCGCTATCACCGGCACCAATGACAACCCGACCGTTACGGCGGGAGCGCAGAGTGTTCAGCTGGTAGAGGCGGGGGTTGGCACCGCGGGCACGGCCTCGGCCAGCATCACGCTTACTAAGGGTGATCCGGATACCGGCGACGCGGCCGTCTATGACGGTGCTGCGCTGACCGGGAACGGCTGGTCGACTGGCAATGGTGGCGCGACTTACACCAAGACAGGTACCTACGGCACGGCCACGCTGACCACGGCCACCGGCGTGGTGAGCTACGCGCTCAATAACGCTGCCAGCTCGACCAACGCCCTGGCGGGCGGGGCGAGCGCGACGGACAGCTTCACGGTGTATGTGAAGGACGGTAGCACCGGCAGTGCCAGCACGGCGGTCAACTTCGCCATCACCGGCACCAACGACAACCCAACCGTTACGGCGGGAGCGCAGAGTGTTCAGCTTGTGGAGGCTGGAGTTGGCACCGCGGGCACGGCCTCGGCCAGCATCACGCTTACCAAGGGTGATCCGGATACCGGCGATGCGGCCGTCTATGATGGCGCTGTGCTGACCGGGAACGGCTGGTCGACTAGCAATGGTGGCGCGACTTACACCAAGACAGGCATCTACGGCACGGCCACGCTGACGACCGCCACCGGAGTGGTGAGCTACACGCTCGACAACGCCGACCCCGATACCAATGCGCTGGCGCAGGGTGCCAGCGTCAGCGACAACTTCACGGTCTATGTCAAGGACGGCAGCACCGGCACTGCCAGCACGGCGGTCGACTTCGCCATCACCGGCACCAACGATGCACCCACTCTAAACGGTGCAAACTGGCAGTGGGGAACAGGAAATCAAAGTAAAGTCCTTACCGTGTCAGGCACAGTCTCCGACCCCGATACAGGCAACTTGACCAGCGAGACGATCAAAGTCGACTGGGGCGATGGCACAACGACAACCTTACATCCGGCAAGCGATGGTACGTTCAATTTAAACCACACGTACTCGAACAGCGGGAATTGGACCGTTACGCTTACAGTTACCGACCAAGCTGGGGCGGTAGTCCAGCAGTCCACGGTCACGTCCAACAAAGGATCTGGATCGTTCCCCGCAGGAGTCTCCGGCGAACCGATGAATCTCGGTTTGACAGACCCCACCGGCAACCACGGTGAGGTGTCGCTCACAATTACGGGAGCACCGTCCGATTGGACCATAAGCGGTGGAACACACAATTCAGACGGTTCGTGGACCGTAGTGACCAACGACGTTGGTTCGCTAACTGTAACGACATCCACGTCCTATAGTGGTGCACTCGTGCTCAATGTTGCTGAGTCTTGGACTCATGTCGACGGCAGCACGGGAAACTCAATCGTTCTCGACAACATCGAAGCTTACTCACCAGGCTCCCCCATCTTCGCCTGGTCCGGCAACGACCACCTGACCGGCTCGAGCGGCCACGACACGTTCGTGTTCTCGCAACCGATCGGCGACGATGTCGTGCACAACTTCGAAGTGTCGTCGGACGTGATCGACCTGATCAGCTACGGCTGGCAGAGCTACGCTGACGTCCAGGCCCACACTGCGGACGACGCGAGCGGCAATGCGGTGATTACACTGGCCGACGGGCAGACGATCACGCTCGACGGCGTGCATGCGGAGGACATGACCGCGGCGAACTTCGAGTTTGACGTGACGCCGACGGTCGAAAATCCGGGCGCGATGACCGTAGGTGACGGCGCGATGCTGCCGCTGTCGGGCGTCATCCACAACACCGGCGAGATTGACCTGCAGGCCTCCGGCGACGACACGCTGCTGCAACTGATCCAGAGCGGGATTACGCTCAACGGCGGCGGCCACGTGGTTCTGTCCGACGATGACCACAACGTTATCGCCGGCACGGCCTCGAACGTCACGCTCGACAACGTCGACAACGTGATCTCCGGTGCAGGCCAGATCGGGCAGGGCAGCCTGATGCTGAGTAACGAGGGCATCATCGATGCCACCGGCATCCATGCCCTGGTGATCGATACCGGCGCCAACGTGATCGCCAACGCCGGCACGCTGGAGGCGACCGGTGCAGGTGGGCTGGTGCTCGCCAGTGCGGTGGCCAACAGCGGCCTGATCTGGGCCAATGGCGGCGCTGTGACAGCAGAGGGCGAGGTTACCGGCAGCGGCAATGCGCTGATCAGCGGGGCCGGCACCATCGAGTTCGGGGCAGCCTCGGCGGCAGGCGTCACCTTCGATATGACTGCCGCCGGCCACCTGATCCTGGATGACGCCTTCCACTTCTCGGGCACGGTGAGCGGCCTCGATGGCAACGACGACATCGACATCAAGGGCGTCAGCTTCGGCGCGGGGACGACCGTGGGCTTCACCGAAAACCAGGCGGGGACCGGCGGCAACCTGACGGTGTCGGACGGCGCTCACTCCGCCAACATCGTCCTGCTCGGTCAATATGATCCGACCGGCTTTGCCGAGAAGGCCGATGCAACGAATGGCACGGTGATCACCTATGATCCGCACCACATCGCCTAAGCAGCGTGAACCATTCACCTTGGGAGAGAATTACACGGAAAGAGGCCGAACTCCGAAAGTTTACCCTCCCGCCTGTTTTGCACCGGCAGCGGCTTTGGTGCGGCCGCCGGCTGTGCTAAATAGGGCAGATTGGATGATTGATTTGCTCAAACCTTTTGGCTGTCGCCTGCTGGCTACCAGTGATCATATTTTCAGGGGATGGCTCCGGCCAAATTTCGCGTGAGTACCCTTCGTAAAAGAGCGGACGAATTGCGGCAGTCACTGCAGGCCTGCCAAGGCTATTTTACAACTGCAGCCACATTCAGCCTGGCCATTAACCTTCTCTACCTGGCCGGCCCATTGTACATGCTGCAGGTCTATGACCGCGTGATCTCAAGCGCCAGCGAGATCACGTTGTTGATGCTGACTCTCGCGCTGTTGCTGGCGTTCATGGCGCTTGCGGGTCTCGATGCGGTACGGGCACGCGTGCTGACGCGCACCAGCATCCGCCTCGATCGGAAGATCGCGCCGCGGGTGATGACTGCCATCATCGACCATTCGGCTAGATTGGGTGGCGCCCGCAGCCAGCTGCTGCGCGATTTTGACACTTTCCGACAGTTCATTACTGGGTCCGGAATTCACGCTGTTTTCGATCTGCCCTGGGCGCCGATCTACATCGCGGTGATTTTCGCTCTGCACCCTTTCCTGGGTGCATTTGCGCTGGGGTGCTCCATCATCCTGGTCCTGATGGCCTTTCTCAACGAATGGATCGTCAAGCCTCCGCTCTCGGAATCCAGTGAGGCGGCAAATCGAAACTACAGTTTCACCGAGATGAGCCTGCGCAACACCGAAGTGGTGCGCGCCATGGGGATGACCGCGGGTCTCTTGAATCGTTGGAGCCGGGATCGCGACCGCATGCTCGAGCGCCAGGTCGCCGCCAGTGATCGCGCGGCGACGATGCAGAGCATGATCCGTTTCCTGCGGCTTTCCATGCAATCCTTGATCCTTGGCCTTGGTGCCTATCTGGTGATCGAGCGCATGACCACCGCCGGTGCCATGTTTGCCGCCAGCATCCTGCTTGGCCGCGCGTTGCAGCCGGTCGAACAGATCGTTGGGTCATGGCGCAGCCTCATCTCCGCCCGCGGCGCATTCCTGCGGGTGCGCGAGCTGTTGGCTGCCAATCCACCGCGTCAATCAGGACTGACGTTGCCGCGGCCCGAAGGCCATCTTTCCGTCGAAGCGCTGTCCTTTGCCGCGCCTGGAACATCAAAGCCCATTCTGCGCGGTGTCACCTTCCAGATCGAACCGGGTGAAGTCCTGGGCATTATCGGCCCCTCTGGCGCCGGCAAATCCACGCTGGCGCGTCATATTGTCGGCGTTCAGGCGCCATCGGCAGGGGCCGTTCGCCTCGACGGGTCTGACGTTTCGAGCTGGATCAGGTCCTCGCTCGGCGAGCATCTCGGCTATCTACCGCAGGATATCGAGCTGTTTGCCGACACGGTGGCCGCCAATATTTGTCGATTCAAGGATGGAGACGACAAGGACATCATTCTGGCGGCGCGAATGGCCGACGTACACGAGATGATCCTGCGGCTCGTCGACGGCTATGATACCCAGGTCGGGGAGGGTGGCGCGATCCTGTCCGGAGGCTACCGCCAGCGCATCGGCCTCGCACGCGCGGTCTACGGCAATCCGAGCCTGGTCGTGCTCGATGAGCCGAGCTCGAACCTTGATGCCGAGGGCGACGCGGCGCTGGCCGACTGCATCACGCAGCTGAAGAAGCGCGGGACCACGGTGGTGATCATTTCCCATCGGCCGGCCACAATTGGCGTGGTCGACAAGATATTGGTGTTGCGCGAAGGCGTGGCCGAGATGTTCGGACCGCGGAGCGAAATCCTGGCGCGCCTCACGCGGCCCGTGCCCGTTCCTGCAGTTCGGGGAGCGACCGGTTAGGAGAAATCATGACATTGCTTGATGTCACAGACCTGTCGATGCGTCCTGCTGCTGCCCCACGCGGGACCAAGCGCGCGAACAGGGACGACGGACCAAACGACTCCATTCGCAATGTCGCTGGAGCCGGGTGGCTGATCATTGCCATCTTCTTCGGCGGCATCGGCGCCTGGGCGGTGACAGCGCCGCTCAACGGGGCGGTGGTCGCCAATGCGGTCGTGAAGGTCGATGGCAACCGCAAGAGCCTCCAGCACCTCGATGGCGGTATCGTCAAGGAATTGCACGTCAGGGAAGGCGACAGGGTGCTCGCGGGCGACCTGCTGATCGTCCTGGACGAGACCCAGGCTCGCGCGGAGCACGAGGTGCTAACGCAGCAATATGCCGTGCTTCGTGCGTCGGAAGTCCGGCTGCTGACCGAGCTGGATCATGGCGCCCAACTTGTCATGCCGCCCGATCTGAAGGCGCGCTCCGACGATCCCTATTTCAAGAGCGTCTGGAACGGGCAGGTCAGTCAGTTTGACACCCGCCGGGCCTCGCTCGAAGGGCAAAGAAGCGTCGTTCGCGAGAAGATCAATCAGCTGGGGTCACAGATCGTGGGCTCGGAAGCGCAGGTGAAGTCGTTCACCAACCAGATCGATTCGGTGCGCAAGGAGGCCAAAGACGTCGCTCCGCTCGTCGAACGGGGGCTGATCGCCCGTCCTCGTATCCTGCAGCTGGAGCGGACGGCGTACGGCCTCGAGGGCCAGATCGCCGATGCAAACGCCAGCATCGCGAAGGCGCGCCAGGCGATCGCGGAGCAGGAGCAGCAGATTGCCCAGTTCGACAACGACCGGATGACCGACGTCACGAAGGATTTGCGCGACACCCAGGCCAAGCTCCTGGAGGTCATCCCCAAGGCGATGAACGCCAAGGCGGTGTTGGGCCGGATGGAAATCCGCGCTCCCTATACCGGCCGCGTGGTTGGCCTGAGCGTATTTTCGGTGGGAGGCGTGATCCAGCGCGGCGACAAAATCCTGGACATCGTGCCCGACGAGGATTCGCTGACCATCGAGGCGCAGGTGGCGGTCGAGGATATCAGCGACGTGCACCCGAACACGCGCGCTGAAGTTCACCTGACCGCCTACAAGCAGCGCATCGTTCCGATCATTCATGGCGACGTCATTCAGGTCTCCGCGGACCGTTTGACCGATCCCAAGACCAACAATCCCTACTACACGGCCTTCGTTCGGATCGACCAGACCGAATTGGCTGCGATGCCCAACATTCGCCTTTACCCGGGGATGCCGGCAACGGTGATGATCCCAACGGTCCAGCGAACCGCGTTTGATTACATCGTCGGGCCGCTCGCGATGTCCTTCAACCACGCGTTCCGGCAGAAGTGAGTGTTAGACGTATCCTTCCCAGTCAAAGTTCCCTGGCGTCGATTAATTGTTTTGAAATCGCTGTTGCGCTCGTGCCACCAATGATGCCCTGCGTAGGTCTATGCTGCTCCCTTTAACGGGGCGCTCTCATGTATGACGTATACTTGAGTGGAAAGAACGATCTGCTGGTTATCCGACGCGGACTTCTCATTCCTTCGAACCTGGGCGGAAATTGGCGAAAAAAAAAGCGCACCGTGCGATCGGTGAGCGAAAAAATCCGCGAGGATGTCGAAAAGCGTGGCTATCACTGGCGCAAGCTGGCCAGTCAGATTCGGTGAGACAGGTAAGTGAAGCGTGGGTTCTGCTTACGTCTTCGGCTCATTCCTAGCTAAGGCTGCCGTGCCTCGGACCGTGAACCGTCGATTGCCATAACAGCCTACGAGAGCGGACGCGGCGGCTCGCGGGCGGAGAGCGCTCGGTCCGTTTCGCCACTCAGTCGTACTTGTAGCGCTTTTTCTTGGAACTTTGACCCACCCCGCGCTCGCCTTAAGGCTCTGGTTACCGCTTTCGGTCAGCATTCACTATTGCAGGTAGGTCGCGACAGCGACAGCAAAGTTTCGACACAACTGAAACTCTGACAGCCAAGTTGGCGGTCTCTTTCGTAGGAGGGGCCCACCATGATCAAGGGCTTCGCGATAGCCGCATTAGTGGTGCTTGGAGCATCGCAAGTAGATCAGTATCTCACGTATGGTCGGTACACCGACGCGACGCTGGCCATGCTGAGGCAGATCAGGCACTCATTTCGCATTTGAAACGCGCGGCGCGCCAACACACGCACCAGCTCCAGCCTGTCTGCGCCAGTGTTGGGGGGATTCGGAGCAATCTAGATTAGGCCGGGGAGGCGAATCATCCGGCGCCGCTCAGCGAGTAAGCCCGGCCCCGCACGGACGCAACGCGTCCAGGCGGGAGCATGCGTTTTATCAGACGCTAACAGGCGATGTCGGAACGATTCAATCTTAGGGAAAGCAGGCCGTCGCCGAGACCGGAATCACCAATGTCCTGGACCCCACATTCATTGAGTAGTTGACCGATGCGCTGACGGAATTGCCGCAAGCAGCAACAGCATATGTAAAGGTGGGCGATACGTTTGGGCCGAAATACCGACTCTTGGTGTAGGCGATAATTGATGCTGAATCCGAGCACACCGTGGTTTTGATCGATGCACATCGGGCGCCGTCTTCTACAGCAAAGTGGAGGCTCCCAACGAGAAAGAGGGCGACGCAAAGTGTGATGGTGCCGACGAGGAGCGCAATCAGAACGGGTGCAATAAGAGCGAATTCGACCGCTGTCGTTCCGCGTTGATCGAGCCGCAAAGTTTTCAGGGGCTTATGCACGGTTAGCCTAATCGGATCATTGCCGTTCCGGTGACGGGAGTCGGGAGACCGCTGGCGATACTGAGGCCCGGGAATAGTGGCGTGTAGCTAAAGGTTGTTTGCACAACGATGTAATCACCAGGCTGCAAGGTTGGCATGCCGGCGGCAGAGCAATCGGCAGGCTTTGACGTGACGTTACTGATGTACTGCAGCGCATTCGACGAATTGATGCAGTAATACCCCTCCGACGGCGAGCCCGAGATCATGGAGACGCGCGTCCCCAGGGACGTGCTCTGAAGGGCATTCTGCATGGCCGTTGTCAGCCCAGGGCAATTCGTCGTTGCCGGCAGATGCGACAGATCGCAGCTCTTCCACGCGGCTTGGCCAGCCGCCTGCGTGGCGTTCTCCACCTGCATCCGCTGGTAAATGTAGAACGATACGTCGGCGACGTTCGCGAGCGCGACCGCGAGGATGATCACGAAGAGACCGAATTCGACCGCGGCGACGCCGCGCTGGTCGGCGGCGATCGCCTTAATCCGATCAGCAAAACCGAACGCAGCTTTGCGTGGCGAATTCAGCCAGCTCGGGAGCCCTGGTTTCATAAGACCAACGTCGCTCTGCCAGGTATCGTGGTCGACGGCATCGACAATCCCGCAGGGATACATTCGCCATTCGGCAGGATCATCCCTGTTCCGTTCACGGTGATGTCCTTGACGACCATCGCAAAGCAGGATTTTCCGAACCCGGCCTTGTTCACGGCGCCGCTCAAGGTGACGCTCGAGTTCGACAGATAGGCGAGGCCGGTAATGTTCCACGCCGGGCTATTGCCCGCCGCCGAAATGTCGACACCATTCGTCAGCTTCGGATCCTGGTAGATGGCGACGCCTGACCAGGTTCCGGATGTCGGTGCGGCGATGTCGAGCGTGCCACCCCCAGTAGGGCCATGGGTGTATGAACCCGAATTATCGCCGGAGAAGATCACTGTAAGTCCGGTCCCCTTGGTCGTCGTAAACGAGTATCCATTGGTGTCCAATTGACCGTTCTCGATAACGAGTACAGCCCCCGCCGGGGCGTCGATGGTGACATTCCCGGTGAGTCGAAGATCACCACAGACCACGAAGCTACCGCCTAGCGATTGGGATCCGGTCCATTGGTTGCTGGCCGGCAGGGCCGGGTCGTTCTTTTTGGTCGGCTCCTGCGGATAGGAGCCGCAGGGATCGGGTGGAATTTTGCTGGCGAGGGCCGCATAGGCATCAGCGACAGCGGGCACATTCGAATACTGGTTCACGCCGCAGCCGTTATTGGTGTTGTGCGCCGCGCCGATCGGTGCCCCGAGGTTGCCGCCGTTGCACGTCGATCCGGTGTTGGACATCGCGTTGCAGGCCATGCTGGCCTTTGGTGCGCCGTTGGACCGGATCCCTTGAGATCCAAGCGCCAGCAAACAAAAGTCGGTCGGCGAGCTCGGCCGTTTCGCAACCGATGCGGCGCCGATCTGCTTTGCTGGGCCACCATTTAATGTTGCGTCACCTCTGTATCCGACAACCTGCGACAAATATAGCGGCACATACCCCGAAATGGTCGCGCTATAGCAGTTGTTGCCGCCGCCCGGACATGCCGCCGTGTTGGAAACGGTGACGCTGACGTTGCCGGCACCATCCACAAACCCATATCGCGCCGCGACCGCCTTGGCTTCGATATCGTAGTTTGAGCTGTTGTTGGTCGCAGCGGCCAGAGCGGCCGCATCGGCAGCGTTTTGCATGCCGCGCGTCCTCATGGACCAGTTCGATACCTCGAAGCCGATACCGAGCGCTCCGATCAGAGGAACCAGCAGGACACCCATGATCACGCTGACGGCGCCGCACTGATCCGAGCGCAGACGGCGGATATGGAAAAACATCGAACAAACGGCCACGACAATCCTCATTGATCATTCACGAGGACCGGAAAGCGCAAATCAATGCTTCACCCGTGACACAAAACCATTAAGAGAATGCCTATTTTTACCGGAATAAGCGATGCAACGAATCTTCAATTGCACCTAGAAGCCATGGAGTGAATTCAGGTTTGCTAAGATCTTCCTCAATTCCCGTGGAAACTACGGTCCCCGCGGACGTGGTGGAAAGCTAAGGGTTGACGGAGGTATCGTAGGCTGCGGAAAGGCGGCCGCTCTCAGGGGGCTCAACGATAGTTCTGGTCAGACCCCGTGGTTTTACGGCTCAAGGGCACCTCTCGTGCCGCCAACGAAGATAACCGCTTATGCTCGTGGAAGCCTACGGCCGCGGCTGCCTGTTGGTTCTGAAGCACCTCTAACGAAAAATATCCGGCCAGAATGCTGCCAAGCAAAACATTACAAAACAAAACGCGAGCACGAAGAACTCGGCAAGCACGTAGCACCAAAATCGAACCGGCTGGTGTCCTCGCTTGGCCGTGCCGTGTCGGCTCCTGGCTCGCCCTGTCTTGAAGGTTCTGACGAGATCGAAAATCACCCATGCGGCCAAAAGGCAGACGAAAATTATTATTGCCAGGGCTTCGGTGGCACTCATTTCCCCTTTTCCATCTCCGCCCCCGAGTCGCTCTCAATGAATCATCAGATCGCGTCAACCATCATGGCGCGATGATTCCGTTCTACTCGATTTTTGGCACTAGCTAACCTGGCTTCGATGGCCGATCCTTTCGTGGGCGGGAATCAAGAAGATCCGGTAGCGGTGGCAGTTGAGGACGCGGCTCATGCCTCGGCTCGCTGGCCGAATTGTCCTGGACCTTCGCCAGTTGCCTGCGGCTGACCATATGCCCAATCAGGCCTACAGCCGCCAGCAATGCGCCCATTATGATGAGCCAGTGTGGCAGTTCCAGCCGTCCCAGGGCGGTCCTGACTATGTCCATGTCCTATTTCTTTGCCTTTTATAGCCCGTCTTCAACAAGCCGAAGGACAGGCTGGGTCCAATCGTTCGCTCGACCTATCATCGGCTCAACCCGCCGCTTGATCCAGCCATCGAGCAGCCTCAAAACGCTCTTCCGATCGGCTTTGTAGATGGACCGACGTATGCAGACGTCTGCGGAAGCAGCCATAACGCGGGGGCGGGGAAGGGCGACCGTTTCTCAGGCAGCTGATGCGGATTCCACTCGATGTCGCCTATCGTTCCGAGATGATCTCGCCCACCATTCGATTTGAAGCCGCCCACCCGTTCCGAGACGATCTTGCCCGGCATTCCGGGATGATGTCGCCCGGGTGACGCGGCCTCTTCTGGCTCCCATACTCTCTGCCGTGCCTGGCAGGGTCGCCTGTCGGTGACGATGGGCCAGTCGCACGCGGCCGGCGACAAATTGTTCATCCACTACGCGGGCGACGGCGTGCCGGTGGGTCACACCAATCGTGACCCTGATCGAAGTACCTAGGGGGCCCGCTGAAAGCGAACTGCGCGTCCGCACGCGTGTTCAAGCCATTCCTCAAAGTGAGCTCCTGCAGGCGCAACACAAAGACCCCGACCGACCAAGTCCGCGGACCAGATTTTTCTGGTGCGTTCAGCGAACCAGCGCTCGAACAATGACGAGGTCCATCCTCCCCCTAATGCAACGCGACAGATCGATCCTTGGCCTGCTGGATGCCGCCGGCAAGCGCCTTTGCGTATAGCTCGCGCGCCTTCGTCACATCGCCGCGTGTTCCGTAGGTCTTCCATGTGGAAAGAACGAGGGGATTATATGTCTCCGCGAGCATGAAGCTGGCCTGTGCGCTACCCGTCTCGACGGCGTGTTCGAGTACGATCCGCGCTGCACCGATATCCCCTTGGCCGAGCAGGGCGCTGGCGCGCGCCAGCAACCTGGCCGCTTCCGGGCTGCCTTGCGCCACAGCGACCGCTGGCTGCTCGGTCGCAGCCGCCTCCGCGGCTTGAGTCAGCGTGGGC
Organism: Bradyrhizobium sp. I1.14.4; assembly: GCF_050435825.1. Lineage (NCBI taxonomy): Bacteria > Pseudomonadati > Pseudomonadota > Alphaproteobacteria > Hyphomicrobiales > Nitrobacteraceae > Bradyrhizobium > Bradyrhizobium sp. I1.14.4. The sequence goes on along the minus strand of NZ_JBNDLA010000041.1, from coordinate 18,185 downwards.
TCGCGGCCCGGTGCCGGCGCCTCGGCCCGGTCGCGCTCCTTCTTCGGAGACTGCCGCAGCACGGCCGTCGCGCTCTTGGCGGCCTTCTTCACCTGCACCGCTTCGTCACTGGCCTTGCTTGACAGCGCCAGCTGGGTCTCGAGGTCCCGCCGTGCCCTCGCAAGCTCGCCCGCCAGCGCCTCGGCCCTGTCGTGCTCCGTCTGCAGAGACTGTCGCAGCTCCGCCGTGACGCTCTCGGCGGCTCTCTTCGCCTGCGTCGCTTCGTCACCGGCCTTGCTTGACAGCGCCAGCTGGATCTCGAGATCCCGCCGCGCCTTCGCAAGCTCGCCCGCCAGCGCCTCGGCCCTGTCGTGTTCCTTCTGCAGAGACTGTCGCAGCTCTGCCATCCCGCTTTCCGCGGCCTGACCGAGCTGCGTCGCCTGATCGCGCGCCTTGTTCGCCTGCGCTATTTGCATCTGAATGATCTGCTGCGCCCTCGCCAGTTCATTTGCCAAGGCCTCTGCGCGGCGCCGCTCCTTTTCAGAAGACTGTTGTTCTTCCGGCTCCGTTGCCTCCGCACCTTGCTTGCCCTGCGCAGTATCCCGCGGTGCCTGTGAGATTGCCCGGTCGGCTTGCTGATGAAGAGCCGGATCCCGCGCCGATGAATCGGCTTTTTGCGAGTCCTGGCTTGGGACCTGGGTCTCTTGGTTGATGGCCTCCACGCCAGCTGTGTCAGGTCTGACGTTATCCTGCTCACCAATGTATCGCGTCACATGGGCGACGAACTCCGGGTGGAAATACCAGCCGACGAGCGACGCCCCGACCATCACTGCGGCGATCGAGGAGGCGGCAAACCGCCGCCGCGCGGCCGGTCCGCGCTCCTGTTTGGTCTGCGCGGCCCGCGTTTCAACCAGGACGCCAGTGACCGGGTCCGCGTTCGTAACCAGACGAGTTAATTCCGTCACCCTCGCGCGTTCGGCCAAGCCCGAGGGGAAACAAAAGGAGCGGGGCCCTGGCGACGCCGGGGGGGCGATCGATCCAGTTTCCTTTGGCGGAATAAATTCATCTTGCAGAATAAATTCATCACCTTCCTCGGGAAGGTGCATCGTTAGCCAATGCGTCGCCGTGATCTCGCTTGGCTCGCCATTTTCCTTGATCCAGCCACGCCCCTCAGCCGACCACTGAGCAGATTCAAAGCTTCCGCGTACGTCATCCTCAAGAATGACGAATGTCCCATCCTTTGGAGCGGTGTCGATCACGCGGCGCATGTAAAAGACGCCTATTTGAAACGGCTATCCAATTTTTAAAAAGGACTTCGCGAATACATAAACCTTACTCCGCCCCATCAAAGGCCTCAAGAAGATAGTCATTTAGGTCTTCGGCTGTGGTCCGACCGCAGCATGGCGTGGCCCGCGGCGTACCAGGCTGCGAGCGCGCCACGGCCGCAGGCCGAACTTGCCCGCCACAGCGGCCGTTCTCGGGCGGCTGAAGGATAGTTCTGGTCAAACCCGTATTTTTGCGGGGTCAATGTTAACTCCCGTGCCAAAGCAGATCACCGCTTGTGCGCGTGGACGCCCTGTGACTGCGGTCGTGCCAGAGCTCTTTCGGCCTCGGTTAGATTAGAGGGTATGCTACTAACGCGATTTCCAACTTGCCCTGTCCCTTAGAAGCGCAGGGAGATTTTCTCGCATGCCGGCGGTGGTGGGCGAGCGGAGGGTTTACCGGCTACGGTCTAATGGAGCCATTGTAGCAAAGCAGTTCTCCTTGGTATTTCCTATGAAGGCCATGGAATACATCATCGCTGGATACGTTTCGCTGAAAGATCGCGGGGTGCTCGAAGAGATCGTGGACCAACGCGAACGACTATTGAATGAGACCCGGATGCGCAGCGTCCCGTGCTTCAGCCCTCGCTAAGGGCCGAATAAACCGCACCCATCGCTCGGCGCCAACGGATAAAAAGAGTATCATCAGGAAAAATAGAATGAACTGGTGCCGATATAGGAAATGTCTGTGAACGTAGCCGTGGTTCACCATGACGACGAACCAAACCGATGATACCGCTGCGCCCACACACCACACCATGGTCCACTTTGTACGAATCTTCGTCAGCTGTGGATTTTGAGTCGCTAGACGTCCGATCGAAAGGACTAGCGTCACTACGACCCACCAAGGACCGAGCGAAAGTCCGAGGAAGCGGAAAGTGCCCCACTCGGCCTGAAGCTGAAAGTCCGGCACGATCAGTGACAGACTAAGCGGATGCAGTCCCACGAAATAGGACATGAAGTTGAGTAGCATCACCATCGAGTATAGGCCTGCCTGATCGAACAGAGCGATGCCGGATCGATGTGCGGCCGAACTCCGGAAGTCATTCAGAGCGGCCGAGAAGGATCCCCAATATGCCCATACTTCCATAAAATGAAGCCCGTGTGCGGCCGCGAAACCGCCGCTAGCCAGCAACGTGCGTGTTAAGGCAAGTTTCCAACGCGGCCGATAATCCGGGTCGATCCGCGGCATCGCCAGTTCGACGGCCAACGGAGTCAACCCAACCAAAAAAAAATAATCGAAAGTAAGCCAGCCTTGGAGAAATCCGAGCAGAGCGAATGACCAGGCGCCAGTTCCCGGACCAATCGCGAGTGCCAGTTCGATCATTAGTAATGCGCCTGCGTAACCCTGGTCATGCAGTCCAACGAACCCGTCCCAGACCGTCGGCGTGATAGCGCAGGCCCCCATCACCAGCCACCCGACGGCCGTCCCAAACCGTCGACGTACAGAAAGGCCGAGACAGGTTATTGCCACCCATCCGATGGTGATGGGAAGAAGTCTAAGGTGGGAAACCGGCGTGGCGCCAAAAACCCGCGCTGCAGCATAAGCAAGATATTCCGGGCCGGGTGGGTAATGTGTGTAAACACCTTCGCTGGAGACGCCATACATGCTGACGTCCTTTTCAGCCGCAAAGCCGTCCTCCGGGTACATGCCAGGATAATAGACTGTGCCCAATCCATAGTGACTCGCTAAACCGTCCTCTAGGAAGTGACGCAATTCCCGCAGAACATTGGCCTCAGAATATTGGTCGACATACGACAGGCGGTCACCCCAGCCGGCGACAAGCCAGAGGCAAATGATAGGTCCCACTGCGCAAAGTGCCAGAAAACACAGGCCGGATGTCACGCGATGGCTGTGACTCACGCTCATTCGGCGCTGACCCGCGCCGCACGAACTCTCTTTTCAGAGGGCCCCAATGTCCAGCCGAGTGCTGGGCATATGCGGTGCGGCTCAAGCGAGGGGACCGGCCTAGAGTTGCTCATTAAGCCTTGGAAGGCTAGCGCCATGCAATCGCGGGAACCATTACAAGGCGGCGTTTCGTTCACGTGAATGCAAGGCGAGCACGGGAGACGGACATACTCAACACGTTCCAGTAGGCTCAATCGGCGGAGCCGGGTGGCCGGATCGGTCGGACCGAAGGCTGAAACCGTGGGCACTCCCAGCGACCGCGCCATATGCAGCAGCATCGAGTCGATGCCGTAGTAGAGAGAGGCATGTGCGATCATGTGGGCTGACTGCGCAATACTGAAACGCCCGCAAAGATTCCGGCCGCGCCCCATGACCGCAATGATTGCCTCGGCCTCGGCGCTGTCAGCAGCGGCACCTAGAAAGACGATGTCATGGGTGACGAGTTCGACATCTCCCAGCAGTCGACCCCACTCTTCGGGCCGCAGTTTCCGTTCAACGCCGAAATCGGAGCAGCCGTGGCCGACGGCGATATATGGTGCGGACGGTGGAGTGCCCTCTGGTTGCGCGGTCCTCATGATTTGGTCCCTGAACCTGGAGTTAAACTTAGTCACCCCCACGGTGTCGATGCCAAACCAACTCGCAAGAAGATCATAAAACAGATAGACCGGGCCATGAACGTTGAAGAACGTCATGTGCGTATAAAATCCGCGCCGCCAAAACACGATCTCATCCACAAACCCAATGCGGTTTCGGACCATCGACAATACGCTGAAAACCGTGGTGAGGCGGGAGTGAACTTCGAGGTCTATGAGATGATCGGTTCTCCGCCCCATTCGCCAGAGCACGATAAGAGAGGTCTTGACCAGCTTGACTAAGGATGAGTCATCGATCGTCCAATACTCATCGAACCAGTCCAGCCCCCGAGCCACGTTGATCACGGCGGGCGTTCCGACCAAATAAAAGCTATCCGACGGAAAGCGCCGGCGGATCTCGTTCATCGACGGCATGGCCAGAAACAGGCTACCTGCCCCGACCATTTTTATTACCACGCAACCGCGCCGGCGGCTGGTTGAATGGTCTCGCCGCAAGAGCAGTCCCAAACAACGTACCGGCAAATATAGCAGAGCTAGCAAAAACCCGCCGAGCCAATAGTCGATCCTACGCTTGTTTTGGAAGGTCATGACGATGGCGTCCTACCAACAGCACATTAGCGCGACCGGGCGATGAATAAAAAAAGGCCCGTTTCGCCAAGATTACTCGATTCTCGGTGCTTCAACCGCCGCGATTCGTTGCTCAGCCTCCGGGCAATAAGACCGCGCAAATTTAAGAATCTTGCGCGGGACAGGGGTGATCTCGGTTTTTTCGCTCGTTCTCCAGCAGAGTCGTTTCGATTGTATAACGAGGTCGACGCTTGGTTTCGTGATAGATCTTTCCTATGTATTCGCCCAAGATACCGAGACAAATCAATTGAACGCCGCATATCAGATAGATTGGGATAACGGTAGAAGCCCAGCCAGGAACAACGACCGAGAAGAAGGCTGCCAAAAGCGCCCAGGCTCCCATCAGGAAGGAGAAGAAGGAGACGACAAAGCCGACCCCCGTGATGAGGCGGAGTGGCATTGTGGAAAACGAAGTCACGCCGTTTAGCGCTAGAGCGATCATCTTTCGCAAGGAGTATTTTGAGCTGCCGGCAAATCGGGGCGCTCGGTCGTAGCTTACGATCACAGCTTTGAAGCCTATCTCCATAATGAGCGCACGAAGAAATAGATTTGACTCGCCGTATTGCCGGAGCGCTTCGATAGCGCGCCGGCTAAGTAGGCGATAGTCGCCGTGATTGTAGGTTATCTCGATCTTCATCCAGTGAAGGCAGCGATAGTATATTTGGGCGGTCATGCGTTTGAATGCATTGTCAGTTGTTCGGCTTCTTCGAACCGCGAGCACGACGTCCGCTCCTGCCGCATTCGCTTGAACCATTTCAGTGATCAGTTCCGGATCGTCTTGCAAGTCTGCATCGATCGAGATGACAATGTCGCCAGTTGCTGAGAGCAGACCGGCGAGCAGGGCGTTTTGGTGTCCTCGATTGTGCGAAAGCTTGAGTCCGAGAAAGCAGCGAGCCCTTCGATGTAGTTCCTCAATCGTTGCCCAAGTCCGATCGCTCGATCCGTCGTCGACGAAGAGCAGGTGGCTATCCTCGCTAACCATGCGCGCATTAATCATGCTTCGAAGCTGCGCGGCTATCCGCTGGGCGGTTTCGGAAAGGACTTCCTGCTCATTGTAGCAGGGGATGACAACACTTAAAGTTGGAGGGAGGAGATTGCCCATTTTGGAGGATGCTCCCTAATAGGATTCCGCACAAAGGTTAGGACCAGGTCTTACGCGCCCACGTACTGAAAAAACAATTGCCGCTAATAATATTGCGTGAAAACGGCTCCGGTTGGAAGCGTCTACGTCGGGTGACCCCTGAAGATGGCTAATGTGCTCCGGCCGTCGAAGGGGGGCTCGACGATCTCCGCCAGAAGCGAAACGCGTTAAGGTTTACGTGCCCTCGCCGAATACTGAGCCCCAAGGGCGCACCAGCTAAGATGCTTTTCAATCGGGCGCAGCGCCGCAAGCGCTCGAGGGAAGAAAAGATGATAGCAAAGCCCGGTCCAAACCCAACCAGCGTCATTGATCGATCGCATCAAAGCGCTAGCGGGGATGAGCTTTGCATTCTCATCAAACGGACACGAGTTTACGGCCCTCACGGTCAACGGGTTGAATGGGTTATGCTCAAATATCGCCAACATTCCTCCAGGTCGGGTGACCCGAAGCATCTCAGCTAGCCAGTGGCGGTGATCTTCGTGCGCAATGTGATGGAAAACACAGGCCGAGAATACAACGTCGAACGAATCGGTATCGAGCGGAATTTCATTGCCCTTGACATGGGCGAAGAGTTCCTTGCCGGGGAAACGTTTTTGGCTCAGCTCGATACTTCGTGACGAGGCGTCGGCGCAGGTTAGCAAAGCGTTGGGAAAATACTTCCTGAAAAATGGGATCGAATTCCCGATGCCAGATCCGAAGTCCAAAATCCTCGTGGGAGAGACCAGCAGGTCAGGAACAAAAGTTGCTAGCTGGCTAATCTTATACTCAGCGAAAAATTCAGGAGCCTCGCCTGTAACGGCAATATTTCGTCGGTGTTGACTCTCATATTCGTCGGCGAATCGATCGAATTCAGCTTCTTCCATTGTGAGAATATCGCATGGTTTGCATCGTTCGACAAACGGATCGGGGGTAACCGGTATGAGCTCCCACGTGTGTGGTGATCAGCGCGCGCGAGCGTAGCGGGTCGGCATCCAGTACTGGCGCATGGCCTCGACGACGTCCGGAATGTCGGTATGGGCGTTGCGCAGGAATTCCTCGGTCTCGCGGCCTTTCCTTGGCGGTCCAAGCAATGGACGCCCTCGATCGTCGACGCAATGCAGCAGGATGGGCAGGAGCAAGCCGTGGTGTATGTTGCCGATGTCGAGCAGCGGGGCCCAGGCCGATAGTCTCAGCCGCATGGCAGCATAGAATCCCTGGCACCACGGCCGCGCATCAACGTCGCCATTCGGCTTGCGGCCATGGATCGGCGCGAACCGATCTGGTGCGGTGGATAGAATGTTACTGATGTTGTTGTGGCGCAGCGCGACGGCCGAAATCGCAGCGAATTCCGGCGTGCCGCCGTGGTTGAATGCGTCGGCGTCGATGGCGAGTAGCGGACAGATCCAGTCGATCGGACTCATCGACACCGGCCCGGCCACGATCGCGGCGACATAGCCGTCGAGCTTGGGAAGACTCGTGGCGAGGGGATGCTGCTCGGCGCGCGCCTGCAGCCAAGGCTCAAGCTCGTCGAGCGGCATCGCGGCTGCCGCCATCGGTGATGAAGATGAAGATGATGAACGGCGGCGTCGGCTCATGCTGCCTCCCGCGGGTTGAGCTCGCGGGCCGCCTTCCAGTTCCAGGGGAGAAGTTCGTGCAACTGGTGGCTCCTGGTCTGACCGGAGACGATGCGTTCCAGCACATCGGCCAGATAGGCCTGCGGATCGAGTTCGTGGAGCTTTGCCGTATTGACCAGTGACCCAAGAATTGCCCAGCTCTCGGCACCGCCCTCGCTGCCGCTGAACAATGAGTTCCGCCTTCCCAGAGCAATCGGGCGCATCGAACGCTCGACGGTGTTGCTGTCGACCTCGACGCGGCCGTCGCGGAGAAACAGCGTCAGTCCGTCCCAGTGATTGAGCGTATAGTTGATGGCCTCCGCCAGCTTCGACTGGGAGAACAGTTGGTCGAGCATCGAGGTCAGTCGCGCCTTCAGCACCTCCATCAGCGGTGCGGTCCTGGTGCGGCGGGCGGCAAGCCGCTGTTCGGCGCTCAAGCCGCGGATCTCGGCCTCGATGGCGTAGACCGGCTGCAGGCGCTCGATCACTTCGTGAGCGAACGGCGACTGCATCGTCTTGTACACCTCGACGAATTTGCGTCGGGCATGGGCGAGACAAAAAGCAAGCTGGATCGCCCCGCCATGACCGCGGGCGAGCGCCTTGTAGGCGGCGTAGCCGTCCACCTGCAGAATGCCGGAGAAGCCGATTAATTGTCCGGCGATCTCCGCGGCGCCGCGGCCGTCGGCGAACACATAGGCGACCGCCGGCGGCGAGGGGCCGCCCCATGGCCGGTCATCCATCGCATGCGCCCAGAACTGGCAGATGCGGGTGCGACCTCGTCCAGGATCGAGCACCGGCATCGGCGTCTCGTCGCAGAACAGTCGCGGCGAAGCCTGGATCGTCCGCAGCTGAAGCTCATAAAGGCTCTTGAGCCACCATGCCGCACGCTTCACCCAGCCGGCGAGCGTCGCGCGGTCAAGGTGGATGCCCTGACCGGCCAGAATTTGCACCTGCCGGTATAGCGGCAGATACCAGGCGAACTTCGAGACCACCACGTGAGCCACGAGTGCCGTCGATACCATTCCGCCCTCAACCAAACGCGGCAGCACCTTCGCCTGGACCACACCATCGGTGCAGCTGCGACAGGCGTACTTGGGACGGATCGTCCGCAGCACCCGCAGGATCGCCGGGATCACGTCCAGCACCTCGCTGACATCCTCGCCGATCCTGTGCAGAAGGCCCTGGCAGCACGGGCACGCTGTCGTGTCCGGCTCCAGCACCTGCTCACAGCGCGGCAGGTGCTTGGGCAGCGCACCGATGTTGCGGCGCGCCTTCTTGCGCGGCTTATGGGGCGGCTTCGTCGCAGGCATATCGTCGTTGGCCGACGCAGGTGGTGTGACGCCGCTTGCGAGATCGTCCAGTTCGAGTGCGAGCTGCTCGGCCACGATCGCCGCCATCCGCTCCGAGCGCTTGCCGAAGATCATCTCCTTCAGCGTCTGCATCGCCACGCGCAGCTTCTCGTTCTCGGCGTCAAGCGCGAGCACTATCTCGGTCAGAGCCGCCGGATCGGTCGGGAGAGCGTCGGGACGAATCGCCATGCTCAGACGATACATCCGCGCGACCCGCGCTCCAGCGAAATCCTCACCTCTCAGCCGACAACCGCCGGCTGCTTCACAGGCTTCGGTGAGACACGCGTCCACTCGAGCCCGTCGAGCAGCATCGCGAGCTGCGTCGCACTGAGATGCACCACGCCATCGCGGATCGGCGGCCAGGTGAAGCGCCTCTGGTGCAGCCACTTCGTTACCAGAACCATGCCGCTGCCGTCCCACGCCAGAAGCTTCACTCGGTCCATGCGCTTGCTGCGGAACACGAAGACGTCGCCACAATACGGGTTCGCACGCAGCGCTTCGCTCACCAGCGCCGACAGCGTGTGCACCGACTTGCGAAAGTCGACCGGCTGTGCCGCCAGCACCACCTTGAGGTCAGACCGCAATGCAATCAACGGATGCCCCGAAGCGCCGACAGCACTGTCGAAAGCGTCGCCAGCTCCACTCCCGGCTCGACCCGGACGCGTGCCCCGCCTACCTCGATCTCGATCATCCCGCCAAGCTTGCCTGGGGGCGATGCCATCTGCGGCACCACCTTATGCGCGGACGCTAACCGGTCCGGCTCCTCTGCCGTCGCCGAACCGCTCTCGGAAGCGATCCGGACCGGCACGAAGCCTGGCGCCTGAAAGCCCGCTGTCGTCGCGAACTTGCGCCGCCACACCGTCAGCAGCCCACGGACAACACCATGGCGCCGAGCGACCTCGGAAATATTGGTCCCTTCCTCGAAGCTCTCCGCCACGATCCGGGCCTTCTCTTCCGCCGTCCAGTGTCGTCGTCGACGCTGCCCTGTGATCACCTCGATCCGACGATAGGAGCCGCCTTCCTGCCTGGCATCAAGCATGGCTTCATGCATGGCATCTGCCATAGCCCACCTCCAAAAGACAGTTCATACCCGGCGGTATCGCAGCTCAGTCGCGCGATGCCCAGGTGGGGGGCTCATACCGGTTACGATCGGGGGGAGCGATTTGTCAATTAGTCGGTGGTCGTGCTCCGATTCCGGGTACTAGCGCGACGCCGCCATTTCAGAATTGTTGAACGCGACTAGGGCCTTTGGGTCGGGCTGATCCGGTACATGGTAAATAGCTTTCCGCCAGTAAGTTCCTCAATCCGACCGGGCAGGGGGTTCTCGACGTGCGGTCCCACCAGATAGAGATAGTCAAACTCGCTGGTCCAATGGTGCAGGAAGCGTGGCACGCGCGGATCGTCCGTGCCTGTTGAAAGGGCCACAAGTGTTGAGAGCGGGACGGGGTTGAGGTCGAAAACCTCGTCGATTGCCTGGTTTCGGTATTCTTTGACAACATCAATCGAAGTTATTCCTGGCAGCGCGACTGTCGTCACCATTGCCTTAGCTGACACCGCGAGGGTTGGGGCGTGATCCATCGGCCATTGGAACAATCCCAGTGGTCCATCGGTGCTGCGCCCGACCAGAATGCGAGACGGACGGTCCAGCAGTGCAAACGATGCTTTGGTTTTTGCGTAATCATCTTGATAGTTCAGCCACACGGCCGAAGTGATGGCGACGCTAATGAGCGCGATGACGATTGGAACGACGATCGCCAAAGCAGCAGCGCGCCGCGTCATCGAGATAATTGTGTAAGCGGGAAGGATCAGCAGGGCGGCAATTGGCACGCGGAAATCGATATAGGCGATCCCGAGCAAGCGGAAGGGCGTCACAAGGAATAGCATCGCGAAGCCGGTTGCGAGCCAGAGACCTGAGCGGCTCAAGGACAGCCTCCCGCTACGGAACAAAACGTAGCAGAGCATGATTAACGCAGCGGTCTCAACAGCTGCTAGTCCCGCGCTATAGCCGTTGAGGTTTCCGAAGATCGACATGAACTTCGAGGCAATCTTCCACTCTGTTGGGCCGTTTCCTACATGAGTAGGAGACGCGAGTAAGACCGCAAAAACCCCCAGCATTGGCGCGCCCAACATGGCGAGTTGTACGATGCCGGAGCGTCGCCAGTTGAACCGCGAGAGTTCAAGAGTACCGAGCGTTGTCGCGTATAGTCCCAGTGCGAATAGATGCGCAACATAGAGCACGACGACGAAAAGTGTATGCACGATCAGTCGTACAGCGTTCGTGCGACCACGTAGGAATTCCCAACCAGCCAGCCCCCATAGTGCGATACCAAGGCCAAACTGGAAATTGAGAAATCCCCACGCGAAGGGAAAGGAATATAGCAACATCACCGCAGCAAGCCCTGAGATTTCATGCCGCCGCTTCACTGCCAGTTCGAGCGCGATCGCGCCGCTTACGATCAGAAGTTGGCACGCAATCAGGAAGATTTTGCTGGCCGGTTCGACGCCGACAATCCGCGCAAGCGGCGGAACAAGAAGATCCATAGCGAGGTTGGAGTAGAGTGTTTTACTAATCTCATAGAAAGGGTTGGCCTCTGGCGTGCCCGCTGCAGCGAGCACGTACATGCGCGCAACGTGGTTCGGATAATCCACCATCGCCGGAAGAGCTACCAACAGCACCGGACAGATCGCGACAACAACAAGTGCGGCGACGGAGAAGTTAATCGGGAGATAGGTCTGTTGGCGAAGCGCGACCACAGTTAGCCTTGACTCGCTTTAAAATGCGCAAGAATCAACCCGCTGACGATCCCAGATTGAATTAATCATCAAAAAGCCCCTCGCGTCCACCAATTCCCCAGCATCAATTTTCCTGTGCGGTAGCTGTGCCGACGCTCGGCCATGTGATTGGATAGCCAGAGTAAATCGCGCATGTCGATCTTGTGGTTTCGGCTCTGTCGCCGGTCCGGATCGAACGCCCTGCGTCTTGCTGACGACCTCCGCGAAGCTGCCGATCAGGCCATGTTTGTCGGGGGCAAATGGCTCAAAACGACGCGCATTGCATGAATAGGCCGAAGACGTCCATCACAGAATCATTGAAAGCGTCAGGGCTCTTGGGTCTGGCTGATTCGGTACATGGTAAATAGCTTTCCGCCAGTAAGTTCCTCAATCCGACCGGGCAGGGGGTTCTCGATGCGCGGTCCCACCAGATAAAGATAGTCAAACTCGCTCGTCCAATGGCGCAGGAACCGTGGCACGCGTGGGTCGTCCGTGCCTGTTGCAAGGGCCGTAAGTCTCGAGAGCGGGACGGGGTTGAGGTCGAAAACCTCGTCGATCGCCTGGTTTCGGTGTTCTTTGACAACATTAATCGAGGTTATTCCTGGCAGCGCGACCGTCGTCACCATTGCCTTAGCCGACACGGCGAGGGTTGGGGCGTGATCCATCGGCCATTGGAGCAATCCTATCGGTCCATCGGTGCTGTGACCGACCAGAATGCGAGACGGACGGTCGAGCAGTGTGAACGATGCTTTCATTTTTGCGTAATCATCTTGATAGCTGAGCCAAACGGCCGTAGTGACCGCCACGTTGATGAGTGCGATGCCAATCGGAACAACGGCCGCTAAGGTCGCGGCACGCCCCGTCACCGAGATCGTCGTGTAAGCTGGAAGAATCAGTAGGGCGGCAATCGGCACGCGAAAATCAACACCGGCGACTCCGAACAGGCGGTAGGGCGTCACAAGGAATAGCAGCGCGAAGCCGCCTGCGAGCCAGAGACCCGAGTGGCCCAAGGACAGCCTCCGGGTACGGAACAAAACGTAACAGAGCGCTATCAGCGCAGTGGCCTCAACAACGGGGAGCTTCGTGCTGTAGCCGTTGAGGGTTCCGAAGATCGACATGAATTTCGAGCCAATGATCCACTCGGTTGGGCCGTTTCCTACATGAGTGGGCGACGCGAGTAAGACCGCAAAAACACCCAGCATCGGCGCGCCCAACATGGCGAGTTGCAAAATGCCTGAGCGCCGCCAGTTGAACCGCGAGAGTTCAAGAAAACCGAGCGTTGCCGCGTAGAGCCCCAGCGCGAACAGATGCGCAACATAGAGCGCCGTGACGAAAAGGGAATGCGCGATCAGCTGCGCACCGACCGTGCGACCACGCATGAATTCCCAAACAGCCAATCCCCATAGTGCGACGCCAAGGCCAAACTGGAAATTGAGAAATCCCCAGGCGAAGGGGAAAGAATACAGCAACATCACCGCAGCAAGCCCTGAGATTTCATGCCGCCGCTTCACTGCCAGTTCGAGCGCGATCGCGCCGCTCACGATCAGAAGTTGGCACGCGATCAGGAAGACTTTGCTGGCCGGTTCGACGCCGACAATCCGCGCAAGCGGCGGAACAAGAAGATCCATAGCGAGGTTGGAGTAGAGTGTTTTACTAATCTCATAGAAAGGGTTGGCATCTGGCGTGCCCGCTGCAGCGAGCACATACATGCGCGCAACGTGGTTCGGATAATCCACCATCGCCGGAAGAGCGACTAACAGCACTGGACAGATCGCGACAACGACGATTGCAGCGACAAAGAAGCTAATCGGGAGAGACGCACCCAGGGTTAGCTTGGGACTCGATTTAGAAGCGGAAGATTGAACGCGCTGACAATCCCGGATTGAATCAATCATCTAAAAGCCCCGTCGTGCCTACTATTTCCCGCGTTGCGGATGTGCACCACAGCGGTCTCATCTGAGTAGGCGCGCTGCCAGCCGTCGAGATGATCAAGCAGACCTGCTGCCGGTGTTGCTGGCATCAAGAGCACTGCATCAATCTCGTACTCTTTGAGCAAGCCTAGGAACTGGTTTACGTCTTTAAGCTGCAGCGCTCGGAAGTAGGCCATAACGAATTGTTCGCCATATAACTCGGCCCGGCTATCGATGAAGACCGGCATCTGTTCCGAGATCAGGTACCCACCGAACGGATAGTCGTTGAGGACGCGCTTGGCACCTCTGAGTTTGAGCACGTCGATGGCAGCCGCAGGCGAATGAATGAGCGGCGGCGAGAACTTGTGATTGGCTGCATACACCCATGTCGACACACCGAAAGCGGCGATTAGCATCGCGGCCGGCACAGTTGGAAAAATCATCTTACCTGTTCGATCCGCTTGCAGGCCGAATTGCGATGACACAGGCGTCAGCACCACAAGCGGCAGAAGGCAGGCGAAGATATCGACGTTTCGAGCGTGGGAAAGGGCCATGTGAAACAACCCCAGCACCAAAAGAATTCGTGGCGGCGAAAGCTTTAGGCCGAAATAAAGCGAACCCGCTATCAAAGCCAATATAGACCCTTCGAACATGCTGAAGTGGCTGAAATCCGCTGGGCTCCATTCGGAAATCAGATTCAGCAACTCCCCGAGTGCTAGAATTTTGCGCGCCGCGAGAATCGACCCCCATCCGTAAGGGGTCGCGCAACAGGCGGCAAATGCGCAGGCACCAAAAACGATCCAACGCAGCGCCAATGGCCCTCGCTGCGAAACCTCCGCATTCCACAAGGCGTCAAATGCGATCGGCAGGATCAACGCGAGCCCGAAAACAAATCCTCCATGAAGGTTTGCCCAGAGCGTCATTAGTGGCAAAAGCCAAAACGATGGTGGTTCGCGTCTCTCGCTTGCACCCACAAGCCCGTTTACCCATGCAAGCATAACGGGCAACGCAAGCACGTGTGGGCGGGCGAGAAAGTGAGACGCGGAAACTGCCAAAGCCACCAGCGCAATGATGATTGCATGGATCGAGCGAATGCGTCGGCCGAGAATGAAGGCGAGAAAGGCGAACGTTCCGGCGATACAGGCCGCAGCGAGAATTATCGGCCCGGACCAGCCGCCTGTCTCGAAACTGCCGGCATAGAGGACTTGCGCCAGCCAGGAAGTCGAGATCCACGGTTCGCCTGCTTTCGTAAAGGAATAAGTATCGACGCGCGGAAGGGCGTTGTGATCAAGGATCCATTTCCCCACCGCGATATGCCAATGGGTATCGGAATCGTTCAGAAGAGCGTTGCCGTTGACCAACAGGAGCGCGTACACACCGGCCCCCAGCCAAAACCACGCCGGAAGGACGAAGCCGGCCTTTGCCGCTGCGAATAAGGGCCTCTGGACGGTCATAGCGCGCCTATCTCCTGCAAGCGGACCTATGTCCAACAAAACGTGTGATGATTCCGTCGGTCTTCGAGGCTAACGAAGTTTTCTTTAAACAGCTTCGCTATACGGTGACGCTGGCTCTGGCGCTAAACAATCGTGGAGCTTAGGCGCAGTATCGCAAGTATCCGACTCGCTATACAATCAAGACATTGGGGTCATTCTGCCGGTATTCGCGTTTTAGTCTAGTTCTGATTACAACAGCTTATAATTGTGTCCAGACCGCAGGGCTCACGCCTTTGCAATTTGCTTACCCGACTGCGCGCTGGGTCGCGTGAGTACCGTGTTCCCCGGAGCAATACCAGCCAGGATGCCTGATGTGAAAGCTGATCGCGAAGCAGATGCTGACCAAGCCATCAAGCCGCTCGTCGCCGCTCCCCATTTAGGTGTCGCTGGCCACGCTCAGCCCGGAAGCCGCGGCCTTCTTACGCTGGTGTCAATTATAGGTTGCGTAATCGGCTTATACGGCTGGCTAAAGTTCGTTATGGCGTTTGATCATAACGGGCCGTTTGGGCAGCGCTACATCACCCCCGGCATTGACTACATGGTGTACTGGCGCGCCGCTCGGGCGGCGATGGCGGGGGACTTCGCGCTACTGGCCGACCCGGTCGCGTTCACGGCTCAGATCAGCGAGCAATTCCACGCCTGGCTAAGCCGCCCCCTCCCATTGTTTCCTTGGATGTATCCACCGCATTTTCTGCTCATTCTAATGCCATTCGCGGTCCTGCCGTTCGCGATCTCATACGCAGCATTTCAGGTGGCGAGCTTTGCCTTGGCTGTCGCCGCCGGTTGTCGTTTCTGGGCGGGCTCCTCTAGGCGCTGGGCGCTGTGGGTGCTTGGTCTCGCTCTGTCGCCAGCCGCGTCCATGAATGTCATCGCCGGCCAAAACGCGTTTCTGACGCTCGCGTTGCTGTTAGGCGGTATGGGCTTGCTCGGCCGTAGCGATTTTGCGGCGGGGCTCATCCTCGGGTTGTTAAGCTATAAGCCGCAATTTGCCATCATGGTCGCGGTGGCTTTGCTGGCGGCGCGTCGCTGGCGTGCGCTAGCAGGTGCCATCGTGTCCGCGTCGTTTGCAATCGTGCTCAGTGCCGCCATATTCGGCTTCGCCCCTTGGCGGGACTGGCTAGGCCATACTCTGCCGGGTGCCCTAATGGGTGGAGCAAGCGATCTAGCATGGTCGAACGCGGGGAGGGTGTGGGGCCTGAGTGTTTGGGCCTGCGCGACAGCGCTGGGTGCGCCGGACTGGCTCGCCAATGCGGCGCAAAGCGCGGCAATCCTTCTGGCTTTAGTTTGCACATGGATCGCTTTTCGTGGCGCGTTAGGGCGCGACCGGCGCATCGCAGTGCTGCTAATTGCGACGTTGATAGCGGCGCCACACGTTTCGCCCTATGACCTGGTTTTGCTCGCCGCTGTTGTGCTGCTGCTATATCGCGACATGCTCGATGGAACGGCGATCATTCCGGGTTCGTCGTTGTTGCTGCTCCCCTGGTCCGCACCACTCGTAGAAGTGCCTCGCTTGTCTTTCTTTGGATTTGGTGTGCCGGTCGTAATGGTTTGCATGCTGTTTGTCCTGCTGCGCCCTGCCGCGCCACAAGCAAGGAATTGAGGTTTTCAGCTGATGCCACATTTGCCAAAGGCGGCCGACTTTCGCCGGTTGTTTCCTCAAGCGAGGTCGTCGTCGCTTAGTCGATCGAATAGTCGAGTGGACACGATCCATGCGGATCACGTGGCCGTCGCACATCATGCGGGCTTGAAAGCCAGCTTTCGGAAAGTAGCCCAATAGGGCCTTCGAGCGGAATTGATGATGTCCAGCGACGGCGACAGTCAAAACCGCGTAGGCGTGAGAGGCGGACCCTTTATGCCAGAGGAACTGATTGATCAGCGAAGTCTGCTCCTCGTCGGTTTGCTATTTGCAGCGTCGGTGGTTCCGGTGCTGTCGGTCGACACTCCTGCTATGATCGATTATGTAAACCACCTCGCCCGAATGCATCTTCTTGTGGATGCTGCTGCGGGCCGTCCGAACCCGGCTTACGAAATAGACTGGCGGCTCTATCCGAATCTCGCCGTCGACCTCATGGTCCCAGTGGCGGCGCGGTTCGTAAGCGTCGAGACGGCCGCTCGTCTTTTTCTGCTGGTAAGCCAAACGTTGGTGGTTAGTGGCGCGATAGCGCTGGAATTGAACGTTCGTGGGCGACATCAGCTGTCGGGCTTCGCCGCACTGGTCGCGCTTTACAGTTTGCCGTTTCTTTGGGGGCTGCTGAACTGGGAATTCGGTTGTGGCATCGCACTATGGGCCATCGTATTTTGGATCCACTTTCGCGGAGGGCCTTGGCTTCTTTTGGTCGGATTACATACCTGCTTTTTCATCATATTGTTCTTCGCTCACTTGTTTGCGCTCGGCGTCTACGGGTTGACGATTGGTTGCTACGAAGCGAGCCAAGTTCGCGGATATCGTCAGGCCGCGCGAACCTTTGTTGCAATGGCGTTTCCGGCGATCGCGGCTTGCCTGTTTCTGATGTGGTCGGGCGGCACGCCTGAGCAGCCAGTATTTACGTGGTGGTTCGGACTGAAGCTGATGTGGCCATTGCTGGTCATGAACTGCTACAACTTATTTCTTTCGATCGCACTTGGGGTTTCGATTGCCGGGCTGTTGGTATTCCTGGCGTACAACCGCATACTGGGCATGGCCCGACCAGCCGTTTTTATCGGATCCGGTTTTCTCGTTGCGTACCTGTTGATGCCGGCCCGTCTGTTCGGCGGCGCATACGCTGACGTTCGTCTAATTCCAGCAATAATGCTAATCCTGCCGGCGTTTTTGACGGTGCACTGGCCGTCAGTCGCTGTTCGATCAGTGGCCGCGCTCGTGGCTGTAAGCATCATACTCATTAATGCAGCGACCGTAGCCTCGATTTGGGCCGCTTACCGTTCTGACTACGCCGAGATTATCGCGTCGTTTCGGCTACTTCATGCCAATTCAACAATTCTGGTCGCGCGCAGCGATGTTGAAGTCGGCCGTATGAATGCGCCGATGTTCTATGCCCCAACCTTGGCGGTACACTATGCAACTGCGTTCGTGCCATCGCTATACACGCTGTCTGGTCAGCAACCCGTCAGGAAATCGGCTTCGAAATCGGCATTCGAGATCGAAGACGCGCTTGATTACCTGCCAACAACGATTTCGCAGTTGAACAGCGCCTCGGCGGGCGGAACGGTCCCGTCGCATGTTCGCGCCTGGCGCACCAATTACGATTACCTCTACATTGTCGGAGATCAGCCCGCCAGCATCCCGGACCGCTTAACCAGTATGATGCACGGCCGTCGGTTTACTCTCTATGCGATAGGAAAATAGCGATAGCCGAACGATTTGCATTTGCGGCTTGAAATTCGGGGGAGGCGATAGTGCAGCTCTCCTTAGTATCTGTCCGAGAACATCTTGAATCATCGGAATCGTTTGTGATTCAAGGGAGGCGGTCCGAATTTGAAGGGGCGCCCATGTGGACGAAG
>NZ_JBNDLA010000040.1:0-30506 GCF_050435825.1 Bradyrhizobium sp. I1.14.4 | reverse complement strand
ATCCCGGCATGGCCAGGCTCGCCGGCGGTGTCCACCGCCTCGACGGCCAGCTCATGGTCGTCCTCGATGTCGATCGCGTGCTCGAACTGGTGCCCGATGCCAAAGCGGCCTGAGACGGGCCGATGGAACTGAAGAACTGAAACATCCCACCGGGGATGAGGAAGTAGAGGTCGCAGATGAGAACGTGTCTTGTTGTCGATGACTCAAGCGTCATTCGCAAGGTCGCCCGCCGCATCCTGGAAGGGCTCGATTTCCAGATCGTCGAAGCCGAGGACGGCGCGAAAGCGCTCGAGGCCTGCAAGCGTGCGATGCCCGAGGCGGTGCTGCTCGACTGGAACATGCCCGTGATGGACGGCTACGAGTTTCTCGGCAATCTCCGCCGGATGCCCGGCGGCGATCAGCCCAAGGTCGTGTTCTGCACCACCGAGAATGATGTCGCGCATATCGCACGCGCGCTGCATGCCGGTGCCAACGAATACATCATGAAGCCGTTCGACCGGGACATCGTGACCGCGAAGTTCCAGGAAGTCGGGTTGATCTAAGTCTGCGTTCGATCCGGCGGCAGAAGCCTTCGGCTCAACGGTTGTTGTGCGTCGTGTTGCGTCGCTGGTGAAGTCATGAGTGTTGCGTTGACAAGTGCTGCGGTCCCGACATCGACCCGTACCGACAAGGTGCGGGTGATGGTGGTCGACGATTCCGTGGTCATCCGCGGGATGATCTCGCGCTGGATCGGCGCCGAGCCGGACATGGAGGTCGTGGCCTCGCTGCGCACCGGCCTCGATGCAGTCAACCAGCTCGAGCGCATCAACCCCGACGTCGCGGTGCTCGATATCGAGATGCCCGACCTCGACGGCATCTCGGCGCTGCCGCAACTGCTGGCGAAGAAGCGCGATCTCGTGGTCATCATGGCCTCGACGCTGACCCGCCGCAACGCGGAGATCAGCCTGAAGGCGCTGTCGCTCGGCGCGTCCGACTACATTCCGAAGCCGGAGAGCACGCGCGAGGCCACCGCCGCAGAAACCTTCCGCCACGACCTGATCCAGAAGATCCGTCATCTCGGCGCCAAGGCGCGGCGCAGCATACACACGACGGCCAGCCCGCCGCTTGCGCCCGGCCACGACAGAGCGCGCACGGTGGCTCCCGCCGCGCCGGCCCAAATCGTGCGCCGTTCGTTCGGCTTGCTGCAGCCGAAGGTGTTGCTGATCGGCTCCTCGACCGGTGGCCCGCAGGCGCTGATGGCGCTGGTAGCAGAAATCGGTTCTGTGATCGATCGCGTGCCGGTGCTGATCACCCAGCACATGCCGCCGACCTTCACCACCATCCTCGCCGAGCATCTGGCGCGCACCAGCAAGCGGCCGGCACATGAGGGGATCGACGGCGAGAGCATCAAGCCGGGCCAGATCTATCTGGCACCGGGCGGACGCCACATGCGCATCGCCCGCCACGGCATCGATGCCACGATCGCGCTCGACGACGGGCCACCGGTCAATTTCTGCAAGCCCGCGGTGGATCCGATGTTCACCTCCGCAATCGATGTCTGGCAGGGCAGCATCATATCGGTGATCCTGACCGGCATGGGCTCCGACGGCATGCGCGGCGGCAAGGACATCGTCGCGGCCGGCGGCAGCGTGATCGCCCAGGACGAAGCGACCAGCGTGGTGTGGGGCATGCCCGGTGCCGCGGTCCATGCCGGTATCTGCGCTGCGGTGCTGCCGCTCAATCAGATCGCACCGAAGCTTGTTCGCGTGTTTTCGGGAGACCGTTCGTGACGCCGCTGGACTATGAGTATCTGCGTAAGCTGCTGAAAGAGCGTTCCGGCCTCGATCTCTCCGCCGACAAGCAATATCTGGTCGAGAGCCGTCTGCTGCCCTTGGCGCGCAGGTCGAACCTCGCCGGCATTCCCGAACTCGTCCAGCGGATCAAGGGCGGCGCCGAGGCGCTAACCTCGGAAGTGGTCGAGGCGATGACCACCAACGAGACCTTCTTCTTTCGCGACAAGATCCCATTCGATCATCTCAAGGAAGCGGTGCTGCCGGCGCTTGCGCAGGCGCGTGCCGCGCGCCGCAGCCTGCGCATCTGGTGTGCGGCGTCGTCGACCGGGCAGGAGCCGTATTCGATCGCGATGCTGCTGAAGGAAATGACCGCACTGTTCACCGGCTGGCGGATCGAGATCATTGCCACCGACCTGTCGCAGGCGGTGCTGGAAAAGTCCAAGGCCGGCCTGTTCAGCCAGTTCGAGGTGCAGCGCGGCCTGCCGATTCAGCTGCTGGTGAAGTATTTCGCGCAGAAGGGCGAGCTCTGGCAGCTCAACGCCAATATCCGCGGCATGGTGCAGCACCGCCAGCTCAATCTGCTGCAGGACATTTCACATCTCGGCACTTTCGACGTGATTTTCTGCCGCAACGTGCTGATCTATTTCGATCAGCAGACCAAGGCCTCGATCTTTGGCAAGATCGCGCGAATGCTCGAGCCCGACGGCGTGCTGGCGCTCGGTGCCGCAGAATCCGTGGTCGGCATCACCAACCTGTTCAGGCCCTATCCCGACCGCCGCGGGCTCTATCAGCCGAGCACCGTCCCGGTCGCGCGCGCCGGCGCCGCGCATGTGCTGAAGGCGGTTGCGTCCGCTGCGCGGTAAGTGCAAGTCTTCCCGAGTTAAGTGGCCTCGCTCTCTACCCGTCATCCTGAGGAGCGCGCTCTTGCGCGCGTCTCGAAGGATCAACGGCCACCGGTTGGGCCGTGCATCCTTCGAGGCTCGCCCAGCGGCGCAAGTGCGCCGCAAGGCTCGTACCTCAGGATGACGGGGAAAGAGACGCGTTAGCTTCGACGCTCTACAAAATCGCGTGCGGCAGGAAGCGCGAGGTATTGCCTGTGATTGGGTTCTCGTCCTCGCGGATCGACAGCCCGCACGGCGTGTGGTCCACCAGCCAGCTTCCGAGCACGGGATACTGCCCGGAAAAATTCGGCAGCGGCGCGAGCGCCTGCCGGATGAAGCCCTCGGCGCCGTAGGGCCCTTCCTCCGCGACCAGGGTGACGCCGGCGCTAACCAGTTCGACATTGGCGCCCTCGCGCGAATAGATCGGCTTGCGCACGAACGAAGTGCCGAGCTGGGCGGCGTGGGGGTCGTCCTCGAAATAGGCCGGCAGCAGATTGGGGTGGCCTGGAAACATCTCCCACAACAGCGGCAGGATGCCCTTGTTGGACAGGATCGCCTTCCATGGCGGCTCGATCCATTGCGTCGGCGCACTCGCAAGGTTCTTGCCGAACGCGTCGTGAAACATCCACTCCCATGGATAGAGCTTGAAGGCGAGCGCGATCGGGCGTTCGTCGAGGTCGACGAACTGTCCGTCGTTGCGCAGCCCGATCTCTTCGATGTCGAGCAGCGTCGTCTTCAGCCCGGCTTGCGCGGCGGTGTCCTCGAGATAGGCGAGCGTGCCGGTGTCCTCGGCGTTACCGGTCAGTCCCGTGAGATGCAGCGGGTGGGTCGCGCCGATTGTCTTCCAGGCCTCGATCAGCCGTTCGTGGATCGAGTTGAACTGGTCGGCGCGCTTCGGGACGATGTTGCGTTGGATCGCCTGTTCGAGCCAGGTCCATTGAAACACCGCCGCCTCGAAGATCGAGGTCGGCGTGTCGGCATTGTATTCGAGCAGCTTCGCCGGGCCGCTGCCGTCGAATGTGAGGTCGAGCCGACCGTAGAGGCTCGGGTTCTTGCGGCGCCAGCTTGCCGCGATCAGGTCCCAGAACGCCTCCGGTATCTTCAGCCGGCGCAGATAGCGTTCATCCTTGACCGCACGCCCGGCGAGTTCGAGGCACATCGCATCGATCTCGCTGCTCGGCGCCTCGATCGAACGCTCGATCTCGTGCAGCGTGAAGGCGTAATAGGCGCGCTCGTCCCAGTAGCGCTCGCCTTCGATGGTGTGGAAGGTGAAGCCGGCATTCTCGGCGGTCGTCCGCCAATCGTCGCGCTCGGGACATGCGATGCGTTGCATGAGGGGACCGTGATCTTCAGACGACCTGCGTCAGCTTCGTGTCAGCTACCACCATGCGAGACATCGTCGTCGCCGTAGCGCGCGATGGTGCGCGGTGCGCTGCCGAAGCCGCCGGAGGGCGACGATTGCTCGGGGTTTTTCTTCGGTCGGTGCGCTGCATGGTGGTGACTGCGGGCATGGCCTGGCGTCAGGCCCATCGACGCTGCGCCGATCGCGACACTTCCCATCAGTTTCAGCCATACGCGGCGCGAGCGTTTCATGGACGCGATCCCTGCCATTTGCCTTGCCGTTTTGCGGAGCCGCGCCGAGTGTCCATCAGCTACGATCGCCGGGCAAGCGAAAGCGCGATGACGCACCGATGACACGGCAAGGTGCGTGTCAGCTCCCGCCGAAGCCGAACGCATGCGCGAACGAGCCGAAGCCGCCGCGGCTCACCGACGAGCTTGACGATGAACTCGACGAGGAAGAAGAGCCGCTCGACGAGGAGCTGCCACTGTAGAAGCTGCTGCGCGACGAGCTGCCGCCAGATCCGGACGACGAACTGCGCGGGGCGCAATCGGCGCCGGGTTGCGGGGCGACCGGCGCGGTGACGCCCGGCGGCGGCTGGATGGGCTGGCAATTCGGCCGCGGCATCAGTGCGTAGGCGCTGCCGCCGACCGTGAGCGTGCCCATGACAAGCAACGCGACATGGCTGGAGCGCTTGGAGGGCGGATCCGGCGGCGGCAGCGCCGGTCCGACCGGCCGCCGTTTGCCGAAGTCCGGGTTGGGTTTGCGCGCCATGGTTTGGCTCAACGGCTCAGTAGATCATGCAGGCCGCGTTCAGCGCGCCTGCGGCCAGCGAGGACAGCCCGAGCCAGATCGCCGGCGCAAGCTCGCCGGAGGCGATCCGCGCCGACAGGTTCGGCACCGGGATCTTCACGATGTAATAGACGATGATCTGCACGATCAGCGCGATGATGCTCCAGACCAGGCAGTCGACCACATTGGCGGAGTGGGCAATCGCGCTGACCACCGGCAGCACGAAGCCGAGCAGGCTCAAGCCCAGCGCAATCGCCGCCGCCGGATCATTGTCGCGGATCAGCTGGAATTCGTCGTGCGGCGTGACGCGCGTGTAGACGAAGAGGTAGGCGACCACGGCGATCAGCGCGGTGCAGAAATAGACCAGGAACGCCGGCAGGCCGGCGAGGGATTGCAGGATCATGTCGGGGCGGTCCGGGAGTTCGACGGGATTCGCGCGACGGAGGATTGCACGTTCCCTTGGTCGATGCATGCCGGGAGCGGGTTCAATCCCAAACAAAAACCCCGCCATTGCGGCGGGGTCCAAGTCGAAAGTGAAGTCGGGAGGAATGAACCTTGCGGTTCTCTGCGGGCACTCTGAAGGTCAGGCGGGAATGCGCTCGTCGGCCTCGTGCGGCTCGCGCAGCACGTAGCCGCGGCCCCACACGGTCTCGATGAAATTGCGGCCCTCGGAGGCGTTGGCGAGTTTCTTGCGGAGCTTGCAGATGAAGACGTCGATGATCTTCAGCTCCGGCTCGTCCATGCCGCCGTAGAGATGGTTGAGGAACATTTCCTTGGTGAGCGTGGTGCCCTTGCGGAGCGAGAGCAGCTCCAGCATCTGGTATTCCTTGCCGGTCAGGTGCACGCGCTGGCCGCCGACCTCGACCGTCTTGGTGTCGAGATTGACCACGAGATCGCCGGTCTGGATGACCGACTGGGCGTGACCCTTGGAGCGGCGCACGATCGCGTGGATGCGGGCGACCAGCTCATCCTTGTGGAAGGGCTTGGTCATGTAGTCGTCGGCGCCGACGCCGAGACCCTTGACCTTGTCCTCGATGCCGGCGAGGCCGGAGAGGATCAGAATGGGAGTTTTGATCTTCGACACCCTGAGCTGCTTGAGCACGTCGTAACCGGACATGTCGGGCAGGTTGAGGTCGAGAAGGATGATGTCGTAGTCGTAAAGCTTGCCGAGATCGACGCCCTCTTCGCCGAGGTCCGTCGTGTAGACGTTGAAACTCTCGGACTTGAGCATCAATTCGATCGACTGCGCGACGGCGCTGTCATCTTCAATCAGCAAAACGCGCATGCCAGTCCCCTATAGTCGCCGCTCCGGGCGTCAGGTCGGCCGCACTTGCGGCACTCACAAAACGCCTTTGAACAACTGATTCGGATCCTGACGAGATATGGTTAACAAAAACTGATTCCTTCACGCAAGCTCTAACCGTGCAATTTTTGTCGAATCGCCCTAAGATGTTGCGTAAAAGAAGGTTTTCCTACCCGCGCTCGTTCAGTTTCCACATTAAGAGACGGGCCTAACCGACTCTCGCGACTCGCCCTTCTTCTGATGGGCGAGCGACCTCAGTCACCAAAGACAGTGACGCAATGATTAATGATGCGGGTAAACACGAAGTTAAGCGGCCGGAGCAAAAACGCGGAAACTTAAGGTTTTCGCAATGAAGGCGCTTGCGGAGCAGATCGGCGACATCGACGGCGTCAATATTTATGGCCGCGTGGTCGGCGTCCGCGGGCTCATGGTCGAGATCGCGGGACCGATTCACGCGATGTCGGTCGGCGCCCGCATCGTGATCGATGGCGGCGCTGGCCGCTTCATCGCCGCCGAGGTGATCGGCTTCTCCGGCGAGAACGCGGTGGTGATGCCGTTCGGCGGGCTCGAGGGTGTCAGGCGCGGTTGCCGCGCCGTCATCGCCAATGCGGCGAGCCAGGTGCGGCCGTCGCCGGCCTGGCTCGGCCGCGTCGTCAACGCGATGGGCGAGCCGATCGACGGCAAGGGCCCGCTGCCGCAGGGCGCCTCGCCGATGTCCTACCGCAACTCGCCGCCGCCGGCACATTCGCGCAAGCGGGTCGGTCCGCCGCTCGATCTCGGCGTGCGCGGTCTTAATACCTTCCTGACCTGCTGCCGTGGCCAGCGGCTCGGCATCTTTGCCGGCTCC
Source organism: Bradyrhizobium sp. I1.14.4 (assembly GCF_050435825.1). Taxonomy (NCBI): domain Bacteria; kingdom Pseudomonadati; phylum Pseudomonadota; class Alphaproteobacteria; order Hyphomicrobiales; family Nitrobacteraceae; genus Bradyrhizobium; species Bradyrhizobium sp. I1.14.4. The sequence continues at coordinate 23,572 of NZ_JBNDLA010000040.1, read as the reverse complement.
GGCGTCGGCAAGTCGGTGCTGCTGTCAATGCTGGCGCGCAATGTCGATGCCGCGATCTCCGTGATCGGCCTGATCGGCGAACGCGGCCGCGAGGTGCAGGAATTCCTCCAGGAGGATCTCGGCGAGGAGGGGCTGGCGCGCTCGGTCGTGGTGGTTGCGACATCGGACGAGCCGGCGCTGATGCGGCGTCAGGCGGCGTATCTGACGCTCGCCATCGCGGAGTATTTCCGCGACGAGGACCAGGACGTGCTGTGCCTGATGGACTCGGTGACGCGCTTTGCGATGGCACAGCGCGAGATCGGGCTTTCGGCGGGCGAGCCGCCGACCGCCAAGGGCTACACGCCGACCGTGTTCACCGAATTGCCGAAGCTGTTGGAGCGGGCAGGGCCGGGCGCCGGCGCCGGCACCATCACCGCGATCTTCACGGTGCTGGTCGACGGCGACGATCATAATGAGCCGATCGCGGACGCGGTCCGCGGCATCCTCGACGGTCATATTGTAATGCAGCGGGCGATCGCCGAGCGCGGCCGCTATCCCGCGGTCAACATCCTCAAGTCGGTCTCGCGCACCATGCCGCGGTCCGCCGACCCCAACTTCCTGCCCTTCATCAACAAGGCACGGCAGGTGATGGCGACCTATGCCGACATGGAGGAATTGATCCGGCTTGGCGCCTACCGCCCGGGTTCCAGCCCCGAGGTCGACGAGGCGATCCGGCTGCATGAGCCGCTGGAAACCTTCCTGCGCCAGGCCAAGGACGAGGCCACCGGCCTGGGCGACGGCTACCGGCAACTCGCTCAAATCCTGTCGGGTTTGGAAACGGAACGCTAACTTTGTCAGGCCATCATCGCCGGCACACCATAGTTATGCCGGCGGGGCCCAGGGGGGAGCCGGTTCTGTCCCGCGTTCAGAATTGGGACTTCTGGGGAGTATGAGTCGATGAAGTCACGTGAAACGCTGATCCGCCTGAAGAAGTTTCAGGTCGATGAAAAGCGCCGCCGGGTTACCCAGATCGAAGGCATGATCGCCGACTTCCAGCGCATGTCGGTCGAGCTCGAGCGCGAGATTCAGACCGAGCAGGAGCGCGCCGGGATCAACGACCCCACGCACTTCGCCTATCCGACTTACGCGAAGGCTGCGATCCAGCGCCGCGAGAACCTGACCCGCTCGGCCGACGAACTGCGCGCCCAACTCGACGACGCCAAGGCGCTGCTGTCGGAAGCGTTCGAGGAATTGAAGAAGGTCGAGCTGCTCGACGAGCGCGATCAGGCGCGCGAACGCGCGGAGGAGAGCGCTCGCGAACAGGCCGACATGGATTCGATCGGCCTGATGCGGGCCCGTCTCGGCGTCATCGCCTGATACCTCGCTCCCTCCGCTGACCACCTTGAGAGCCCGGGCCGATCGCCCGGGCTTTTTGCCGGGCGCTGTCCACAAGCCGGCGACTTGTCAGCCACTTGGCGGATCGTGCTGTCCCAAAATATGCTACCACCGGTCCAGACCGGATAATCCGCAGCACGGTGGCAATGACGCGATGGGGGATGCAGGCTTGGAGGCGCTAAATGCTGACGCCGGCTGAGCTGGTCTGGCTGGTCGCCGCCGTCGCGAAGGGGGATGAGGCCGCCTTTGAGCGGCTGTACGCCGCGACCCGCGCGAAACTCTTCGGCGTCGTGCTCCGTATCTTGCGGCGACAGGACCTCGCTGAGGAGGTCATCCAGGAGGCTTACGTCAAGATCTGGAACAGCGCCGGGCAGTTCAATCCGGCCCTGTCTTCCCCGATCACGTGGATGACGTCGATCGCGCGCAACCGCGCCATCGATGTGGTGCGCAAGCGCGGCGAGGTTTCGCTGGAGGAGGAGCCGGCGGCGATGGAAGTCGCGGCCGACTCGCCCGATCCGCTGGCGCGACGGGAAATGACGGAAGAGTTGAAGCGGTTGCTGGAGTGCGTCGGTCGTCTGGAGCCGGATCGCCAGAAGCTCGTGCTGCTTGCCTATTACAACGGCTGGAGCCGCGAGCAGCTCGCCGCGAAATTCGAGACACCGGTGAACACGGTGAAGACTTGGCTGCGCCGCAGCCTGATGGATATCCGGGAGTGTCTTGGACTCTGATCGATGGCCTATAGCGAAGACCATATCGCGCTCGCCGCGGAATATGCGCTCGGCACGCTCGATGCCGACGAGCGCACGCAGGTCGAGACCATGATGGCCGTCGATACCGAGTTCGCCGCGCTGGTGCAGGCCTGGGAGTCCAGGCTCGGGCCGCTGAACCAGATGGTCGGGCTGGTCGAGCCGCGTCCGGTGGTCTGGGAGAACATCAAGGCCGCGGTCGGCCATGCCGGCGTACCGCAGGCGCCGCTGCTGCTGCCCGAGACGCCGGCCGCGACGGTGACGCCGCCGCCGATCACCGACGATCCTGAATTCGGCTCGGCGTTCGATCCGGAGCCCCCGCAGCTGCCCGGGATGCGGCGACCGGCCGAAATCCGGCAGTCACCGGTCCAGCCACCTGTTGGCGCCGACGCCGGCAACGTGATCGCGCTTGCGGGCCGCGTGAAGCGCTGGCGCGGCATCGCGTCGGCCGCGACCGCGATCGCAGCCGCGCTGCTGGTGACGCTCGGCCTGCAGATCTACCGGCCCGACGCCTTGCCGAATGCGATCCGGCCGAAGCCGCGCATCCAGACCGTCGAAGTGAAGGCGCCGGCGCCGGCATTCACACCATCGGCGCAATATGTCGCGCTGTTGCAGGGGCAGAATGGCGGGCCGGCATTCATCCTCACCATCGACGGCGCGACCAGGAATTTTACCGTCCGCAAGGTCGGCGCCGCGTCCGAGCCCGGCAAGAGCTTTGAGCTCTGGCTGATCTCCGACAAGCTGCCGCAGCCGCGCTCGCTCGGCGTGATCGGCGCTGATGATTTTACCGCGCGGCCGGTGCTGTCGGGCTACGATCCCGATGTGATCAACGGCGCCACCTACGCCGTGACGGTCGAGCAAGCCGGCGGCTCGCCGAACGGCCAGCCGACCTCGGCGCCGATCTTCACCGGCAAACTGATCGAGACGGTGCCGCCGGGTTCGACGCCGCGATAGGCCAGCGCACCGCGTCGTCGGAGGTGGCTCGCAGTGACGTGGATAGTGCGCGCCGGCCTGTCACCTGCGCAATTGAGCTGCGCCATCCGCACAAAAAAGAAAACGCCCGTGGGGAGCGGGCGTTTTCGATAGTCAACTTGGGGGTAGTTGGGGGTCTTAAATATCCACGCAGCGACTTTGGGGGGCTGTAAAGAGCACTACGTGAATTCCGTGAAACTCTCCTGTTAGCGGACGAGCGAGTTGCTCGAGCTGGTGATCGCGACCGGCTTACCGGCCTTCGTGATACGTGCCGTCTGGGTGTAACCCTCGTCCGACGAATTGTGCGCCGAGATGCCGAATCCGGCGACCAAGATACCGGCGACCAGAGCCACGACCACAATCTTCAGATGCGTCGAACGATCAGCGCTGTAGATCGAGTGGTTCATGGAAGTCACCTGCCGCCTTCCCGCTCTCTGTAAATCTGTCGGTTCGGTCTACCGCCTGGTTCAACGTCTCGTGCCCCGCTAACGTAGGATTTGCCGATTCCGTTCCCTAGGGGGTATCACAAGGGCGTGATGAGACGTGATCCGTCGCGATCGAAAATCTCCGGCTGTCGCCGAAAACGACATTAATTACTTGTAATATCAGTATCTTGCTGAAGTGTCGGGCGGCGGCGTCCAGGATAGGTCCGTTTCGGGCGGTTCCACACAAATCAGTTGCCTGTGGCACGAAAACACAATCGAAAACGCAAGTGATTTGCGGCCGCTAGACGCTGCCGACCGTCTTCAGCCGGGCCCGAGGATGGATCTCGGCCTGCGACAAAACGGTGGTCTGCGAGCGGAACCGTTCCACCAAAGAGCGAACGAATGGCCGGATCGCGGCGGACGTCACCAACACCGGCGCCTCACCTTCGCGGGCAGCCTGCTCGAAGGCGTTGCGCACGGCGGTCATGAATTCCGAGAGCTTGGAGGGCTGCATCGCCAGGCTGCGGTCGTCGCCCTGGCCGACGATCGACTCGGCGAAGGCCTGCTCCCAGCGCGCCGACAGCGCGATCAGCGGCAAATAGCCGTTCGGCGAGGTGTTCTGGGCGCAGATCTGCCGGGCGAGCCGGGCGCGGACGTGCTCGACCATGGTGGCGGGATTGCGCGAGAATGCCAGCGCGTCGGCGATGCCCTCGAGGATGGTCGAGAGATCGCGGATCGAGATCCGCTCGGCGAGCAGCAATTGCAGCACGCGCTGGATGCCAGACACCGTGACCTGGCTCGGCACGATGTCCTTGATCAGCTCGCCTTGCTCCTTCGGCAGGTCCTTCAGCAGCTTCTGCACCTCGCCGTAGGACAGCAGGTCCGCCATGTTGGTCTTCAGCAGCTCGGTCAGATGCGTCGACAGCACCGTGGCGGCGTCGACCACGGTATAGCCCTTCAGCGCGGCCTCCTCCTTCAGGCCGGCGTCGACCCAGGTCGCCGGCAGGCCGAAAGTCGGTTCGATGGTGTGGATGCCGGGTAGCTGCACCTGGTTGCCGCCGGGGTCCATGACCATGAACTGGCTCGGCCAGATCTTGCCGGTGCCGGCGTCGACTTCCTTGATCTTGATGACGTAGCTGTTGGCCTCGAGCTGCACATTGTCGAGGATGCGCACCGCCGGCATCACGAAGCCCATCTCGATCGCGAGCGAGCGGCGCAGCGCCTTGATCTGCTCGGTGAGGCGGTCGGTGCCGTCGGGACCGTTGACCAGCGGCAGCAACGCGTAGCCGAGCTCGATCTTCAGGTCATCGATCTTCAGCGCGGCGGCGATCGGCTCGTCCGCAGCGGCCGCGGCGGCGGCCGCGGCTGCAGCTGCCGCGGGGGCAGCGGCCGCTGCTGTTTCGGCCGCTTTCGCAGCCCGCTTCTGCTTGCGCGCGTTCCAGGCCAGCATTGCGGCGCCGGAGCCGAGCGCCAGGAACGGCAGGGTCGGAATGCCCGGCAGCAACGCCAGCACCAGCATGACGCCGGCCGACATGCCGAGCGCCTGCGGATAGCCGGAGAGCTGGCGCATCAGCGCCTTGTCGGCGGCGCCGGTGATGCCGGCCTTGGAGACCAGCAGGCCGGCGGCGGTCGAGACGATCAGCGCGGGCACCTGGGTGACGAGGCCGTCGCCGACGGTCAGCACGGTGTAGGTGCGGGCGGCTTCGCTGAAGGAGAGGCCCTGCTGGGCGACGCCGATGATGATGCCGCCGACGATGTTGATGCCGACGATCAAGAGGCCGGCGATGGCGTCGCCGCGGACGAATTTTGAGGCACCGTCCATCGCGCCGAAGAAGCCGCTTTCGTCTTCCAGCGCCTTGCGACGTTCCTTGGCGGCCTTCTCGTCGATCAGGCCGGCGGACAGGTCGGCGTCGATCGCCATCTGCTTGCCGGGCATCGAGTCCAGTTGGAAGCGCGCCGCGACTTCGGCGATGCGGCCCGAGCCCTTGGTGATGACCACGAAGTTCACGATCACCAGGATCGCGAACACGATGATGCCGATCACGAAGTTGCCGCCCATCACGAAGTTGCCGAACGCCTCGATGACGTGGCCGGCGGCTGCCGTGCCCTCGTGGCCGTGGCTCAGGATCAACCGGGTCGAGGCCATGTTCAGCGATAGCCGCAGCATGGTCGAGATCAGGAGGATGGTCGGGAACGACGAGAATTCCAGCGGCGTCTGGATGAACAGCGAGGTCATCAGGATCAGGATCGAGACCGTGATCGAGACCGCCAGGAAGAGGTCGAGCACGATCGCGGGCAGCGGCAGGATCAACACCACCAGAATGGTGAGAACACCGATCGCCAGCGCGATATCGCCGCGCTTCAGGATGTCGCCGATCTCGCCGAGGCTCGGCAATCCGCTCTTGCTTGCCGTGCCCTGACCCGCCGTGACGTCGACCATGGTAGCCGCTCTCCCCCGCGACTGGCGGCTGCGGCCGCCAAGCGTCTGCGCGACGGCCGCAGGGCCGCCGTTCCGAAAGTGAGGCACCGCGCTGGCGTCCACGGGGATCTCCGCCCGTTATACGCGTTCGACGACACTCGACTTCACTGGGCAATTCTTGCCGGGTGTATGGTTAGCAAAGGGTTAATAAGTGCCTTCTACGGCCCGCGCGGGACGTCGCAGGCGCCGGGCATGGGCTTCCCGGCCGGGGGTAGGGCGGGGTGGACCGCCCGGCTGTCCCGGGGGCGCGTTCGCGGCCTCTTATCTGAGGGCTCCGAGCACGACGCCCGATGCGGCGATGAGGCCGAGCGTGATGACGCTGGCGCGCCACAGCAATTGCTGCCGCGCGGCGCGCCGGTCATGGAAGGCCAGCCAGTCGCGAACAAAGCCCGCGGGAATATCGAACACCACGGTAAGCTCGTCGCGATGATGCGTCTCGTGCTCGCAGTACATCGTCCGGACCGTCGGCACGCCCAGCCGCTCGAGCTCGCAGTGCCACTCCCAGGCATGCTTGCCGTTCGTCCAGCGGTTTTCGAAAGGGATCACGTGTGATTCCATGACGAGCCTCCTGGCCCACCTGAACCTCACGTGGCAATTCTAGCTCAATATCCGGACCGGCGCGAGATCGGTGTCGGCGGCCTCGCGGCAATCATAGCGCGGCTAATTGGCTGACTGCATCCATTTGCGCCAATGCGTGGGCTGGATATCGCGATGCTTGCTGCCGGCATGGTCGACCCATTCGGCGCCGTCCCGGTGGCACGGGAACATCAGCGCGTGGACCATGCCGTCATAGTCGAGGACACAGACCTCGAGCTCCCGGTCCGACGGCGCTGTTGCAACGGGTAACCATTCTGCTGACGACGAATGCATGACGACCCTCCGACAGTGTGCGCTGCGATCCTTTACCTTGCGAGCTGCGCGCCATCCGGGCGGGATGATAGGTCCGGACGGCGAGCCGCCAGTGTGAACCGGCTCGCATTATATCAGTTTCCTCGTCAGCATGGATCACCGTTCAACGGCTGATATTCCCTGGAACATCGGTCCGGTCGCGATCCTCGCGGCACTCGGCGCGGATTGAACTTTCGCGCCACAGCCATCGACGAAACGCCAGCAACGCAATTCAGCCGCCAGAGGCATCGATGTCGAAACGGGCAGGTCGAGCAGCAATGATCGGGGTTGTTACGGCAATCGCGCTATTGTCTGCGCCGGCATCGGCCGCGTCGCTCCCGGACGATCGGGCCTGGCTGATCCGTATGATCGCCTGCAAGGGCAACGGCGTCCAAATGGAGGTCTACCTGCCGCAATCCGTCGTCTTCGCGCTGCACGGCGGCATGGCCGCGGGCACGACGGCGGACGGCTACTACACCCTCGATCTGACCGAGCTCAACAAAGGCAAGGACCTTGAGCCGGTGCATGTGACGATGAGCGCGGACAAGACGTCTGTCACGGTCGACCAGTACACGCGCGGCTTGCCGCCGACCCGCATACCGGTCGGCGGCGGCACCGTGGATTTCGATCATCGGTTCGGCGTCGGTGCAAAGTGCGGCCCGTTCCAGGCGCAGGATCCGAACTACGGCAATTGAGGTGCCTCACGCGCCGGTGAGTTCGGCGTGTCCCCTTGCTGCTGCATGCCTAATCTCTCGGCAATGTGGCTTGACCCGGAGGCAAATGCCGACGAAGTTCCGGCCGCCGTGGTAATTTCTTCTGAATTTTCCCCTGAACTCGCAACGTTCATTCCCGACTCGCGTCGGGCATGGCTGCGCCTTGTCGTGGCCGTGGTGATCGGCTCGCTCGGCAGCGTCGGCATGTGGTCGGTCGTTGTAGCGCTGCCGGTGGTGCAGACCGACTTCGGCGCGACCCGCGGAACGGCCTCGCTGGCCTTCACCATGGTGATGCTCGGCTTCGGCATCGGCCAGGTTGTGACCGGCAAGATCAGCGACCGCTACGGCATCGTCGCCGCGATCGGCGCCGGGATCGGTATTCTCGGCCTCGGCTACATCGGCGCCGGCTATGCGCCGTCGATCTGGGCCTTCATCCTGCTGCACTTCGCCATCGGCCTGTCGTCGGCCGCGACCTTCGGTCCGCTGCTGGCAGAGGCTTCGCATTGGTTCGAGCGCTACCGCGGCCTTGCGGTCGCGATCGCCGCGAGCGGCAACTATGTCGGCGGCACGGTGTGGCCGCCGCTGGTCAATTTCGGCATGCAAAGCTTCGGCTGGCGCACCACCCATATTGCGATCGGCATCTTCACCGCAGTCGCGATGACGTTGGCGCTCATGGTGCTGCGTTTGTTGATGGGGGCCGCGACCCGGCGCAGCCATGTCAACGCGGCGCCGCCGCGGGTCGACCTGCGGCTTTCCACCAACGCGCTGACCGCGATGCTGTCGCTCGCGGCGATTTCCTGCTGCGTGGCGATGTCGATGCCGCAGGTCCACATCGTCGCCTATTGCGGTGATCTCGGCTACGGCGTGGCGCGCGGCGCCGAGATGCTGTCGCTGATGCTCGGCTTCGGCATCATCAGCCGAATCGGCTCCGGCTTCCTCGCCGACCGGATCGGCGGCATCCGCACGCTGCTGATCGGCTCGATCGCGCAGGGCTCGGCGCTGCTGTTCTATCTGTTCTTCGACAGCCTGACCTCGCTCTATGTCATCTCGGCGATGTTCGGCCTGTTCCAGGGCGGCATCGTGCCGAGCTACGCCATCATCGTGCGCGAGGCGATGCCGGCCGCGGAGGCTGCGACCCGGATCGGCATCGTGATCTTCGCCTCGGTATTCGGCATGTCCTTTGGCGGCTGGGTCTCGGGCGTGATCTTCGACGCCACCGGCTCCTATGCCGCGGCGTTCGCCAACGGCCTGGCCTGGAACCTGCTCAACGTCAGCATCATCCTGCTGCTCCTGCTGCGGTCGCGGCAGCGGCTGGCGATAGCATGATCCGGAAAAGTGCGAAGCGGTTTGCCTCGCGACAAACGCGAGAAGCGTTCGCGCGGGAATCATGCTCAGGCAAGAATCGCTCAGGCAAGAATCGCTCAGGCAAGAATCTGAAGCCGCTCACACCGACTGGCCGGCCTTTAGCAGCGAGCAGCCGGTGATCTTCAAGCTGCCGTCGGCCTGCCGCTCGAGCGTGTAGAGTGCCTCCCACGCCTCGCCATTGGCATCGACGATGTGGACGCGCTGCGCGATCCGGTCGCCCTCGCTGCGCACCTCGCCGAACTCAAAGCTGCGGTGACGGTAAACCGGCGCGTATTGGCTCTGCACCATCGACATAAAGATGTCGGCCCGCGGAAAGATCTGCCGGATCGCGGGTGCGGCATAGGAATAGGCCGCAGCGGCGTCGTCGCGGCCGAACGCCTGCTCTTGGGCGCGGATCACATCCTGCGCGCGGCCAACGTCGTCGGCTCTGGCTGAAGAGGCGAGGGCGAACAGAATGGTGGCAATGAGGGTGATCGCGCGCATGCGAGGCTCCATCTCGGACACCGGCAGATACGCACGCTATCACACGCCGGTTTCGGCGGGTTGGAATGGTGTTCCGCTGGCGCGCGGTCTCGCCTCCGTCAGCGGATCGAGCCCTTGAAATTGTCGATGTCGGGCGAGGCGCGGGCGGGGAACAGCCGCGCGGTCGAGGAGTTGTCGAGCCGGCGCTTGCATTTCGCCTCGTCGGCGTTGTCCTCGGTGCCGTCCTTGCGAGTGCGCTTCTTGGCAAAGACGTCGTCGAGCCGGTTGACGATCAGCATGGCGTGGTCGCGCTCGAGCGTATCGGGGTTCTTGCGTTGCTCGTCGGAGCGGAACGCGCTGCCGATCATCTTGCCCGTCATGTCGTAGTCGCAGCCGGCCTTCCAGTCGTCCTGGTCCCATTTCCACCCGATCGCCTTGACGATACCGTCCTTATCAGCGGTGACCTTGATGACGGCGTTATAGGCGAGCCAGACGCCGGCAAGTCCGCTGCGCTTGTCGTCGAAGCCTTCGAGCAGCGCCAGGCGTTCGCGCTGCAAGCCGTTGACGTGATCGCGCGCATCGACCGTGAAGTGGACCTGCGAGCTCTGCTTGTTCCAGGCCGGGTGCAGGAATTCCGGGTATTGTTCGGTCTGGCTCTTCACCCAGTTGCGCTGGTCGTCGATCAACGCGCGCCGCGTCGCTTCGTCGAGCCGCGGCTGCAACGCCTTCCAGGCGCGGTTCAGCCGCTGGTCGTTATCGGCCAGATCAGGGTCGGCGCAGATTTCCTCGTCGGTTGCGGTCTCGGGTTTCGTGCAGTCGAAGGTCGGCGCGACGAAGGCGGTGTCGGCCTTGTCGGATGCGGTGTCCTTGCCGGCGGCAAAATAGCTGCCGGTGATCTGCCACATCGACGAGCAGTCGCTGAGCCCATCCCATTCCTCGTCATCGATCGTCCCGACGATCCGCAAGGTCTCGCCCTGGCGGCGGAGTTTGAGCGACGGCGGCCTGGCGGGAGCGGCTGCTGCGTCCGTTTTTGGCTTGTCGGCCGGTGTATCCGTGTCGATCACCACTTGGCCGGACAGCCAGCCACTTCCTAAGGCCTTCAGATCGGCGGTCAACCTGCAGGTTCGCCTGCGGTCGCCGCCATAGTCACCGCGCAGATCGGCGGCGAGCCGATAGGCGCCGCCTTCGGCAGGCGTCAGCGTGATACTGCCGAAGGCGTTGACCCAGTTGCCGGCAACGCCGGAGCGGCCGGATGCGATTCCGTCCAGCGCGGCGGTCCGGCGGCGCAAGCTCTCGGCAAAACTCTCTTTCAATTCGTCCGCATCGGCATCGGCCAGCACCTCGGCGGCGTCGGTGATCATCTCGTTGAACCAGGCCTGGTCGCGCTTCAGCAGCGGCCTGACGTTCGCCGGCATCTTGCCGAGCGCGGCGTCGAACGCCTTGTCGATCTGCGCCACCAGCCTGTCGTAGCCGGCCTTCTTGCAGTCGGCGGTCTTGATCCGGTCGTCGCCGCTATCGCCGCACAGTCTGATCGAGGTCGGTGCGCTGCTCGATGCGCGCAGGAAATCGTCCATCGCAACGGACGGGCCAGACGCAAGGACCGAGATGGCCGCGACGGCGGCCGCAAGCTGTGGGGAGCAAGGCATCGACGTCACCCGCGAGGCCGCGACATGCGGCCCTTGCGGCTTGGGTCGTCCGCCGCCTGCGCCGGGTTCAAAACGTCGGCGGCGTGCAGGCCGAGATCACCTCGCACGGCTTGGCGCCGATGCAGCGGAAGCGGTGCGGGCGGCGGCTCTCGAAGTAATAGGCGTCGCCGGCGTTGAGCACCCGCCGTTCGTCGTCGACCGTGACCTCGAGCCGGCCCGAGACTACGACGCCGCCTTCCTCGCCCTCATGCACCAGCGGCACCCGGCCAGTGTCGCTGCCGGGCTCGTAGCGCTCTTTCAGGATCTGCAACGCCCGTCCGAACAGACTGTCGCCGATCTGGAGGTAGGAGATCGGCTTCTTGCCGATCTCGGTCAGCTCGTCGGCGCGGTAGAACGCCTTGCGCGGCCGCTCCGGCTCGATCGCGAAGAATTCAGCAAGCCCCATCGGAATGCCGTCGAGGATGCGCTTCAGCGCGCCGACCGACGGGTTCATCTGGTTGGATTCGATCAGCGAGATCGTCGAATTGGTCACGCCGGAGCGCTTGGCGAGCTCGCGCTGCGACAGCTTGTGCCGTGCGCGGATGAATCGAAGCCGACCGCCAATGTCGACGCTCATCACAAATCCCTGTTGCAGGTGTTGCGGATCGAACAAATATTGGCAGAGCGCCTCAACAAGATCAATGGCTTGCTGTGCGGTAGAAAAGGACTTGTTGAGTGCCCTGAAGAGTGGTCCGACTAGGCGCAGTCAGCAATGGAGCGCCGCCGTGACCGTTCATCAGATTCCGAACACCATCAAGACCGATTCGTTCTGGATGCCTTTCACGGCCAACCGGCAGTTCAAGAAGGCGCCGCGGCTGTTCTCCTCCGCCAAGGGCATGTACTACACCTCGGTCGACGGCCGGCAGGTGATCGACGGCTCCGCCGGTCTCTGGTGCGTCAACGCCGGCCATGGCCGCTCGCAGATCGCGGCCGCCGTCGAGCGGCAGCTCTCCACGCTGGACTTCGCGCCCTCCTTCAACATGGGCCATCCGTTGGCGTTCGACTTCGCCGAGCGCCTCGCCGAGATTGCCCCGAAGGGGCTGGATCGCATCTTCTTCACCAATTCGGGCTCTGAATCGGTCGATACCGCGCTGAAGATCGCGCTGGCCTATCATCGCGCCGCCGGCCAGCCGACCCGCACCCGTCTGATCGGCCGTGAGCGCGGCTATCACGGCGTCGGCTTCGGCGGCATGTCGGTCGGCGGCATGGTCGCCAACCGCCGCCAGTTCGCGACCCATCTGCCAGGCGTCGACCACATCCGTCATACCCATGATCTCGCCCGCAACGCCTTCGCAAAGGACCAGCCGGAGCATGGCGCCGAGCTCGCCGACGATGTCGAGCGGATGGTCGCGCTGCATGGCGCAGACACCATCGCGGCCGTGATCGTCGAGCCGGTGCCGGGCTCGACCGCGGTGCTGCCGGCGCCGAAGGGCTATCTGCAGCGCCTGCGCGAGCTCTGCACCAAGCACGGCATCCTCCTGATCTTCGACGAGGTCATCACCGGCTTCGGCCGCCTCGGCACCCCGTTCGCCGCCAACTTCTACGGCGTCACGCCCGATATGATGACGACCGCCAAGGGTATCACCAACGGCACTGTGCCGTGCGGCGCGGTGTTCGCCAGCCGCCAGGTCCACGACGGGCTCATGACCGGCCCGGACAACGCGATGGAGCTGTTCCACGGCTATACCTATTCGGCGCATCCGGTGGCTTGCGCCGCGGGTCTTGCCACCCTCGATATCTACAAGGACGAGGGTCTGTTGACCCGCGGCGCCTCGCTCTCCGATTACTGGCGCGATGGCCTGCACTCGCTGAAGGGTCTGCCGAACGTCGTCGACATCCGCAATCAGGGCCTGATGGGCGCTGTCGAGCTGTCGCCGCGTGACGGGATCGTCGGTGCGCGCGGCTACGACGTCATGGTTGATTGCTTCAATCGCGGCCTCTACTTCCGCATGAGCGGCGATTCGATGGCGCTGTCGCCGCCCCTGATCGTCGAGAAGTCGCATATCGACGACATCGTCTCGATCCTCGGCGACGCCATCAAGCGCGTGGCCTGATAATTGCTAGCTGGATTGTAGCTAGCTCTACAAATTGCTGTCGCCGTTGCGAAGCAGAGTGGTTTCGCAGCGGCGATTGCGTTTTCGCTGCAGGATGTGAGGAAAAGTGAAAGTCCTGGTTCTCGGCAGTGGCGTGATCGGCGTCACCTCGGCCTATTACCTTGCGCGCGCCGGCCACGAGGTGACGGTGATCGACCGCCAGCCGAAGCCCGCGCTCGAAACCTCCTTTGCCAACGCCGGCGAGGTGTCGCCAGGCTATTCGTCGCCCTGGGCCGGCCCCGGCGTGCCGGTCAAGGCGGTGAAGTGGCTGTTGATGAAGCACGGCCCGCTGGTGATCCGCCCCAAGCTCGATCCCGTGATGTGGCTGTGGCTCCTGAAGATGCTGCGCAACTGCACCACGGCGCGCTACGCGGTGAACAAGAGCCGGATGATCCCGATCGCGGAATACAGCCGCGACTGCCTGCAGGCGCTGCGCGGCGAGATCGGCATCCGCTACGACGAGCGCGCGCGCGGCACGCTGCAGCTGTTTCGCGAGCAGGCCCAGCTCGATCACACCGGCGACGACATCGCCGTGCTGAAGCAATATGGCGTGCCGTTCGAGGTGCTCGACCGTGAGGGCTGCATCGCCGCCGAGCCCGCGCTGGCCGGCGTTAAGCAGAAGTTCGCCGGTGGGCTGCGCCTGCCGCACGACGAGACCGGCGACTGCCACATGTTCACGCAGGCGCTGGCGCTGGAGGCCGAGAAGATCGGCGTGCGCTTCAACTTCAATCTCGGCATCGACGGATTGAACGCGGACGCAACCCGCATCACCGGCGTTGCGACCAGCGCCGGGATGATGACCGCGGACGCCTATGTCCTCGCGCTCGGCAGCTACTCGCCGCATCTCGTGCGGCCGCTCGGCATCTCGTTGCCGGTCTATCCGGTAAAGGGCTATTCGATCACGGTGCCGATCAAGGATGCCGCCGGCGCACCTGAATCGACCGTGATGGACGAGAGCTACAAGGTTGCGATCACGCGGCTCGGCGATCGCATCCGGGTCGGCGGCACCGCCGAGATCTCAGGCTATTCGACAAAACTCTACGCGGCGCGGCGCGCGACACTGGATCATTCGCTGACCGAACTGTTTCCGCGCGGCGGCGATCTTGGCAAGGCCACCTTCTGGTGCGGCCTGCGCCCGATGACGCCGGACGGCCCGCCGGTGATCGGCGCGACGCGCTTCACCAATCTGCATCTTAATACGGGACACGGCACGCTCGGCTGGACCATGGCCTGCGGCTCGGGCCGGGTGCTGGCGGACATGCTCTCCGGGAAGAAGCCCGAGATCGACACCAAGGAGCTGTCGATCAAGCGCTACGATCACCGGTTCGGATAGGCCTCGCCGTCGCACGCGAAGAGCTATTCGGCGGCGTTCCTGGTCGTCGGAGTTTTCACGGACGGATCTGCATCATCGTGCGTTTTCGTTGCGGTCCAACGCGACAGCGCGTTCGAGAGTCTGTCGAGATAAAGGTACACCACCGGCGTCGTGAACAGCGTGAGCGCCTGGCTCACGATCAAGCCGCCAACCATCGCATAGCCGAGCGGTTGACGAATTTCCGCTCCCGTGCCGGTGCCCAGCATCAGCGGTACGCCGCCGAGCAAGGCTGCCATCGTCGTCATCATGATCGGGCGGAAACGCAGCAGCGCCGCTTTCCGGATCGATTCATGCGGCGACAGATGCTCCTCGCGCTCGGCCGCGATCGCGAAGTCGACCATCATGATGCCGTTCTTTTTCACAATCCCGATCAGCAGGATGATGCCGATCAGCGCGATCAGGCTGAAATCGAACCCGAACGCCATCAGGATCGCCAGCGCGCCGACCCCGGCCGATGGCAGCGTGGACAGGATCGTGAGTGGATGGATGTAGCTTTCATAGAGCACGCCGAGGATCAGATAGACCACGACCAGCGCGGCCAGGATCAGGAGCGGCACTGAGCTCAGTGATTGCTGGAAAGCTTGCGCGGTGCCCTGGAAGCTTGAACTGAGCGTGGCCGGAGCGCCCAGATCGGCGACGGCGTTCTGGATCGCATCGGTGGCCCGGCCGAGCGCCACACCTTGCGCGAGGTTGAAGCTGATCGTGGTCGCAGGAAACTGCCCCTGGTGAGCGATCGCGAGCGGGCGCACTGGAATCGTCGTCCACTTGCAGAACACGGAGAGCGGCACCTGGTCTCCCGTCGTCGGCGACCTGATGTAGAGCTTGTTGAGCGTGTCGAGCTTGCCCTGCAGTTCGGGGAGTATCTCCAGGATGACGTGATAGCTGTTGAGCTGGGTGAAGTATTGGGTCACCTGGCGCTGGCCGAACGCGTCGTACAGCGTGTCGTCGATCAATTGCGGCTGGATGCCGAAGCGCGACGCAGTGTCGCGATCGATGGTCAGCGTCAGCGTGGTTCCCTCGGTCTGCTGGTCGGTGGCGACATCGCGCAATTCGGGCAGGGTCCTCATTCTGGTCAGAATCTTCGGCGCCCATTCGTTCAGCTCGTTGAGGTTCGCGTCCTGCAGCGTGTATTCGAACTGCGTCCGCGTGGCGCGGCCGCCCAGCCGGACGTCCTGCGAAGCTTGCATGTAGAGGCGTGCTCCCTCGACTGCCTCGAGCTTCGGTCGCAGCCGTGCGATGATCTGCTCCGCATTCGCGTTGCGCTGTTCGCGCGGCTTCAGCGTGATGTACATGCGACCCGAATTCAGCGCGGTACCGCCACCGCCGATGAACTCGGCCATGCTGTCGACCGCGGGATCAGCCCGAACGATGCTGCTGAGCTCTTCCTGATGCCGCTTCATGTCGGCGAACGAGATGTCCTGGGCCATCTCCGACACGGCGTTCAGGAAGCCGTTGTCCTGTTGCGGGAAAAATCCCTTGGGAATGATCACGAACAGATAGACCGACAGCGCCAACGTCGCGAAGAAGATGCATAGCGTGGTCCGGCTCCAGCGCAGCGCCAGATCGAGGCCGCGTTCATAGCCATGCAGCATCCTGTCGAATGCCGTTTCGCTCCATTGGTAGAGCCGGCCGTGCCTCGTTTCGCCACGTGCACGCAGGAAGCGCGATGCCATCATCGGCGTCAGCGTCAGCGATACCACGAGGGAGACGGTGATCGCCATCGCCAGGGTCACCGCAAACTCGCGGAACAGCCGGCCGATGACGCCGCCCATCAGGAGCAGCGGGATCAGCACCGCGACCAATGAAATACTGATCGACAGGATCGTAAATCCGATCTCGCCGGCACCCCTGAGCGCCGCCGCGAGCGGCCGCTCACCCTGCTCGACGTATCGCGTGATGTTTTCCAGCATGACGATGGCGTCATCGACCACGAAGCCGACCGCTATCGTCAGCGCCATCAGCGAAAGGTTGTCGAGCGTATAGCCGAACACCCACATCAGCGCGCAGGCGCCGAGCAGCGCGAGCGGCACGGTCACGGCGGGAATCACCGTGGCCCAGAAGCTGCGCAGGAACAGGAAGATCACCATGACGACCAGAACGATGGTGATGAGCAGCGTGATCTGCACGTCCTCGACCGCGGCGCGGATGGTCAACGTCCGGTCGCTGATGATCTTGATCTTGATGGCGGGCGGAATGGCGGCAATCAGTCTCGGAAGTTGCTCCTTGATCCTGTCGACCGTCCCGATGACGTTGGCGCCGGGCTGCTTGAAGATGACGAGGAACACGCCGCGTTTGCCGTCCGCCCAGGCGGCCTGCTTCAGGTCTTCCGGCCCGGCGACGGCCTGGCCGATGTCGCGGATCCGAAGCGGGCCGCCGTTGCGGTAGGCGACGATCACGTCATTCCAGTCCTTGGCATCCAGCAGCTGATCGTTGGCGTAGATTGTGTAGGCGCGCCTGGCGCCGTCGATGTTGCCCTTCGGACTGTCGACCGTCGTGATCGCGATCTGGCCGCGGATATCTTCCAGCGAGAGCCCCTTGGCGACCAGCTTGGCGGGATCGATCTGGACGCGAATCGCGGGTTTCTGCTGCCCGCCGATGAACACCTGGGCGACGCCCGAAATCTGACTGATCTGCTGCCCGAGCTGGGCGTCGACCGCATCGCTCACCCTGATGAGCGGCAGGGTGTCCGAGGTCGCCGACAACAGCAGGATGGGCGAGTCCGCCGGGTTGACCTTGCGATAGGTCGGTGGCGACGGCAGGTTCTTGGGCAACTGGCCACCAGCGGCATTGATCGCCGCCTGGATGTCGTTGGCGGCGCCGTCGATGCTGCGGTTCAGATCGAACTGAATGGTGACCGCGGTTGACCCGAGCGAGCTCGTCGAGGTCATTTGAGCAATGCCGGGGATCTGCGCGAGCTGCCGCTCCAGCGGCTGTGCAACCGAGGAGGCCATCGTTTCGGGACTGGCACCCGGCAGGCTTGCCGATACCTGAATGGTTGGAAAGTCGACTTGCGGCAGTGGTGCGACCGGCAGCAGTGGATAGGCGACAATTCCGACGAACAGAATGCCGGCCATCAGCAGCGAGGTGCCGATCGGGTAGCGGATAAACGGAGATGAGATGCTCTCGTTCATTTCTGGGATCCAAATGAACGGCAGGCGCATCTTTTCCCGGATGTCGGGACTCGTCCTCGAAAGCTCGAGCGCGAACGCGCGTTTCCTCGCCATGGTCAATTGGCAGATCGCGGAGTTGGCCTTCGCGTCTACCCTTTTTTGCCAGCATAATCATTCTGGCGGACGACGCACGAACGGAAACGGCGGATGGCCCATTCGACCTTCGTTCAATGGTCGGATTCCGCGCGCCTGTGTCGCTGTCTGGGAGCCATCAAACGTCTCCCTGGTGCGGAGTATGCCTGATTAAGACATATCCGCGGCAGCTGGTCGGCGCGGCGACACCAGGGACGTCATGATCTTTCACGAACGGCTTCGTGCTGTTCAGTGCAGGCTGCTATCGCTACGATCCTAGGCGATGTCGAATTCATCCTGCATCTTGGTCACGATGACGCGAAGTTCTCTTTCCTTCGCGTCATCCAGCGCGGTCTCGCGCGTGCCGCCGAGATCCCAGCTCGGTGTGTAGCCCTTGAGGCGGATCAGCTTCAGTCCTGTCACGCCGGACCGTCTTTCCAGTTCGGCAGTGATCTCGTGCTGCATCTGAATCACTTTCATGGGAGATCTCCCGAACATTCGTCATCTGCTCAACAGGACAGGCAGCGCCATGTTCCTCGCGCCGCCAGAACCCCAAAGGCAATGCGCGTCCCATTGTTTGGGAACGCTCGCCTTGGCGAAGGCGTTGCTCCGGTTCAAACCAGGAAAGGACTTCACATGAAGAAACTGGCAACGATCGGTTTGGCTGCTGCGATGATGCTCTCGACGTCGATCGCCTTCGCGCAGGGTGGCGGTGCAGGCGGCGCCGGTGGCGGATCGGCTGGCGGCGCGAGCGCGGGCGCCGGGACGGGCAGTTCCGGCACAGGAACTGGCACCGGCGGCACCACCGGCATGGGACAAGGCACGGGGATGAACAATCCGCCCGGCAGCACCACCGACAACATGAACAACCCGGGCACCTCGACGCCGAATTACTCGAGCGATCCGAATAACAATTCCGCGACGGGGACCGGGACATCGAACCTGCCAGGCAACAACAGCGGAACGCGGACCAATCCGCGATGATCGCGAACAGCCCCGCCTAGCGCGGGGCTTTCCGATCGGCCTTCCTCGAAGGCTTCGCCACCGACGCCGCCTTGTCCGCCGGCCGCACCCGCAA
This sequence comes from Bradyrhizobium sp. I1.14.4, assembly GCF_050435825.1. Classification (NCBI taxonomy): domain Bacteria; kingdom Pseudomonadati; phylum Pseudomonadota; class Alphaproteobacteria; order Hyphomicrobiales; family Nitrobacteraceae; genus Bradyrhizobium; species Bradyrhizobium sp. I1.14.4. The sequence goes on along the minus strand of NZ_JBNDLA010000040.1, from coordinate 4,678 downwards.
GCCATCCACGAACACGTCCAACAGCCGTAGCGCCGTTGTCTGCCAGCGCGGCTGGTCGTGCATGTAGCACATGCCGATCAGCGCGCGCAGCACGTCCTCGGCGCTGATGTCGCCCCGGATGGCGCCGGCTGCTACGGCGCGCGCGAGCAGGGTGCCGATCGCCTTGGTCAGGCGATCGAACGAATAGGCGTGCAGCTCGGTCGAGCCGTGCGCGACCAGCGCCAGCGCGGCGACCATGCCCTTCTTGGTGGCGACGAATTCGACATTGGCGCGCAGCCAGCGCCGCAGCGCCTCGACCGGTTCGGGCGCATTCTCAAGCTGCTCGGCCAGATCGCCGAGCTGCTCGACCTCGCGGCGATAGACCGCCTCATACAGCGCCTCACGGGTCGGAAAGTGGCGGTAGAGCGTGCCGATGCCGACGCCGGCATGGCGCGCGACCGCCTCCAGGCTCGCCTCGCTGCCGCCGGCCGAGAACACGGCCTTGGCCGCTTCAAGCACGCGCTCGCGATTGCGCACGGCGTCGGCGCGGGGCTTGCGCGCAATTTCTGGTGATGACCCGGCCATTGCTTTTTCTTTTCACCCTCCCTTGTAAACGGAGGATGCCTCCGTATATGGCGACCAGCACCGAGCCTGACAAGGCGCGCCGATCATCGATCGGCGGCCACGGGTGCGCGTTGCCTCGATTCAACCCGACCATACACGGATCGGAGCCCTGCATGAATCTCCCACTCAGTCTCACCATCAACGGCGTCCGCCGGGAAATCGCGCTCGACGATCCCCGCGTCACCCTGCTCGACCTCCTGCGCGAGCGGCTCGATCTCACCGGAACCAAGAAGGGATGCGACCGCGGCCAGTGCGGCGCGTGCACCATCCTGGTCGACGGCCGCCGCATCAATTCCTGCCTCGCGCTGGCCGTCAGCCATGACGGCGCCGAGATCACCACCATCGAAGGCGTCGGGCGGGACGACCAGCTGCATCCGGTGCAGGCGGCCTTCATCGCCCATGACGGTTTCCAGTGCGGCTTCTGCACGCCGGGCCAGATCATGAGCGGCATCGGCCTGATCCAGGAAGGGCAGGCCGGCGACGATCCGGAGCGCGTGCGCGAATGCATGAGCGGCAACCTTTGCCGCTGCGGCGCCTATCAAGGGATCACCGAGGCTGTGCTCGAGGCGCAGGCTGATATCAACGCCGGCAAGAACATTGCAAAGCAGAGGCGCTCCGCATGATGAATTTCGATTATGTAAGGCCGGCCAGCGTCGCGGATGCGATCGCGGCGGCATCCGAAAAGGGCGCGAGCTATCTCGCCTCCGGCACCAATCTGCTCGATCTGATGAAGGGCGGCGTCAGCCGGCCGAGCCGCCTGGTCGACGTCACGCATCTGCCGGGGCTCGACCGCATCGAGCATCTCGCCAACGGCGGCTTGCGGATCGGCGCGCTGGTGCGCAACGCCGATCTCGCGCATGACGCCGAGTTCGCACGCAGCTATCCGGCGGTTGCCGAAGCGCTGCTGTCGGGCGCGTCGGCGCAACTGCGCAACGCCGCAACCGTCGGCGGCAATCTGATGCAGCGGACACGCTGCGCCTATTTCTACGACGCCGGCAGCGCCTGCAACCGGCGCTGGCCAGGTGCCGGCTGCGACGCGTTGCAAGGCGAGAACCGCCTGCACGCGGTGCTCGGCTGGAGCGAGGGCTGCATCGCCACCCATCCGTCGGATTTTTGCGTCCCGCTGGTCGCGCTCGATGCTGTCGTCGAGATCGAGGGCAAGGGCGGCCGGCGCGAGTTGCCGCTTGAGGCGTTGCATCGGCTGCCCGGTGAGACGCCGGAACGCGAGACCGCGCTGGAGCGTGGCGACCTTATCGTCGCGCTGCGCCTGCCAGCCGAAGCGCAGGCCTTTGCCAGGCATGCCCGCTACATCAAGGTCCGCGAGCGCACCTCCTATGCCTTCGCGGTGATCTCAGCCGCGGCCGGGCTGCGCATCGAAGACGGCAGGATCCGTGAAGCACGGCTCGCGCTCGGCGGCGTCGCGGCAAAGCCGTGGCGATCGCGCGAGGCCGAGCAGGTGCTCGCGGGCGCAGCGCCCGATGCGGCAGTCTATCGCGAGGCCGCACGCGCCGCGCTCGCCGAGGCAAAACCGTCCGGCGACAACGCCTTCAAGATCGAGCTTGCGCAACGCATCCTTGTGCGCGCGCTCACCCTTGCTGCCGCAGGCACGCCGGATCGCATTCCCGCGCTGCCGGGCTCTCCCTTCTCATCCGTTGCAGGAGCGTGACGCATGACGGCTGAACTCAATCTGACCCGCGACCCCGCCCATCTCAGGCATGGCTCGAATATCGGCCAGCCGCTGACCCGCGCCGAGGGCGTGCTGAAAGTGACCGGCAAGGCGCGCTATGCCGCGGACAATCATCCGCCCGGTATGGTCTATGCCGTGATCGCGACCAGCTGCATCGCGCGCGGCCGCGTCACCGCGCTCGACGTCGCCGCCGCCAAGCGTCATCCCGGCGTGATCGACGTGATGACGCCGGCGCACAAGCCGGAGCTGGCCGAAGACCCCGATGCCAAGGGAAATCCGTTCGCCTTCCGGATGGAGTTATTGCAGAGCGACGAGGTGCGCTACGCCAACCAGGCGATCGCGGTCGTGATCGCAGAGACGCTGGAGGCTGCGACCGAAGGCGCGGCGCTGCTGTCGCCGCGCTACCAAGTCGAGATCGCGCGGGTCGGCCTCGACGCCGGCGAGGCCTATGCGCCGCCGGTGGTCGGGATCGGCAATCCGGCCGAAGTCCGACACGGCGACATCGATGCCGGCCTTGCCGCCGCTACGCAGCTGACGGATGCGACCTACGAGACCCCGGCGCAGTATCACAATGCGATGGAGCCGCACGCGATCGTCGCGGTGTGGGACGGCGACCGTCTGTTCATCGATACGCCGAGCCAGGGCATGGCGATGGCGCAGATGCGCGTCGGCGGGCTGTTCGGCATTCCGCCGGCGAATATCCACATCAACAGCCCGTTCCTCGGCGGCGGCTTCGGCTCCAAGGGACTGGTCTCCGGGCCGCAGGTGCTCGGCATCATGGCGGCGAAGCTGGTGGGACGTCCGGTCAAGCTTGTGCTGCGGCGTGGCCAGATGTATGGCCCGGTCGGGCATCGCTCGCCGACCCGGCAGCGCATCCGCATCGGCACCGACGATGCCGGTCTGCTGACCGCGCTCGATCACGAGGCGCGCATCGCGACGTCGAGCTTCGACGATTTCTACGAGCCTGCGGCGGACGCCTCGCACACGCTCTATGCGAGCCCTGCGATCCGGACCGCGCATGAGGCGGTGCGCGTCGACACCGGCACGCCGCTGTTCATGCGCGCGCCGGGCGAGGCCACTGGATCGATCGCGCTGGAGAGTGCGATCGACGAGGCGGCGTTCGCCTGCGGCATCGATCCGCTGGAATTCCGGCTGAAGAACTATGCCGAGGTCGAGCCGACCACTGGCAAGCCGTTTTCCTCCAAGGCGCTGCGCCAGTGCTACGCCAGGGCCGCCGAACGCTTCGGCTGGGCGGGACGTCCGGTGCAGCCAAAGCAGATGCGTGACGAGAACGGCTTTCTGGTCGGTTGGGGCATGGGCACCGCGACCTTCCCGGCGCTGATGTTCCAGGGCAATGCCCGCGCCGTGATCCGCGCCGACGGACGTGGCGTGATGGAGAGCGGCGCGCACGATATGGGGCAGGGAGCCTGGACCGCGCTGACCCAGATCTCGGCCGATGCGCTCGCCCTCGATCTCGGGCAGATCTCGTTCCTGTCGGGCACGTCCGACCTGCCGGATGCAGGCATCGCCGGCGGGTCGGCGCACACGGCAACCGTCGGTGCCGCGATCCACAATGCCGGTGCCGCGGTGATCGCAAAACTCGCCGAGCTTGCGACCTCGGACGATCGCTCGCCGCTGTTCGGCGCCGGTAACGCCGGCGTGGTGGCGCGGGCCGGGCGGCTGTATCGCCGCGACGACGATGCGCGCAGCGAAAGCTATGCCGAGATCCTGGCGCGTGCCGGCGTCGCCGAGGTCGAGGCCTCTGGCACCGGTGCGGCCGATCCTGCCGCGCAATCGCAATATGCGATGCACGCGCATGGCGCTGTGTTTGCCGAGGTCAAGGTCGATCCGGAACTCGGCCAGATCCGCGCCACGCGGCTGGTCGGTGCGTTCGCCGCGGGACGCATCATCAATCCGCTGATGGTGCAGAGCCAGCTCTACGGCGGCATGATCTGGGGCCTCTCGTTCGCGCTGCATGAGGAGGCGGTGATGGACAAGCGGTCCGGCCGCATCCTGAATGCGAACCTCGCCGAGTATCATGTGCCCGTGAATGCCGACGTGCCGCCGATGGATGTCATCACGGTCGACGAGCACGATCCGCACGTCAACCCGCTCGGCATCAAGGGCGTCGGCGAGATCGGCATCACCGGCAGCGCCGGCGCAGTCGCCAACGCCGTGTGGCACGCCACCGGCATCCGCGTCCGGAATTTCCCGATCAAGATCGAGGAATTGGTGATGGGGTTGGGAAGTTAGCGGCCGTTCCGCGAGAATTATCCGCGGTGTGGGGGGGGGGGGCGGCGGCAGGCTGGCCGAGCCGCCGACCAGGGGTCCGCCCCCCCCCCCCCCGCGACAAGAAACCCCCCCCACCCCCAAAAAAGCCGCACCCAC
>NZ_JBNDLA010000039.1:0-34363 GCF_050435825.1 Bradyrhizobium sp. I1.14.4 | reverse complement strand
TGGGGTTGGCTTCGCAACCGAATCCTACGCCGCATCAGCGCTTTACACCACGCTCGCCAGCCTCTCAGGCACCCTCTCGCGAATAAGACGGGCTAATCCAGAGCATCGCAGCGGTGATGTGTTCGCCGTCAGGGCTTGAGAGACCAAATTAACGGTTTTGCGGAGGGGTAGGAGGATTACTGCTTCATCGTGACCGCCAGGAGCGAATATGAAGCAGAAAACCCGGACCGCCCAAAGCGCTCGCAGAACAAGTGGTAAAGGACATTCTGCGCCAGACACCCGGGCAGTATTCAGCTGAAGATAAGATCCGTATCGTGTTGGAAGGGCTGCGGGGCGAGGAGAATATTCCCGAGCTCTGCCGGGGCGAGGGCATCGCCGCCTCAATGTATTATGGCTGGTCCAAGGAGTTCCTCCAAGGCGGCGAGCGTCGTCTGGCGGAGCGTCTGGATGTGGTGCCGGGTGGCAACGCTTGAGCCTACACTCCAGGAGCGCCTCGTCACCCTCGCCGACAAGCTTGACGAGCCCGCAAATCGCGTCCTCGCTCTGGAGGACCTCGGACTGTGCGCGACGGGGCTTTCACGCGAGTTCCAACAGCACCTGGTCACACTGACCGAGAGGCTTGACGATCCCGCGGATCGCGCCTCGGCCTTGCGAAGCCTGGGAGTGGACGTGGCGGGCTTTCCCGCGAGCTCCAGCAGCACTCGACGGGGCCGCGCAACATTCATTTCAACACCGATCGGGACATCCCCCACAAAAAACGCGCTTGCCGGATCCGGCGGTGGGTCCGAACACTGGACTGTCGTCGCGTCCCTGGTCAAGACAGCAAACCTTAACGATGTCGATCCGCTTGCCCGACTCTGACGTCCTGATTAAGGTCACCGACGGCTGTCCCAACCACGACATCGTACAGGTTCTGCCCTGCGCCTACTGCGCCCAAGCCCTCAAAGCCGTGGCCCGAGAACGACGCCTACGTTGGGGCGTCAGGTGGCGGCCGAGATCGGGGGCTAGCGATTCGAACTTCTCCCGCAGTTCCTCAGTCAAAGCCCGCGCATCGGCGTCACTCTCAACCACCCGAGGATTCAGTAACACCAAGAGCTCGGTTCGGTCCTTGGCCTGCTCCGTGCTGCCGAATAGAGGTCCCAACAACGGAATGTCCTTCAGCACGGGAGCCCCGGAATCCATCCGGTTGGTGCTATCCTGCATCAAACCGCCGATCGCGATCGTGTCACCGTTTCGTGTCGATACGGTGCTTTGGAGGCGGCGTACCGAAATGACCGGGGATTGGACGTTGGTCAGTGTGTTCTTGTTCGCGGTACTGACCTCCTGAAAGGTGTCGAGCGTCACGTTACCTCCGGCGCCGATGCGGGGTGTTACAGCCAAAATGACCCCTGTGTCGCGTAGCTCGACGTCGTTCACGATTGTTGAACTTTGGCTTAGCGTGGATTGTGAGGATCGCGCGAGGATCGGGACCTGATCGCCCACCTCAATTGTCGCGGTTTGATTGTCAACTGTGAGAATACGTGGCGCCGATACGACCTTGACGTCCCCGACGCCACTTAGCGCGTGTAGCACAACGTTGGCATCCCTATTTGGGAACACATAGGACAAACCACCTCGCGAAACGGCACCCAAATCCAGCGAGGAGAGAAGATAGTCGACACCGTATCGCAAATGATCGCTCAACCGCACCTCCGCGACAATGACCTGGATCAGGACCTGCCGTGGCTTGACGTCAAGCCGATGAACGGCGGCTTCGATGATTTTGTTGTCATGCGGCGTTGCGAAGATCACGAGTGCATTTTGGCTAGGATCCGCCTGGATCCGCACCGGCACCGACAGGCCAAGACTGACTGCGGAGACCACCACATCGTCCTTTGCTTGCGTTGCTGACGCGGCCGCATCTGATCTTTCGTCCGACAGGCCGGGAACGTTTAGAGGCAAGCTCGATCGATGGGATGCGCTTCCGATTGACAACTTTCCAAACTCTCCCGCGGGCTGCGCGCGAGATACGGCACTGGGCGGCTGAGCGCCAAAGACTCGTGCTAGTACCTGCGCCACTTCGGTAGCCCTTCGATACCGAAGTGGACGCACGTGAATGTTTGCCGCCGCCTCCGACGTCTTATCCAGCGTGGTGATAACCCGACGAACTTGCTGAAGTACCGCAGGGTCGTCCGCTACCACGAGAATGCCGTTCAGCCGCTCGAGTGGCGCAAGCCGAACGCGCACTCTGCCCTGGCGATTCTGGCTGAACAAGAAACTGAGTTCTCGCTCTACCGCGGCCGGACTCGCATGAGCCAGCGTATACAGCGCAAACGATTTGTGAGCCATAGCATCGGTGTCAAGTAAGCCGATGAGTTCGCGCACGGAACTCACCGAGCCGGGTGGCCCACTGATGGCAATACCTTGTTCTCCCGGCGCGGGTGTCAGACCCACGCTCTCCTCGACGCTTGGTCGGATCACCTTGATGACATCGGCTGGATCGACATAGCGGACGGGAACCACTTGAACATCGCTTCGTGCTCCGCCGGCGAGGTCGACCAAGCGCCCCACCCGAACTCCGCGGTCAACCACGGCCAGTCCGTAGCCGTACGGTGCCAGCGCTTGGTCGAGCAATCGCGGCACATCACTCGCGGGGACTTGGCCCGAGGTCCGAAGTGTCATTTTTCCCCCAACGCCCGGATCGATGATGACGGGCATGCTCAGAATGTCGCCCACGACGTCATTCACAACTTGCCGAATATCGGCATTGGCGTAGTCGAGGCTCACGCGAGTGCTATCGGATGTGACCGGCAGCCGCCGCTCCACCGAGGCGGTGATCGGCCGGCTCGGCGGCTGTGCCAGCAGTTCAAAGCTACGTGCTTGCAGTTTCCCCGCTGAGAAGGAGGGCTCCGACGCATGCCAGCCGACGCTTGTTGAAGCCAGCAGAACACCGCGTTCAGCAATCGAGTCGGAGCCGGCACATCGGGTAAGCAGTAGACAAAGGAACGTCAGCAAGGTCTTGCTAGATATTGAGGAAGCGGCGTTCCCGCGGAGAATGCGCATCCATTCAACTTTCCATCCGCCGTACTTGCGTTCATTGCAACTGTGAGAACAGGTGGGCAGAACTGGGATGACTGCCCCCGTCCTGTACTACTCATTTGTTGCCGTCTCTTAACGAGAGTTGCCAATGATCACATCCTTGATCTTTTGATCTTTCGAAAGAAGGTTAGACATCAGTTCAGCAATCTGATTGAGCTTATCAAGCAGCCCTTGCATAAAAATCAACGCCATCTGCCCTTCGCTATTGGCGCTGTCAATCGCCGCCTTAAGGTTGTTGATGGCAGCGTCGAACTGCGACTGCACACCTTTCTTGTCGGAATTCTCCGTCTCGATAGAGATGTCGTTTGCCTGCATCCATTCAAACACATCCTGAGTCTTGCCTTGCGAATCGACGAAGCTGCCGTAGTCTCTAACCGCCTTTTCATCGCTAGGTCGATTGGTACGCAGGGCAGCCAACGCCTTATTCATATCTTTCAGCAAATTGTTGCGCGCCTGCATATCGTCGATTTGAGATCGGATTTGATTCTGGTAAATGGCATGCCGTTCCATCAGAACCAGCGTGATAATCGTGGCCAAAGACGGGCCACCCGGGAGAACATTTCCTGCGCTGCTGGCCCATGCATAGGGCTGGTATCCAGGCATTACCTTGATCATCTTACGTCATTCTCAAAATCGGATGTGTTTTCGTCCGAACGATGCACTCAAGCCATATAGACGATCTTGCTTCTCGCCTCGGTATCGGCACGACGAATTTCTGCAAGCTTGCCCAGAAAGTCCTGAATCGTCGCCTCATAGCTTGCCATGAATCCACTCTCGTCCTCCCTCTGCGCCCGCGCCTTGGTGCCGTCCGCCTCCAGCTTCGCCTTCTCCTCCTGGTAGTGCGTCGCGCCCATGTTCAGGCCGGCTCCGGGAAGCTTAAAGGCTTCTGTCGCGATTGTGCCCATGCCATTCCACCTCATCGCCGCCTGCTGGGCTGCTGTCTGTGCCTGGACAACGCGCGTAAACTCAAGGGGGTCCGTCGTGCTATCGGGCGCGTCCAGCCTGAGCGGGTCGCCAGGTGTATTGCCTCTGCCCGATGATGTGCTCCCATCCAGACGTGTCATCTCGATGTTGTCTTCCGAGGGCCGCGCCTCGCGCTCCGGCGCTTGGGTAAATTGCGCTTTGCCGTGAGGCTCGCCGTGGAGCTCCGGCTCGCCTTCCGGTTTGTCAAAGCGCTGCGCTTGACCTGAAGGGCTGTTCGGGGCTGGCGTCTCCACACTAGACTTCGGGAGCGGCGTCTGGATCTTGGCCTTGTACAGCTCGTCGAAGCGCGCTTGAATCTGGCGAGCGCCCTTGAGGTTCACACCGGCACCTAACATCGCGCCGCCAGAGGTGGCTATTGCGCCAAACAACTGGCATAGCCCTGAATTGCGAAGCGCCTTGGCAGCAGCTTCCTGCGCAGCGATCTCGACGTTAAGCGCGGCCGACCGGTCCGACCTCGCCGCCTTGCGGAACTCCGCATTGAGCCGGATGATGAGCGCGGCGAATGCCGATATGTCGTTCCTCGTAGCAAAGTCCTTCAGCTTGACCTGGATGTTGGAAAGCTTCTCGTGGATCACAACGTCCGCGAGATCCGATACACCAACTGATCCCCAACCCCGCGCCCCCTCAACGGGATCCGCAAGTGGGCGCGGGATCTCGCCTTCCGGCACGTTTCTGCCGCGGACCGCAGCAGAGATCGGCGCCCACGGAAGTTGTTGATGCACGGCAGCATCCAACAGGTCGTACCCGCCAACGGTCGTTTCACGTTCGATCGCAAATGCCATGGCTACATTCCTCAAGTTCGATAAGTGGCCCCACGCAGCCTGTCAGGCGAAGTGCCTTACCAGGTTGGCGTTGGAGTCACTCTGCCTCTCGATCGCCTCCGCAACCTTCTGTGTGGTCATCGTCCTGTCGAGAAGCAACTGCTTGATGAAGTCCATTTCATCGCTTTGCAGTTGTCTCAATCTTGCAATGCACTTGCTAATGTCCAACGTTTCCGCCTGGGCGTCCGTTGCCTCCTTCTGCTGGATGCCATTGGCGATGCCGGCGCCAGCCTCGCCCAGCGATGCCACTGCCTCGCCGACTCGAGCCGCCGTCGAAACTCCCTGGCCGATCTGAACAGCCTTGACAGAGTTAGACGGTATCAAGGCGGTGATACGCAATCCACTCGCAGCTCCATTAGCAAAGCCAGCGCCGACCGTTAGCACCGAGATAGCGAACATGATGCCAATCGTGATGATCGCGCCCAAGGCTTTGGCCTTGCCGCCCTCGATTCCGTCTTTCTCGAGACGCTTCACAATTGCCGCGGTCATCTTATCGATGCCCCCCGTCTCGATGAGAGTCGCTACTCCAACGCTCACTGCCGCCGCCATGACTGCAAGAGTTCCGCCGGTGGCAACGGCAGCCAGGACCGTCAATCCGACCGCTAGCCATCCGAAGAACTTCATGATGCCGGAGCTCTTCTTTGCTTCTGCCAATCTTTTTGCCGCTTCAATGATGCTTTTAGAGGTTTTCTCGTGCAACTGCCTTTGCTGCTCTCCCCAGTGTCGCGCGTCCTCCATTCCGGCTGCAACCTGTCCATCCGTCATCTTGGTCTTCAGAGCCAGAAACGTGGTAAGGAGGTCAATCGCATCGAACGCACGTGGTGCCGGTAAGCCTGGAATCGAACCTGACGCGACAGCCTCTCCGGAAACTGATTGCGGCAACAGGTTAGCGTCAGTCTTGCGGCCATTGCCCGAAAGACCGGTGACGGAGGCACTGAAGGGCAGCGTCCCGACTTCGGGGAGCGTCTTGCTCATCAACGCCCGCATGTTCACTCTATCCATGGTCGGACCCTAGTTGGGATTTGAGGCGGTTAAGCATCATCAGCCCACGGCCGGCCGAAGCCTTGTGTTCGGGCCTTCTGACACTCAGCGCCAAGGCATTCTCGAGTGCAGTGATGGCCGCTGTGGGATGATTTAGTTTGATGAAGCATTCGGCAGCTCGAAGCGGGATCTGCGGGTCCTCACTATTCAGGAGCCCGGCCAGCCGATAGGCGTGCATGGCGTTCTCTGGGTCCCCAAGCATCTGACTACTGGCAGCCAGGCCAAACCAGAATCGTGCATCGATGTGCCGGTGTAGGCACAAGAAGCGAAAGAAATTCCGCGCCTCCTCATACTTGCCGCAAGAATAGTAGCGGTAGCCGAATACATACAAGGCCTCAAGCTCATCATCAGTGATCCCAATGACGCTAGCTAGGTCCGCGCGCCCTGCCACGAAGTCGATGGCGAGCTGTGCCAGCCGCTCGGTGTCTGTCGCATCGTCACCATTCAATAGCTCACCATCCGCCATTCTCATCATGTCATGCTCTGCGTGCAGACGGCTTGCTGCGTGGGACATGCGACATCGATTCAGGCGCTGGCAGGATGTGACTGAGAGCCGCCAGCTCGCCCGCATATGCGCTTTGAAACGCTTCATCCTGATCGGCGACAAATGCAGAAATCGAAGCGGCGCTCAAAGTGCTGTCGCCTAAAGGGCAGGCACAACGGTCAAGTTGTTCGCGAGCCAACGTCAAGAGACTATCCATCTGTGCGATGGTCTGTCGCGCAGCCTCCATCGTGTCATCGAGGCTCATTGACCCTCCCAGACGATCTCCTTGCCAACGCACCGTAGCGCCAGCAGGATTCGAAACCGCTTGCGCCACCAGCCCCGCTCAAGGGGCAACGACCTGCTCTCGGGGCCGGCCGCTCAAGGCCACCGACAGGCATCGTCTGCCAATGATAAGGTATGCCAGAATCCCCTTCCTCACGACGACAACGTTTCCCGCAGCTGGCCCAATGGCATTCCTCTGTGTCTCGGTTGGAGCAACAGCTCCGCACGTCACTACTGGAGGCGGCGCATGGCGCAAAATACTTGATCGCTATGAAGGCATAGGCGCCCGTGATGGATCGGTGCATCTCAGCGCGAGCGTTTGAGACGGCGGCGCTAACCCACAAGTACGTGTCGTCGCGTTGAACGAGCCGTTCGGCAAGAGCTCGTCGCCGAGCCAACCGCATTTTGGCCTTAAGCAGGTAACGATAAGGATCGCATTGGCGGCGGATTGGGTTCTGCAGTCGCCTTCGACGAAACGCCCGCGAGCAGCTCACACTTTGTGCCGGACCGAGCGGTTGACGGAGGGCACCCACTATCCATAGGCTGCCGTTATGACTCCATGCCCGTATTGTATTGGCGCCGAGCGAGAGGCCGAATTAGATCATTATGAGAATTGATCGCTTGCAGCACGCAACGCCACTCGGCAGACGGTCTTGTCATGTGGTGGCGAGATGAGTGCATGGTCGCGGGACGTGTTGCGAGCGTGCGCCCTTTAGGGGCCCAGGCGCGATGTTTTCCTGAGCCGAGGTCGGTGGCGGGATGTGACATGGATGATCAGAAAACGACACATGACTCGGTTAGGGGCAGGGACTCGGTATGTATGTCTTTGTTGTCGACTTGTGCGACACCCGACAGTCGCCCCGGCCTGCTGCGACGTCTCACCGAGGCGGCATTCTTGGCTTGTGTCATGAACGACGTGGTGAGGGCGAGGCAGATCGCGAAGGGGCTTGATGTCATTGCGCCGGGCGGTCGGGAGTGTGTCATTGCTTACGCGGTCGCAGATCTGACGGCAGGCGATATTCCAGCGGCGCTGGAACGCCTCGATCCTCTTGCCAGGGCGAATGATGCATATGGAATGGCGTTTCAGGCCCTGGCTCTTGGGCTTGATGGACGCCCAAGCGAACGCGATGCCGTGCTCAGACGTCTGCCAAGCGGCGAGCCCGGCCTCGATGGGTTTCTCACAGCTTTGGGCCAGACCGCGCCGGCACATACTGCAGGAAAGGACATCTAATGAGCAGCGTAGGTAGTATCCTCCCGCAAGCACTGCCAGCCTCTTTGGCGACGGAGATGCCAGCCACATCGAAAGTGTCGGCTGAATCCGTCGCGGCGTTTCAAGCCGCGCTCGAGCCGCCCGTGCCATCGCCGCGAGCTGACGAACCGCCGATCATGGCTGGGAGCGGGCTGACGGAGGAGGGACGGGGGCCGCACGTTCCTCGCCTATCCGATGATATCCTCAGTGGCTTGGAAAAACTGAACGCTGGCTTTGCACGATCCATGCAAGGCGTTCGCAAAGCCGCCGAAGGCATGAGCGCGGGGAACATCCGCTCGGCTGAGTGGCTCGACGCGCAGGTCGAGCTATCGGCTATGAGCCTGCAGTACGACCTTGTGACCAAGGTGGTTGGGAAGGCGACCCACACGCTCGACACTTTGCTGAATAGTCAATGAGCCATGATGATGCGGGCGTGGCGTTTGTATTGAAGCGGGCGGTGGCGCTTCTGGTGCTATTCGCCCTGGTCGGCTGCGGATCGAAGATTGAGCTCTATCGCAACCTTTCGGCGCGCGAGGCTAACGAAATGCTTGCGTTGCTTATGCGACAAGGCATCCACGCGGAACGGGCGGCAGACACCGGCGGCACGACTTCGCTAGTGGTGCCCACTGAAGATGTGCCGCGTGCTATGAATCTGTTGGACAGCGCCGGGTGGCCTCGCGATCATTTCGCCGATATGGGCACTATCTTCAAGAAGGACCGGATGATTTCATCGGAAACAGAGGAGCGTGTCCGCTACATTTATGGTGTCACACAGGAGCTTTCGCAAACTCTGTCCAGTATCGACGGCGTGCTTAACGCCAGGGTCCACACGGTCTTGCCCGAAAACGCGAGTGACGATCGTAATCCACCCGCATCGTCGACTGCTGCTGTGCTCGTCCGTTACAAGCCCGGTGCTCCGATCGACCAGATCGTGCCGAAGATCAAGGAGCTCGTCGCAAATAGCTTGAAGGGCCTGTCCTATGATCGGGTCTCGGTTGCCCTTGTAAAGGCAGATCAGGACGATACCACGTTGCGTCGAACCGAAGTGATAGCCGGGGCGTTCGAACGTAGCAGCCCATCGTACTTCTTGTTCGGCCTCGTAGGCGGCATGGCGGCATCGCTGATCGGCAATGCAGTGCTCGTCTGTCTCATATGGCGGCGGCGCTTTAGCCTTAGGAACGGCATGGCAGCGTCATGAGCTTCGGCGAAGCGAACAATCCGACTATGCTCGCAACGAGCCCAGCAACAATCCAAGATGAATGGCTTGATACGCCGTGGGCGGGAGCGATGATGCGCTGCATCGCCGATCCCGCGGCCGATTTCGATGACACAATAGCCATCGGTTGGCCTGAATGGATGCCTCTGAACCTCGCTCAGTCCGACCCGTTCATCCGTGTCAAGCTCGGGCGTTGGCTGCTTCGCGGCCAAAGCAGCGAAGCGTCCGCGATTATTTCGGCCGGCAACGCACCACGAATTCGGCTCGCATTTCTGCCAGCGAAGGACGCTACACGCCTTATCTGCCTAGCCGGAGCTTGGGCCGGCGCGTCCAGCCTCGTCGGTCTCCTTCGGACGGCCGATGTTGTGGCGGCACGCGCCGTTCTCGGCGAAGAGGCCTTCGCATTCGCTTCGCATGCTGCACTGCTACCGAGACCGACCGTCGAGCTGATGTCCGCGATCAGCGCTTCCGAGATGCCGACTGCGCCTCGTGCATTTCTCTACCGCGGTGCGGCGATGTTCGGCCTTGCGATAGGCGCAATCCCGCATGGGCTGCGCGCCCGACTACGATTGCGTCGCCCCGCAGCGATCTGGATGGTGGTGGCGGACGCCTGCCGCGACGACAGTGTCGGCGAGGACGCCTTTCGTGCGACGCGACGCCTGGTCCGCAAAGAGATGCCGACATGGTCGCACTGGTTCAACTGACGGCGGGCGGGGCCAGCATCCTCGGCCCAGGGCGAGTTTTGCCGGCGGCCAGCGCACAGACGATCGTGGACGCTGAGCAATTGCTCACTCAGGCGCGACGCGATGCGGACGCGCTCGTGGATGGGGCGCGCGAAACTGTAGGGATGATCGAGACGGCTGCCAAGGAAGCCGCGCTGACAGCGGCGCAGGCGACCATCGAACAACGTTTAACCGCGATCGCCGTTGCGTCGCTGCGGATCATGGAGGCGAATCAAGAGCGGATTGTCGACATGGGTCTGCAGATCGCACGTCGGGTAATCGATACCGTCGCGCCGGATGACGCTGCGCTGCAGATCGCTTTGCACGGTCTGAGATTCACGGGCCATAGCTCCCTCGTCCGCTTGCGCGTGGCACCGGCGCATGTCGAAACGGTTCGCAGACGATTGAACGAACTGCTCTCGACGGCGACGTCGCGCGCCATCGTCGAAATAGTTTCTGATCCGCGGGTCAAAGATGCCGGATGCATCCTTGAGACCGATGCTGGACTGGTCGACGCCACGATCGAAAGCCAATTGGCGGCGATCGAATCCGGCCTGCGCAGCAGCCTAAAGGCCTCTGCAACGTGATTTCCGAGCGACCCGAGCTGCCAACGGCAGTCGCTGCCATTCATTCTTCGCACGACGACATCGATCGCTTGTTTCAGCTCGCTCGCACGGTGGTGGCGCAGGCGTCGACGATGCGCGTCTGCGGCCGAGTTCTTCAAATCGTCGGGACAATCATCCGTGCAACGGCACCTGGTGCCCGCATAGGCGACCTGTGCATGCTCCGCAATCCCGGGAACAACGGCGAATTGTCGGCGGAAGTTATCGGGCTTCAGCACGACATCGCCATTCTAGCGCCGCTTGGCGAAATACAGGGGCTTTCTAACCTCACTGAGGTGATCCCGATGGGAGAGCCTCTGACAGTGCCCGCGGGCTGGAACTTGCTTGGCCGGGTGCTTGACGGTCTCGGCCGCCCTCTCGACACATCCACTCATGGGCCCCTGGTTCCAGACGCCCGCGTTCCAGTCCAAAGCGAGGCTCCGGGCCCCTTGACCCGGCGCATCATTGATCGCGCTCTTCCAGTCGGCATACGCGCGATCGACGGTCTTTTGACGTGCGGCGAGGGACAGCGCATGGGAATCTTTGCCGCGGCGGGCGGCGGCAAGAGCACACTGCTGTCGATGCTGGTGCGTAGCGCGGCGGTTGACGTAACGGTGATAGCGCTGATTGGAGAGCGCGGCCGAGAGGTGAAGGAGTTCATCGAACACGATCTCGGCTCAGAGGCGCGACGAAGATCAGTTCTGATCGTTGCGACCTCCGATCGTTCCGCGATGGAACGGGTGAAGGCGGCCTATGTCGCGACGGCAATCGCAGAATGGTATCGAGATCGGGGACAGCGTGTGCTGCTTCTCATGGATTCGGTAACGCGCTTTGCGCGCGCACAGAGGCAGATTGGTCTGGCGGCCGGCGAACCGGCCACCCTGCGTGGTTTCCCGCCCTCGGTCTTTGCAACCTTGCCGCAACTCGTGGAACGCGCCGGCAACAACGATCGTGGATCGATAACCGCGTTTTACACCGTGCTTGTCGAAGGCGATGACGTCACCGAACCTCTGGCCGATGAAACCCGTTCCATCCTGGATGGCCATATTGTGCTCTCACGCACCTTGGCGATGTCGAGCCACTATCCCGCGATCGATATTCTGGCAAGCGTCAGCCGTGCTATGAGTGCTATCGTGTCGTCGCGGCATGAGAAGTTAGCGGGTGAGTTGCGGGCGCTGATAGCTAAATACCAGGAGGTGGAACTATTGATACGGGTCGGCGAGTACGAGAAAGGAGCCGATCCGCACGCCGATACGGCGATCGCCAAGATAGAGAACATACGGACGTTCCTGCGACAGCCAAGATGTGAACAAATTGGCTTCGACGCAATGCTTCAGGAGCTGGCCACGTGCCTGGCATAACTCCCAAGGCCGTACATCAATTGCTTGAGTTGAGAAAATTGCGGCGTCGCCGAGCCGACGAGACGCTACGAGTGCGGCAGTCAGCCATCGACAAATCCGGTGCGTCTATCGAAGCGGCACTGGCAGTCCTTCGCACCTGGCGGCAGGACCGGCCTCGACTGGAGCGCGAGATATACGATTTGCTGATCGGCAAAACCGTCGCTCTCAACGATCTAGAGCAGGCGAAGGCGAAGATGGCCTCACTGCACGATCACGAACGGCTGCTCGAACGGCGTCTTGAGGAGGCGCTGTCGGAAACCGAACAAGCGCGTCAGGCGCGTCAGGAAGCCTACAACGCCGCACGTCAGGCATATCGGGAGCTCGAGAAATGCGACAATTTGGTGCGTGCCTTGACCGCCGGCCGGCTGAGGGAGACGGATCTCTAATTTTATGGATCTCATGAGCGGACCGTCTAACGGTGCGGGGGCAGCCATGATGGGGAGGGGCAGAAGTTCTATGTCGCAGCGCCTCTGTGAAAAGATAGCAGGGATCAGCGAACAGACGCCATGGGAGCCGTCCGCTGAGCTTGCAAAACGGCTCGCCGAACTGGATAGCAAACGGTCGGTCGCACCCGTGAAGGCGATAAAGTTGCGCAGTTTGGGATGGGTGGCACTGCCCGCATCGCAACAACTTCATACTTGGCCACGCCACCCGCGGGCCCCGCGCAGGCCGCTTCGTCGCTTTTACGCGCATTCTCAATCATCCACCACACGCACAATGGTAAATTGTCGCATGGTCATGGTTGATCGACGGCGGCATAGTAGACCCAAGTCGAGTGACCAATGAACTGCATCTAAATTCCGCTCATTCAACGCCGGCCACGCTCGCATTTCCGCTGAAGATAGGCCTCCTGGTTCGAGAACGGAGTCGGCATGATAGTTGCTCCCTCCGGACCAGGTCGAACTGATCTTGAAACGAGTTTTCCAAACCGAAGCTTGCGGTTTATCGAACCGTGACGGGATCAATCAAGACTAGGAGATGGCGGGATGTTTCGGCAAAACGATGATATCAGTAGGAGGATCCGTACTTGCTCTGGGGGAGCGACGGGATCGACGGTGGCTGTCCCACGGCAGCGTCCGCGCATCTCCAATCGTTCCGACAGCGCGAACACTATTGTTGGCTTCCTGCCACGACATTGTTTCGAAGGCGACAATCGGAAGATTGAAAGCGCCGATTCGCAGCGGTGCCTAGAACGGCCACGAAGCCTAAGAAACCCACCTGCATACGTTGCGCGACCATACTTCGTAAGCTCGGCGAATTTCTCAAGAACAAGGCCGCGCGGGGAATCGTTGCTTAGATGCGTACTGAGGTTGGCAGCTGCGACCGACAAATCGATCTCAACACCACCGGGCGCGTCGCACCGCCGAACGCTGGACATTGCGGGAAGGCCGTTGCCCATGCAAGGCGGTTTCCGCCATTGTCACGGGACGGCGAAGGCCGATTTCGACCGTCACGGGTATTAGTCGAGGCATTTCGCAAGGATCAGCGCCGAGGCGAGAACCTGTCTGCGGTTCGTCGCATCGATCATGCCGGACACGCACCTACAGGATGCAGCGCGAGTGGCTAGTGTGACGTTTCTCGACAGAGTCCGAGCGGTCGCGACCGGTCGCAATGATATTGTTCTGGTGGCGCTGCTGATCACGATCATCTTCATGATGATCATTCCACTGCCGCCAGTCCTCATGGATGTACTACAGGCAGTCAACCTGGGACTCTCGGCACTCCTGCTGATGGTGGCGGTCTATATTAGATCCCCCCTTGCATTCGTCTCCTTTCCGTCGGTGCTTCTGGTGACGACGCTCTTTCGGTTGTCGCTTGGCATCGCCGCGACACGCACAATCTTGCTTCATGCAGACGCCGGCCAGATCATCAAGACCTTCGGGGACTTCGTGGTGGCCGGCAATCTCGTGGTGGGCGCGGTCACCTTTTTGATCATGACAATTGTTCAGTTTGTCGTCATCACCAAAGGATCCGAGCGTGTGGCCGAGGTTGCCGCACGATTTTCTCTGGATTCGATGCCAGGCAAGCAGATGAGCGTCGACGGCGACTTGCGTGCCGGCAGTATTGATATCCGAGAGGCAAGTCGGCGCCGCGTTGCGATTGAGCGCGAGAGCCAGCTCTACGGTGCCCTGGACGGCGCCATGAAGTTTCTCAAGGGGGACGCTATCGCGGGCTTGATCAGCATTGCCGTGAACATCATAGGCGGGATCGCGATTGGTTCGTTTCAAAAGGGAATGGGATTGTACGAGGCGCTCGAGGTTTATGCGATCCTGACCGTCGGAGACGGGCTCGTCGGTCAGATACCGGCTCTCTTTACCGCGATTACTGCGGGGTTTATCGTCACGAGGGTTAGTGACGAAGATAACGGTGCAGATCTCGGCAATGAGATCGGCAACGAGATCAGCGCACAACCGCGTGCGCTTATGGTCGGATCGTTCATTCTCCTGCTCTTTTCGTTCATCCCTGGCTTTCCAATGGGGATCTTCATGATCTTGGCACTCGTGGTCGGAGGCGGTGGCTGGCAACTGCAGCGTAATCGGCGGCTGGCCGCACCGCCAACGCGTCGCTACTCGATGATAGGGGGAGCGCGCTCAACGGCATCGGATGAGCCGACAGACGGTGACGCAGCGGCCGACAATGGCATCACGTTCACCGTGCCCCTGATGATCGACGTCGGTCGCGACGTTCAGGCGGTCATCCCTCCCGATCTGCTAAAGAAAGCATTGGATGCAGAACGGCGAGCCCTCCTTCTTGACCTTGGCGTCCCCCTTCCAGCGATCAATGTGCGGGTCAACGACAGCTGCAAGGATGGAGCGTATGTCATCATGGTCAATGAAGTACCATGCGGTGAAGGACGACTGCGGTCGCAACATCTTTTGGCAAGTGCTACTCCCGAGGACCTTGATCTTGTGGGCATCCCATATGTTCTGGATCAACCTTTCCTTCCTCGGATCGAGACGGTCTGGGTGAATGTCATACATCGCGAATCGTTGCGCGCTGCCGACATCCCGTTCCTGGACCCGATTCAGATTGTTAGCGACCACACCGGTCAAATCCTGCGGAGGCATGCTGCTGAGTTTGTCGGAATCCAGGAGACGAAAGCTCTTTTGAACCAGATTGAGGTGCGACTGCCAGAACTCGTAAAAGAGGTACTGCGCTCAGCGCCTCTGCAGAAGATTTCAGAGGTCTTTCAGCGCCTGATCTCGGAAGAGGTTTCGTTGCGTAACATGCGCACTATCCTCGCCGCACTGGTCGAACGGGCACAGAGCGAAAAAGACATTGTCCTGTTGACCGAGCATGTGCGTTGTGCGCTGAAGAGGCAACTGTGCATCCCGTATTGTATCGGCATGAACCTGTTGCCCGCGTACCTTCTCACGCCAGAAGTGGAAGATACAGTGCGCGATGCCATTCGGCAGACTTCCGCCGGCAGCTATCTCGCCCTCGACGCTCGCACCACAGGTCAGATCATTGACGCGATACGAGAGGCTATCGGCAACCTCAACCAGCAGCCGCACAAGCCGGTGCTGCTGACTTCGATGGATATACGTCGATACGTACGCAAGATCATCGAAACCGACCTCTACGGACTTCCAGTGCTGTCCTATCAGGAGCTTCCGCACGATATCTCCATACAGCCATTGGGACGGATATCGCTGCAATGAGACATGCGAACATAGAACAAGATGTTCTCACGGGTGATCAGACCCAGCTGTCCTTGCGTGTGCTATCTGGCCCCAACAGGGGGGCCGAGACATCGCTCGGCGATGGAGCGTGGCTGGTCGGTAGCCATGACGCTGACGACCTTAGCTTCGCAGATCCGGAACTGGTTGACTCACATCTTCGCATTGTCATCGAGGCCGGGCAAATCCAGATCACCGCGCTCGCACCGGGTGTGCTGATCGGCGGTAGTGATTGTCTAATAGAGTACCCGACGATCCTCGATCCACTCACTCCGGTTCAGGTTGGGCGGACGATTTTCAGTATCGGCCCGCCCGGTGGGAGCTTTCCGGAGATCGACTCCGTGGTCGAGTGCAGAAGGCTGCCTGCAGAGCATGCCCCCTCAGCTCCCGAAGCACCGGCGACCCGGAGTCGAGAAGCCGGTCTTGTGCTGAACTCGATACCGCGGCCATTTCGGCTTTGCGCGGCCGCTTGCGGCCTTCTGATCATCGTCTATGCAACTTGCGCCGGGATGGCGGGTGTTGCTTCCTTTTTCACCCCGGCCCCCGTTCCGGGTACCGATCCGATCAAAATTGCTAGGAACGTGCTTCGCGATTTGAACGTCGGAAGCGGGCTCAGCATCGCGCTCTCCGATGATAACCTCATCATCGACGGCGACTTGCGACCTGGAGAAGCGACAAAGATCAAAGCAGCCCTGCGCGACGCCGGGCTGACCGCAGAGATAACACCGAAATCGGCGATGGCCACCGTCCTGTCTGATGCAAAGCTCATCGACCTGTCAGCGACTGTCCTGCGGGCATTCGGCATCGAGGGTAGTATTCGCGTGGCGAGCCCCGGAGGGATATCAGTAGCGGGATATGGCCCGAGCGATGCAATCGTCAAAGCGGCGCTTCGCCACCTGCAGCAGGATATCCCCGGGGTCCGCACAATTGATGACACGGTCGCAACGCCGGATCGCGCGCGAACCTTTCTAGAGACAGCGACGACAGCCGAACTCCGTCGCATGATTCATGTCGTGGTGAAGGCAGACGTCGTCCTCGTTTCGGGGACGCTTACCCCAACCGCCTATAGCGAATGGAAGACTGTTGCTTCCCGCTTCGAGGAGAAGTTCGCGCCCCACATTCGGCTCGAGGCACACTGTTCGCCGGGGGTCTTGCCGCTAGCGAGAGGTGTACACCTCGGCCGGTCTCCATTTATCGTCGTTCATAACGGAACGCGCCTAAAAGTCGGCGACAATATCGATCATTTCGGCAAGATCGTTGTCATCGAACGCGACGGAATGCTTGTGCGTATCGGAGAGGCCGACGTGCACGTTCCCTATCCAAGCAAGCCGGAATGGATAGCAGAGGAGGGTCAACTGTGAGCGAGCATCTGGTCGTGCTTGAGCTGCAGAAACGGCTGGTCGACGACGTCGATGGCACAGAGTTATCTGCCCTCGAGAGAGAGTTCGAGAGTTGGCGACAAGCGTTGAAACGTGAGATGGATAGCGGCGTCACGAGGCGTCATTTCGACGCATTGTACACATTACGCGACGCGATAGGTGCCGCAACAGACGTTGTCAGTACAACATGGATGCGCCACCACAGCGGACGATCCTCCGGCTTGGAGCGGTGAGGTGGATATCAAGACCATAAGTGGCGCGCTTGGCGGATCTGTTGCGGCATCGGAACGCAGCTTGAAAAGTCACGTGGCGACGATGAATCCGGAGGACACCATGGATCAGCTCAAGCTTCAGATTTCAATGAACACACACACTACACTCTTGAGCCTGAATTCGGCCGTTATCAAAGCGGTTCACGAAGCGCTTAATGGTATCATCCGGAACATTGCCTGAGGTGCGCAAGGCAGCCGCCCTCGATTCGAGTCCTGCTATCGGCGCACATTGTGTCCAACCTCCTGTGCAGCCGGTGATGTGCGTCTCGGTTTTTTGGCGACTGCGTTGGTTGCGTGATTTCTTTAATTGCCGGCCGCGCACGCGACAATCAAAGGTACGAGCAACTACGGACGGTTCCAGGGTGCCATGTCTTCTAGTTTTATGCAGCTACGTCATCTGCGATATTTCACGGGCATCGTGGATGCTGGTAGTTTTTGTCGAGCAGCGGCGACAATCCATGTGGCGCAGCCGGCCCTGAGTCAGCAGATGTCTGCCCTAGAAGCCGAGCTTGGCGTCGCGCTGCTGCACCGTAGCGTACGCGGCGTTCGCCCGACTCGCGAGGGCAAGGTCTTTTATCGTGAGGCCACGTCCATTCTTCAGCAGGTTGATCAACTGCGGGGCATCATCCGCTCTACGGCAGGAGAACCGGAAGGTGCGGTAAGGCTCGGCATGTCCTCAGCGCTCGCCGCTTCGTTCGCCTGCGCCTTGATGGAAGCCTGCCGGACCGTGCTCCCAAAAGTGCGCCTCCATCTTGTTACGGGTGACTCTCTTCAGATGAAGCCGCTCATCGCGTCACGAGCGCTTGATATCTGCGCTGTGCTTGAGGATGAACCCATCTCAGGTGTTACTCGCCGGCCACTCTTTCAACAGCGACTCCACCTGGTATGTCCTCCCGATACAGGAGAAGTCGCTCCCGCCGTTTCGCCTGAGGAATTGGCTGAGCTCCCTCTTGTCTTGCCGACGCGCCCAAACACAATTCGCGACGCATTGGATCGGACGTTTGAAGTGGCCGGCGTGATGCCGAACTGCATCGCAGAAGTCGACACGTTCGCCGGTGCGCTCTCCTTTGTCAGGGCCGGTCTCGCAAATGCGATCCTGCCCAAGGGCGACATTCCCGATATTCCAGGCCACGAAGATCTGAGGCCGCTCGTGATAGATCCACCGATCC
This sequence comes from Bradyrhizobium sp. I1.14.4, assembly GCF_050435825.1. Taxonomy (NCBI): domain Bacteria; kingdom Pseudomonadati; phylum Pseudomonadota; class Alphaproteobacteria; order Hyphomicrobiales; family Nitrobacteraceae; genus Bradyrhizobium; species Bradyrhizobium sp. I1.14.4. The sequence goes on along the minus strand of NZ_JBNDLA010000039.1, from coordinate 15,984 downwards.
ATATGACAGCCTGCCTCATCTCCTCTGGCGACCTCGCCCCCGCCGCCGAAGCCGTGAGCGCCTTGCTGATTGCGCAGGTGGGAAAAGTGCTTCAAACAAGACCTCTTGCCGGATGCGAGCTGATTGCGATATCTGATCTCGATTCAAAAGCCGAGGCTCTAACGGTTGCCGAGTGACAATTCAGTGGCAGGCGGTTCACATGGAAGGCGCAGATCCGTCTGACTGCTCGCTACCGAAAGCTCGCTTCGCGCGGCAAGCGAACGATGGTGATCTGCACTGCTATCGCCCGTGAACTGGCGGCTTCATGTGGGCGGTCGCCAGGCAAGCGCATTCAGCCTGATCAGGCCCTCTCATCATCGCGCATTGGCGGAGGCGGGACCACGGTAGAGGGAATGCCCGTCAGACGCTTTATGGCCGGCAAAGAACATCGACGCCCGCAGTAAGATCGGAGCAGACTTCGCACGCACAATCGGGACTGCGGTAGCCAACCCGCGCATGTGAGCTTGATCACCGACGTCCCTCGGTTCCGTCTCCAAGCATGCGCGATCATCAACATCTACAGCCGATCAACGATCGGACGAACCTGTGCGTTCTGAGCCTTGACAACGGACATCAGGGTGGGGCTACCTTCCCACGTTTCAGTGGTGTCCGGATGGTGGTGTAGTGGCGACCCGCCCGGGAAGCTCGTGATCTTCTTTGAGGTCAAAGCTAACCTGAAGCGCCAAGAAGTGGAGAGGCTGGCTGCCGCCGGCGTCCGCTGGATTCAACTGGATATCGAAAGCCTGGATACTCGTATTTTGAAACTGATGCGCAAAGCAACGACCTCAGTGCATCATATTCTGCTCTTAAAGTGGTGCCGGCAGCAGGGCGTGCAGGTGAGTTGGAGCCTGCTGTGGGGCTTCCCGGGCGAGCACGACGCATTGTATGAGAATGGCTCCTTTGTTGCCGCTGCTGCACCATCTATAGCCGTCACCCATACGCGCATGCTGAACGCAGACGCCGAAAGTGCAGACTGGCGAGAAGTCGTGGAGCGAGCCGGAGCGCGCTCGCCGCGCCTATGAGAGCTACTCTCCCGCGCAGGTGGGCGAGCAAGCCGTCTCCTTGCCGCTCAGGATTCGGGGGTGCCCAGCACCGCCAACAGCATGACGCGGTCGTCAAATTCGTATTGACCGCTGGCGCGTTAATAGTTGACGGGTCTTTTTGCGCCGACCGCCGGATTAAAAGTTCAGTGGCTGGTCATGTCGACACCCGCACATTTGAGCGGTCCAAAGTTGACTTTGCTTGAGTTTCGAAAAGTTCCGTAGGAGATCCGTTGCAGCACCTGCTCCAAACAAGTAGCATCCTCTGTGGCCGGATCGGCAAGCACGCTTCGCAAGTCTTGTCCGGACTATTTGAGCGCGCTTTCCGCAACTTCTACCGCGCTGTGATACTCTACGCCGATCTGCATCGCGCAAGCGCCGGCAAGACGAGCGAGCCGTGCTGCCCATTCTTCTGTACTAAAATGGTCCTTTGGTTCCGCAGAGCTAAGGCCTGCATTGATCGCATTCCGATGCGCATCAAGGGCCGCAGTGTAGATGATCCGCTTTGTGCGCGGGCAATATGCCGCGATGGTAAGGCATGGCGGAATGCTCGGGTACGTTTTAGATGGCAGCAGTTAATACTGCCATCCAACATGTGTCAGCGGCGATTGTCGCGCACGCTGTTGATTTCGGCATGCCCCAACCCGCTCAAAGCTCAGCATCGAGACGCCGCGTAATGGCGCTGTTCGAGGGCGAGGTGGCGGCGGCCGGCGCCAGGTCCGCGTGTGCAATCACGGAGACGACGCGAAACCGCGGTTATGGGGAGCTGATCCAGCGTTTGATCAGCGGTCGTTCGCCGCTATCGGCGCACTCTTACCGAGGCTCGGATGCCGACTGCCGCACTTCCGGCCGCCGCTGGCAGCAGTGCGAGTTTCACCTTTCATAGCCAGAAAACGCAGCTCAAGAAACTGATTTCTAACCCGTCCGAGTGTCCGTAAGCGTTTAAGCACACATCCATCGATGGTGATCCACGATGAGAATCGACAGCAACATAGAGGTGAGCGGCGACGCTGTGGGTTTTTTGGCACTCTAAGCGAACTAACGAAGAAAAAATGCGCAAGCTAGCGGATATGAGGCGCGAAACATCGAGATCGCGGTTTTGAGTCATCCGCATCGAAAATCTCTTGACCGTCCAGCAGAATACATCGATAAATCGCGCCACTACTGTAGGTTAAGCTATCAATTTTCAGCGCGCTGTCCGATAGCGTGTCCCTGGTCAATTTCTTGCAGGCCGCCTGTAATCTCCGGCGTATTGCTTTCGATGAGAGCTGGTACGAGTTTTTTGGAATGCAAGCCTATTTTACTCGCTCAGGATCTCCGTTGGACAGTGTGAGGCACATGACGCGATGACTGTGCGCGAGCAGCTCTTTACATTGTTGCGCAACCTCCGGTGGATTGTTGTTCTGTCGGTGGCCATTTCGATTTTGCTCTACCTGCCAGATCAGATTCAGGAGCTCTACCGAATCGCCGCTGACGACATTGGATGGCTAACCGTCAGGGAGTTTATCGCCCTTGGTGTGATCGCGATAACGATTTGGGCGGCCGCGTTTCAGCTTACCACCGCAACCCTACCCCAAATCCCGCACGCCACGGGCCGGCTGGCCCTTTATATCAAACTAGCGCCCGTTGTGCTCGGAGCGCTGCCGATAGTCGCTGCGACCGCAGGTCAAATCGCCTCGCGGCCGGCTGAAAAGATCGGTGAGGTCGAGGAAGTCGGAAGTATCTTCCGCATTCAGGACCAGGCGCTCGCCTTCGAGCGGAACATGCTGCTCATCTTCGCCTTCGCCATGTTATTCCTGCTCGCCTGCTTCGTCATGTTCGCCTGGCGGATGGGATCAAGAGATCGCTCTACTGAGCTCGCGAGCCGGGCGAACAACGCCTATTTCATCCGCTACAGATTTCTCGCGCTCACGATCGGCGGCATCGCCCTGTTGACAACGGGATTCGTTTTGCTTCCCGATAGGCTTGCGCAGTTCGTCGGATCGTTCGGCGTGATCGCACTCTTTACGATGTGCGTGGTTGGTCTCACCACCCACTTTGCACTACTGACGATCAGGTTCAATTTTCCATTTATACCGGTTGTCTTTGGGGGCTTGTTCCTGCTGGCCTCCTTGTTTGGAAGCGACGACCATGGGCTGCGCACCGTGGCCGGCGCAACCGGGCAACCGAAGGAGAAGGCGCGCATTTCTGCCGTCGAAGCGTTTCGTGAGTGGCTTCTGCAAAAATCGCGGGTGGCCGAGGCCAAGAGGCTCGGAGAATATCCCGTATTCATTGTGGCTGCCCAGGGCGGTGGCATCTACGCAGCCAACAATGCGGCGCGCTTTTTAGCCAGGATGCAGGATCTCTGTCCGGCGTTTCGGCAGCATCTGTTTGCGATAAGCGGTGTCTCCGGGGGAAGCGTCGGTTCGGCAATCTTCGCGGCTGCGCTTCATGCTGACAATGCGCCACTTGATGGGATCGCTCCCGACGCAAAGACATGCCCGAAAATCGCGGACTTTCTGGCCGGCGTCGGCCGGGCCGAGGACATCGATGTTTCCGGACCGGTAGAGCAACGCGTTGCAAGCGTCTTGGAGACGGACTTTCTCTCGCCGTTGGTTGCCGGTTTTCTATTTACCGATTTCACCCAGTTGTTTTCACCGGTCGCGATTCCGAATTTCGATCGCGCGCGTTTTCTGGAATACACGCTGGAGAATGCGACAGACAGAATGCTCAGGACCCACAAGGGCATCGGCGATCAATCCAATCTGCTAAAGGCCGACTTTCAGTCACATTGGACACCAGGCAACAATATGCCGGCGCTGTTGCTGAATACGACAGATGCCGGTAGCGGCAAACGGGTTGTGATCTCTCCCTTCGATATCGATCCGCTACACTCGAAGGCCAAAGACCTGTGTATCCTCGCGACGCTTGATCGCGCCGGCATCGGGGTCGATCAAACCGTCACGAGCCACTCACTGCATATTCCGCTGAGCGCAGCGGCTTTTACGAGCGCGCGGTTTCCGTGGGTGACGCCGGCAGCGACGGTTCCCTTGCGGAATGACTGTATTACCGCCAATCCGCAGGCACGCTTGGTGGACGGCGGATATATCGAGAATTCCGGAATCGAAACTGCCCTCGATTTGATTGAGCGGCTCAACACTATCAAGGGCACCTCCGACGCGCCAAAATTCCGGATTTATCTGTTGTCGCTGGTGAGCGGTCAGTTCGAAGATCACGGGTCCTTCATGTTCGGTGAGCTCATGGAACCGGTGCGCGCGCTCTTGAGCACGCGAAGCTCGCGAACCTATGTTGCGCTCAATCACGCGACCAACATCGATCGTCGGCCGGAGAACGATGTAACTTCCAGCGTGCAACGCTTTCCGACCTTTGGCCGAACGGACGTCACAGGCTTGTTTTACAGCCTACCGCTTGGCTGGACGCTATCTCAGAAAACCGAAGATATCATCTCGCTGAGCAGCGGTCGTTTTTGGGATTGTGTGCCCCAGGATGATTTCGATCAATCGCGCGAGAGGCAGAGCAACGCTGATTGCTTGCAAGTGAAATTATTTCATCTCTTGAACGGATCTGTCGCGTCCGCATTTGAAACGCTCAAAGATGCCAAGCTTGCCCAGGCCGCCTACGCCGACGAGCTGGACAAGGAATATCGGCCGACGCCGAAGATCAAACCGCAGCCATTGCTTGCTTGTTATGAGAGCAGGTGGTTGCAGGAGCATGGCTATCAGAAACACCAGGACAAAGTTGCTGCGTACGAGCGCCAGCTGGCGGTATCGATCAAAGACCATTCGCCGGCTCCCCCACCCATGCCGCCATATCGAAAGAGCTATATGGCCTATTTTCAGGCCGAACAGGTCAAAGCCTTGCTGCAGGAATGGGACCGCGTCGAGGAGACCGATCCGCACATCCTGGCCTACATCCTGGGGGCGATCTCCTACGATAGCGCCGATTTTACACGCAGCAGCGAAGATTTCTCTTATAGCGCGGTCTCGCAACTGCCGCGCAAATGGCGCGATCGAATCGCCAAGAACAACGCTGATCTAGCGGCCGCGAACAAGCCGCCCGTGGGCATGGACGCATTGCTTAACCATCCCAAGGAATTGGCGGACTTTGTTCTGGGCTACGAGGACAACCCATTCGGAAACCAGCCCGGAACGGATGACGGTTGGCTCTTTCGTCCACGAGGAATGTACCAATTGGTCGGGCGCGAGCAATATCAGGAAGCGCAGAATCAAATGCTCCAGGTTGGAGAGCTGGCGGGGCTCGATCTCCTCACGCTTCCGGACGCACTGCGAGATGCCAAGATTTCAGCCAAGGTTGCGTTCGCTCACTTCCGTCTCCATCCCTACCAGGACCGAACATTGTTCGAGCTGCTTAAGGACCCTTCGAAGGACTGGATCGCTGTGCGCTCGCTGCAAACGGACATGGAGCATGCCCCCGCTGATAGGGAGCATGTCAACGCAAGGAGCCAGATGTTCCTCGGCTGCATTGACGAGGCGTTACATCCTACTCAACTCAAGGCCTTGCAAAGCAAACTGTACGGTAGCGAGTGAGAAGGCTGATCCGCTGCGAGATGCCGTAATGCGGAGAGCGGAAGCTTGAAAGCGGCGTTTTGTACACCTGACATTCAACCGCCGAGCCTTAGAGGGGAATTGCCGACGATGGCAAAAAGTGAAAAATGCCAATCGAAGCATCGTCAACTGCTTGCAAAGCTGTCCGCAGCGGGGCTGATGTTCGCTGTTGTTTTGGGCGCAGGAGCAGCCCCGGCCCAGACGGCATCAAAGCCGCTTTCGGCTAACGACGCGTCCATCCTGTTTCCTCCGCCCAGATCGCCGGGTGACCTCGTCAATCTGATCGCGGTGTCCGATCTCACCGGCCCCACAGGGTCTCCGCAGCGGCTTTTTTCCGATGGGGATTTTGCTCGTTTTATCGCAAACGCCGAAAATCCCGAGCGCCCCGGCGTGCCGGACTCGGGCGCGCGCCGCATTCAGCTGCCTGACGTCGTGAAAAGGATCGAAGCCTGGTTTGTTGCCGGCATCCGGATCGACCCAGGAGCACCGGGATTGTCTGCGGACGTCATCGCCCAGTTTGGTCGGCAACCGCAAATCCGCCTGATCATTCAGCCGGTGACCAATGGACCCGAAGGATTCAAGGTCCATGACACTGCCGGCCACCTCATCTTCAGCTTCAACCTCGATCCTGATCCGCCTCTCGATGGTTGTGCGCCATTCCCGCGATTCAAGCCTGACGACGAAGCCTTCAAGGCGATCGTCCGTGACGTTGCGTCTTTGCGCGACCAACTTGCGGCGGGAAAGTTCGGCAATGTCAAAGTCTCGACTGCCGGTGACATGAACGTGCATCCGGGCCTTGTCGGGGCGTCCGCGAAGCCGTTTCGTGATGCGGTTAAAGCCTTGCTGGAAAAGCATCTCTCGCCGCAGCGCCTCAATACCATGGCTATCATGGGCATTTCACCGCCCGAACCTTGGGTTTTCGTCTCGATGCTAAGGGTCCCGCAGGCCGGGTTGATAGCGGTGCCTGGCCCGACGCTTGATGGCCTGCATGCCGCACAGATGTTCAGCATCCTCAGTGGCACCCACGTCGTCCCACGGCCTGTCACCAACAACCAAAATCCAATAACGTGTCGTCACGCGGCGCTGCAGACTCCGCCCTTGCCGCTCGCCAGTCGCAAGGGTGTTTCGACGGCCGATTTCATTGATGCCAATGTCCCCAATAGCCGCGTACTCGAGATCGTCAACATCATTGCGGATCCGAAGAAGAGTCATTTCTTCAACACGGACTGCGTGAGTTGTCACACCGAGACGGCGCAGCCACTCGCCAGGAAAGTGCAGAACTTCGCAGTGCCTGGCGTGAACCCAGCGGTTTTACCGAGGGAAAACTGGAATGTTCGCAATTTCGGTTGGTTCCCGTCGTTCTTGCATGGCGGCCCGGCGGCCGCGACCATAACGCGGCGCGCGGCAGCCGAGACCGCTGACGTGGTCGACTTCATCAATAGCCAACTGCTGAACAAATAGTGAGCGCCATTGTTTGCCAGCGTGCACGCGCGGCAGAAGGCGGTACTTGAAATAAATGGAGGGTGCTATGGGGGCGCGTTCGTTCCGCTCTTGGATGGGTGGCCGGGTGAGGCGGTGGCCTCATATCATCAGTCTCATATTCGCGATCGTGTTCGTCGCGGTGGCGTCGGCCGGCATGGCGTATTTCGCGCCGGAGCAGCTTCGCGATGCGGCTCTCAAGATCAAGAGCGACGCAAATCTGGTTGCGCAATTGCTGCCTGCTACACTGCCCGCGCCGTCGAAGATCGACAGCGCGTATTGGCTGCCGCAGAATTGGACTTCGCGGCAGCGTTACTGGTTTCACCATACATCGCAGGGCACGGCGACCATTCCCGTCCCATATCGATGGTTCCTGGCTCTGGAACGTCCTGAGTTGTCGATCCATTACACGAGCTTAACGGACGATGACTATCTGCGACGCCTTGGTTTCATCCCAAGTCCAAGCTCAAAGGATTTTGCCCGTAACGCACCCGCATACGGCTATCGCGAGGATGCGTCGAAGGACGTGAGCTCCACTTGGACACCAAGCACGCCTGACAATCCAGATGGTCTGCCTGTAGGATTTGCAATCCTGAAGGGGGGCGTCGACCCGACGACCGGGGCCTTCTACGAAGATCAGATTGGCCTGACCTGCGCCGCCTGTCATACCGGTCATCTTGAGTACAAGAATGTCAGCATTCGCTACGACGGTGGGCCGGCGATGGTCAATCTCGGCGAGGTTGAACGGGTCATTGGGCTGTCGATCGGCTATACGCTGATCTTGCCGTGGCGGTTCGAACGCTTCGCCAGCCGGCTTGAAAACATTGAAGGTCGAAGCATCGATCGCAACAAGCTTCGAAGTGATCTCGAGCTCGCACTTGAAAAGATCAAGAAACAAAAGGCCCTAAGCGACAGCCTTTTGGCGGGGCAGGGCGTCACCGATCTCGACGAGGGGTTCGGTCGACTTGACGCGTTGAACCGGATCGGCAACCAGGTCTTCTATACCAATTTTCTTGACCCTGCGACCGGAGAACTCCCTGACCCCCTTCTCAGGGGCAACTTCGCGCGCAACGACGCCCCTGTGAGCTTTCCGCCAATCTGGGACACGCCATACTTCCTTTGGGCGCAGTATGACGCCTCGGTTCTCAATGAGCTTGTTCGCAATTCCGGCGAGGCGCTCGGCGTCAGCGCGAAAATCAATATGAGGGCGTCCGCGCCCGGACGGCCGCTTTTTGAATCATCCATCCGTCTCACGGACATCGCGCGTTTCGAGGAGCTGTTGCGTGGCACCGATCCCTTTTCGTCAGCCGAGGCAAGCGGCAGAAAGTTCAGCGGGCTTGTCGCGCCACGATGGAAGGACGCGCAGGAAAGGTTCCAAGGCGACCCGGCCTGGGCCATTGACGAAAAATTGGTTGAGAAAGGCCGCGATCTTTATCGCTCGCATTGCTTTGAATGCCACCGAGGACCGGTCAATGATCGCGCATTCGACGCAAAGTGGCCGGACGATTCCTTCTGGAGGCCGGAGAACCCAGATCGCTCTGCCAAGGGCGAGAAGAATTGGGTGGAGGTCGGGGGACGCCACTATTTCAATGTCGTTCAGGTGCCGCTGAACGCAATCGGTACTGATCGTCAACAATCCAATGTGCTGACGACGCGGCGGGTTCACTTACCCGAGTCGCTCGGTCTCAATCCAGTCGATGATCTGAACAAAGCCTGGGGTTGCGGCCTTCCGGCTGATCGGGCGGCAGATCCCTTATTTGTGCTCGCGCTGATGGATGTGGTGGGCAAGACGATCGATCAATGGAACGTTGCGAACGGCTCTTCCGAAAAAGCCAAGCAGCAGATGTGGGGGCCGAGGAAAAACTGTCAAAACCCGCGCGTATATGTTGGAGCGCGGGCGAGCCGTAACGGCAGGGACGAAGATGTTCTTGCTCTTGAACCTCATTACCGGGCGCGTCCGCTGGACGGTGTTTGGGCAACGGCTCCCTATCTGCACAACGGCTCGGTGCCGACTCTGTCCGACATGTTGTTGCCGCAGAGTCAGCGGCCGAGCTCTTTCTGCGTCGGCAGCCGCGAATTCGATCCAGTTCACGTTGGGCTTATCACGAAAACGCGAGTGAGCGACGCCTGTGCGGCCGGCCTGACGGACTTCAATGTATCGCTGCTCGGAAACAGCAATCGCGGGCATTCGTTTGAGGGCAAGGAAACCGATATAGCGAAGTTGCCGCCTGGGGTCATCGGACCAGAATTGACCGACACTGAGCGGCGAGCACTTCTCGAGTATCTGAAGACGCTGTAAGGGAGCCGTCGTCTCGAAGCGTAGCGCTGATCACGCGAAAGCAGGAGCATACCGACAGGAAATATACTGTCGACATAGACTCGCGCATGGATTGAGGAAATGTCACTCAGTATTCTGGAAGGAAGTTGCCGGACTTCATTCCGCGGATCGGATGACGGCGCCGGTCGTTGGCCCGATTCCCAGTCATTCCAGGATTCGCCAGAACCGCTCGACCTTGCCATTGGCCTGCGGCCGATAAGGTCTGGTGTAGCGGTGCTTGATACCGAGTTCGAGCAGCATGGCCTCAAAGGGATGTTCCTGTGGGTTGTTGCGGGAGGCGAACTCGGCGTCGTTGTCGGACAGGATTTCCTGGAAAGCGAGCCCCTAGGTGACGTTAATTCCGAGCCGCCCGGGGCTTCCCTAGTCGGTTCAATCAGGAGGCCGCAGCTTTTGCCGCCTAGAGCAGAGCGCTAACGTTCTCTGTCCTGCGAACCCCGGAGGTGCTCCCGCGCTTGAACTGGGCAGCATCGCGCGCGACGTCGAACTCGCCGACCGTTTGAACCAAGGTGCCGCGCGATCGCTGAGAATGCACGCAGGTTACGCAGACATCTCCTCGGAACGTGAACTCGATGCGCACCCGATCATTTGAAAGTCAACTATCGGGTGCTGATCTTGACTGAAGTGGTACCGCCTCTGCGCGGTGAAAAAAGAGCAATATTCTCCTCCAACGGTGGACAGGATCCGTTGCTCTCAAAGGCTCTACAGAATTCGCTTCAACATGATCTTGGAAAGCACGTCAAAGCAACTTTCCGAGCGCCCGTGAAGGCCAAGCGAGGCCGCAAGTGGCGGCTGCCTTGCGCAGGAGGTGTGGCTGCTTTCGCATTCTCCCGTCGGAGGGAACGTATTCGAGGCGGCTCGAACCACACCCTCCAAGAAGTCTCTCACAGATCGGCAATGAGTCAAATGCATCTGTCTGGATTCGAACGAACCATACAGTGTTCACGTAAGAGCGCGAGCCGCAAACCGTTCGGCGCTCCTGGTGAGAGCAGAAAATGTTCCGGGGACGGCCTTGATCGCCTCTTTTAGAGCTTCGTTGATCGCAGTGATCAGCTCGAGATCGTGTGCCTCGGATAAGCTATGAGCGTTACGGCGGCAGACGTTCGCGATTGCATGTCTTATGTCTTGCAGCCTGGAAAGTAATTCATCTCGTTTTCGCGCTGCTTGAGTATCGGTTCCCTTTACATTGTTCCATTCGCGATACGTGAGCTCGTAATCTCGTAATACCTCGTGCACGGCTCTTCCCCAAAAAGAGCCCTTTGGCTCGGCCGATGCCGCACTCACAAGCGCACTGAGCAGCTCTCTAATTTTGCTGCAGACGTCTTCATCAATGCCTGATTTCTCGATCCGCTTGAGATCCAGCTGGAGGTTAACCAAGATATCAGAGCGAAAGAAGTTGATCGCGTATCCTGTGGTGCCGCGATGCAGTCCCGTTTTCGGAGAACTTACGCTGCGTGATTTGGAATCCTTTGCCACAGTTACCTCCAGGCGATTAAGGCACGAACTATAGGCGCTCGAGCGCTCTTCCCACGTGCGGGTAGACGTCCAGCATAGCAATGCAAGCGAGTATCGGATCAACGCCACATCGATGGAAATCGCGAATTGGTCAGCTCAGAAAAATCACGAATGTTGTAGCGCCGGGATGACACTATTGTTCGTTTTGTACGGTGGTGCCTGACGCCATTGCCTTGCGGGGAAGGAGTCACTTGCCAGTGAAGGCGTCGATCTTCAAGCGCGAGGCTCTGCTTGATGCAGAGATCAAGACATCAGGCTATCGGACGAGCCGTCCGAGGATGTCGCCAATCTCGCTGGAGACATCATGGTTGATGATTCGCGACGTCGTTCTGCGGCGCGGCAATCAGGGTGGAAGTCCTGCCCATCCAGATTGTCGCGCTATAGGCACCACCTTTCAAAGGCCGCAGGGCGTTCTTGAGCGTTAACGGGGCCGATTTGAGGACGCAGCTTACGGCACATGATGTCGCCAGCGCAGTTCCACGAGCTGGTAACCGTTATCGAGCGTCCGTCGTTCAACCGCCATGAGCAAGGCCCGCCATGCCCTTGCCGCGAAACACGAAGACGTCGCCGGTACCGCCTTGAGATCAGACCATAGCGCTACCACCGGCCCGAAGGGCCAACAGTACCGTCGAAAGCTCGTTCAGCTCCACGCCTGGCGCGACCCGGACGCGCGGGGCACTCACCTCGATCACGGCCAACCCGCAGCCGGTGATCTCCAAACGCCTCGCGCATGCCGACGAAAGAGGTTCGGACCCGCTGCGCGCAAATTTGGATCGACACCAAGCTCGGGGCCTTGCGGGCGTTTGCTACCGGTGCCTCCGCCGATCAGCTCGTGCCAAAGGCAAAACTCGCGATGACGAGGCGGAGGCCTTATGCCCGTTGCCGCTCATCGTTTTGCACAACAGGGTTCGACTTTACCTCGAACGAGGTCTTCGCCTGGGCCAGCGCGCACCGTGTTTGCCAGCACATCATCGCACGCGCCAAGTCCATGCAGAACCGTGCCTGCCAGAGCTTGCAGGGCCGCTTACGCAGCTGCATTCTGGAGCGAGCCTTCGTGGTGCACTCTCAATCGCGCTCGGGTGGTCCCGTGCGATGGGTGGCGAACCACAACAACATCCACCAGCACTTTGCCCTCGGCTATCAACCCAGTGGGCTATGCGGCGCAGATCACCGCATCGCGTGGTCGGCTGAGCAACCCCGACCAACTCTGCTCATCACCCGATGCTCCTCCGACGAAGCCACGCCATCGTCCCTCGACACTGGCTTCACTTGGGGTTAGGTTGCTGCGAGCCCAAGTTGGTTTAGTGTTTCCGCCAACGATTCCTCGAATATCTCAAGACCTGCATTTAGTGTCTCATGGTCGATCGTGAGTGCAGGTAAGAATTTTACGACCTGATCAACGGATCCGCATCGTTCGACCATCAATCCCTTCTCAAATGCCTTGCGTGACGTAGCCTCAGCGATTTCGGCCGTTTTACAATCGAACCCCAAGGCCATGCCCCGTCCTCGAACAGCAAAACTATTTCCATGCTCGGATGCAATGGCCGCAAGTCGGCTTCGCATAAGTTCTCCCATGCGCTGAACACCCTCCGAGAATGTCCGACTGCGCCAATAGATATTTATAGCTGCGGTTGCAGAAATAAGCGCGAGGTTATTTCCACGAAACGTGCCGGTGTGTTCTCCTGGCCGCCATACGTCGAACGCCTCTTTGATTAACAACATCGATAAAGGCAGACCGTACCCACTTAGCGATTTCGACATTACGACAATATCTGGCGACAACGCCGCGAACTCGAAACTAAAGAATTCGCCCGTTCGGCCACAGCCCATCTGGACATCGTCGACTATGAAAAGCGCGCCAACATCCCTTGCGATGGCCTGTACTGATCGCAACCATTCCTTGCTCGCTACATTTATGCCCCCTTCTCCTTGAACAGTTTCGACGAGAATAGCAGCTGGCAAATCGATACCACTGCTCTCGTCCAGCATTAGCTTTCGCAGATGGTCAGCCGTATCAACGGCTGGCCCAAGATAGCCATCATAGGGCATGAAAGTAGCGCCAGACAAAGATACTCCACTGGCAGCGCGATAAAAACGATTGCCGCTCGCGGCAAGCGCTCCTAAACTCGCTCCATGATATCCGTTCGTGAATGAAACGATATTTTGACGTCCCGTAACTTTGCGTGAGAGCTTTAAGGCCGCCTCGATAGCATTAGCACCTGTCGGCCCCGTGAATTGGAAACGGTATTGCAGACCCCGTTCCCGCAGTATGACGGAGCTGAAAGTCTCCATAAATTCGCGCTTTGCGGGAGTGGCCATATCAAGCCCGTGAATTACGGCATCTGACGCCAAATACTCGGCAATAGCAGCTTTGATCGCGTGGTTGTTGTGGCCGTAGTTCAGCGCGCTAGCACCGGAAAAGAAGTCGATGACGCTTCGACCATCGTCCGTTAGCATTAAGGAGCCGCGCGCCCGACTGAAAATAGCCGGAAACAAACGTGAGTACGAGCGGACGTTTGATTCGAGGGCTTCGAAAGCTTGCATGTTGCGTAGCTCGCCAATCACTCCGGCCATGGTGGTCTCCTAGTAAGTCAAGGAACAAGCAGGCTTCTCGCACCATGCCTGAGCCGCGGACATACAGACCGGAACGTGCGCGCGTTTCGGCGGGAGCTACCTCGCACGGCGTGCTCCCTGAATAGCTCCGAAGCCGGAACGAGGAGCCTACCAAAGCTGGTAGGTTCAGAGTTTAACCATGTACCCGGCCATGTAGGCGTGTGCATTGTCGTTTTCGGAAATTGAGCGTCTTTCAGTATTTCGAAGCATCGGGAGCGGTTAAGACTACGATGCGCGGATGTGAGCTGCCTCCCAATCGTCGAGGCTATAACGCTCGGTTGAGCGCTTCCAAGCATGAGCGCCGCGGCACTAAGCTGAGCAGCGTCACATCAGCAGTAATGAGCAGTACGGCTAATCCGCTGGATTGCACAGCACAAGTCTTGAAGTTCATCGAAGAAACGCGCGTCGTTAGTGAGAGTGAACTGCAGATCAACAGTAAGAGCCGCTTTGTGGCCGGCAAGAGCGCCGACGCCCGTAGTAAGATAGGAGCAGATCTCGGACGCACAATCGGGAATGCGGTAGCCAATCCGCGCATCAGAGCTTGATCACCGACGTCCTTCGGTTCCGCCTCCACCTATGCACGACCATCTCTTATGAACAGCCGATCGACGATCGGACAATGCTCTGCGTTCTAATCCTTGACAGCGGACATCAGAGCGGCATGAGGCACCCACCTGGCCCTCTCTGGCTTACGCGCGATAGAGTCTGGCATGAGCTGATCGGAGGAGGTGGATCGATGGCAAATGTCATGCTTGATGCCGGGCAGGAAGGTGACTCCTATCGTCGTGTCGAGGTGATCACCGGGGAGCGCCGACGGCGACGATGGACGGGCGAGGAGAAGGCCCGGATCGTGGCCGAGAGTTTTGAGGAGGGTGCTAACATCTCCGAGGTGGCGCGGCGCAACGGCGTTTCCCGCGGGCTGCTCACGGTGTGGCGAGGCCAGGTTACGGCGATGGTCGGCAAGGCGCCGAGCTTAGTGCCGATCCAGATTGGCGCCGAGAGCGGCCGGCTCTCAGCGTCGGCGCAAGCGAAGCCCTTGAAGGTGACCGCGCCACCGACCAGGGACTGCGGGGTGGTCGAGATCGAGGTGAACGGGGCGATCATCGGGGTCGAGCCGGGCGTGGATGCCTTGACGCTTTCCACGGTGCTGTCGGTGCTCAGGGGCGATCGATGATAGCGCTGCGGCCCGACCTCAAGGTGATGCTGGCGTGCCAGCCGGTCGATTTCCGCAAGTCGGTGCACACGCTGTCGGCGCTGGTGAGCGAAGCGCTACACACGAGTCCTTATGACGGCACCGTCTTCGTTTTCCGTTCCAAACGTTCCGACAGAGTGAAGCTGCTGGCGTGGGACGGCAGCGGCATGGTGCCGGTGACGAAGTGGTTGCACGAAGGGCATTTCACCTGGCCGCCGATCCGCGACGGCGTGGTGCATCTGGGTGCAACGCAGCTCACGATGCTGGTCGACGGGCTCGAGTGGACGCGTGTCTCACCCAAGCCTGTGAAGCAGCCGGCCGTTGTCGGCTGAGAGGTGAGGATTTTGCTGGAGCGTGTCGCGTGCGGATGTATCGTCTGATCATGGCGATTCGCCCCGACGCTCTCCCGACCGATCCAGCGGCTCTGAGCGGGATGGTGCTCGCGCTTGACGCCGATAACGAGAAGCTGCGCGTGGCGATGCAGACGCTCAAGGGGCTGATCTTCGGGAAGTGCTCGGAGCGGCTTGCCGCGCTCGTGGCCGAGCAGCTCGCGCTTGATCTCGACGATCTTAAGACCGGCATCACGCCACTTGCCGCTGCCAACGATGATGCGCCTGCGGCGAAGCCGCTTGGCAAGCCACCGCGGAAGAAGGCGCGCCGCAACATCGGCGCGCTGCCCAGGCATCTGCCGCGCTGTGAGCAGGTGCTGGAGCCGGAGACGACCGCGTGCCCGTGCTGCCAGGGTCGGCTTCACAAGGATCGGCGAGGACGTCAGCGAGGTGCTGGACGTGATTCCCGCGATTCTGCGCGTGCTGCGGACAATCCGTCCCAAGTACGGCTGCCGCAGCTGCACTGACGGCGTGGTGCAGGCGAAGGTGCTGCCGCGCCGCATTGAGAGCGGCATGGCGTCGACCGCCCTCGTGGCCCACGTGGTGGTCTCGAAGTTCGCCTGGTATCTGCCGCTGTACCGGCAGGTGCAGATCCTGGCCGGCCAGGGCGTCCAGCTCGACCGCGCGACGCTCGCCGGCTGGGTGAAGCGTACCGCCTGGTGGCTCAAAAGCCTCTATGAGCTTCAGCGGAGGACGATCCAGGCCGCGCCGCGCGTGTTCTGCGACGAGAGTGTGCTGCAGAGCAACGGAAGGAGTTCAACATGAACTAAAACCGATTGTGAAGCTGCGGGAGAGATGGGGGCTGGCCCCCCGAGAT
>NZ_JBNDLA010000038.1:0-34571 GCF_050435825.1 Bradyrhizobium sp. I1.14.4 | reverse complement strand
TCCTGCGAGCGGCGGCCCACGGCCAGACGTCGTTCGACGGCCTCGTGACGTCAGCATCCGACCAGCTTCAATCGATCATCTCGATGCTGACCTAGCAGGCCGGGTCGCGCGCAAGCTAAGGCGCGCCAATGCCGGCCCTGGTGATCCTGGTGAGGATTTCGTATCCTGGCGGTGTCAGGTGCAGGAGATCGCCCTTGTAATTGGCGCACGGCGTTGTCCTTCCGCATGCGATGTCAGAGGCGTCGATTGTTCTGATTCCGAGTTCCTTGCTTCTCCTGCTGAGTTCGGAATTGACATATCCAATGTTCTCAGCCGCACCCTTCATTTGCTCGCCTCGCGGGAGAATGTGGATGCCATAGATTTTGCCGCCCGGCCAAAGCGACCTGATCTCTCCAAATAGCTTTTGATACGATTCCATGACTCCGCACGGCTTATCGAGATAGATGTTGTTGGTCCCGACCAGCACGATAATGGTCTTCGGCTTGATTTTGCGCAGCCGCTCGCGCTCGTGTTCGATGAACCAGAGTGTGTTCTGAATCCTGTCGCGCCCGACGCCGAGATTGGCCACGGGTCCAGCGCCGAGCGTGGCCGATAGTTCCTTCGGCCAAGCCTCAACGAGCGAGTCGCCAAGCATGACTGTTGAGACGTCGCTGGATAGACCGGACACATTTCTTTCATACTTGCGCAGGGCATCCGCATTGTCCGGTACGGACGGCGATACGGCGAATTGCGTGTCGGTCTTGTCGCATGCGGATCTCGGACCCTGCTGCGCGCGGCCGTCGGACGGTAGACAGAGCGCCGTGACAATTGATAACGTCGCCGCGGCATAGACAATCGATGTCGTTGACGCGGTGTGGCGGAGTTCTCCATCGGGTGTTTTCGATGTCATTGAGCGGTTCCATCTGAGGGCGGTCAATCCGATGTCGCTGAGCATTTCGATCCTGGGACAGTCAAACAGCATCCTGAAGGCGGGGTTCTTTCAGAAGTTTCTGGATGCCGACGACACGATTACCGTGAAATCAGCGGCAGGATCGGGCGTCGCCGTCCTTGCTCGGCCCTTACTTCGCCCAGGGCGACTTCTTCGAAGGTTCGGAGTTTTGCATCGTCGATACATGCGTCATCGATTTTTCGCTCCTGTCGGCCAATGCGATCGATTACTACGATGTTGTGAGGTGGGTCGAATGGATTGGGCATTCTGCCAAACGCGCAAATTGCGAGCCGGTTTTTGTTTGCATACCGGTGAGCGACATCAACGCATCAAGGACGATCATCTCTGCCTGCATTTCGGTGTGCCAGAAGCAGGACTGGTACTACGTTGATGTAAGGGACACCATTGCCGCCGTCGTCAAGTCCAACAACGTGGACGCGAAGGAACTATATGCAGACGGCAGTCATCCGGCTGAATTCCTGTCGGGGGTGATAGCGACGCACCTTGGCAATTTCTTGACTAAGATAAGAACGACGGAGACTACAAAGTGCAAACGCACGTTTGCATTCACGGCTTACGAACGCGTCCCACTCAGAGATCAAGTGCAGAGCGCGCCGGTTGAATATGCCTCGCGGCTGATAACGTTCTCCGGTGTCAGGCTTGGGCGCGGAGAAACCTATCCGATCTACATCGGGTCGGATTCATCAATCCGTGGCGTGATGGTCAATTCAGCAGCCTGCAAAAGCGTGCTGTCGATTGAGGGAGACAGAACCTTCTACAAGAACCTGCGCCTCAAGCCCTATCATCCGACGAATTTTGAGGCGAGGCTCATTCCAATTAGCAAGCCAATTCGGGACCATCAGGGCTTTGTCAAGCTGTCTCTGACAAACCAGGATGTTCGCATGAGCGATGTTACCCTTCATAGCTCGAAGGACGAGAATGACGAAGGCTTCATCGAGGCCGCCGATCTTGTGGTCGAGCGCGGGTACGACCTGATAACGTATACGACCACGCGGCCGGCCGACCCGGCTTCGACTAGATGGATGCCTGATTGATGGGGCGAGTGACCGGGTGGCTCGTACGCGACGTCGACCTTCGCCCAGGAATTGCGATCAAGCGGAAATCGAGACAGTCGTTGCCCCGAAGCTTCCGCCCGTGGGATTACCCCGTATGCTCTAATTGCCCTCCTTAAGGGAGGGTTGGATTGAGGTGGCGGCGTGCGCTTTTGTCTTGGCAGCAACGGAAGCTTGATGATGTCCTCACTTGCAAGGCGCGCTGACCAGGACACTAACCTTTGTTTGTGCTCGGGGATTTTCGGCTTGCCAAACCACGCCTGAGTGCAACCAGCAAGGTGACAAAGGCTACCAAACGCAGGTCTGAAACCTCATGGAATATCAGTGCGGCGAAGTCGACACACATCGCAGCGTTCAACACCGCCGCAGGAATGATCTCGCGACGTGATCGCCAACAGGAAGGCCGCATGCTTCAGAGATTGGTAACGATCGCAGCGTGGACCTTTGTGTGCTTTCTTGCTTATGCGACTCTGTGCCCAATTGGAGACAGGCCAACTCTGGCGACCTTGTCGAGCCGCGAACATCTTGCAGCCTTTGCCGTCTTCGGTGGGGTGTTCTGCTTGGCGTATCCACGACGAACGTTTGCTGTTCTCATGTTCGTGCTAGGCACCGCCGCGCTGCTTGAGGTTCTGCAGCTAATTACTCCGGACCGCCACGCCCGAACCCTAGATGCACTGCAAAAGATCGCCGGCGGGGCCGCTGGCGTCTTCGCTGGTCGCGCTATCCTGTATTTCGAACGGGCGCGCTCTTGGTTTCAAGTCTGACCGGCCCATCGCCTGCATGCGGCGACCAAGAAGGCCAAAGGGGCCGCTGGCCCGGCGCTTATCCGTTATCTCCACGGCTTGCCGATGACCAGGCTTCGCTTCTTCACGGTCTATGAATCCTGGTACGTGCCGGACATGGTGCCAAGGGTCCACGTCCCGAGTTAAGCCGGTCCCGCGCATCTTCTCAAATACGACGGAATCACAGTCTCCGAAGCCACTCACTCCTTCTTCGGTCAGGCTCTCAGGCTGATCTTCTCTTCGTAGTCTTGCTGTTCTCTCTTTCCGACAAACTCGTTGTATTTCGGATGGTCGAAGTCGTGACAAACGTAGACTAGATCTCCCCATCCGCGATAGCGAGCGGAGGACGCGTAGCGGTTTTTCGCGATCTTTTTTTGATCATGTTCCCGGTTGAATTCCTCAATCGCGAGCATTTCCCCGGTGAACTCACACGGTAGCCAAACGCTATCGGTGCCAGTGATGTCATCGAAATACATAAAAACGCGCGGCAGAAAATTGGCGCTTCGCTCGTCGAAAATGTGCAGCGCATCTCTCGTTGATGAGTAGAAGTCGAGATCGACAAAAACGCAGCCAACAGGAGCCGGCGAATATTCTCTAAAGAATGACTTGCTCGTCTTGTTGATGTCTCCGATCACAAGTTTGGCTAATTCCAGGCGGTCGCTCAATTTCGGTTGTTCCATAACGTACTGCCCGCCACGAAAATAATGAGGGAAGTCACGATAGTCTTTTGGGGCGGGCAATCCCGATCCCATATCAAATCCGTAGAGTTCTATCTCTACCGGGAATATCTTCCTTATCTCCCTGATGTGCATTTCTGCGTTGATTAAACCATTTCCGCCGCCGCACCCCAGTTCCAGAACGCTGAATTTTTTGTACCCAAGCGACGAGGCGAGGCGTGCCGCCTCAAAAATGCAAAACCCGTAGTGGGGACGCTCGACAGCCTCGGCCTCCAGCCTCGATTGATATGAGAACAGCGGAAATCGCTTCAGGAATTCCTGCGTTAGCCGAACCCGGAGGGGGACCTTGGCTGTTAGCGCCCGCAGCAGAACGTTCATGACAATCTCCATTAATAAAATTCGATCGGGTAAGGTACGGCCTGCGCCTCTCCTTGGCAAAAAAAGGTCCGACCGGAGGAGTCGAGGCCGTCGGTCGCGAGCACGCGGCTCTAATGGGACCCAGCGTAAAATGATTCTAGGGTCGGCAAACCGCGTGTGTCTTGGCTTAAATTTTGTCCAGTTGTTTCCAGTCGGACGTCGTCGCCAGCTTGCCAGTCGGTAGCCACATCACAGCGGAACGATCGAAGACCCGAACGGGTCGGCCCGCTCTAGGCGTGTGGCAGGCCTCCACACCGTAAAGATCCTCGAACGCATTTCCAAGAAGCGCAATCATAACTCGGAACTGCGCAAAGTTCCCAGATAAAAATGCAACATCAAAGCCAAAGACGTTCAACGACATGCCGCCCTAACTTGACTAGGGCGAGGATCGAGGCCGGCCATTTATTCCTATAAATGTAATTTGCGTGGTCCCTCGTCATTTCGCGGGTAGCGCGACCAGATCCCTCTCTGATCAAGCGGATGCCCAGATCAACGTTGTCGGCTCTCTTCGCGAACTGGTTTCGTCGCTGAAAAAACCAACTCAGAGGCGACCAAGCCAATACTTTCGCAACGGGCGGGGGGCCGGAGATAGAGAACTGGGCGACTGTGGTAAAGCCAGTGGGGTACTCCAGCTACCGCCGACAACGCCGCCCGCGGGCGAACCGAGATCAGCGCGTTCTAGCGAGTTCGAAAGCTTTCAGCCGGCGCCTCGTGGATTCCACGGCTCCAGCGGTGCAGGCAATGCACTGGATCCATTTGCCCAAGCCGCGCCCACGTTGATTGCGGCAAAACAGCTTGCGGCAACGTAGCGCACGTCAGTACACTGCTCGCCGAATGTATGATGCGGCGGCTCCCGCAGACCATGTTATTTGCTTCGTCGGGACACTTTTCACTTTTTGCGAACATTTCACGCAAGTTAGCTCAAGGTGCACCCATGCCATTTGCTCTTATTGAAACCAGTCATTGCAATGTGGACCTCAAGCCATCGCCGATCGAGCCATCCTGGATCATTGAAGGCAACCCGGAAGCGAAGAACTGCGCGCTGTCGATCAGTGCGGACGGTGCGGCTTGTACCCTGATCTGGTCCTGCACCGATGGGAAGTTCAATTGGTACTACGATTCCGACGAAACCATCGTGATCCTTGAAGGATCGATCGTGCTCGAGAGCGACGACATGCCGCCGAAGCGGTATGGAGTCGGTGACGTGATCTTTTTCCGCGATGGTGCGCACGCCAAATGGCACGTCGAAGGCTATGTAAAGAAGGTGGCCTTCTTCCGTAAAACCAATCCGTTGGGGCTGGGTTTGGCCGTCCGCGCGGTCAATAAATTTAAGCGCAGTTTCTTCGCTCCGGGCGGGCGTCGCTCCGGCCGCCTCTTCGGCGCCGGCTAACGACTTCATGGTCCTTGGCGGAGGCAGGGCTATCGCACATGGAAGTTCCCGGGTCTCTTCCGCGACTTGGTTTGGCCGTGTGTTTGCTCGGCGCACGTGCGCATTGGAATCCTGTCAAGGACAACAAAACGGAATCGAAGCGCGAAGGGGAAGGCCTGATCGAGGGTAGTGTCACCCCAAATGCGGATCGTCCCTGGCTTTTTTCCATATGCGATAGCCCACCGGCGGAAGGGGGCCGGGACGAACCCATCTTCTTCGAATAGGACGGCAAGCTTCGCTGCTGGATATACGCGGCACCCCCAACCACCTACTGCGGTTCCAGCCGCCCCCCGTGGCGGCACGATTGATGCACAATCGAAGGAATTAGGCGGTGTTACCGGCGTCCACCGTTAGGACGCTGCCGGTGATGTTCCGGCCTCCTTCGCCGAGGAGATATTCGACCATGGACGCGACGTCGTCGGCCTCGGGCAGGCGGCGCAGCGCGCTGCGGCCCGCGATGCGTCGGCGGCCGTCGTCGTCCAGCGACCTCGTCAGTTCGGTGTCGACGAAGCCTGGTGCGACCGCGTTCACGGTGATGCCGAGCTTGCCTACCTCGCGCGCCAGCGAGCGGGTGAAGCCGCCGGCGGCAGCTTTGGAGGCGGCATAGACTGACAGGCCGTTGTAGCCGGTCGAGGCGATGATGGAGGACATGTTGACGATGCGCCCGGCGCCGTCGGCCATCATGTGACGCACCACATATTTGGTCAGAACGATGGGCGACTGCACATTCAGCCGGATCAACGCCTCGATCTCGGAATTGCGCATGTTGGCCAACAGCCCTTCGGTGCCGATCCCGGCGTTGTTGACGAGGCCGTAGATCGCGCCGAAGGCGTCGCGTAGCTCCTTCACGAAAGCGGGAATATGGTTGATCTCGCCAAGATCGAACGCCCTGAAATGCAGGCGGTCTGCACCCGCCTCACGGATCGCCCGCCCCAGTTCCTCGCTCTCGCGGCGGGCGACTGCAATCACGCTGTAGTCGCCGGATGCCGCAAGCCGGCGCGCGATCGCAAGTCCGATGCCGCGACTGCCGCCGGTGACGAGGACGTTACGCATCGGCGCGCGCCAACTTGCCCGCTGCCGTGACGTCAAGTCGCTCGACGAAGCGGATCACGGCAGGGACCTTGTAGGCCGCCAGCACGTCCTTGCAGTGGGTGAGGATCTCGGTGCGGATCGTCTCCTGGTGGCGCGCGTCGGTGCCGTCGGCGAGGACGACGTCGGCGACCACGATGGCGCCGGTGATCGGGCTCTTGCGCGATCGCGCGCGCGACATACGCACACTGTCGTGTCGATTGATCACGGCCTCGATCTCCTCGGGATGGACCTTCAGCCCACCGATGTTGATGATGCCGCCGCGCCGGCCGACGAAGTAGTAGCGCTCGCCGCGCAATTCGACCATATCGCCGGTGTCGACGAAGCCCTCGGCATCGGCGAGCGGCGGCGCCCCGATGCCGACATAGGCGTGCGCGGTGCGGTGGGAGCGGATCCGAAGCGAGCCATCGACAACCTTCATCTCGACCCCGTCGCGGTTCCGCCCGATCAGCGTGGCAGGAAAACCCTCGTGCCCGTCGTCGACCGCGAAGCCGACGCCGGCCTCCGTCGACGCATAGGCATGACCGACCGATGCATCGGGAAACGCCCGGGCGAGGCTGTCTAGCACCGCCTGGTCGGCGATCTCGCCGGACAGGCGGACATAGCGCGGCGAGAAATCGGCGGCTGCACCGCTCATCAAGAGCTTGCGCCAGTGCGATGGCGTGCCGGAAATGTGGGTGACACTGCCCGCGCGCAGCCGAGTCACGTGATCGCCGATGGCTTCCCCGGGCACGGACAGCACTATCGATCCGCCACCGATCACGGCGCGCAGGAATATCTGCAGGCCGCCATAGCGACGGATGTCGTAGAACGTCGCCCAGGTCGCGTTTCGGTAGCGTACAGGCCCGTCCGCGACAATCGCACCGGCGAGTCCGTCGAGCGTATGGCTGACGATCTTCGGCAGTCCTGAAGTGCCCGAGGTCAGCATCAGCCATTCGGTCGCGCATTCGGTCTTCGATTCCGCGCCCGCCGGTTCTGGCAGCCCGACGGCCATCATCAGACACCCGATGGCACCACATCCGCGCAGCGGCTGGTCGGTGACGATGGCGTCAATCTCGGCCTGCGCGAGCAGTGCCTTGATGTGACCCGGATCGAGGTCGGGCGGACACAGCAGCATGCGGCGGGCGACGCCATCGAGCTCGATCATCGCAAGTGCTGACAAAAGCTGTCCCGACGTTGCAAGCAGCACCGAGCGGCCGGACAGCTCGCTGGATCTGCCGGCCAGACAGCTCTGCGCGCGAATGCCGGTCAGCGATACGACGTGCTTCGCATCAGAAATCGTCCGGCCCGTTAGCTCCGGGCCGAGATATTCGCGTAACGACAAGATATCAGGCGGGGACATTCTCGTAGGCTCGGATGAACTCGCCGACGGTCGACGGGAAGGCGGCGTCGTCCGCGATGGTGAAGGGATCGACGCCGAGATCATCCTCAAGCCGCGCGACCAGAATCGCGAAGGCGAGCGAATCGAATCCGGTGTCGTGCAGGGTCAGATCGTCGTTGAGGGGCGGAAGCTTGACCTTCTGTTCGTCAGCGATCTGCTGCATCGCCGCGAATATTCTCGACTTTACCGACATGGACGTTTCACCTCTTCAAAAATGGCCTTCTGGGCCGGTCCTAAGCGCGATGAGATTTTGATTAGTTCTCATCGCGCTTTAGCTCCTTGTTTTGAGCACGATCTTTTCGGAAAACGCTACACGGTTCTCCTGATCGACCGTGCTCTAAAGTCTAATCCCACCGTCCACGATGCGTGCGTAGACGGCCGGGTCGATCGAGCGATAGTCGCCACTCGCCGCGTCGCGCAGGAACAGGCGGTCGCTCACCATGGAGGGATCGAATCCCTCCCGGATTAATCGCTGCTTCTGCTGCTTGAAGGTCTCGGTCGCATCGAGCTCCCGGCAGAATCTGACGAAGACCGGAAGGGCGTAGGCCGGGAGCCGATGCGACAAATGCTCCGCGAAGACGTCGAGATCGAAATCCTGATCTGTCACCAGGGCCGCCATCCCGGCGCGCCCGTCCGCGCCGGGGACGACAGTCCCGTAGGTCGTGGCGTCAAGTACACCCGGGCAGTCTCTGATCGCGTCGTTCACCTCGCTCGTCGCGACATTCTCGCCCTTCCAGCGGAAAGTGTCGCCCACCCGGTCGACGAAGTAGAAGTAGCCATGCTCATCGCGAAGCATCAGATCGCCGGTCCGGAACCAGGCGTCGCCTTTCGCAAAGACGTCGCGCAGAATCTTCCTCTCGGTCTCGGCCCCGTCGGTGTAGCCTTCGAAAGGTCCGCCGCCTCGATCTGCGGTGCCGATGCGCCCGATCGCCTCTCCGGGCTCGCGTTGGGCGCAGGCGATGCAGAACCCGTCGTCGCTACGGGCCGGGCCGCCCAACTCCCCATCCAACTTCACGATCGCGGCGGGAAAGCGATGTGCCAGGAGCGGCGGAATGCGGCCGATCGCGCCGGGTTTTCCCTCGACGTTGAACAGCGAGAAGTTGCCCTCCGTGGCGGCATAGAATTCGAGGACCTGCGGTATCGCGAACCGCTTCGCGAACGCTTCCCAGATGTCGCCGCGCAATCCGTTGCCCACGGCAAGCCGAAGCCGGTGTGCGACCTCCAGCCCGGAGGCCGGCGCGTTCAGAAGGTAGCGGCACAGTTCACCGATATATTGGACGACCGTGCAGTCGAAATTCGTGACGTTGTCCCAGAAATCCTGAGCGGAAAACTTCTCCGCAATCACGACCGAACCGCCGGCGCGAAGCATGCTGCAAGTGGCGACGACCCCGCCCACCGAATGATATAGCGGCAGGCAATTGTAGAGGCGGTCGTCGATGGACGCGTCCGTCAGCCCGGCGAACCATCCGCCCCAGCTGAGGATTCGGCGATGGCTGACGTTTGCAGCCTTCGGTAGCCCAGTGGTGCCTGAGGTGTAGATCAGCAGGGCGCGTCCATCGATCGTGACATTGCCGCGCTCGGCGGCGGACAGCGGGTGCGGATCTCCGGCTGCGAGTGCGGCGTCCAGATCGCCGCCGATGACGCCGGGACCGAGGCGCCAGATTTGCGGCGCGCGACTGAGGTGTGGCCGTGCGGTTTCGAACGCATCGACGCACTCGGCGGCAAGGACGATCTGGTCGGCGCGCGCAATGTCGATGCAATGGGCGAGGGACTGGCCGACCAGCCTTGTGTTGATCAGTGCCACGGTGCCGCCAATGCTGGTGATTCCGAGCCAACAGGCAATATAGTCCGGCCGGTTTGGCATCATCAGGCAGACGATACGGCCGGTGCGGATGTCGAGCTCGCGCGCCCAGCGCGCATATTGGTTGGTGCGGGCGCTGAGCTCGCCATAAGTGTAGGATTGGTGGTCCGAGAGCAATGCGGGACGACCGGGTTGGCGCCGAGCCCATTCGTCAACAACGTGCACGAAGAGCCGCTTCGGCTCGACTTCGATCCGCGACGTCAGCTCGATGGCCTTTAGCCAGGCTTTGGCGGCGGAGGGGCCCCGTCGCATTTCGCGGCTAGCGCTGGGCTCAATCACACCTGCTTTCATGATCTGACCATGTGGACGCTCGTTCGCCGAGCAAGCATCTCTGTCCAAATTTCTTATGCCGCCGCGGGGCCGAGTTGATTGAGAACCAATACCTCCAGTGTCTTCACCGATTGGAAGTTCTCGGGTGTGATTTCGGGCTGCGGAAGTGTGAGATCGAATTCGGCTTCGACCTTGAGCATCAGTGCGACCATATCCATCGAGTCCAATCCGATATCGACCAGGCGCGATTCCGAGTGGACATCGGCGGTGATCGCGTTCTCCTTGAGGACGGCTTTGACGACCGAAAGCACACGGTCTTGAATACTGGCGGTCAATTGTTGCATTTCACCTCCGCTCATCAGTCGACATTTGCAGATCACGACAGATGTGACGCTACCTGAGCGTAGCGCGGGTCAGTAGAGGCCAACAGTTCCACTTCCGAGGTACCCCGCCCGGAAATTCGTTCTCGGCGACTTCCACCTTTGCCCCCGCCCGTCCACCTTTGCCCTGCCGACGCCGCAAGGACGGTCGGTTAGGTTGCCGCTATCGAAATCGCGCTGACGTCGTCTCGACGTGGTGGGATCGGCGGACCATCAACCGGAGGTTGGGGCATGAACGTGCAGGAAGTCCAGATGCGCAACTTGGCCGTGGAAAACAGGCGAGCCGCATTCCCTCGCGACCTCGCATCGTTCAGTGAGCGGGCGGCCGCCGTCGCGGCGGCTGCGGCCGCTGAGGCCGAAATTGTCGACCGCGAGGCGCGCTTCCCACAAAAGGCGATCGACGCGGCCCGCAACGAGAGACTTCTGGGCACCCAGATCCCAGTCGAGTTCGGCGGCGATGGTGCGTCGATCTCCGAAGTGGCCGATATATGCTACGCGCTCGGCCGCGCGTGCAGCTCCGCGGGGATGATCTTCGCGATGCATCAAACCAAGATCGCCTGCCTGGTCCGCCACGGAGCGGGCAGCCGTTGGCACGAAACGCTGATGCGTCGCGTCGCGGACGAACAGCTGCTGCTAGCGTCATCGACGACAGAAGGCCAGAACGGCGGTAACATTCGTTTCAGCTCGGCCGCGGTGGAGCGCGAGGGCGCCGAGATCTCGCTGGTACGGGACGCGACGGTCATTTCCTATGGCGCCCAGGCCGACGGCATCGTCACCATCGCTCGCCGCTCCGACGATGCAGCCGGCTCCGATCAGGTGCTTCTGGCGATGACCCGGGACGACTACACGCTGGAGCCCACGCTCGCATGGGAGACGCTCGGCATGCGCGGGACCTGTAGCGCGGGTTTCAAGCTGGAGTTCAAGGGGACGGCTGAGCAGATATTTCCCGTGGCCTACGACAAGATCCATGCGCAGACGATGACGCCCACTGCGCATCTGTGCTGGTCCTCGGTCTGGGCAGGGATCGCGGCCGCAGCGGTCGACCGGGCGCAGCTCTTCATTCGCAAGGCTGCCCGCGGAGCCGGCGGCAACATGCCTCCCGGCGCTGCGCATTTTACCTCGGCCAAAATGACGCTGGCAAAGCTGCGCGCCATCATCGCCGTGAACGCCGATGCCTATGCAGCTCGCCAGTGTGACGAGCGCGCAGTGTCGTCGGTCGACTTCCAGTCGTCGATCAACCTCCTCAAGGTGGAAGCCTCCGAGCTCGCGGTTTCGACCGTCATGCATGCAATGCGTGCCTGCGGGCTCTCTGGGTATCGCAACGACACCGACGTCAGCATCGGTCGTCACCTCCGCGACGTGCTTTCGGCTCCGATCATGATCAACAACGACCGCATCCTTAGCAGCATGGGTGGCGCCACGCTCCTGAGCGCCGTGCCGGCATCGCTGCGCGATTGACTTTGGTTCTCGAACGAAAGGGGCTTGATGTGAACGTCGCGATGTTTGCTGCACCGGTGGAATCCGCACCGCTGTCACCTGATCCGCTCGATCATCTGGCCGATTCGCTGTTCCACCAGATGGGTTCTCCCGGAGTCTACGGCCGCACTGCGCTGTATGAAGACGTCGTGGAGCGGCTCGCTGCAGTGATCACGCGGCATCGCGAGCCAGACACCGAGGTCATGCGCTTCCCTCCGGTCATGAGCCGCGCGCAGCTCGAGCGGTCGGGCTATCTGAAAAGTTTTCCAAATCTGCTCGGCTGCGTCTGCGGCCTGCATGGCACGGAGAGAGAGATCGACGCGGCGGTCGGCCGGTTCGACGCTGGCGGCGACTGGACCTCGTCGCTGTCACCCGCTGACCTCGTTCTGTCGCCGGCCGCCTGCTATCCGGTATACCCGATCGCGGCGAGCCGTGGTCGCGTGCCGCCGGGCGGCTGGTGCTTCGATGTGGCGGCTGATTGCTTTCGTCGAGAGCCCTCGCGCCATCTCGACCGGCTGCAATCCTTCAGGATGCGGGAATATGTCTGCATCGGCAGCGCGGACCACGTCTCCGCGTTCCGCGAGCGCTGGATCGTGCGCGCCCAGGAGATCGCCCGCGATCTCGGGTTGGCCTTCAAGGTCGACTACGCCAGCGATCCGTTCTTCGGCCGGGTCGGCCAGATGATGGCGGTGAGCCAAAAGCAGCAGTCGTTGAAGTTCGAGTTGCTGGTACCGCTGCGATCCGAGGAGCGGCCGACCGCCTGCATGAGCTTCAATTATCATCGCGATCACTTCGGCACCACCTGGGGCATCGCCGATTCGAACGGCGAGCCGGCCCACACCGCCTGCGTGGCCTTCGGCATGGATCGACTCGCGGTCGCGATGTTCCATACCCACGGAAAAGACGTCGCCAGGTGGCCGACAGGGGTACGGGACCTGCTCGGCTTCCCGCGGAGCGAAATGTAGACGGCGTCAGCACCCGAGGAATCGTAATGCGCTTAGGAAGTCCAGAGGTCGCCCGAGACCGGAGAGCCGAAGGGCAAGCCTCCATGAAACGAGAAACGCTCGCCATCCACGGCGGTTACGACATCGAACCGACCACCAAGTCCGTTGCGGTGCCGATCTACCAGACCGCTTCGTACGCCTTCGACAGTGCCGACCATGGCGCCGCGCTCTTCAATCTTGAAGTCGATGGCTTCCGCTATACGAGGATCGGCAATCCGACCAACGCGGTACTCGAGCGGCGCGTCGCCGCAATGGAGGGAGGTATCGAGGCGCTCAGCGTGGCGTGCGGCCAGGCCGCGATGAACTATTCGGTAACCAACCTCGCAGAGATGGGCAGCAACATCGTCTCGGTGCCGCAGCTCTATGGCACCACCCATACGCTGTTCGCCCACATCCTGCCGAGGCAGGGCATCACGGTTCGTTTTTCTGAGGACGACCGGCCAGCGAGCCTGGAACGGCTGATCGACGACAATACCCGCGCAGTGTTCTGCGAGAGTGTCGGAAATCCGGCGGGCAATGTCTGCGACATCGAGGCGATCGCCGAGGCCGCCCACAGGCACGGCGTGCCGGTGATCGTCGACAACACGGTGGCAACGCCGATGCTGCTGCGGCCGATCGACTACGGGGCCGACATTGTAGTGGAGTCGCTGACCAAGTTCATGGGCGGGCACGGCACCACGCTCGGCGGCATTATCGTCGACAGCGGCAAATTCCCATGGGCGGACCATCGCCAGCGCTTTCCGATGATGAATGAGCCGGAGGAATCGTATCACGGGCTGGTTTTCGCCGAACGCTACGGTGCCGCTGCCTACATCGCGCGTTGCCGTGCCGTCTCGCAGCGAACCACCGGCGCCATTTTGGCGCCGCTGAATGCCTTCCTGCTGCTCCAGGGCATCGAGACGGTGGCGGTGCGGATTGAGCGGCACGTCGAGAATGGCGCGAAGGTCGCGCAGTTCCTGCGCGACGACCGTCGCGTCGGATGGGTGAACTACACGGGCTTCCCTGACAATCCCTATTACGCGCTGACGCAGAAGTATCTGGGTGGCCGCGCGTGTTCGCTGCTGACTTTTGGCGTGGCCGGAGGGTTCGAGGCCGGCAAGCGGTTCTACGATGCGCTCAAGCTGGTCAAGCGGCTGGTCAATATCGGCGACGCCAAATCGCTCGCCTGCCATCCGGCCTCGACCACGCACCGGCAGATGTCACCCGCAGAGCAGGAGAAGGCAGGAGTACGACCCGAGATGATCAGGTTGAGCGTCGGAATCGAGCACGTGGACGACATCATCGCGGATCTCGATCAGGCGCTCCGCGCCGCAGCGTGAATCCACGTCAGCAATGAAGGCATCACAATGCCCGTCCTTATCGATATAGACGCCTACGACCACCACCTGCCATCGAGAGCGCCTGGCGAGGTCGCCGGCGCAAAAGCGGCACCAGGCAACCGGGTCGAGTGCCTCGATATCGGTTTGATCAACAACATGCCCGACGCCGCCCTGATGTCCACCGAGCGCCAGCTGTTCGACCTGCTTGAGGCGGCGGCTGGCAGCCTCGTCGTCAGGATGCATTTTTACACGATGGAAGCGACACCGCGTTCCGACTGGGGCCGCGACTACGTGCGTCGCTACTATCGCGCCACCGACGATCTCTTGATGGGAAGGCTCGATGGGATAATCGTGACCGGCGCGGAACCGAAAGCGGCCCACCTGATTGATGAGCCGTACTGGAACAGCCTTGCTCAGATCATCGACTGGGCCACGGAAAACACGACCTCATCCGTATATTCCTGCTTGGCCGTCCATGGGGCCGTGCTGCACATGGATGGCGTGGAGCGTCGCAAGCTGCCTGCCAAGTGCATTGGTGTGTTCGCGCAAACGAAGGCGAGCGACCATCTCCTGATGCGCGAAATTCCGGCAACCTTCAGAACACCGCACGCCCGTTGGAATGAGGTGAGGGAGGAGGAACTCGCGGACTGCGGCTATTCCGTCCTCTCCAAGTCCGCAGCGACCGGCGTCGACTGCTTCGTCAAGCAGCAGAAGAAGAGCCTGTTCGTTCATTTCCAGGGCCACCCGGAATACGACACCCAGAGCCTGCTGGGCGAATTCAGAAGGGACATGGGTCGCTTCCTCCGCGGCGAGAACGACGTCTGTCCGTCTGTACCAAGGGGCTATTTCGGTGCAGCGGCGGAAGCGATGCTGACCGATTACCGGCGGAAGGCGGTTTCCGACCGGTGTGCGGAGTATTTCGCCGGTTTCCCGGCCGATCAGTTGGCGAAGGGGTTGAGAAACGCCTGGCATCCGGCGGCCAAGCGCGTCTATCGCAACTGGCTATTGTACATGGCGTCACAGCGAGCTGGACGCTCAAGGCCGCCGATCATCAACAGGAGCTCTCGAACAAGGCCGGGGCAGGCTGCAGCGTAACCAGAAAAGGCACGAGACGGTGCTCTTTCCATAACCGGGACTTTGTCCTTTGATCACGGCCGTCAGATCGCGGCAATTGTGGATTCGCATTACGACTGCGGCGCGCTCGCCAAGCGTCCGCGGATGCGCTGACAAGGAAGTGGGATTGGATGTCATGGCGGAGCTAGCGCGATGATCCGATGTCGCGAGATTGAAATATCGGATCTGGACGCCATCGCCGACTTTTTAGCGGATGGTTTCGTCCGCCATTCGCGCGACTGGTGGGTAGCCGGACTCAAACGCCAGCTGGCGCGGGAGGTCCCCGAAGGTTTTCCGCGCTTCGGCTATATGCTTGAGCATGAGGGGACGCCCGTCGGCGCTCTGCTATTGATCTACATTGCACGCGATGATGGCGGTAATCCATCGATTCGCTGCAATCTCTCGAGCTGGTACGTGGAGCCGGCCTACCGCGCCTACGCGCCGATGCTGACGAAGGTCGCACAGCGCCACGAGCATGTTACCTACGTCAACATCAGTCCGGCGAGGTGGACCTGGCCGACCATCGAGGCCCAAGGTTTTCGCGCATATTGCCGCGGCTTGTTCTTCTCGTTCCCGGTACTGTCGCGCGCGACGAAAGGCATGCGTGTTGAAATCGTGCCGCAAGGCGCAGGCTTGGTCGACGGCTTGTCCGAAATCGACATCGCGATTCTGGCGCGGCACGCAGCCTACGGTTGCCTCGGCATCGTGTGTCGTACGGCTGACAATCGCGCCTTCCCCTTCATCTTGCAGACGATGCGCATCAAAGAGCGGATCGCGCCGCCGGCGATGCAGCTGATTTATTGCCGCGACGTCGCCGACTATATCACATGTGCCGGCGCCATCGGCCGCTTCCTGCTTCGGCGCGGAGTGGTCATGGTTGCTCTCGACGCCAACGGCCGCCACGACTACCTGGTTGGCCACTACCGGGAGCGCAACCGCCGCAAATTTTTTAAAGGTCCGCAGCGTCCCCGGCTCGCCGACTTATCTGACAGTGAACTGGTGATCTACGGACCTTAGCTCGGTTGCTTGTATGGAGTGTCGTCATGTTTCCCGACATCAAGCCCGTCAGCTATTCACGCACTTGGACATTCTTCCAAGGCGAGTGGCATGAAGGCAATGTGCCGCTCATGGGGCCTCGCACCCATGGGCTCTGGCTCGGCTCGACTGTGTTCGATGGCGCCCGCGCGTTCGAAGGCGTGACCCCCGATCTCGATCTCCATTGCGCCCGGGTCAATCATTCCGCGGTCAATTTCGGGCTCAAGCCCCTCATCGATCTCGATACCTGGCTCGGTCTTGCGTACGAAGGCATCAAGCGCTTCCCGCCCAATGCCGAGCTCTACATCCGCCCGATGTACTGGCCGCAGAATGGAGTGGGCGGCGGCGTACTGTTCGATCCTGATACGATGAACTGGTGTCTTTGCATCTACGAGGCGCCGCTGCCAAAGCCGGTCGGCAACGCGATCACGCTGTCGCCGTTCCGCCGGCCGACGGCCGAATGCGCGCCGGTCGGTGCCAAGGCCGCCTGTCTCTATCCGAACTGCTCGCGTGCGCTGATCGAGGCCGCCTCCCGCGGCTTCCAGAACTGCCTGATGCTGGACATGCTCGGCAATGTCGCGGAGTTCGGCAACGCCAACGTATTCATGGCGAAGGGTGGTGTGGTGTATACGCCGACCCCCAACGGCACCTTCCTCAACGGCATCACCCGGCAGCGGGTGATCGAACTGTTGCGCGGCGACGGCGTCACCGTGGTGGAGGCCACGCTGCGCTACGCGGATTTCCTTGCCGCGGACGAGATCTTCTCGAGCGGCAATTTCGCCAAAGTCGCTCCGGTGATCCGGATCGACGACCGGTCGCTCGCGCCCGGGCCGTTCTATGCGCGGGCGCGGCAGCTCTATTGGGACTACGCGCACACCGTCAAGCTTGCGGCGTGATTGCAGGGGGATTGAGCCGCATGACGTTCCGGGTTGCGGATCTGATCGTCGATAGTCTTGTCGCGCACGGCGTCGACCGCGCCTTCAGTGTGCCAGGCGAGAGTTTTCTGGCGCTGCTTGACGCGCTCTACCAACGCGATGACATCGATCTCGTAACCTGCCGCCATGAGGGTAACGCTGCACTTGCTGCTGTTGCCGACGCCAAACTCACCGGCCGGGCCGGCGTGGTGATGGTCAGTCGCGGACCGGGTGCATCCAACGCGACGCTTGGCTTGCATGTGGCCGCGCAAGAGGCGATTCCTCTCGTCGTGCTGGTTGGTCAGGTCGATACACCCGACCTCAACCGTGACGCCGTGCAGGAGATCGAAACCGGGCGGACGTTCAGCGGGCTCATCAAGTGGTCGACGCGAATCCATTCGGCGGCCCAAGTGCCCGAAATGATGGCGCGCGCATTTTCCGCGGCACTTGGCGGCACGCCCGGGCCGGTGGTGATCGAACTCCCCCAGGATGTTCTGGAGATGGACGCTAATCAACTGTCGGCCAGGGTTCATGGTGTCGCGCGGCCCGAGCCCAGCCGCGCCGCCGTAGAGCAGGCGGCCGCCTTGTTTGCCAAGGCGGAGAGGCCGATTCTGTTGGTTGGAGGCGAGTGCCGGACTGCTGAATTTCGCGAGGACCTGGTCAAGTTGAGCGAACGCTGGAATGCGCCGGTCACAGTGACCGCCAAGATGCAGGATCAATTTCCGAACGATCACCGCCTGTGGATCGGGCAACTCGGCTTCTTCACCTCGCCGGCGCACGTGGCATTCTTTGAGCGCGCCGATCTGATCGTGGCGATCGGGACGCGGCTCGGCGAGCTGTCCTCGCTGGGATTCCGCTTCCCGCGGCAATCGCCACCGCGTCAGACGCTGACTCATGTCTACCCCGATCCTGGCGCGATCGGGACGCACTTCCATACCGATTTGCCGATCGTGGCGTCGTCGCATCCTTTCGTCAGATCCTGGCTCGACCTGCCGGTTGCGTCGCGCGAGCGCGGCGATTGGATCGAAGTCGTAGCGAAGACGCGGCAGGCGGTGCACGCGTGGCCCGAGCAGCGTGTTCCCGGCACCGATGTGCTGGGGCATACGGTGGCGGCCATCGCCAGGCGTTTCCCGGCGGATGGTGTCGTTACGACGGATTCCGGCAATTTTGCCGTCTGGGTCCACCGTATCTTCCGCCTGACGCCGTTGGCCCGGATGCTTGGCTCCGCCTGCGGCGCGATGGGCAGTGGCGTGCCTTCCGCTTTGGCCGCGGGCCTGCGCTACCCGGATCGCCATGTGGTTGCGTTTTGCGGAGACGGCGGCTTCCTGATGACCGGAAACGAGTTGGCCACTGCCGTTGCCCGCCGGCTCAATATCAAGATCGTGATCTCCAACAACCAATCCTACGGTACCATCCGCACCTATCAGGAGCGCGCATTTCCGAAACGTCCCTGGGGGACGGACCTGTGCAACCCCGACTTCGCCGCCCTGGCGCGCGCCTTCGGCGCGCAGGGCTATACGATTGCGAACTCGGCAGAGGCCGCCGATGTCGTGGCCGAATCGATGTCGGCGAAGGGGCCTGTGGTGATCGAGGTTCGCTCCGATGTCTTGCAAACGATTGATCGATCCCTCGCCGCGGCGGCGTCGGGGTAGGTGCTCCGCATAGTCCGGAAGGAGGAGGTGGCTCCCCCATGCGGGGGACTAGCGCGGGCACGCGAGCTGCATGAGACTGCGACAGAATGACAGATCGGGGAAGTGGGGAATCCCCATGGGACAGACACTTGCAGGTGGGACGCGAACCGCAACGGAAAGATTGCGCTCGTTGCTCGCGTCGGCGGCGCTGGCCACTTTGCTCACGATAGTTCCATTCTGCCTCGTCGATGCACAGACGCAGCCTGCGCCGCGTCAATTGCGCCGTGAGCCGCCGCCGCAAAAGCCGCAAGTGACGATGAACGCCTGGACGGTCGGCCTCGCCGGAGGTCTGCTCGAGGGCGCGCCGATACGTCTGGCATCGGAAATCGCCCGCGTGGTGGACGATGGCGACAAGCTGCACGTTCTGCCGGTCGTGACACGCGGTCCGACCGAGAACGTCAACTCACTGCTCTATCTGCGCGGCATCGATGCCGCCATCATCAATTCCGACGCGCTCGAGGAGTACAAGAGCCAAGTGCGAGATATCCAGCAGCGGCTGGCTTACGTGCTGAACCTGTTTCCGTCCGAACTGCATATCTTCGTTCGTCCCGAGATTCAGCGCCTGAGCGATCTCGCCGGCAAGAAGGTCAACTTCAACAATTTGGGGACCGCCGCTGCCTATTCGGGGCCGCTGATCTTCAGCCGCCTTGGCCTCGACGTGGAAAAAACCTTCATTCCTCATCAGGTCGCGCTCGAGCAGATGCGCAAGGGCGAGATGGCCGCAGTCGTCTTCATCACGTCGAAGCCGGTGGATGCCTTTGTACGCGGCCGCTGGGAGCCGGGGTTCAAGTTCCTGCCCGTCCCCTATGACAAGAAGTTCGAGGACTTCTATCTTCCCGCCTCGCTCGATGCCGCGGAATACCCCAATTTGATCAAGCAGGGCGAACGTATCACGACGATCGCGGTGCCGACCGCCCTGGTGGCCTTCAATTTTCCAGCGAAATCGAACCGCTACGAGCGCCTCGAGCGCTTCGTGGAGTATCTGTTCTCGCGGATTGACAAGCTGCAGCAGCCGGGCTTCGACCAGAAGTGGAAGACGATCAATCTCGCGGCGACCGTTCCCGGCCTGACCCG
Organism: Bradyrhizobium sp. I1.14.4; assembly: GCF_050435825.1. Lineage (NCBI taxonomy): Bacteria > Pseudomonadati > Pseudomonadota > Alphaproteobacteria > Hyphomicrobiales > Nitrobacteraceae > Bradyrhizobium > Bradyrhizobium sp. I1.14.4. The sequence continues at coordinate 14,658 of NZ_JBNDLA010000038.1, read as the reverse complement.
CTTCCCCGCGGCGCAGGCGTGGCTTGATCGTGAGCCGCGTGCCGGCAATCCATCGCAATGAAGCCCGCGGCGATCCGCCTCGTATCTGGAATTTTGCTCGCGAACGGCATTGCTTCGGCGCAGGCGGCAGGACAGCGTCAGATCGCCCAGCTTCGCGATTGCCCCACCATGGAGCGCCCCGACGGGCTGGAGTGTTCCCAGAAGGCGCCGCGGACGTCAGCGCCGTCCCAGGCGAACCAGGGTAGCAACTGGGTCGTCAGCCTGACGACCTCGCCCCTCGACTATTCACCGGTAGCCACCGCCACGACGTCATCGCGCGATGGTGTCGGCGAAGGCGGAATGACGCTTTCGATCCGCTGCCATGGCGGACGAAGCGAGCTGATCGTCGCCGGATCCCGCATGGCCGGTCGCGGCGACGGATATGCGATGTCGTATCGTGTCAACGACGGTCAGCCGCAGCAGATCGCGGCAACCGTGCCGGCGTCCGGGACCGGAGTCGCGTTCGGCGGCGACGTGATCCGCTTGCTGCAGTCCCTTCCGGACAGCGGAGATCTCCATATTCACCTAGCACCTCGGACCGGACCAGCGCTTGATGTGGAGTTCCCGTTGGGCGGGTTGGATGCGGTGCGCGCGAAGATCACCGCTCCCTGCAGGTGGCCACAACCGACTGCGAGACCCAATAGGTAGAAGATTTCAATGGCATGTAGGAGATGCATCATGCGCGTGTTTCAACATATTGCGAAGGTTACCATCATCGGAGCCGCAACGGTCCTGATTGCCGCTTCATACGCTGCGGCGGAGCAAGGCGGCGGACGGTACTGGACACCGACAACAGCGAACCCCACTGCGGACCAGCATCATGTTGCACGACAGGTCCACGTCGCACGCAGCGCGACCACTCACAACAAGGACCGATCTCCTCTCAATGCCAACGCCCGGATTCCATCCAGCGGCAAGTCGCACAACCTGATCTTACAGGTGAACACGAACGACCCCGCCGCCATGAATCTCGCGCTCAACAACGCAACGAACGTTGCACAATACTACAGGGATCTCGGCGAGAAGGTGAAGGTCGAGGTGGTCACGTTCGGACCCGGCCTGCACATGTTGCGCGACGACACGTCGCCGGTGAAGGCCCGTCTCGAGGAGATGGCGCTGAGCACGCCGGAGGTCTCGTTCAAGGCCTGTGGCAATACCCAGGAAAAGATGCACAAGGCCGAGAACAAGGACATCCCGATTGTTCGCCAGGCGGAGGTGGTGAAGTCGGGCGTCGTGCGCGTGATGGAACTGCAGGAGAAGGGCTGGTCCTATGTGAAGCCTTGATCCACGGCCTAACCCGAAAGGGGTGGGAGGGTCCTCCATGCGGGTTCTAGGCTCCGCCCGGAGGTGTGGCGCATAATGCGGCACCTCAACAGATCGTGTCGCCATGCGACGGGTGATTGCGGATGGGCACGGTAATCCTCAAGGACAAAGTAAGTGCCCTCTGCGCCATCGCAGGTTGGTCGCGCAGGCCGCTGTCCAAAGCCGGACGATCCGCGCTGTTGTGGACGACCGTTGCCATGCTCGCGATGGCGTGGGCGCCGGAAACGCGGGCCTTCCCAGATCTGGCGCGGCCGTCAGCGGAAGCACAGCATGCGGCGGCTGCCAGCGATCTCGGTTCCATCGAAGCGCCAGAGTCCGAAGTCGTGCCGCCGAGCCGAGGCGGCAACGAGAGATCGGTGCGGGTTGTCCAAGCGACTGCCAACGATACGGGACAGGCTTCGAAACGGGAACACAACTGGGCGGAGACCCTGTCCTGCGAACTCACGAATGCAAGAGGTGATATCGAGTTGCTGCAACGTCTCGAGCAGGCTCGCTACCGGGCCGAGTCGCTGGAGCAGGGTCTTGCTGCGGCGCGACGCGATGTCGAAACCCAGGCCGCGTTGGCGGACAAAGCGGTCGAGGAGGCTGCCCGGGTGAAGCAAGCCGCGCAGGGCAGCACCGAGTTACTGAACTCGCTGCAAGAGGCGCGTGAGCGGGCGGAGCGGCTGGAGCGGAATCTAGCGGCAGCGCGGCGTGATATCGAAACTCAGACCGAACTGGCGACAAGAGCAGGCGAAGAAACGTCCCAGCTGAAAGCGGCGGGGGCCGGCGGCGTGGCGGATCTGCAACGGGAGCGCGAGCGATCCGCGCAGCTCGAGCAGGATCTCAAGGCAGCGCGCCACGACGCCGAAACTCAGACTGCACTGGCGGCAAAGGCAGGCGAGGAAGCTTCCCGGCTGAAAGGAACGCAGGAGAGCGGCGCTGCGGAGCTGCAGTCGGTCCTGCAAGGGGAACGAGAGCGGATCGCGCAGCTGGAGCAGGATTTGGTGGCAGCGCGACGCGATATCGAGGCCCAGACCGCGTTGGCAACAACGACGAAGGATGATGCTTTGCGGCAGAAGCGGGCGGCGGACGCCGGAGCTGCCGAGCTGAAACAAGCGCGCGAACGAGCCGACGCGCTAGCACAAGAGCTCTCCCTGTCGCGGAGCTCGATCTATGCGCACGAAGCCCAGGCCCGCAAAGCCGCAGATGAAGCGGCAGAGCTCCGCCAGGCGGCTGCAAATGACACGGCTTCGGCTCGCAAACTCACACCTGAGGACCGTGAGCGATTCGCGCGGATGGAGCAGGATCTTGCGGCCGCGCGCCGCGATACCGAGACCGAAACAGCGCGGGCGGCCAAAGCAAGCGAGGAGGTTTCCCGGTTGAAGCAGGAGAGGGAAAGCAGCACGGCAGAGTTGCAGAGCTCGCTGCAAAAGGAGCGAGAGCGGTCCGCGCGGCTGGAGGGCGATCTGGCGGCCGTGCGGCGTGACATCGAGACCAAGACTGCGCTGGTCACGAAAGCAGGCGAGGAAACGTACCGGCTGAAAGCGGAAGAGAAGCGCGGCGCGGGAGACCTGCAAAAGGAACGCGAGCGGTCTGTGCGACTGGAGCAGGATCTGGCGGCGGCGCGGCGCGACGTCGAGGCCAAGACTACGCTCGTGACGAAAGCAAGCGAGGAAATATCCCGGCTGAACGCGGCAGAGCAGAGCAGCGCGGCCAACCTGCAGAAGGAGCGTGAGCGGTCCGCGCGGCTGGAGCAGGATTTGACGGGAGCGCAGCGCAACGTCGAGGCCAAGACTGTTCTGGTGCCCAAGGCAGGCGAGGAGGCGTCCCGGCTCATGGCGGCAGGGCAGAGCAGCGCGGCGGACCTGCAAAAGGAGCGTGAACGGTCGGCGCGGTTGGGGCAGGACCTGGCGGCGGTGCGGCGCGACGTCGAAACCCAGACTGCGCGGGCGGCAAAGGCCAGCGAGGAAGCCGTGCTGCAGAAGCAGACGGCGGAGGCCAGCGCTACCGAGTTGAAGCAGTTGCTTGCAAGGGCAGACGCGCAGGCACAGGGCCTCTCGCTGTTGCGAGGTGCGATCCGAGCGTATGAGGCCCAGGGTCGCAGGGCCGGAAACGAAGTGGCGGGGCTTGGACAGGGCACAGCAAATGGCGCGTCGTCGCTTCGTAAGGCAGCCGAAGTACCCGATCGGGCGGAGCGGCTGGGGCAGAATCTCGCGTCGGCACAGAGCGCTGCGTCAGATCTCGCCACCACTGGTTCGACTGCGCGCGATAAACCCATCGAGGTCGCCGCTAACCCCGTTACCGAACGCGCTCCGGCGACGCCAGCTCGCGGCGTCGCCCAGCCCAGTACCGAGCAAGCTGCGGAGGCTGCGGCGCTGGTTGCGCGGGCAAGCTCGCTGGTCCGGCAGGGCGATGTTGGCGCGGCGCGGCTCGTGCTTGAGCGCGCCGTCGAGATGGGCAGTGCCCAGGCGAGCTTCGCGCTGGCAGAGACCTACGATCCACTGGTCCTTGCGAAATGGGGTACCTACGGCACACGCGGTGATGCGCGCAGAGCCCGAGACCTTTATGCCAGGGCCGACGCCGCGGGAATCCAGGAGGCGAAATCGCGGCTGGAGGCGCTGCGTCGATAGCGCCACGCGCCGATCGACCGGCGACTCCAGCGCAATTGCCTCGCCGACCTGCCCATTGCTACCTCGTTCCAGCGCGCCCGAATATCAACCTTGCCATCTCTCCCGCATGCAGGAGAGGTGGCATGTCATCCGCAGGCCCGATTCGACCCCGCGTTACCGCTCGCGCAGAGACTCCTGCTTGTACCGTGCCAGCGGCGAGAGCAGATAGCTGATGATCCTGCGCGTGCCAGTCTTGATCTCGACCGTCACCGCCATGCCCGGGCCAAGCTTGACGAGCTTGTCCTCCACTTGCATGTGCGTCCGGTCGAGCGAGACACGCGCGGCATATTCCAGCTCCTGACCTTTCGGCTCGCTGCTGCTCTGGGCTGCGCCCGATGTCCGGTCATTCGACCCGCCCTGCGACCTGTCGCGCGTGATGGCATCGGTCGATACGCTGAGCACGTCGCCATGGAGCAGCCCGTAGCGTGTAAAGTTGAAGGTATCAACCTTGATCTCCGCCTTCTGCCCCGAATGGACGAATCCGATGTCGCGGTTGGACAGCATGGCCTCGATCTCGAGCTGGCTCTCGCTCGGAACCACCACGGCCAGCGCCTGAGCCGGCGTCACCACTCCTCCCACCGTATGAACGGCGAGTTGCTGCACGACGCCGTCGACCGGTGCGGTCAAACGCTGGAGCTTCGTGCGCCGATCCGCCTTGACCACCTCTTGCGCGGCGCTCGCAGCTTTCTGCTCGGCCTTCGCAAGCGCATCATAGGTCGCGCGTCGATACTCCGCTGCAGTCTTGTCCTTTGTTTCCTTCAGTAGCGCGATCGCCGCATCGGCTTCGCGCAGCCGGCTCTTCTGCAGCACGAGATCCTGCTGCATGGCGACCAGCTCCTGATATTCGGAAAGATAGACGACCTTGGACGCCAGTGCCTTGTCGACGAGGCCCTTGCGGATATCGACCCGTTCCTGCAGCACGGGGATGGTCGCTTCCAGCTTGGCAACGCTCGCCGATGTGGTCGCCCGTTCCGCTTCCTTCTGACCTTTCTGCCGCTCGATCTCCGAAAGCTTGGCGTCTTGCTCGGCGCGTTGGCTGCTCAGGAACTGGCGATGCATTTCGATCTCGGCGGCACTTGCGTTTTGCGGCGCGCGGAAGGCAGCGAGCGGATCCGGCGTGAGCGCGGCCCGCAATCGCGCGACGTCGAGCTCGGCCGCAAGCAGATCGCTCTTCTGGCGCTCCTGGTCGGCTTCCGTCATCGTCGGGTCGAGCTCGATCAGGACGTCGCCGGCCTTGACGGTCTGGCCGTCGCGGACCCGGATGGCACGGACCACTCCCGTCTCGAACGGCTGGATCAGCTTGGTGCGGCCGCCCGGCACGATCTTGCCGGTCGCGGTGGCGACGATATCGACGCTGCCGAGCGTCGCCCACAGCAGCGCGATGCAAAACATCGCGATGATGCTTGCTCCGATCGCGCGCCCGATCGGGGATGGCGGCGATTCGGCGATCTCGAGCGCCGCCGGCAGAAATGCAATTTCGTGTTCCCGGCGCCGAAGTTCGCGTTTCGGAAACGGGACGATGTTGCGGCTAGCGGATGTCATGGATACCGGCCTGCAGATAGTGAAGGTTCGCGTAACGACCGTTGGTGCGGATCAGCTCGTCATGGCTGCCGTCCTCGACGATGCGGCCATGTTCGAGAGTGATGATCCGGTTGGCATTGCGCACAGTCGATAGCCGGTGAGCGATAATGAATACGGTCCGCCCGGCAGAAATCCGCCTCATGTTCTGCTGGATCGCGCGCTCACTTTCGTAGTCCAGCGCGCTGGTCGCCTCATCGAGAATCAAGATGCGCGGGTCGGTGATCAGCGCGCGCGCGATTGCGATACGTTGGCGCTGTCCGCCAGACAGGCTGCTGCCGCGTTCGCCGACGATAGTGTCGTAACCCTCGGGCAGTTCCAGGACGAAGTCGTGCGCGCCGGCCAGCATTGCCGCCTCAATGACGCGTTCCATCGGCATGGCCGGATCGGCCAGTGCGATGTTGTCACGGATCGTGCAGTTGAACAGCACGTTTTCCTGGAGCACGACACCGATTTGGCGCCGTAGCCAGCTCAGGTCAACCATTGCGAGATCGACGCCATCGACCAGTACGCGTCCACTCTCCGGAACATAGAGACGCTGGATCAGCTTGGTGATGGTGCTCTTGCCGGAGCCAGACGAGCCCACGATGCCGATGACCTGGCCCGGCTCGACGCTGAAGGACACGTCGTGCAGCACCTCGGGGCCGTCAATGCGGTAGCGGAAGGTAGCGCGCTCGAACTTCACCTGGCCGCGAATCGGTGGCAGGGACGCGCGAGCCGGAGTGAAGCTCGGCTCCGGAATGGTGTTGAGAATGTCGCCGAGACGATCGATCGACAGACGGGCCTGGTGGAAGTCTTGCCAGACCTGCGCGAGCCGCAGCACTGGCGTGCTGACGCGCGCGGCCAGCATGTTGAACGCAACGAGCTCGCCGACGGTCAGGTCCCCACCAATCACCAGCCGCGCGCCGAAGTAAAGGGTCGCGGCGATGACCAGCTTGTTGATCATCTGAACCGCCTGGCTGGCCGTGTTGTTCAGGCTGAGCACGCGGAAGCTTGCGGCCACATAGCCGGCGAGTTGCTCCTCCCAGCGGCGTTGCATCTGTGGCTCGACCGCCATGGCCTTCAAAGTCTCGACGCCGGTGACGCTTTCGACCAGGAAGGCTTGATTCTCAGAGCCGCGATTGAACTTCTCATCGAGGCGCGCACGGAATAGCGGCGCGGCGCCCGCCGATATGCCGATGTAGAACGGGAATGACGCGAGTACGATCCAGGTCAACGTCGTCGAGTAATAGAACATCACCACAAGGAACACGACCGTGAAAAGAAGATCGATGACCAGCGTGAGCGCCGAACTCGTCAGGAATTGGCGGATGTTCTCCAGCTCCCGGACGCGTGCCACCGAATCACCGACGCGACGAGTCTGGAAATAGGCTATCGGTAGTGCCATCAGGTGACGGAACAGCCTAGCACCGAGCTCGACGTCGATGCGGTTTGTCGTATGCGCGAACAGATAAACGCGCAGCGTCTCAAGAACCCCTTCGAACACAGTCAGTACGACAAGGCCGATGACCAGAACATCGAGCGTGCTCATGCTTCGATGCACCAGCACCTTGTCGATGACCACCTGGAAGAACAGCGGTGAGACAACGGCGAAAATCTGAAGGAAGAACGACGCTGCCAGCACCTCGCTGAGCAAGCGGCGATACTTTTGCATGGCGCCGACGAACCACCCGATGTCGAAGCGCCGCGCGAGATCCGTCAGGCTCGCGCGCCGGGCCATCAGGATGATGCCACCGTCCCAGATCGCCTCGAGCTGAGCCTGGGTGATTGCTTCGGGGCGTGGGGACAGCGGGCGCTGAACCAGAAGTTTGTCGTCGATGACCTTGCCGAGGATCAGAAAGCTGCCGTCGCGCAGCAGCGCAATTCCCGGCAGCGGCGTGACCGCAAGCCTGTTCCAGCTCGTCCTTTGCACCTTTGCCTTGAGCCCGAAATCCTTGGCGCAGCGCAGGATTTCGGTAACACCGAGGCGGGCCGCGCCCATCCGGTGGCGGATTTGGCCTGGGTCAGCAGCGACGCCATGGCAACGCAGCAGGATCGCCAGTGCAATAAGGCCGGATTCATCAACGTCTTCGGAATCGACGCTGGCGGCTGTGGGTTCGGTATCCGTCGCCTCATCCGCTATATCGCCGCGAGCGGCGAAACGGCCGCGCATCAGGATGCCGGAGGCCTTCATCAAGCCGTCGCGGGCACGCATCAGGGCGTCAACGCCTCCGGCGCGGATGCCGGCAAATGCATGAAGTGCGCGTTGCGCGAGGCTCAGTGAGCCGGGCGAAATCAAGCCGCCATCCCAGATCGCTTCGAATTCCGCACGCGTCATCTGGCGCGGATGCGACGAGGTCGGGTGCAGCACAAGCGCCACCTGGTCGTCGATCTTTCCCAGAAGCAGAAATCCGCCGTCGCGCAGCGACACGATTCCGGGTAGCTGGATGCTCGCCAGCCGCGGCCAGTCCATCGTCCTCGCACGGACTTTGACCCCGAATTCACGCGCGCAACGAAGCATTGCGCGGATGCCGATCCCATTGTCTCCGCAGCGATCGCGGAGCTGATCGGGTTCAGTGTTCACGCCATGAAGACGCAGAAACAGAGCCAGTGCTCGAAGCCCCAGATCTGTGGCGTGGGCATTTCCGTTCTGGATCGCCATATTGTTATTCTACCCTTCGCGGCTACCCGGCCGCGTTGTGTTCCTTTTCATGCATTTCCAAAGACTGGGAATTCCAATGCCGCGCATTTCGAAGGCGCGCGACATACCGCCTGCTCGCAGCCAAAAGGCGCAAGCAGATGTCAAAGCACTGGTGCCTCGAACCGCGAGGAGATTTCAAAGCAGCGGGATATTTGGAAAGTGCCCCCCGACTGCTGAGCCGGTTGGTTAATGAGCAAAAATGGCGAAAAAAGCTTCGAATTGTGATTTATGCACACGTACGTTGAGCCCGAAAATTGACGTATATGCAGCTCGTTTTGAGCTCGAACGCCGCGATTAATCGGACGATATGCGATTGAAGTGCTGGTAAACGGAAATATCCGACCATCTCTGTTCTAGAATGGTTTTTCAACGAGTCCTTAGCGGGTGCGGCCGCGGCCACCTTTGCCGGCGTTTCCAAAATCTCGGGGGATGCCGCACCCAGGCGTCGAACGCCTGGGTGCGACAGTGCTTTAGTGTTGAGGCCTTGTCAGGAACGAGTTCTGTGTCGAGGTCGCGCCATTCGAAATGGCTGCCGCGATCTGGCCGCCGTCGACCCGACCGGAGCTACCCGCCAGATACTGGTTCAGCAGCGTAAAGGTCTGGCCTGCCTGGGACGCTCCGGCCGTGTCGTGACCCGACCAAGAGGCCGTCTGCGGCGCGGTGGTCGCGAGCGTGCTGGTGTCCGATCCCAGGCGCTGCTGCAATTGCGCAAAGCCCTGGTTTGCCAGGCTCCCTATGCTTGCTGCTGCGGTTGTGTGCGACGGCCAATTGGTCGGCCGCGGATCCGTCACGGTGATGGACTGCGGCGTCGCCGACGTCACAGCGCCGGTGACCGGGTCCTTCGCGCTCGCGGTCAGCGTGAGGTCCGCAACCGGATGACCTCCGCCCCTGTACCACGAGGTCAGTGTCAGTCCGCCGTCGACCTGCGCGGCCGTCAAGGTGATGTCGCTGCCCCTGAACGTGCTGCCATCACTGGTGGTGATCGTCTCATACCTCGGCAGTCCCTGGATGCGCACAGAGACGAGGTCGTTGGGATCGGTCGTCGTTACGTTCAGTCCCAGGTCGACCTGACCGCCTCTGCCGGACACCCAGAGCGAGGTGTCCGCGACCTGGAGCACCGGCTTGGTCACGGTCGACGGGGTGGTCGGTGTCGCCGGAGTGGTTGGCGTCGTGGTCGACGACGTCGAGATCTGGAGACCGGAGAACGTCTTCACCGCGCCCGAGAGGTTCGCAGCAAGACCACCGAAATCCGTGATGCTCGCGCCGCTCGTGAGGTTGACCTTGGTGATGGCGAGCGCCGACGTATTGGTGTTCGTCGCCGAGACCGTCGTGCTGAAGGTGAGCGTGCCTGTCCCTGAGCCGCCCGTATAGGTGGCAATGGCGCCGTCATTGAGCGACAGCGTCGGCGTACCGTTGACGGTCACGGCCTCACTGAAGCCGAGCGTCAACTTGATGGTATCGCCAACATGCTCGGTGCCCGTCCCCGGCGATGCGGAGGCCTGCGTCACCGACGGCGCGACGTTCGGGGTGGTCGGCGTCGTGGGCGTGGTCGGCTGCGTCGGTGTCGTTGGCGCAGAGGTGCCTTGCAGGGGAGGCGGCGGATCGGCCTGCAATTTCGCCGCACTCAACGAGGTGTAATAAAGAGTCTGGTAGCTGGTTGTCAGGTCGACCCAATTGCTACTCCCGGCTGCGGGATTGTTGACGAACACTCCATTCTGGTAGAGGAACGGAGATGCGGCGCTTCTCCACCAGTCGGCACCAAGATCGGCGACGTAGTGCTCGCTCGGATCGTTGGTCTTCATGCTCGCTTGAACGTAGACTCCGTCGACTGTTCCCGGCGCGTAGGTTCCGCGTGTCCCCGGCCAAAAATGATCGTTGTACGCGCTTTGCGGCGCATCCACGCTAACGCTGCCGTCGGCGTTTTTTGTTTCATTCCACGGAACGGTGCTTCCGGAAAAATCAGCGGCATAATGGAGTCCTGCGACGGAACTCGTCGCCTGATCCTGTACCTCGACCCAGCCGCCAGTCGTGAGATGGACCCACGTCTGGAAATTCGCGATCTGGACGCTGCCCGGATTCACCGTCTGCCCGACCTCGGGATAAATCTGGCCCCATCCGGTGACGGCCGAGAAGTCCGAAGGAGGGGCGGCATTCTGTTGGGTGCTGCCGGCATACCAGCCCCAGCTTGACGGGACGCCCAGTGGGAATCCTTGGCTATTTCCGGGTGTGTTCTGATTGATGACATCTGTCAGCGCTGTCACTCTTGCTCTCCATTGCAGACCAAAGTTGGGTACGAACCAATTCCACTGCCGCGCACCGTTGGGCGCGCGACATACCACGCGCTCGCAGCGTCGGACCGCGAGCGGATTCCAAAGAATTGCAGCCTCGAACCGCGAGGAGATTTCAAAACGCATCGCAGTCTCGGACCGCGAGCAGATTTCAAAGCAGTGGGAATTTGTGGAAGCTGGCCCCCCGACTGCTGAGCCGGTTGGTTAGTGAGCAAAAATGGCGAAAAAACTTTCAAAGTGTGAATTATGCACACGTATATAGCGCCCAATACGTGCCCATATTGAGTCGGTTCAAGGCACACGCGCGATTTTTCGGCCAGATTGCCTCGTCATAGGTAAGCGCGATTTTCCCCGCACGTTGACGCCGGCGGTTTGATGGATTGCCCTAGTATCGGGCGATACCGGGCCGTTCAGGCAGTGGCGGCTTTGTGGAAGTTGAAGGGCAGCAGGTCGGTAATATCGGCGTCGCCGGCGCGCTGAGGCAATTCGGTGAGGACGTGGCGCAACCACGCTAACGGCTCGACACGTGAGGCGCGGCAGGTCAGCATCAGGCTGTAGACGACGGCACTGGCCTTGGCTCCGTCCACGGTATCGCTGAACAACCAACTCTTCCTGCCAGTTGCAAAAACCCTGATGTCGCGCTCCAGAAGATTGTTGTCGATCGGCATGCTGCCGTCCCCGGTGTAGCGCGTCAGATATTCCCATTGGTTTCGGGTGTAGGATACGGCGTCGCCGAGTTTGCTGTCAGGCAAGACCTTCGGGGCCATGTCATCGAGCCATACCTTGAGAGCATTGAGGATGGGGACACTATGTTGCTGGCGGAAGCGGCGAATGCAGTCGGCCTGTGTTTCACCCTTCTCCGGTATTCCGTCTCGCGCCTGCCTTTCAACCCGGTAGAGCTGGTCGAAGAACCGCAGCGCCTGCTCGGGCGGACCGCCGCCCTTCTTCCTCGCCCTGAGGGCATCGACAAAGCGCGCCGGGAGTGGGCCATGCAGCCGATGTGGGTGGCCCGTTCCAGCGTGCGCCATGCGGTATAGCCGTCACTCATCACGATGCCGCGGTAATCGCCGAGGAAGGCCTGCGGGTGGATTTGGCCGCGGCCCGGCTGATAATCCAGAAGAACGATGGGCTCGTGACTGCCCTTGCCGCTGCGATAAGCCCACATATACGACGTGCTGGTGGCCTTTTTGTCCTTCTCCTTGAGGACCTGAACCGTCGTCTCGTCGCCATGGATGAGAGGCTGCGATCTGAGCCGCAGCTTCAGGACGTCATAGATGCGGGAGAGATGTTTCTCGCTCGAGCCGATCACCCAGCGACCCAAAGCGCCGCGGCTGACCGGGACGCCGGCGCGTTCGAAGGCCTGCGCCAGGCGGTAGAGCGGCGTGCCATCGACATATTTATGAACCAGCGCGAACGCCAGCGTTGAGGCCGTGGCAACGCTGCCCGGCAGCGGCTGCGTCGGCATCGGCGCGGTCACGACAGGGGCGTTGATCCCGGTGCGATCGCAGTGGCGGCACCCATATTTGAAGCGTACGTTCTGTAAAACCTTCGCCTTCACCTCGATATGAAGTTGCTCGGTAACGGCCTCGCCCATGCGATGCATCTGGCCACGGCAGCAAGGACAGGCCTTCTGATGGTCGGGCAGGTCATACTCGACGCGCTCACGCGGCAGCTTCGCCGGCAGCGGCCTGCGGCCGCGCTTCTTTCCCGTCGTGTTTTCGACGGGTGGCAAGCCCGTGTCCGGAAGTTCGGCGATATTGTTCGTTTCACTGCCGGCGTCATCCTCATCGGCGGCCTGCTCGGCTTCATTGAAGAGACGATCGACGTGCTTTTCGCTGCGTGGCGCAAAACGATGCAGGCGTGCCAGCGCCAGTTCTTCCTCGAGTTTGACGACGCGGTCGGCGAGTTGATGGTTCTCCGCCTGCAGCGCGGCAATGCGCGCCAACAGCACTTCAACACTCGGATCGCCGGTTCGATTCATCGGATTCTTGAATCTGAACCGTACCGACGCGTCAACCGCTCAACTCGAGAGCTCAGCCGGCAACCTGATATTGCCGCACCGGATGGCGGACCATCGCGTCGATATCGATGCCGTCAAGGATCCAGTGCAATTGCTCGGTCGTAAGCCGGACGACCGCCTCCTGGCGGCGCGGCCATCGGAACTTGTCCTCGGTCAGCCGCTTCAGGACCAGCACAAAGCCGGACCGGTCGAAGAACAGCAACTTCATCCGGTCGCAACGGCGATTGCAGAACGCAAAGACCGCCGGAGTGAATGGATCGAGCGCCATCGTCTCCTGGACCAGGACCGCAAGGCTGTTGATGCCGGCCCGGAAGTCGATCGGCTCACGGTGCAGATAGACCTGCAGGTCACCGCCCAGTCTGAACATGGCCCAGTGCTCCGATGATCGCCGTCAATGCATCCACATCGCCGCATTCCAGCGCGAGCTTCACGCCGTTCGGCAGGGACGCGCTCACTTTGGCTGGAGAGCAAAAAGCTGGAGTCCCTTTGGGTTCCGAACCACGCACTTCATCGCAAGTTGCCGGCAAATCCACCGTCGCCACGCTGCTCTGCCGCGACAGGGCCAGATCCGCAGCCCTTTCAAGCTGAATCGGAATGAACGCCGGGCGTGAGGACGGCGGCAGCGACCTGGTCGCCATCCACTTCTTGATCCACTTCCGAAGGAGGTTCGCGTTGACCCCATGTTCGAGTGCAAGCCTCGATACCGAAACTCCAGGTTCAAGGCAGGCCGCGACAAGACGGTCCTTCGACGTGGGGTCGTATCGCCGGCGCCCATTCCGGCCAACAAGCCTGACCCGCAGTTTCTGATCATCGTCTGCCATCACAAGGTGTCCACCTATTTTGGTGGACACCTCATGCATCAGAGCATTCAAAAGCAAAAGGTGCGGAGAAATTCGCGCTTACCGTCATAGCGCTGCGGGGATCGAAAGCGACGGAGACCGCCGAGACGAACGCACGTCAAAGCGTCTGACGCAGTGATGCGAAGGCGCTTCGCTCGCGCTAGGTCGATGCAGGGATCGTCAAAATCTGGACAGCGCGGCCAGTCGCCAAAGCTCCACCTCATCCATCCGCTCGCGGAATTTTTGGTGGCATCGATCACGACAGGTGGCGAGATCGCGGAAGATTTCGATGCTACGCCAGTGGCGCCCCGCGCTCCAGGGTAGCTCATAAGAGTTATTGCGATAACCTGGGGATCCAGGACACAATTAGACCGGCGAAGACGTCGTGGGAAAGCGAGCCGAGAGTCCGTCTATGTCTTCAGTGATAGAAAAGATTGCTGGCTCTATCTCAGCGAGAAGTCGCAAGAAAAAATTTGATCAATTTCTTCGTGTCGTCGCCCCTCAGCCCCATGAAACGTTGGTGGACGTCGGAGTGAATACACAAGAATACTCGGCCGTCGACAATTACTTAGAGAAGTTTTATTCATATCCCGAGAACATCACCGCGATAGGAATTGGTGATTTCTCTCTTTTCCGTGAGCGCTATCCGAAAACAAAAAGTCTCGAAGGTGATGGCCGAGCTCTTCCCTTCGGCGACAACTCCTTTGATATAGCCTACTCCAACGCCGTCATTGAACATGTCGGCTCCACCCGGGTTGATCAGCTACAGTTTCTTGCCGAGCTGGTACGGGTCAGTAAGCGCGGCTACCTCACCACACCCAATCGCCACTTTCCTATTGAAATTCATACGCGCACTCCCTTTCTTCATCTTCTCCTTCCTAAAAGAATGTTTGATTCCTTTCTAGTATGGATAGGAAAAGAATGGGCCACTGGTGACTATATGCATCTTCTTTCTGAAAAGGATATCCACTCGCTTTTTGCCGATGCACACATTTCAAACTACGCACTACTTAAGAACGGATCTTATTTGCCCATGACCTTTAGCGTCATCTGGAAAAAATAGACCTCTCCTCCTCCGTAGTTCCCCTCACTCATCCGCCAAAATCCCGTGCTGCGGTTATCTCGCATTACATGCAATAAAACTGTAAGTATCTGTCCGAGAACATCTTGAATCATCGGAATCGTTTGTGATTCAAGGGAGGCGGTCCGAATTTGAAGGGGCGCCCATGTGGACGAAGGA
>NZ_JBNDLA010000037.1:0-55588 GCF_050435825.1 Bradyrhizobium sp. I1.14.4 | reverse complement strand
CCGGACATATGGATGCAAGCGATCCGATCTACTCAAAAAGCTCTTGTGCCACGGGGGCCGTCCACATATGGGTCCCTGCTTTCGCAGGGACGACATCTTTATGTGGAGGCGAGCTTGTCAGCACAACATTGCCTCACGTGAACGTCGCTTCCACCTTTCCGAGACCATCGAGCTCCATCACGACCGTGTCGCCCGCCTTCAGCCACACCGTCTTGACCAGGCTGCCGGTCAGCACGATCTGGCCGGCGTGCAGGCCGCGGCCTTCGGCGGCGAGATGATTGGCGAGCCAGGCGAGCGCGTTGTGGGGATGCCCGAGCACGTCGGCGCCGGTGCCGCGCCCCTCCTCCTTGCCATTGACGATCGCGCGTCCCGCGACCGCACGCAGATCGGGCACGGTGATGCGCGGCACGGCCTCCCCGAGCACGCAGCCTGCGGCGAAGAAATCGTCGGCAATCAGCGTCGGGGCGCCCAGCGTCTCCCACTTGACGTAGCGGTCGTCGACGATCTCGATCGCGGGATGGTAGGCCTCGACCGCCTCCGCGACCCATTCGGCGGTGAACGGCGCTTCGCTCGGAGCGAGACTGCGCGCCAGCCTCACCGCGATCTCGCACTCGACGCCGACATGAACGAAATCGGCCGCCGGCAGCCGCACGCTGTTGTCATGCACGACCTTCTCGAACACCCCGCCGCCGCAGGGGTGCGGGATGTCGATATATTCCTGCATCACCGCGCTGGTGCAGCCGATCTTGTAGCCGACGAGGCTGCCCAGGTGTGGCTGCAGCAAATCGTGCAGCGCATACTGGACGCGGTAGCCTTCGGCCTCGTCGCGCGGCACGACGTCTTTGGCGAGCGCCTTGAGCGGCGCGCGGCTGCGGCGCGCGCTGGCAATCACCTTTGCGGCCGCGAGGACCCGATCCATCTGCGCAGCCTCCCTGATGTTCTCGGCGGCGCGGTGGCGCCTCCGTCTGCTCGTAGCAATTCAGCACTCGCCGACGCGTCTGGCAAGCGCGCTGGACGGGAGAGGCCGTCAAGCCTTGACCAGACCGAGCCTGATCAGGCTCTCGGCGGTCGCCACGATCATCTCCTCATTGCCGCGCGGGCGCCAGCCGAGCAGGGTCTGTGCCTTGGTGCTGGTCGAGCGGCGCACCTTGCCCAGCAGCGGCAGCGCAGCACGGGCCAGCGGGTTGCGTCGTGCGGCGAGCCGCATCGTCCAGTCCGGCGCCTGGAACCGGGGCACACGCCGCGCCTTGCTGCCAAGCTTTGCGCGCAGCAGGCGGGCGACCCCTAGCACCGACATGGTCTCGCCGGCGACCGCCAGGAAGCGCTCACCCTTGGCTTTCGGCGATGTCATGGCGCGCAGATGCAGGTCGGCGACATCGCGCACGTCGACGAGCCCGAAATGGATTCGCGGCACCGCCGGCATTGCGCCGTCGAGCAGCGCCTTGATGATGCCGATCGACTCGGAGAAATCGGCGCCGAGCGCCGGGCCGAACACGGCGGTCGGATTGACCACGGCCAGCTCGAAGCCATTGCCTTCGCGCGCGACGAAATCCCAAGCGGCGCGCTCGGCCAGCGTCTTGGATTTCGGATAGGCCTGCACATCAGGGCCATCGAGATTGGACCAGACGGTCTCGTCGAATGGCTTGGCTTGCGGCGCATGACCATAGCCGATCGCGGCAAACGACGACGTGATGACGACGCGCTTCACGCCGGCGTCGCGCGCCGCGCGCAACACCCGCAGCGTTCCTTCCCGCGCCGGGACGATCAGCTCGTTCTCGTCCTCGGGAACATGAGCGCCGAGCGGCGACGCGACATGCAGCACGTAATCGCACCCCGCGGCCGCCTCGCGCCAGCCGTCATCACGCAGCAGGTCGGCCGTGACGAAGCCGACCTGGTCGGGCGTGTCAGCGCCACCCTCGCGCAGCATCGCGATCACGTCCTTGCTGCGATCCGGATTGCGCAGGGTGGTTCGCACCGTATGCCCGTCGGCGAGCAGCTGCAGAATGGTATGCACGCCGATGAAACCCGATCCGCCCGTGACCAAAACCGTGCGCATATCCCTGCCCTCCTCATGGTTCGGCAGGTGGGCCCAACACTGCACCGCCCACCCTGCACAGGCCGCATCTGGTCACTATCTGACCTTGGACAAGTAGGATGAAATTCGAGACCGGTATGGAAAACAATACTAGCGATGTTTGTGACGGCGGTGAATGCGATAGCTGCCCGACCGACCCAAGCTTGCTGATCGATTTCAAGCACGCGATCCACGCGCTCGGGGGAAAATGGAAGCTCGAGATCCTGTTCGCGCTGATGAATGGCGGCGTGCGGTTCGGCGCGATGCGCCGCGCACTCGTGCCGATCACCCAGCATATGCTGAGCGCGCAACTGCGCGAGCTCGAGCGCGACGGGCTGATCGCGCGCAAGGTGCTCGCCGAGAAGCCGTTGCAGGTCGAATACGAGCTGACAGATTCGGCATGGGGCCTGACGCCGGCTTTCCGCGAATTGCTGGCGTGGTCGAAGACCTACGGCCCGCGCCGTCACGCGGAGGCAAGCGGGACGACACGCGGGGCCGGACTGGCCTGAATGTCGTCTCGCCTTCAGATCGGCATGCGATCAACCCATGCCGAGCGCCATCCGGATCGCGATCTCGACCGGCGAGTAGGTGCCGTCGTCACGCCGGAGCCGGTAGGGCGCACCGGCGCCGAGCGAAGGCTGGGCCATGAAGCGCGGCGTCGTGCCCCGATGCTTCTGCGCGGCATGCACCAGGAACGGATGACAGAGATAGACGGTGCCCGCCTCGCCCGTTGCCAGCGCGACCTCGCAGTCGGCGCCCATCTCGTCGAGCACCATGCGTGCGCGCCCGGCTTCGCCCGCCGGCGCGAGGTAGCGGGCCATCGGCCAATGCGAGCCGACCCTGATACGGGTCGGCGCATCGTCCTCGCCGACATCGGAGAACAGGAACAACATCAGCAGTGCGCGGCCGCGCGAGACGACGTTGACGCGCCATGCGGAGAAATCGCTCCGCTCGTTCGGGTCGCAATCGTCCCCCGGAAAGCTGACATCGACGTGCCAGCCGCCATCGCCGGGATCGTCTGGATGCGGGAAGCGCACCGGAAAGGTTCCGATATTGTGACGCGGAGACCAACGGCCGGGGCCGACGATCTGATCGAGCGCCCGATACAGCAATGGCGCGTTGATCGCCAACCGGAACGGTTCCTCGCCGTAGCCGGGCAGCCGAACCACCGGCTGCGTCCAGGTCGAGGGATCGTGCTCGCTGCACGGCAGGTCCCGCCACATGATGGCGCGTCCCGCATCGGCAAGTTCGCGGGGAAAGGCGTTGTCGATCCTGACAAAGCCTTGTGCAATGAATTGCGCGATCTGCGCGTCGCTCAGCGCACGCGCGTCGTCTCGATGAGTCATGATTGTCTCTCAAGCTGTCGCCAGCCATCGGCGCTCCACGCTGCGCGGAACCTGGCCGGCTCATTCGGTTCGCTGGAAGCCCACGAGCCCGAGCTCGCGGGAATGATCAACGCTTCCTCGTGGAAGCGGGATCAGCCCAGGAAGAAGACCGAGGTGATGTTGAGAGTACGTGTCATCATCGCGGCGCGAACCTACAACCGGTGCGCGCCGCAATCAATCCGTGGTGGTCCGCCACCACTACTCGTCGCGATAGACCTTCTCGCGCTTCTCGTGGCGTTCCTGCGCCTCCACCGACAGCGTCGCGATCGGGCGGGCTTCGAGCCGCTTTAGCGAGATCGGGTCACCGGTCTCTTCGCAGTAGCCGTAGGTGTTGTCTTCGATACGCTGGAGCGCCGCGTCGATCTTGGAGATCAGCTTGCGCTGACGGTCGCGCGCACGAAGTTCGATCGCGCGGTCGGTTTCCGAGGAAGCTCGGTCCGCGAGATCGGGATGATTGACGTTCTCTTCCTGCAACGTCTGCAGCGTGACCTTCGATTCGCGGAGGATCTCATCCTTCCAGGCCAGCAGCTTGGCGCGGAAATAGTCGCGCTGCCGCTCATTCATGAAAGGCTCTTTTTCAGTCGGCCGGTAGTTCTTCAGCTTTTCCAAAGGCAGCCATGTCCCTGTCAGGCGGAGGGAACAGAACCCCTCCGCGCGGCGCCTTATATAGCCACGTCATGTGACAGACAATATCTGCCACCGCGAAAGGCGGGCTGGCCCCAAGGCCTTGCACAGGCAAACTTATCCGCCCTGCCCGGGGCCCGCCTCATCCCCTCTTCTGCCCCCTCAATAGCCGACCGTGAAACGCTGGCGAATATGGGCCGGGCGCTCGATTTCGTCGGCGAGTGCAACTGCGAAGTCCTCGAACGAGATCGAGCTTTTCCCGTCCGCGGCGGTCAGAAGCTGGTCGGTCCCCAGGCGGAACTTGGCGGTCCGCTCACCCGCCACGAACAGCGCCGAGGGCGACAAAAAGGTCCAGTTCAGGTCCTTCTCCTGCCGCAGCAGGTCAAGGAATTCGGCCCCCCTCGAGGCCTCGGCCTTGTACTGGGCCGGGAAGTTCGGCGTAGTCACCAGGCGAACGCCCGGGGCCACCTCGAGGCTGCCGGCGCCGCCGACCACGAGATAGCGGCCGACCCCGGAGGCCTTGGCGGCCCCGATCAGCTTGACCGGGTCGCTGACCAGGAAGTGGATCGAGCTGATCGCGGCATCGTGGCCGGCCCAGAGCGCGGCCAGGGCGGCCTGGTCGTTGGCATCGCCCGTCCTGGCCGTGACATTGGCCAGCCTGGCGATCTTCTCCGGGTTGCGGGCGATGGCGGTGACGGTATGGCCACGGCGGGCGAGTTCCGCCGTGATGCGCGAGCCGGCCTGGCCCGATGCGCCGGCGATGGCGATCTTCATCTCAAGTCTCCGATTGATAGTTTCCAATGGTGACTAGATAGCGAAATGGATGTAAGTGTGAAGAAGGCACTCTTGTCTCACCTGATTACGCCGGAGTAACCCGATGAAAGCCGCCAGCCTGAAGCCGGACGCCTATGCCGCCAATTGCCCGACGCGCCAGATCCTCGACCGCGTCGGCGACAAATGGGCGGTGCTGATCCTGCTGCTGCTGCGCAGCGAGCCGATGCGATTCAACCAGCTCCGCCGCGCCATCGAGGGCATCTCGCAGAAGATGCTGTCGCAGGTGCTCAAAAGCCTGGAGCGCGACGGGCTGCTGCGGCGGCGTGCGATCGCAACCGTTCCGGTCACCGTCGAGTATTCGATCACGCCGCTCGGTTCAACGCTGGCCGAAGCGGTCGATCCGCTGCGCGACTGGGCCGAACAGAATCTGAAGGAGGTGCTGGCGGCGCAGCGCCGCTACGACGCGCAGCGCAAGGCGTTGGCGGCCTGAAGCGATGGTGTGAGACAGGTTAGTTGATCTGGAGGAGCCTAATATTGCCCAGCCTTGGCGAGCTCGACTTCGACGCGCAGCTCGATCTCGCCCAACACGGCATCGAGGCCGGGGTCGCCGGAAGATGCCTTCAGGCTCGCCGCAGCGTCACGCAGCCGGTTCACGGTCGAGGAATCGAAATTGCCGGACAGCAGTCCGAGCTTGAGCGCGTCGAGCACGTCGAGCGCGCCCTTGCCGCGGGCCACCGAGCGCTTGCGGCGTTCGGTCGGATCTTCGACGCCCTGCAGCGCGAGCAGCGCATCCAGACTGGCGGCGGCCTTCGGCGCGGCGGTGGAGCGAACCTCCTCCTGCGCGGTCGTCGCGTCCGGCAGCGAGAAGCCGCTCGACGAGGTGCGCCGCGTGGAACTGGTGGAGGTGCCAAGCGTGGTGCCGTTCGGTCCGTAGATGCGCATCGTCATGATCCCGCAGGCCTGAATGCCCCAAGGATCGCCGTTTTATGGTTAACGGCACGTAAACGACCCGGCAATTTCTGCCGCCGCACGGCAGTTTCGCGCTCCCTGGCCAACTCGAGGAAAATGACGACCCGACAATTTCGATAAATATATCAATACATTGCCGGAGCGAAACGAGGTGGCACGGAGCTCGCATGGTTAAGGCGGATCGCCGTCATGGGAGTGTCGCGTGATCCGCGAGTTGAAGTTCAAGGGGAGCATTGGGATGCCCGGCATCCGCATCGCAAGTCTATTCGGGTTGGCCTGCGCCGCGCTGCTGGCGCTGGCGGCTTCCGCCATGCCCGCGGCCGCGACGTCGCGGATCAAGGATCTCGCCAACATCGAGGGCGTGCGCCAGAACCAGTTGATCGGCTACGGCCTCGTGGTCGGCCTCAACGGCACCGGCGACACGCTCAACAACATCCCCTTCACCAAGCAATCGCTGCAGGCGATGCTCGAGCGCATGGGCGTCAACATCCGCGGCGCCACCATCCGCACCGGCAACGTCGCCGCCGTGATGGTGACAGGCAATCTGCCGGCGTTCGGCACCCAGGGCACGCGCATGGACGTCACCGTCTCCGCGCTCGGCGATTCCAAGAACCTGCAGGGCGGCACCCTGCTCGTCACTCCCCTGCTCGGCGCCGACGGCAATGTCTATGCGGTGGCGCAGGGATCGGTCGCGGTTGCCGGCTTCGCGGCCGAAGGCGCCGCGGCCAGCGTCGTCCGTGGCGTGCCGACCGTGGGCCGGATCGCCAACGGCGCCATCATCGAGCGCGAGATCGAGTTCGCGCTCAATCGCCTGCCCAACGTGCGGCTGGCGCTGCGCAACGCCGACTTCACAACCGCCAAACGGATTGCCGCCGCGGTCAACGACTATCTCGGCGTCAAGACCGCCGAACCGATCGATCCTTCCACCGTGCAGCTCTCAATCCCACCGGAGTTCAAGGGCAACGTCGTCGCCTTCCTGACCGAGATCGAACAGTTGCAGGTCGATCCCGATCTCGCGGCAAAGATCGTGATCGACGAACGCTCAGGCATCATCGTGATGGGCCGCGACGTTCGCGTCGCCACCGTCGCGGTCGCGCAAGGCAATCTCACCGTCTCGATCTCCGAGAGCCCGCAGGTCAGCCAGCCCAATCCGCTGTCGCGAGGCCGGACCGTGGTGACGCCGCGCACCAGCGTCGGCGTCACCGAGGATGGCAAGAAATTCGCAGTCGTCAGGGACGGCGTCTCGCTGCAGCAGCTCGTCGACGGCCTCAATGGCCTCGGCATCGGACCGCGCGACCTCATCAGCATCCTGCAGGCGATCAAGGCTGCCGGCGCGATCGAAGCAGACATCGAGTTGATGTGATGGCGAGCATGATCAACAGCACCACGGGCAGCATGCCGAACAAGGCGCTGATGCCGATGTTCAACGGCCGCCCCGATCCCGTATTGCAGGACGCGCTGAAGAAGGTCACGCCGCAGCAAGCGGCCAAGGCCAAGGCGACCGCGACCGATTTCGAATCGATGTTCCTCAACTCGATGTTCTCGCAGATGACCACCGGCCTGAAGGGCGAAGGCCCGTACGGCGATACGGTCGGCACCGGCGCGTGGCGGTCGATGCTGACCGACGAATATTCGAAGAACTTCGCCAAGGCCGGCGGCGTCGGTATTTCCAACGAAGTGTTCCGCTCGCTGATCCTGCAGCAGGCGAACAAGAGCTAATTCTGTTTCAAGGAGCAGCGCGATGAACCAGCGTCAACAGCAGCAGCGACCAGCATCCGCCTCCGCCGCGCGGTCCGCAACGTCGACGCCGCCCGACGTTGCGCGTCTCGCCAACGAGCTGACGGAAGTGATGAGCGCGCTGCTCGCCGTCGTCGAGCAGGAGACCGAATTCGT
Organism: Bradyrhizobium sp. I1.14.4; assembly: GCF_050435825.1. Lineage (NCBI taxonomy): Bacteria > Pseudomonadati > Pseudomonadota > Alphaproteobacteria > Hyphomicrobiales > Nitrobacteraceae > Bradyrhizobium > Bradyrhizobium sp. I1.14.4. The sequence goes on along the minus strand of NZ_JBNDLA010000037.1, from coordinate 47,869 downwards.
CCGCGCCGGCAAGATCCGCGAGGGCATGCGGCTCGAGGCGCAGAAGTCGGAGCTGTCGCGGCGCTACATGCTCGCGGTGGAGCATCTGAAATCGATGCAGAAGATGCTGTCGCAGACCGATCCCGAGCTGCTCGCGACGCTGCGGCGTCATCACGAGACGTTCCGCGCCATGCTGCAGGTCAACTTGACCGTGCTTGCGACCGCGCACGCCGTCTCCGAAGGGATCGTGCGCGGCGTCAATGCCGAGGTACAGCGCCGCAATATCCCGAACACCTACACCGCGAATGGACAGCGCGCCACGCCGAGCCCGCGCAACATGACGCCGATCGCCGTCAGCCGCACGCTCTGACTGCACGCCGACAATTTAGCTCAATTCGATACCTGTCGGTCAGCGCGGCGTTCAGCGTGTTTTCTAACAGCCTATTGAGAGGTTCCCCGTAGAGTTGCGGATCGTGAGGGGTTGGGATTTGACTCAAGCAAACTAGTGCCTGCGCACTGCGAGGCTGCCATGAGTACAGATTTCAACATCAAGCCGGTGGGGGCACCGGTCGCAGCGCCGATGATCACTCCGACGAGCGATACGGCGCAGAAGGCGGTCAGGACCGAACTGCCGACGGGCCAGAGCGTCACCGCTCCGGAGCCGAGCGTACGCGTCACGATCGATCCGAACGCCGCCAACGCGTCGCTCTCTGCATCGGTCACCGACCAGGTCATCATCGACCGCGACGCACGCGCCGTGGTCTATCAGGTGATCGACAATCGCACCAACCTGGTAGTGAGGCAGTTTCCGGAAGAAGCCGTATTGCGCCGCCGCGCCTATTTCCACGCGCTCGATCTCAGCAAGGATGCGCCGGCGCGGGTGCGTGCCACCGACCGCCGCGCGTAGGCGCAGACGGACGAACCCTCAGGTCTTCTGCGTGGCGTAAGCCTTGTCGAGATAGGTCGATCCGGTGGCCGGATCGGTGACGACATTGGCAATCAGCGCCGTGCCCTGCTGCACCAGCGAGAACTTGGTATCGCCGATCCGGAACGCACTGTCCTTGATCAGGACGTCCTGATACTTGCTGGTGCCGTCGCTCTGATAATGGACCTTGGCACGGAAGCCATCGACGTTCGACACCGAGATGTTGAACGACTTGTTGTTGGCATATTTGCCGCTCCAGCTGCCCTCATAGAGGTTCGGATCGACGGCCACATAGGGCGTCTTTGACGGAACCGTCAGGCCGGCGGCCTTGTAGTTCGCCGACAGGATGCTCAGTACGTCGGCCATGCCGAAGCTCCGCTCGCGAACTGGTCGATCAGCCGCGGCCCGAGAGACCGGCGGCGATATTGCAATTGATCTCGATCAGCGACTTCAGCTTCGCCGGGTCCGGGTTCATCTGGATGTCGACGGTCTGCTTCATCACGAACACGCCGATGTTGGCGATGTTCTGACGCACTTCGAGCGGCTGCGGATTGTCGTCGCCCTGCGCTGCGCTCAGGAAGATCGACCACAGACGGCGGTTGAACAGCAGCGCGTGATCGAGCGCCTTGTCGGGACCGTTCCAGTTGGTCTGGACTTCCTGCAGCTGCCGCGCGGCCTTCAACAGCGCCTGCGCCTCGATTTCACGTGGGGACGCCGTCGTCGCGGACGTACGAGCGTAGGCCTGGGCTGCATTCGACATTCAATGACCTCGATGGGATGCGGATTTCTTGAGCCGCGGAGACGCAATTCTAGCGCCCGATATTTATGCATCCGGCGCCTTTAAATATGGTTAGCAGGCGTTACGAAATGCGCCGTTCCGACGGCACAGACAGATACCGTAATACCCCGGAGACAAAGAGAAACGGCGGGGTTTCCCCCGCCGTTCTTGACGCACTTGTCGGCGCGCTTAGCGGAGCAGCTGCAGCACGCTCTGCTGGCTCTGGTTGGCGAGCGCGAGCGCGGAGACCGCAATCGACTGGCGGGTCGACAGCGCCTGGCTGTTGGCCGCTTCCTCGTTGGTGTCGGCCAGCGTCAGGTTGGACGAGCCGGTCTGCAGCACGTTGATCAGGTTCTTCGAGAAGTCCTGACGGATCTGCACGATCGAGAGGTTCGAACCCAGCGTCGAGGCTTCGCTGCGCAGCGAGGAGCTCGCCGTACCCAGCGCCGTCAGCACCTTGTTCGCCGAGTTGTTGTCGAGGAAGTCGGTGCCGGCCGTCAGCGAGTTCAGGCCGAGGCCGGCAGCGTTGAAGGTGACGCCGGTGATGCTGAGCGTGGACTTGCCGGTCTCGTTGAAGGTCAGCTTCAAGCTATCGCCGTTCAACAGGTTGATACCGTTGAACGACGCGTCCTGCGCTGTCGTCGTGATCTGCGCGATGGTGTTGTTGTACTGCGTCACCAGGGCGGCGCGCGCCGACTGCGAAGCCGAGTCGGCAACCGGAGCCGTACCGGCTGCGCTGAACGTCGCGGTGCCGCCGCCGGTGTTGGTGAAGGTCACAGCACCGATCGTCGAGGACGCCGCGTCATTGGTCGTGGAGATGACGAGCTTGTTGGAGCTGTCGAGCGTGGCCGTCAGGTTGCTGGCCGCCAGCGACGAGTTCAGCTGCGCGAGCGAGCTGCTGGCCCCGAAGGTGAAGGTGAAGGCGGGCTGGCCGGCCGAAGCCGCGATCGCCAGCACGTCACCGCTCTTGATCGTGGTGCCGTCGACGAGGTTGGCCGCCGTGCCGCCGAGCGCCGCGGTGGAGGTGACCGTCGACCTCGTGGTGTAGCCGGTCGGGCTCTGCAGCACCTGGTTGGCGATCGACTTCGCGGTATCGACCAGCTTCTGCAGCGACGTGATGCCGGTGTTGGCGGACTGCAGCACCTGCACACCGTTGCCGATGCCATCGAGCAGGTTGTTGATGTCGCTGGCGCGGTTGTCGAGCGACTGTGCGGTGAAGAAGTTGGTCGGGTTGTCGAGCGCCGTGTTGACTTTCTTGCCGGTGGCAAGACGGTTCTGCGTGGTGGAGAGCAGATCGGCGGTGGACTGGAGGGAGAGGAGGTTCTGACGAACGGAGGAGGAGAGAATGATATCGGACATTTTCATACCTTTCTGGTGTGAAACTGAGAAAAAACCGCACCAATCCTTTCTGATCGGGCGGATGGCCGATCCTGCGGTCAAGCCGCGAAGGAAAAAGAAATCTCCAGCACGGCATTTGAGACAAATGCCGAAGAATAAAATTCTCGCCGTCAGGCGACGTCGTCGCAAAAACTACTGAGGCGATTGCCGAATCCGGCCGAATGCCGGCGCCCGCGCCTGCGCCTCGTTCACGAAGCATTAACCATCATGGGAAAGGATCGCTGTCGCATCGGCCCCGGGCCGCAGCGGCGGCTGCTAAGCAGTGCCGCACACAACTTCGTTCCGCTGCAACGACATCGCGCGACTGCCGGCAAAGGAGAACGGTCATGGCCCTGAAGGTCGAACTCAAACCGAACGAGCGCATCATCGTCGGCAATTGCGTGATCACCAACACCGATCAGCGTGCCCGCCTGCTGATCGACGGCGACCGCATCCCGATCCTGCGCGAGAAGGATATCCTGACGCCCGAGACCGCGGACACGCCTGCGAAGCTGATCTATCTCGCCGTGCAGCTGATGTATCTGTCGCCGGACCCGATGGCGCACCACCCGACCTATTTCAGCCTGGTGCGCGACATCATCACCGCGATGCCGAGCGCCTGGCCGTTCATCGAAAGCGTCAACAACTTCATCCTCAACGGCGATCTCTATCACGCGCTGAAGGAATCCAAGAAACTGATTGCGCACGAGGAGAAGCTGCTGGAAACCGCACGCAGCCAGCAAAACGCCGATCGGGACGACGCACGCAAGAGCGCGTAGACGCGTCCCCCCGCCTGAACGAACAAGGCCTCCGCAAGGAGGCCTTTTTTGCTGTCCGAAGATGCGCGGCAAACAATCAGCCGATCGGCAGATATTTCAGCAGCGTCGTCTGATACAGCATCGACGTGGTCTGGTACGACGCCTGCAGGCTGGTCTGCAGCGCCAGGATCTTGGTCGCGACCTCGTCCTGATTGACGCCCTCGACCGAGTCGAGCATCGTTTCCGCCATGCCCTTGAGCTGGGTCTGGCGATCGGTGGCCGCCTTGGTCGCGGTCTGGGCGCCGGCGAATTCAGCCTGCACGTCCTGGATCTGCTGCTGGCCGTTTTGCGGGGCGAGGTTCGCGCTAACCCGCTGCGCGAGCGCCGTCACCTGCGCGCTCGCATTCGGGTTGCTGGCGTTGGTGGTCACCGCCGCATACGCGGCGACGTTCTGCAGCAGATAACGGAAGGCCTGCTCGTTGGCGCGCGCGCCATACTGCACGGTGATCGACTGATCGACCTGTGCGACGGCCGTGCCGCGGGCCGATCCCGGGCCGTTCTCGGCGGTGTACCAGTAGACGGTGTTGTCAGGCGTGCCCGCGACCAGGTTGGTCGCCGTATCGAACGGCGGTCCCCCTACCCTGAGCGGCGCCGGGGTCGCGCTGGTATTGTTGGCGATGCCGAGCGCGCCGAGTGCCGCCGTATTGGAGCTCGATATCGAGAGGCTCGCACCGTCGGCGCCGTGCAGCGTGATCGCACCATTGCTGATGGTCGACGGGTTCTTGGTCCCGCTGATCTGGTCGATCTTCGCCATCAGCGTCTGCACGCTGTCGGTGATGTTGACCTGGTTGCCGGTGGCGCCCGAGGCCACGAAGGTGATCGGGGTGCCATTCACCGTGACGGTGTCACCGGCCGCGAAGCTCGTCGACAGCGAGTCGGTGCCCGCCGCACCCGAAAGGGCCGTGGCACCGCCGATCGGCGCCGGCGGCGTGTTGTGGTTGTTGACGGCGGCGCCCGAGACGGTCGCGACCGGATTGAAGAAGTTGTTCGACGCCGCGACCGCGGAGGCTGCGACCAGCGACGTGTCGCTCAACGTCTTGATCGACGAGGTCAGCGTCGACTGAAGGTTGGCCGTCGTCGCTGCGGTGTCGGCGCCAATCAGGAACGAACCGGCCGGCGGCGGGTTCGTCGTCGTCGCCGTGAGTTCGATCGCATCGGTGGTGCCGTCTGGCAGCGTGAAGTTGAATTTGATCTTGTCGCCGTCCTTCGGATTGACGGCGCCGAGATCGACCGAGGCGGACTTCGGCGTGCCGGTCGGCTGCGTCACCGTGGCACCGCCGGTCAACGACGATTGCACCGACAACAGCTTGAGCCCAAACGACGAGCCGTCCTCGGCAACGCTGGTCACCGTCGTGGTCGCCGGCGGCGACGAGACGCTCAGGCGTCCCATCATGTTGGCGCCCTGATCGGCCTGCTTGCGCTCATTGATGAGCTGGGTGAGGCCGGCCTGGGTGGCTGTGCCCTTGAGCATGGTGTCGGCAGAGACCGTGGCCGGCGTATCCATCGCACGGCCCGAGAACAGATAGCGGTCGCCCGACTGGCTGTTCAGCATCGCGACCGCGTTGGCGAACGCCGCCTGCGCCGTGATCTGGCCCGAGGTCTGCCCGCTGTCGTTGAGCGTCAGCGTCGCCGTGGTCGCGGCGTTCTTCACCTGTGTCCCGACGTCGGACAGCCCCTGCAGGGTGAGATTGGCGACACTGAGGCGCGTGTTGAGATTGGTCGCGGTATCTGAGAACGCGTTGATGCCGCTGATCTGGGCGCGCAGGCTGAGCGCAAAGCCGCGATCAAGCCCCTGCCCCGCATAGGTCGTCGATACCTTGCCCGTTGCAAGCTGCGTCGTCAGGTCGTTGAGCTGATTCCGCAGGTTGAGGATCGTGGTGCCGATATAGGAAGTTCTGCCGCTTACGCCGTCGATCGACATGTTACCCTCACGTGAGCTGCAGCAGCGCGTCGTACATCTGCTTGATCGACGACATCACGCGCGCATTGGCGGAATAGGCGTTCTGGAGCGAAAGCAGATGCGCCATCTCCTCGTCCATGTTGACGCCGGAGGTCGAGTCCATCTTGGTTTGCAGCGTGTTCAGCACGACGTCCTGGCCGTCAGCCAGTTGCTTGGCGGCGGTCGCCGACTCGCCCTGCTGGCTGATGAACTGTTTGGCAAAGTTCAGCAGCGTGCCGGTGAACGGCGCGCCAGTCGTGCCGAGGCCGGTCTGCGGCGAGTAGCTGTACGATGCGTTCGACAGCTGGTTCAGGACGAGGTTGACACGCGTGGTGTCGCCGGCCGGGGTCTGCGGATTGGTCGAGAACACGACCATGCGCGAGGGATCACCGACCAGCGCGGTGTTGACGCTGATGCGCGCGGCAAGGCCGGTCGTCTGCGAACCATTCGCGGTGATCGCGCCGGTATAGAGCCCGCCATTGTCGGTGAACAGCGGAAGCTGCGGATCACCTGACGTCAGTGACGAGACCGTTGACGTCACCGAGGCTGCGGTCACATCCGCCTTGTTGGCGGCGCCGTCGTCGAGCACACGCAGCGCCGATCCGGACGGATTGGAGAATTGCAGGCCGGTTCCGCCGAGCGCCCCGTTGAGCTGCGACAGCACCGAGCTCATGCCGCCGGAGAAATCGATGCCCAGCACCTCGTCGTTCGGATCGACGGTCGCGGTATTGCTCAGCGGCAGCACGCTCGGATCGTTGACGCGGATAATCGACAGATTGTGCGTGAGGCCGGTGGTGTTGTCCTTGTAGGAGACGTGGATGGTGTTGCCGCTCTGCAGCCCCGAGAGATCGAGGTCGAACCCGGACTGCGCCCCCGCTGTCACTGCCGAGCCCGAGGTCGTTTTGTCCGACAGCGCGCTCGACATCGCGGCAGCAAACTGGTCGATCTGCGTCTGGGCCTGCGCCAGCGTGTTGTCGCGCAGCTCGAGATAGGCTGCGATCTTGCCTGATCGGATCGAATTGGTCGACACCATGTCGTAGGTGCCGCCATGCGGAAAATTGATGGTGATGGTGCCGACGGTGCTCTTGGTCGGGTCGCTATTGTATTGCGTGTTGGGCGTCATCGTGCCCTGGGCGTTGAAGCTGAGCGTCGCCGCCTCGGTGCCGACCAGCTGCACGCCGGAATTGGTGAACACGGTCACCTGGTTCTGGCTGTTGGTGACGGTGCGGATGTCCATCAACTGCGAAAGCTGGGTGACGTAACGATCGCGCTGATCGAGCAATGCCGCGGTCGAGGCGTCGGTCGTGCCGCCGTTGGCCTGCAGCTGCACATTGAGGCGCGCGATCTGCTGCAACGCATTGTTGGCGGTATTGACGGAGTCGCTGATGCCGGCCTCGGCGTTGGCACGCAGCGTCTGGATTCCCTGCGAGGTCGCGTTAAGCTGCTGCGCCATGGATTGCGCGGCATTGACGACGCCGATGCGGGCCGACTGCGAGTCCGGGCTGGTCGACAGCCCCTGCAGCGCGGTCAGGAACTTGTTGTAGGCGTCCTCGATCGTACCGGTGGAGTCGGGATTGCCGTAGACGCCCTGCAGATTGGCAAGGAAGCTCGAGCGGACGTCGGCGTAGGACGCGCCCGACGTCTCGGTGCGAAGCTGGGTCTGCAGGAATTCGTCGAGCTGGCGGTTGACGCCGGTGATGAGAACGCTCGACCCGAACTGGCCGGTGGTGCCGGTATCCTGGTTCAGCGTCTTCCTGACGTAGCCCGGCGTCTCCGCGTTGGCGACGTTCGACGACACGAGCGAGAGCGAGGCCTGGGTGGCGCGCAGGCCCGACATCGCGGTGGAAAGGGCTTGGCTCAAACCCATGATGTGTACTCGCCTTTACTTCTTGACACGCGCATCATCGATGCGATCAGCGCACGACGTTCAAGAGGTCCTGCACCATCGAGTTGGTTGTCGTGATCACCTTGGTGTTCGCCGAATAGGCCTGCTGGGTCACGATCAGCTTGGTGAACTCGTCGGCGATATCGGTGTTCGAGCTCTCGAGCGATGAGCCGACGATGGTGCTACCGCCCTTGCCGAACAGCGCGCCACCGGACTCGTCGGTCGCCTCGAACGCGCCACCGTCGATGCGCTTGAGGAAGTTGGTGCCGTTGAATGTCGCCACCGAGATTTCGGCAAGGTCGATGTTGCGGCCGTTGGTGTAGTTGCCGACGATGCGGCCGTTGGTGGAAACGCTCACCGACTGCAGCTGGCCGGCGGGGAAGCCGTCCTGCTGAATCTGGTTGACCTGGACGTTGCCATTGGCGTCCGCGAACTGGGTCACGCCGCCGGAGCCGAAATTGATCACGGGATTGCCGAGCGACACGCCGTTGACGACGGCATTGTTGAGCGCCACCGAGGAGATCGCCGGCGACATCTGGCCGTTCGATCCGAAGGTGAAGTTGATGTTGGCGTTCTGCCAAGAGACCTGCGTGCCGGTTGCATTGGGATTGACCTGATAGAACAGGTTCCAGCTATCGGTATGTCCGGTGCCCAGTGAGGAGCTGTCGGTCTTGGCCCAGCGGAATTGCAGGTTCACCGGCGCACCCGACACGTCGTAGGCCGTGACGGCGCCGCCCGAGACGGATTGGTTCAGGAAGGTCGAGTTGTCGTTGCCGACCACCTGGCCGGTGCCGACCGTGCCGCCGCCGCCGCGGGTCGCAACCGCCGAGCCGGTGAAGCCGAGCGCCGCAAGCGCGGTCGAGTTCGAGCTCGTCACGTTGAGATCGGCCAACTTGCCGGAATGCAGGGTGATCTTGCCGCCGCTGATCGTCGATGACGTCGTGGTACCGGTAATCGAGTCGATCTTGGCGAGCAGCGTTCCGATGCTGTCGGTGACGTTGAGCTGGTTGCCGGTCGCTCCCGAAGCCACGAACGTGATGACGGTGCCGTTGACTGTGATCGTATCGGCCGGCACGACGGGCGGGCCGGCAGAGCCGGCGCTGAAGCTGGCGTTGATCGAATCAGTGCCCGCAGCGCCCGAGAGCAAGGTCGCGGCGGTGTTGGCCACCGACGGCGTCGCCTTGTTGTTTTGCGCGGTGCCGGTGACGGAGGAATCGGTATACGGCGCGGCGGGCGTGCCCAGCACCAACGGATTATTTCCACTGCTGAACGCGCCCGGCCGGATCAGCTCGGAACCCGGAACCGAGGTGTCGTGCGCGGTGGTCAAGGGATAGGACGCGAGGTTGGCGCGATAGTCGATCTTGGTGGTCTGCTGCGCCGGCAGGAAGTCGTTCTTGAAGCGCAGCACCTGCGGCGAAGAGCCCGAAGGGTTGCCGGTGGTCGCGTCGATCGGCACGCCCTCGAGGTAATAGCCGGCGCCGTTGACCAGATAGCCGTCCTTGTTGAGCTGGAAATCGCCGCGGCGGGTATAGCGGTCGACGCCATCGAACACCGGCGAGCCGTCGGTGAAGCCGCCGGGCTTCTGCACCGCGAAGAAACCGTTGCCGTTGATCGCCATGAAGGTCGCGACTGACGCCGACTGCACGTCGCCCTGCACCGAGTTGGTCGAACGCGACTGCGCCGTGACGCCGCCGGCGAGCTGCGCGGTCAGCGCGGTCTGCGGAACAAGATCGAGGAAGGAGGTATCGATGCGCTTGAAGGCCGTGGTCTGCGAGTTGGCGATGTTGCCGGAGATGTTTTCGAGCGCGTACGACCCTGCGCGCAACCCACCGACCGCCGTCGTAAGAGCGCCGAAGATACCCATGACATGTTCTCCAATTCGATTCCCGGCGGCTGGCAATCACAGGAATGGCCGCATCGGCGGAGCATGTCGCAAGGGTCGTGCCAAGAAACGAAACGCAACAAAATCATGCGCTTGAAAAAAAAGCCCCGGCCGTTTAACCGGGGCACAATTGCCGGGCAGGCAACAATTGCCGGGAGGGAGCGCAGTTCTGACCGCGCTCCCTCTTTTTGTTTGACGCGTTTTTGTGACGCGAACCGGTATTCACTCCGCTCGAAAACGCTATGAGTGTCAGGTCGCCGATGGCGCCGCCGGGTGAAACACCAGCGCAAAACCGTCCATGCAGTAGCGCAGTCCGGTCGGTTTCGGGCCGTCGTCGAAGACGTGGCCGAGATGGCCGCCGCAGCGGCGGCAATGCACCTCGGTGCGCACAATGCCGAAGGTGCGGTCCGACGTGGTGCCGACCGCATTCTCCAGCGGCTTGTAGAAGCTCGGCCAGCCGGTGCCGCTCTCATACTTGGTCTCGGACGAGAACAGCGGCAGGTCGCAGCCGGCGCAGGCGAAGATGCCCTTGCGGTGCTCCTTGAGCAACGGGCTCGATCCCGGCCGCTCGGTGCCCTGGTTGCGCAGGATCTCGTATTGCTGCGGCGTGAGCTGCGCGCGCCATTCGGCGTCGGTCTTCTCGATCTCGAATTTCTCGGCGGCCTGCGCCGGCGAGGCGCGCAGCCAGCGGAAGGCAGCGAGGCCGAGCAGGCTGGCGGCGGAAGCAAGCAGGATACGGCGATTGAACATCAATCATCTCCGATGCGGACGGCCAGGACTTGTAATCAGGACTGCCAAACAAGACTGGCCAACAGGTTCGTCAACAAATACGAACCCCGTCGGCAGACGTTACATCCGCCCGTCGGAGGTCCGCTCACTTTCTTGCGAGGCGTGAGGATACGGCTCCCCATCGTCCCCAACCGGCCGGGGCGCAGGCGGCTGCACCGGCCGCACGGCGGGCCCCGGCGGACGGCGGGGCGCCGGTCCCCTGGTTCCCGCCTTGAGATTAGCCTCAGCCAGCCGCGCCTCGCGGAGACGCTCCTTCGCACGTGCACCCTCGCGGTAGCGCGCCAGAACGCCCGCGGCGGACGCGGCACCCCTTGCCCACAGGCTGATGAAATGACCGGCAACGCGGCCGGTGGTACCGCCGGCCCAGACCAGCTCGAACGGCGAAAACAGCCGCCAGCGGTCGTCGCCCCACAGGATGCTGCGTGCGATCAACTGCCCCGCGAGCGCCGAGGTGTTGAGCCCCTGCCGGCCGAAGCCGCTCGCCACCCACAGGCCTCTGCGCAACTGCCCGATCTGCGGCATGCCATGCACGGTGACACCAACCGCGCCGCCGAACATCTCTGCGATTGGAACCTTGCCGAGTTGTGGAAACACCGTGGCGATGCGGCGCTGCACCGCCGTGCCAAGCCGCTGCGGCCGCGCATCCCAGGTGGTTTCGGGACTGGCCCACAACAGGCGATCGCCATCGACGACACGGAAATGGTCGATGCCGTCGCTGTCGACGACCGAGCCGGAAAACGTGATCGTCTCGGCCAGCCGCTCCCCGAGTTGCTCTGTCAGCGCCGCGTAGCGCCACACCGGCAGCAGCGTGTCGGACAGGCGCTTCAGCGGCGCGCCGAGATGGATATTGCCGGCGAGGACGATGTGCGTGGCGCGCAGCCGCGCCGACGGCGTCACGATCCGTTTGCGAACGCCGGAAAAATCGATACTGACGACCGGCGTCTCCTCGAATATCCGTGCACCCGCCCGCGTCGCCAGCGCGGCGAGCCCGTGCACATATTTGCGGCCGTCGATCTGGAACGCCTTTGGGTAATAGATGCCATGGAAATAGCGGCCGGTCCGCAGCACGCTGCGCACGCGATCGACCTGCCAGCCCTCGACCTCGGTCGCGAAATCCTCGCCCAGCGTCTGCAGGCGGCTGATCAGCGCCTCGCCGACGTCGACATTGGAAACTTCCAGCACACCATCGCTCGGGCTGATGCCCGGGATCAAATCCTCGGTGGCGGTGGCACGGACATAGTCGGCGCCCTCCTTCGACAGCGCCCACAATTCGCGGGCATCATCGAGGCCGACGCGTTCGATCACATCTGATATCGGCAGGCCGAAGCCCGGCATCACGGTGCCGAGATGATGGCCGGAGGCGTTCCAGCCGATCCGGCGGCCCTCGAGCACGGCGACGCTGGCACCAAGCCGCGCGGCCTCGCGCGCCACGGTCAGGCCGGCCAGCCCCGCTCCGACCACGCAAATGTCGACGTCGAGGTCGAACGCCAGACGGTCGCGGAACGGCGAGGCCGCGTCGTCGGGGCCGTCCGCCGCACTTGTGGAAGTCTCGCTCATGGCGTTTTCTTACGAACCGCTGCGGCGCTTGTCACCTTGTCCAGAGCATGAGCCTGTAGAATTAATTCGACCAGGCCGAATCGAGATGGAAGTCCATGCGCCGTTTACTGCTGCTGCGCCACGCCAAGACCGAAACCGACGCGCCTTCGGGGCGGGACCAGGACCGTCGTCTCGACGAGCGCGGCCACCGCGATGCGGCGGAGATCGGCGGCTGGCTCGCCCGCCATCCGCGCCTGCCCAACCTGGCGCTGGTGTCGCCGGCGGTCCGCACCATACAGACTTGGGAGATCGTGCGCGAGGCGCTGAAGGACGCCGGACCGCGGCCGAAAGTCGAATACGTGCCGGACCTCTACGGCGCCGATCCGGCGCAACTATTGACCGCGATCCGGATGGCTTCAGTTACCGATCCGAAGCGGCTGATGCTGATCGGCCACAATCCCGGCATGCACGAGTTCGCGCTGATGCTGACCGGCAGCGGCGACGAGGCGGCAAAGCGCGCGCTCGGTAACAATCTGCCGACCTCGGGGCTCGCCGTCTTCGACTTCGCGACCGACGACTGGAACGACGTCTCCTTCCGGCGCGGCAAGCTCGTCCTGTTCGTCAGCCCTAAGCTGTTGAAGCAGGCCTCGCGCAGCTGACGCAAGCGGACAGCGCCGTTCCATCATGCTATATTGATATCTGCGCGACAGGGGGACCGGTTCGCGTCGACACCACAAGGTATCTCAAGAAGGTACCTAAACAAGAAGAAGGCGCGCGTCCCGGCACCGGGACCAAACGGCTCCAGACCAATCGCGGACAGGAGGCGCAGATGTACAAGTCCATTCTCGTGCCGATCGACCTCGCCGATACCGATCTGGCGAAGCCGGCGATCGCAACCGCTGCGACGTTGTCGCAAACATGGAACGGGGCGGTGCGTCTGCTCAACGTGCTGCCGATGACGCCGGTGATGCTCGCCGAATATGTGCCGGCTGATTTCGACAGCCAGCAGCGTGAAACATCGGAGGAGGCGCTTGCGATCGTCGCGCGCGAATCCGGCATCGCGCCCGAGCGCATCTCGGCCGTGGTCCGCCAGGGCGGCATCTATCACGAGATTCTTGAAGAGGCCGCGACCATGAAGGCCGACCTGATCGTGATGACCTCGCACCGCCCGGCGATGCGCACCTACTTCCTCGGCTCAAACGCCGGTCACGTGGTGCGCTACGCCAAATGCTCGGTGCTGGTGGTGCGGCATTAGTCCAGCCGCCCACGCACCATCTCAACGACCGCCGCGGGTGCGCGCTGCCGAAATATCGAAAACAACCCCATGCAAAGGAGCCGGCGGCTGCCGGCGTTCGACACGGCAACTTGACACGTCGGGCAAATCAGGGATATTTTTCCAATATTCCGAAATCGTGCAAGCACCCCCTCGCCTGCAAGTGTCATATCAACGGATTCGCACCAACTCCAGGTCGAGATCACCGGTGACGGCGGGCTCGATCTGGCAGCGCGAGATTCCGATATCGCGCAGCGTCCGGTCATCGAGCTGACGCAGCGTCTTGATCGCCTCGCGGCGCACCCAATAGGTCGCCAGTGCATCGCCCCACACTCGGAGCAATCGGAGCAATCCGCCGAACACGCTCGACCATGCGGGCGGTGCGGCGGCTAAGGATATCGTCGTCATTGTCATCTCCTTCAACGTCCAAGCGGCAAATCTATGCCATTGACGCAAATGCTGTTTCAGCGCCTGCGCCGTCGGGACCTCAGATTGCTTGCGCGCTCCTCGGTGCAATCATGGGCTTGTTCCCTTCTAAATGATCCGGTACATTGCTCGGAGCAAGTAAAACATTGCTCTCGGTGCAATAATGTCGAGGTTCGAATATCTGAAGCTGGCGGATGCGATGGCCGCCGAGATCGCCAGCGGCGCGCTCAAGGCGGGGGACCGCCTGCCGCCGCAGCGCCATTTCGCCTATGACCGCAACATCGCCGTCTCGACCGCGAGCCGGGTCTACACCGAGCTGTTGCGGCGCGGGCTGGTGGTCGGCGAAGTCGGCCGCGGCACCTTCGTGTCCGGCGAGGCACGGCGCGGCATCGCGGCCCCGACCGAGCCGCGCGGCGCCCGCATCGATCTCGAATTCAACTATCCGCTGCTGCCGCATCAGGCGACGATGATCGCCAAGAGTCTTGAAGGGCTGGAGCGGCCCGAGGTGCTCGAGGGCGCGCTGCGGCCGGCGACCAGTTTTGGCACCCGGGCGGCACGAACCATCTCCTCGGAATTCCTGGCACGCAAAAGCTGGACGCCGAATCCCGACCAGATCGTGTTCACCGCCAACGGCCGGCAATGCATCGCCGCCGCCCTTGCCGCTGTCGTGCCGCCGGGCGGACGCTGCGGCGTGGAGGCGCTGACCTATCCGTTCGTCAAGGGCATTGCGGCACGGCTCGGCATCTCGCTGGTGCCGCTTGCGATGGACGAGCACGGCGCCCGCCCCGATGCGGTGCAGAAGGCGCACCGCGAGGCGCATCTGTCCGCGATCTACGTCCAGCCCACGATCCAGAACCCGCTCAGCATCACCATGCCGGCCGAGCGCCGCGCCGAACTGTTGCGCGTGGTGGAGAAGCTCGGCCTCGTCGTCATCGAGGATGGCGTCTACGGTTTCCTCGACGACGAGGTGCCGCTGGCCGCGCTCGCGCCCGACAGCTGCATCGTGCTCGACAGCCTGTCGAAGAAGGTGGCGCCGGGCCTCGCGCTCGGCTTCATCGTCTCGCCGCCGCGGCTGCGCGAGAGCATCATGGCCGCGGTGCGCTCGGGCGGCTGGACTGCCTCGGGCTACGCCTTCGCCGCGGGACAGCGGCTGATGGCCGACGGCACAGCCGCCGAATTGTCACGGCTGAAGCGGATCGATGCCGGGCGCCGCCAGGTTCTGGCGTTGAAGCATCTGGCCGATTTCGAGATCCAGACCAATCCGAAGTCCTATCATCTCTGGCTGACCTTGCCGCCGCACTGGCGCTCGCAAACCCTGGTTGCGGCCGCGGCACGCCGCGACATCGCGCTGACGCCGTCGACCACCTTCGCCGCCACGCCGGGGCACGCGCCCAATGCGGTGCGGCTCGCGCTTGCCGCGCCACCGATGGAGCAACTCGACCTCGGCCTGCGGACACTGGCGGGAATGCTGAGCGCGACCGAAGAGGATTTTGATTCGACGGAGTGACATCGCCTATTCACCCCGAAGTACTGGCGTTCTTCCATCCCCGGCGGCCAGCTTCAATTTTTCGAACGGCCTGGTGTCGTTGGAGCGCAGCGCCAGGACATCAAAAACCACACGCAGCATACGTCTTTCTAGCGAGACGAAAATGCGCGCCCTCGGCTACGAAGTCCACATCCAGGCATTGATTGCCTCTGCGATATTCGCCGATAACGCCGCACTGCAGATACTCGAGATTTATCCGCCAGCGCTTTTCCTGCGGTGAGTAGGTCGCGAAGTCGTGCAGCGCGACCGGCGTTCCCTTGCAAATTCCGGCAACGTATTGCCGCACGTCGGGGGGCAGAGAATCGATGTGATGGGGATCAAGCGGATCTTGTTTGTTGCCTACGCTGCCGCCCTTGGAAAGAGCCGGGGGCACGCTCAAGAGCACGAGGCATAGAGCCAGAAAGGGGGTCCGGATTGTCATCTGACACTCCAGCGTGAAGCAAATCAGTTGCCAAGTTTACAGCGCGTTGCTTACAGCCCGCTTACAGTCCGATTGCTAGAACCGCGGCCTCACTGATTGCGAACCGCCTGCGGCAGCAGCGCGTCGGGCAATCGATCGAAGCTGTAGCGGCGCGGCCGGTTGCGCGTGACGAAGCCGCCGACCTGCCAGGCGAACAGCGCGGCAAAGCCGACCAGAAACAGCGCGCCCGTCCAATTGAATGTCAGCAGCGCCATCAGCAGCAATCCGATCATTGCCGCCGCAAGGCACGCCAGCAACGCCAGCGCGGCCGTATATGTCTTCGGCCCAAGGCCTCCGACCAGCCTGGCGGTGCTGCCCGCCGCCTGCATCCGGCGATGCAGCTCGACGATGAAGTCACGATAGAGATGCCCCTGCGGCGCCATCAGCGTCGCGGTCTGCCAAGTGGTCGAGAGGATCGCGATCCGACCGCCCTGGGCGTTGTCGATGTCTGCGCGAAACCGCTGCTGCTGCATCGAGACCGGGCGATAGGACAACTTCATCGCGGAGATGTCGGCGTAATCCCATACACCCGACCTGCCGGCGATCCGCCACGACAGCCCGTCCTCGGTCAACTCGAACTGGTGCGCTGAGCCGATCAACGAGGCCTTGTAGGCATAGCGCACCGCTGTGCCCTCGCCCGCCCCCGAGTGATCCTGCAACGCTGTTGGCAATCCGCCGTTCCACCCGTTCGAGCCCGTGCGCGCGCTTGCGCTGCACGTCACGCCTATCCTACAAGCGAGCCATGCCCGAGACGACCTATTTTCCGCGTTACCTCATCCTCGGCGGCGCGATGATATCCGGCGTGCTGCTGGCGCTGGCCGTGCACATGCTGGGCGCGCGCTACGGGCTCGATCTCGGCGGCCTGTGGCGCTCCGATAGCCACGAATTCATGCCGGCGGGCGCGGCGATTGCGTGGTGGCTGATCGCAAGCGTCGGGTTTTCCGGCGGCTACTTCACCGCCAATCTGATGCACAGCGCCGTCGCCGGCCAGATCCCGCAGCGGATGCGGCAATTCCTGATCGTCGTCGGCGTGCTGATGCTGGCCGGCGCCGGCCAGGCCGCATCGGCGCCAAGCACAGTCTCGAGCATTTCTGCCGTGCTCGCCGGCCTGGCCGCCTTGTGCCTCGGCGCCGTGATGGCGTTCTGCGGCGCCTATTTTGCTCTGCGCAAAGGCTGAGCGCGCCCGCCGTCTCCCAAATCAGGCCACCGACCGCTCCGGTGCCCAGCGCAACATCTTGGCGACGTCGGCCGCCGGCCGCGGCGGGCTGAACAGATAGCCTTGCGCCTGCGTGCAGCCCTCCTGGCGCAGCAGGTCGAACTGGGTATCGGTCTCAACGCCCTCGGCCGTGGTAACGATGCCGAGGCTCTTGCCGAGACCGGTGACCGCGCGCACGATCGCCATGGAGTCCTCGCGCGTTGCGAGGTCGGTCACGAACGAACGGTCGATCTTGATCTTGTCGAACGGGAAGCTGCGCAGATAGCTCAGCGAGGAATAGCCGGTGCCGAAATCATCCAGCGAGATCCGGACGCCGAAACCGCGCAGCTCATGCAGCACGGCGAGCGTCGCCTCGCTGTTCTGCAGCAGCACCGATTCGGTGATCTCGAGCTCGAGCCGATCCGCCGACAGGCTAGATGCTTTCAGCGCCGCCTTCACCGACGACACCAGGTTCGGGTTCTTGAACTGCACCGGAGACAGGTTGACGGCGACCGCGATGTCCTTGGGCCATCTTGCGGCCTCGGCGCAAGCCTTGCGCAGCACGATCTCGCCGAGCGGAACGATCAGCCCGGTTTCCTCGGCGACGGGGATGAAATTGTTGGGCGCGATCAAGCCACGCAGCGCGTGGTTCCAGCGCGCCAGCGCCTCGAAGGCGACCACCCGATCGCCCGCGACATCGCGGATCGGCTGGTAGTAGACCTCGAACTCGTCGCGCTCGAGCGCGAGCCGCAGGTCGTGCTCCAGCAGGCGGCGCGCCTGCGCACGCGCATCCATTCCGGTCTCGAAGAACCGATAGGTGCCGCGGCCGTCGGCCTTGGCGCGGTACAGCGCGAGATCGGCCTTTTGCAGCAGTTCGTCGGGACCCTTGCCGTCCTCGGGCGCGAGCGAGATGCCGATGCTGACGCCGATCACGAGCTGGTGGCCGCCGATCTCGTAAGGCGCGGCGATCCGCTCGACCACGAGACTTGCCAGCGACGACACGACGGACGGTTCGCAGTTGCTGCAGAATTGCACGATGGCGAATTCGTCGCCGCCGAGCCGCGCCACGGTGTCATGCTCGGTCACGCATTCGCCCAGCCGACGCGCGACTTCGCGCAGCAGCGCGTCGCCGATCGGATGTCCGAGCGTGTCGTTGATTTCCTTGAAATGGTCGAGATCGAGACAGAGCACCGCCAGCTGGTCGGAGCGCTTGGCTAATCTGGAGGCCTTCTCCAGCTGCTCACGGAACAGCGTCCGGTTCGGCAGATTGGTCAGCGCGTCATGCCGCGCCATGTGTGAAATCTGTTCCTGTGCCTGCTGCCATTCGGTGATGTCCTCGAAGGTCGCGACCCAGCCGCCGCCCTTCATCGGCTGATCGACGACACGGATCGCACGCTCATTGCGGCTGACGATCCGCGTCGCGGTGTGGCCGCCCTTAGCCTCGGCGACGAGCGCGTTGCAGAACTCCTCGGGATCGCCGTCCCACTCACCGATGGAATGGAGGTCCTGCAGAACGTCAATCAGCAGGCGTCCCTGCAGCGGTACGCGATTGCGCCCCATCATGTCGCTGTAGCGCTCGTTGAACAGCATGATACGGCCATCAGCATCGAACATGCACAGCCCCTGCGACATGTTTTCGAGCGCGGTATCCAGCACCACCTTCTGCTTCTGAAGTTCGGTCTTGGCGCGACGATCGAGGATGGAGGCGATCAGCGAGAGGCCGAGGATCGCGAACGCAGCAACCGCGGTCATGAACGAGAGCACGCGCGGCGAGACCGTAAGTCCGCCGGGAACGATCGCCGGATCCGGGACGAGTGTCACCGCGCCCATCGCGGTGAAATGATGCGAGACGATCGCAACGGTCAGCAGACCGGTCGCGGCGGCAGTGTATCCAAAACGTTCGCCACGCGCGGCAACGACGAGCGCGAGCGCGCCAAACAGGCTTCCGAATACGACCGACACGGCCACGATGCCTGGCGACCAGACGATGCGCGCGGGCAGCTCCAGCCCCAGCATGCCCGTGTAATGCATCGCCGCAACACCGGCGCCGACGATTGCGCCACCGGCCGCGACCGTCCACCAGCGTTCGTCGAGCGTTGCGACGGCCAATCCGACGGCCAGGATCGCGACCGCGAGCACCAGCGACAGCAGCGTGATGGGAATGCTGTATCCGGCTTCAATACCGGGATCATACGCCAGCATGGCGACGAAATGGGTGGCCCAGATACCGCAACCGCCGACTGCCGCATCAAGACCGATCCAGATCTCGCGGGCGCGGCCTTGTGCGGCGCGGGCACGGTGAAACAGGCTGACCGCGACGGCGCTGGCGAGCAGGCAGATCACCCCACCAAGCACGACCAAGCGCCAGTCATGTTCCAAGGTGAGACAGGTTAGAACGCGATGCATATAGGCCCCCGTTATGGACCCATAAGAACAAGCGTATTCGTGTACGAACGGTAACCGCACCGCAACAAGGTTCCACGCATGGTGAAGAAGCCTTGAATTCGGCCGAGATCGCGTCGAAAGGCAGGATGCCTATGTGACTTGCTCACGCTGGCGCCGGTGCAATTTCACGTTCGCGGCAGTTCTCATTGCCGCGCTTGCGATGATGTGCCGATCCAGATCAGCGCAGCGGCCGCAAGCAGCACAGCGGCGGAGATCACGAGGGCCGCATGCAGGCCGGCGATGAACGCCGCGGACCGGCTGACCATCGAGCCGAACAGCGCAACACCGAGCACGCTGCCGGTCTGCCGGGTCGCATTCAGCACCCCGGCCGCGATGCCGGCATGCTTCGGCTCGGCACTGCCGAGCAACGTTGATGTCAGAGGCGGCACCAGCAGCCCGAGGCCGCCGCTGATGGCCAGCAATTGCAGACAGATCGCGAGATAGCTTGTGCCGGGACCGATGAACAGCAGTGCCAGACATCCGGCGGCCGAGAGCGCTGCGCCGAGCGCGATCGCCGCCGGCGCGCCGATCCGCTCCGCGACGAGCGGCGCGATCAGGTTGGCGGGCAGCACGGCGCCAAGCATCGGCACGAACGCCAGACCGGTTGCGAACGCCGACAGCCCGTTGACCTGCTGGAAGTAGAGGCTGAGCACGAAGATCAGCCCGTAGAACGCAACGTTCACCAGAAGGCCGACCAGCGAGGTCACGGCAAACATCCGGTGGCTGAACAGCGAGAGCGGCAGCATCGGCTGCGGCGCGCGTGCCTCGTGCCAGATGAACAGCGCGGAGAAGACGGCGGCGAGAACGAAGCCAGCGACCACGAACGGGCTGCCCCAGCCGAGCGCGCCGCCTTCGATGAGCGCGCCGGCCAGCGTGCCCAGCGCAGCAATCGCGGCCAGCTGGCCCGGCAGGTCGAGCTGGTGCTGCTGATGAGGCATGGTTTCGCCGGCAAAGCGCCAGGCGAGCCAAAGGCCGGCCAGGCCGATCGGCAGATTGACCAGGAAGATCGCGCGCCAGCCGACCAGCGTGATCAGTCCGCCGCCGACGAACGGACCCGCGGTCAGCGCAAGGCTGGCGCCTGCGGCCCAGACGCCGACCGCGCGTCCACGCGCCTTCTCGTCCGCATAGGCATGGCGCAGCAGGGCGAGTGAATTCGGCACCAGGATGGCCGCGGCCAGCCCCTGCACGCAGCGCGCAGCGATCAGCGTCATGGCATCAGGCGCGACCGCACATGCGAACGATGCCGCGGTGAAGATCGCAAAGCCCGCCATGAAGATGCGCTTGGCACCGATCCGGTCGCCGAGCGCGCCCGCGGTCAGGATGAAGGCGGCAAAGGCGATGGTGTAGGCGCTGACCACCCATTGCAGTTCGGCAACGCCGCCGCCGAGCGAGGCGCCGATGGCGTTGAGCGCCGTGTTGACGATGGTGACGTCGAGCTGCACGACGCCGTAACCGAGACTCATCGCGGCGAGCGTCAAGGTCGCCGCAAGCCCGGTCGACGGGTGATGCGACGCCGCGCGCTGGTCCGGCATGCGTCCGACGTTGAGGGATGTCTGTTGCATGGTCTCGTCCTCGCTCTCGGCAAACAATGCGAGACATAGGCGTTCGTTTCGCCAGAACATTTCGCCGCTGGTCGAAGTGTGGCATCGTCGTGCCGATCCGGCCATCTGGCCGCAGCGACCTTGCGCGGCGTTTTGCCTCAATAGACCTACGGACTGTCCCCGGGGCGTCTCATTCCGGCCCGAACAGCGGTCCACAGCCGGATCATGCGCAGGCACGCGTCGACTTCACACTTTGGTAAACGCCACGACCGGTTCGGATGTCCCCATGCTGATGCATATCGTCTATTCGTGTTCCGCCAACAGCGCCGCGGCAGTGTCGGGACGATCACAAAATCGGCAAAAATACCGACGAAATCGCCTGGAACAGCGGAACATGCAGCAGTCCCGTGGCAACGGACGGCATGCCCGCGACTCACATTCCGCAGAGCGAGAACATATGTAGCGCGTATGACAACGACGCTGGACAGAAGCCAAAGCTTGGCTTGTCAAGGGCTGCACAACGCATCAGTTTTGCCTTATGGGTCATCGCGTACGGTGCGCTTGCCCGTCACCCGTCGCCGTCCGTGACCGGGTCCCACTGAAATTGCCGCCCGCCGGGAGGATGAATG
The DNA here is from genome assembly GCF_050435825.1 of Bradyrhizobium sp. I1.14.4. NCBI lineage: Bacteria > Pseudomonadati > Pseudomonadota > Alphaproteobacteria > Hyphomicrobiales > Nitrobacteraceae > Bradyrhizobium > Bradyrhizobium sp. I1.14.4. The sequence goes on along the minus strand of NZ_JBNDLA010000037.1, from coordinate 26,446 downwards.
CTTCGGCTGCTGACCACGCTTGGGCGTGGTTTCAAGGAAAAGATCGGCTGGAAACGGCTCGGGATCGCCGCGAGTGTGTTGATCATCGCGTTTGCGATCACGACGCTGGTGCACACCCTGAAGGGCGTCGATACCGGTATCATCCTCACCGCGTTGACCGACATCGCGCCGCACCGGATCGCGCTCGCGGCGCTCTGCGTGGTCGGAGCGTTCTGCACGCTGACCTTCTATGACTTCTTCGCGCTGCGCACGATCGGCAAAACCCATGTCCCTTACCGCATCGCAGCGCTATCGAGCTTCACCAGCTACACGATCGGTCACAATATCGGCGCCACCGTCTTCACCGGCGGCGCGATCCGCTTCCGGATCTATTCCGATTACGGCCTCTCCGCGATCGACGTCGCCAAGATCTGCTTTCTGTCGGGCCTGACCTTCTGGCTCGGCAATTTGTTCGTGCTCGGGTTCGGCATGGCCTGGCACCCCGCGGCGGCGTCGGCGATGGACCTGCTGCCGCCGGCAATGAACCGGCTGATCGCGCTCGGCTGCCTTGCCGGCATCGGCGCCTATTTCGTCTGGCTGCTGACCGGTGAGAAACGCCGCGAGCTTGGCCAGAACGGCTGGAAGGTGGTGCTGCCCTCCGCCAAGCTGACGCTGCTGCAGATCATCATCGGCGTGGTCGACCTGGGCTTCTGCGCGCTCGCAATGTACCTCCTGATGCCGACCGAGCCGCATATCGACTTCGTCTCGCTGGCGGTCGTGTTCATCCTGGCGACGCTGCTCGGCTTCGCCAGCCACGCCCCCGGCTCGATCGGTGTGTTCGACGCCGCGATGCTGGTGGCGCTGCCGGAGTTCAGCAAGGAGCAGTTGCTGGCGACGCTGGTCGTGTTCCGTATCCTCTATTTCCTGATTCCGTTCGGGATTTCGATCTCGATCATGGGCATGCGCGAGCTGTGGCTCAACGTGGTGCAGCCGTGGCAGGAGCGAAAAAGATTGAGCCAAGCCTGCACGGCTTCGGCGACCGTGCGGCAACCGATCGAAAGCCGGCAGCAGCGGATCAGGCAGCTGAAACGGTAACAGGCGACGTCATCGGGCCCAAGGCCCCTGCTTTCAGTCCCGGTTTTTCGATCCCGGATTTTCGATCCCCGCAGCCGCTTCTCTTATTTTCGCCGTACCGCTCGCGTCAAACCGCGCCATGATTGGCATTTTGGTTCGATTTTCGTTTCGTGTGACGGTCTGCAGCGTGCTGCTCGGCAGCGCGCTGGCGGCGGTACTCGCATCGGCGGCGGCGGCGCAGGACAACTCCCTGCAGATCTCCTGGGAGGTCCGCAACCGCTTCCGCCTGTTCCGCGAGGAGCGCGACTTCCGCCTGCATGTCGAAAGCGGGCTCGGCCGCAGCGTGCTGGCCTCGGAACAGGCGCTGGAACTGCAAAGCGACGGCCGCGGCTGGTCGCGCAACACGGTGAACCGGCTCTGCATCGACCTGCAAGGCCGCGTCAACGAGCCCTGCACCCGCGACAACGTCAAGGAAAGCTATCTGACGCCGATCGATCACCCGATCGTCGCGCAGCTCACCGGCCCGGTTCCGGTTGGCGCGACCTGCGCCTGGTCGTTCGACGACGGCGACGGGCCACAAACCTCAACATTCGACTGCGCCGAGCCGGTCAACCTGCGCGTCCGCTACGGCCGCACCACGGTCGCGACCGTCGACGTCGCAAGCGGCTCGGACGCCAACCAGCGCGTGACGACGCAGATCGAGGTGCGTGATTTGCTGATCGCGGGCCTCGGCGACAGCATCGCATCCGGCGAAGGCAATCCCGACCGCGCGATTGCGCTCTCCGACGAAGGGTTCTGCTTCCGCTCCTATCTCGGCGGGGCACAATATTACCGGCCGAGCCGCGCCGGCTACAAAGGCGGCCGCGCCTGCGAGGCGCCGGATACCCTGACAAACTGGCAGCGCCAGAGCGCGTTGTGGCTCAACTCGGCCTGTCACCGGTCGCTGTACAGCTACCAGACCCGCACGGCGCTCGCGCTCGCCGTGCAATATCCGCACATCGCGGTGACCTATCTGCCGCTGGCCTGCACCGGCGCCACCATCGCCGACGGCCTGCTCGGCTCGCAGCAGGCACGGGAATGTCTGCCGACGAAAACCGCCAACACCTGCTCGGGCACCGTCAACGGCCAGATCGCGGAACTGCGCACCGCACTCGCCGCCGCCAGGCGCCGGCAGCCGGACCGCACGCTCGACCTCGTGCTGCTGTCGATCGGCGCCAACGACATCTACTTCTCCGGCCTCGTCGCCAACGTGATCGTCGACACGCCGACCGAACGCACGCTGTTCAACCGCGGCGGCTCGATGGCCAGCGTCGACGATGCCCGCTCGGCACTGGCGCGCGACCTGCCGGCTGGTTTCGCCAAGCTGCGCGATGCGCTGAAGCCCTTGGTCGGCGGCGACCTCTCGCGCGTGATCTACACGGCCTACGCCAATCCGGCGCTGGCCAATGGGGGCACGCCGTGTCCCGGCGGCCGAGCCGGCTTCGATATCCATCCCTCGTTCAATGCCGATCCGCGGCGGCTCGCGGAGGTCTCGAGCTTCGTGCAGAACGAGTTCCTGCCGCAACTCAAGGCGATCGCGCAGTGTCAATCCGGCATCATCTGCCGCAATCCGCAGGCCGATCGCATGACTTTCGTCGATGCGCATCAGGAAGCGTTTGCAAGCCACGGCTTCTGCGCGCGTGCATCGACCGACCCGGAGTTCGACCGCGACTGCTTCGCCACCAACGGCGACAGCTTCGTGTCCGACATCGTCGCCGCGGCCAGCCAGCCGCTCAAATGCGGCCGCAGCGCCGGCGAATACCGCGCCTATCTGCCGCGTGCACGCTGGATCCGCGACGCCAACGACAGCTATTTTGCGGCAATGACCTACCCGCAAGGCCTGCCGTCCTCGATGCAGCCAACCGACATTCACGACGCGACGTGGGGGATCTTGTCGGCGGTGTATGGCGGCGCGGTGCACCCAAGCGCGGAAGGCCATGCGGCGATGGCCGATGCCGCGGTGCCCGCGGCCGCCACCGTGCTGCAGTTGAACACCACTGTGCCTGAGGTGATTTCCGAGCCGGTCGCGCCGCTGCCGAATGTACCCGAGCAACGCTAGAGTCTTTTCCGTTCCGATTGAATCGGAACGGGGCTCTGGATTCTTGTTTTGACGCGTTTTCTTCAACGCGAACCGGTATCCACTTCGCTCGAAAACGCTCTAAACGCTCGGACCGCACGAGTGCGGACGCGAGCGTTCGTAATCCAGGTCAGAAGCGAGAAAGAGAGTGAGAGAGAGACAGAAGTCCCTAGTGCCGCTTCGTCGCAGGCACGGGCGCTGGCGGTGGTGGCTTCACCGCCGCGGCTTGCGCCGGCAGATATTTGGCGACGATCGCGGGATCGAGCTGGGCTATCGCACTGTCCGGCAACCGCGTCCAGACCTCATCCTTGCCAAACAGTGAGATGCCGAGATAGCCGCGCATGGTCAGCTTCTGCCCGTCGGCGCTCAGTGTCATCTTGGCTTTGTAGATCTTGCCGTCGCGCGGATCGAGCACATTGCCGTTTTCGTACTTGAGGCCATCGCGCTTCATATCGCGGATGAACGACAGACCAAGCCACGGCGCATTCTTGCGATCATCGGTGCATTTCGAGCAGACCGGATTGGGCGGCTCATCGGGATCGGAAAACATCTTGGCGATCACGCCTTCAAAGATGCCGTTGTGTTCAATCACCAGGAACCAGCCCTCGGGCTTGCCGTCCTCGATCTTCTGCCAGAGGCCGGCCGCCGATGATGGATCGGCCGCCGAAGCCGCAAGCGGAGCAGCCAGCGCAAACGCCGTGGCGATCGCAAAGATCAGCCGAAGTCTGGACAGCTTGTTCCGCATCATCATCACCTGATCAATCGACAAACTCGAATAGCAGCAGACTACGGCCATTTCACGGAGTGTTCCAGTACCCGCGCCGCGCAGGGACTGGCCGATGCCCCCGGCATTGGTCGCTGTCGGATGGATTCAGTTCACTCCAAGTTTCTTCTGCAAACTCGATGACGAGGTTGTGTATTGGAACACCAGCCGCTTGTCCGGATACACGTAGCGGTGCGCCTTCTGCGCCATCAGCGCGCCCTCGTGGAAGCCGGAGAGAATGAGCTTCAGCTTGCCCGGATAGGTATTGATGTCGCCGATCGCGAAGATGCCGGGAATGTTGGTCTCGAACGCCGCGGTATCGACCGGCACCAGATTGTTCTCCAGTGCCACGCCCCAGTTCGCGACCGGACCAAGCTTCATGGTGAGCCCGAAGAACGGCAGCATCGTATCGCAGGCGATCGTCGAGACCGCATTGTCGTTGCCCTTCAGGGCCGCGCCCGAGAGTTGACCGTTCGCGCCTTCGAGCCCCGTCACCTGGCCGATCTTCAGATCCATCTTGCCGTCGGCGACCAGCCCGCGCATCTGCTCGACGCTGTGCGGCGCCGCGCGGAAATCGTCGCGCCGGTGCAAGAGCGTGATGCGCTTGGCGATCGGATGCAGATTGAGCGTCCAGTCGAGCGCGGAGTCGCCGCCGCCGACGATCAGGATATTCTTGTCGCGAAACTGCTCCATCTTGCGCACGGCATAAAACACCGACGTGCCTTCATAGGCCTCGATGCCGGGCACCGGCGGCCGCTTGGGCTGGAACGAACCTCCGCCGGCCGAGATCACGACGACCTTGACCTCGAACTCCTTGCCGGCATCGGTCTTCACGCGGAACAAGGGGTCGCCGATCTTCTCGATGCTCTCCACCATCTCGTTGAGATGGAAGGTCGGAGCGAACGGCTTGATCTGCTCCAGCAGCTGCTCGGTGAGGCCCTGGCCGGTGACGAAGGGAATGCCGGGAATGTCGTAGATCGGCTTCTCGGGATAAAGCTCGGCGCACTGCCCGCCGATCTTGTCGAGGATGTCGACCAGATGCACCTTCATGTCGAGCAGGCCCAGTTCGAACACGGCGAACAGTCCGCAGGGGCCCGCGCCAATAATCAGCACATCGGTCTTGATCGCTTCGCTCATATCCGCTTCTTTTCAGTTGAGATCGACTGGACGGCTTTCGCCTGTCCGGTCGAGTATGGCCGGATCGGGACATGCATAATAGGGACAGCGGCTGGCGCGGCAACCCCTTGCCGAGCTAGCGCAACTCGGCTGTATGGCGGGAAACCGATGGAGATCCCCTCGTGAATGCCCCTGTCCGTGCCGACGATGCGCCGCGCCTGGAAGACTTTCCCTACCGCCTGTCCGACAATGTGCGCTTTGCCGATCTCGACCCCAACGGGCACGTCAACAACGCTGTCTATGCAAGCTATTTTGAAACCGGCCGCGTCACGCTGGTGAAAGACCGCAGCATGGGGCTGATGCCGGCAGGGCTCGGCTGGATCATGGTGCGCCTCGACATCCATTTCCGCGCCGAGTTGCATTGGCCGGGTCAGATCGAGCTCGGGCTCGGTCTCGTCAAGTTCGGACGGACATCGACCACGTTCGATCAGGTGGTGTTTTCGGAAGGGAGATGCGTGGCGTCGGCGAAGGCGATCACCGTGATGATCGATGAGGCCACGCGCAGGCCGACGCCGTTGCCGGCGGAGGTCAAGGAGAACTTCCGCCGCTGGGTCCGTCGCGGGGTGAATCCGGATTAGCGGGGTGAATCAGGATTAAGAGACTTAGGCCTGCCGTTCCGGCGTCGACACGACCAATCCGTCGAGATCGTCGGTGACCTTGATCTGGCAGGACAGCCGCGAATTCGGACGCACGTCGAAGCCGAAATCCAGCATGTCCTCTTCCATCGGCGACGGCGCGCCGACCTTCTCGCGCCAGGCTTCATCGACATAGACATGGCAGGTCGCACAGGCGCAGGCGCCGCCGCATTCGGCTTCAATGCCGGGAATGGCATTGCGGATCGCGCCTTCCATCACCGTCGCGCCGTTCTCGATCTCAACTGTGCGTTTCTCGCCGGAATGGTCGATAAAGTGGATTTTGGCCATGATTGCTCGTGCTGCCGGAGTGCGCCGGACGATAGATGGAAAGGTCCCGGGCAGTCGTATAACGGGTCGATCCGCACAGCGCTAGCGCGGAGACCGAAAACCTGCCGGCCGGCCCAGACGGGCCGCCCAGGTCGTTGCGGAGAGCCGTTGCGGAGAGCCGTTGCGGAGAGCCGTTGCGGCGTCAGGAGCCTAGGAGCGGCCCAGAATCAGCTCGATCGCCGTGCGCGCCTCGGCGATCGCGGCCCCAAGCGCAGCCAGCGGCTGGGCCGGATCGGAACCGCCGGTCAGCGCGGTCTCCAGCTTGGCGGCGGCCTCGGCGACGCCGAAGGCACCAATCGCCCGCGCCGACCCTTTCAGGGTGTGGGCGTGGGTCGCCGCCTCGGGCGGCAAGGCGGCCAACTCACCGAGGATCCGGGCCGACTGGGTCGAGAACATCGCCAGGACTTCCCGCTCCAGATCCGGGTCGCCCAGCGTCATGCGCTGGAGATGATCGACGTTGACCGGCCCGTCGCCGGGCGCGAGCGGCGGCGATTGCGTCCATTCAACCCGTTCAAGATGAAGCGGCATGGCCTGTCCCTGTCGTCTCCGCCGGGCCTCGCCGGCGGATCGTCGGACCAGCCAATCACGAAACTGGTTAACGGATTGTTGTCGGGATGATCGGCAAATCCGCCAGATTCTGGACAATTTCCGGACACAATCGGCGCTCTACAGCAGGAATTTCGAGTGCCCATAAGACCTTATGGCGCAAAGCTGTTAACGATGATTAAGAAAGTATTAATCGCAAGCATTTCATTCGCATCGCTCTCCCAATAGGATGTTTGCGGATGTAGCGGACAAGCCGCCGAGGGGGCCGCTTGCGCTCCGCTTGTGGGCACCGGCTTCGAGCTTGCGTGGGGACGATCGCAAGCTCGCCGACGCGTAAAATAGTGAGAGGGCTTAGACTGAACATGGCGAACACTCCCAAGAAGGTCAAAGATCCCACCGAAGTCGCGCTTTCTGCCATCCAGGAAGCCCTCAATATCAGCGAACAGGGCGCGGAGAACCGCAGCCCCCTCAACGAAGGCAGCGCGCCGCCGAACCTGCCGCCGCCTGCTCCGGATTTCTCAGCCGCATCGTTCGACTCTCGCGACTCTCGCCCGAATGCCGATCGTGCGGCGTTCGAGCCGATCGAGGAGCCGCGCGCGCCACGCCGCGCCGCCAACGATGATCGCGAAACCATCGGCCAGATGCTGCAGACACTGCAGGGCGGACGTTCGGCGCGCAACGCCTTCACGCTGTTCTTTGTTTGCTCCGGCGCCTGGCTGCTCGGCGGCGTCATCCTCACCATCGCTTTCTGGCCGGCCCTGCAGGCTTCGATGGCCCAGGGCACCGGCGTCCTGGTGTTCGCCGGCCTTGCCGCGCTGTTCGCCGTTCCGATCCTGCTGTTCTACTATCTCGCCAGCCTCGCCTCGCACGGTCAGCGCATGCAGATGATCGCGCAATCGATGGCGCAGGTCGCGATGCGCTTCTCCGAGCCGGAAAACGCCGCCGCGGATTCCATGGTGACGGTCGGCCAGGCGATCCGCCGCGAGGTCGCGGCGATGGGCGACGGCGTCGAGCGCGCGATCGCGCGCGCCGGCGAACTCGAGACCCTCGTTGCCAACGAGGTTGCGGCGCTGGAACGCGCCTATTCCGACAATGAAGTGCGCATCCGCGCGCTGCTGCAGGATATCGCCCACCAGCGCGACAATCTGGTCGGCCAGGCCGAGCAGGTGCGCAGCGCGATCTCCGGCGTGCAGATCGACCTGCGCCACGACATCGCGCTGATCTCGGACGCGATTGCCTCGCGCGTCGACGAGGTCGCCAAGAGCATCACCGGCGCGCTGGAAGAGCGCGGCCAGCACATCACGACCGCGCTGGGCCATGCCGGCGACAACATGATCCTCGCGCTCGGCGAGCGCGGCGGCGATCTGCTCGATCGCCTCGAGGAAGCCAGCGCCGAGACCACGCGCGCGGTGCTCGACGCCTCCGAGCGGCTGACCACCAGCCTCAACTTCAAGACCGGCCACGTCCATGACGAGTTCGTCGATCTGGCCGATCGCGTCCACGAGATGCTGAACGAGCGCATCGACCGCATCACCGGCGAATTCGAGCAGCGCTCGTCTGTTATCGTCGACGGCATCTCCGACCGCACCGAAGAAGTCCACGACTCCCTGAAGAACTCCGCGGACTCGCTGCTGCTCGAACTCGAGCTGCGCAGCAACGACCTCGTCGGCAAGATCGACGACGCCGGCAACCGCCTCGCCGGCCAGATCATGACGTCCGGCGACAAGGCGAGCGAGGCGCTCGACGTCACCGTCAATTCGCTGGTCGCCAAGGTGGTGGGCCAGACCGAGACCGCGCACGACTCGCTGTCGCTGCAGATGAGCGCGTTCGACGACCTGGTGAAGAACCACGGCAGCGAGCTCGCCGAGAAATTCGCCCGCGACTCCGGCACGCTCGGCGCGCTGATAACCCGCCACATCTCCGAATTCGACCGCACGGTGAAGACCTTCGGCGGCGACATCGTCGAACGCATGGGCCAGCGGACCCAGGACATCGCCGACAGCCTGAAGACCTATGTCGATACCTTCGACCATCGCGTCACCACCAATAGCGGCGAGATCACCGCCTCGCTCGATCAGCGCCTGCTGCAGTTCGAGACCACGCTCGGCAGCCGCGTCAGCAATCTCGATGCCTCGCTGACCGACAAGCTGTCGTCGTTCGACAGCTCGCTCGCCAGCAAGATCGGCTCGTTCGACGGCCGCCTGCAGTCGCTCGATGACGCGATCGACGGCCGCATGAAGACGCTCGAGGTCACCTTCGAGAGCCGCGCCAAGTCGGTTACCGACACCATCGACGGCCATCTCGGCACGCTCGCGACGCAGCTGACCGAAGGCGCCACCCAGGCGATCCACTCGATCGACTCGCGCCTCGGCCTGCTCACCACGACGCTGACCGAGGGCACCGTGCAGGCGATCGCCGCGGTCGACCACCGCATCAATGGCGTCACCGAGACCATCGACGGCCACAGCATCCGCCTCGTCGATACGATCAACGGGCACAGCACCCGCCTCGCCGACACCATCAATGGTCACAGTGCAAGCCTGACCGACACCATCTCGGCGCGCTTCGCCGACATCCGGCAGGGCATCGAGAGCCGTGTCGGCGTCATCGCCGGTGACATCGACACCCGCGTCGCGCAGTTCGAGGACCTCCTGGGCTCGCGCGTCGAGGCCGTCGCGGGCCGCATCGAGAGCAGCGGCCGCCAGGCGAGCGAGGACCTGATGTCCCGCGCCGAACTGCTGTCGTCGAGCATCAAGTCCCATGTCGAGGACGCCGAGCGCTCACTGACCAACCTCGTGGTCAACACCAGCGAAACCATCCAGACCGGCGCACGCACCGCGCAGCAGGCGCTGCTCACCGTGTCCGCGGACGTCGGCAACCAGCTCAAGCAAAGCTCCGCCGAGGTCGAGAGCGTGCTGACCGCGGTCGGCACCAGCGCCGCCAACTCGATCCTCACCAGTGCCCGCGACGCCCAGGTCTCGCTGGTCTCCGCATCCGGCGACGTCGCCTCGCAGATCAAGGCGCTGTCGGAGGACGTCGAGCGCACGCTGCAGGCGGCCGGCAGCGCCACCGCGGCCTCGGTGCTGTCCGGCGCCCGCGACGCGCAGACGACGCTGGTCTCGGCCTCGATCGAAGCCGCAAGCCAGGTCAAGTCGCTGGCCGCCGACGTCGAGCAATCGCTGTCGATGTCCGGCTCAGCGGCCGCCGAAGCGATCATGACCGGTGCCCGCGAGGCCCAGACCACGCTGATCGCGACGTCGGCCGACGTCACCGGCCAGGTCAAGTCGCTCGCCAGCGACGTCGAGCGCTCACTCTCGATGGCCGGCTCCGCCACCGCGGAAGCCGTCGTCGCCTCCGCCCGCGAGGCCCAGAGCACGCTTGCCGGTGCGTCGACCGAAGCCACCAACCTGGTCCGCACGCTGGCGGCTGACATGCAGCACTCGCTCTCGACCGCCGGCTCCGCCACCGCGGAAGCCGTCGTCGCCGCCGCGCGCGAGGCTCAGAGCACGCTTGCCGGTGCGTCGACCGACTCCACCAACCTGGTCCGCACGCTGGCGGCCGACATCGAACGCTCGCTGTCGATGGCCGGCTCCGCCACCGCGGAAGCCGTCGTCGCCGCCGCGCGCGAGGCCCAGAGCACGCTGGCCGGCGCATCCACCGAGGCAACCGATCTGGTCCGCACGCTCGCGGCCGACATGGAGCGATCGCTCTCGATGGCAGGCTCCGCCACCGCGGAATCGATCACGGCCGGCGCGCGTGAAGCCCAGAGCATGCTGGTCAATGCATCGACCGAGTCTGCGACAAAGGTGACGGCGCTTGCCGCCGATATCCAGCGCGCGCTGTCGATGGCCGGTTCCGGCACCGTCGAGGTGCTGACGGCCGGCGCTCGCGAGGCGCAGAACACCCTCGTCACCGCGTCGACCGAAGCGGCCAACCACGTCAAGTCGCTGGCAGCCGATGTCGAGCGCACCCTAACGTCGGTCGGCACCAACACCGCGCAGACGATCCTCGGCAGCGCCCGCGATGCCCAGACCTCGTTCGTCGAAACGTCCAGCGAGGCTGCAAGCCAGATGCGCGCGATCTCCGTCGAGATCGAGCGCTCGCTGACCACGGCCAGCGCGGAGACCGCGCAGACCATCCTGGGCAGCGCCCGCGAGGCCCAGAGCTCGTTCGCCGCGACCTCGGCCGACGCCGCCGCCCAGATCCGCACGCTCTCGACCGACATCGAGCGCGCGCTGGGTTCGGTCACGGCCAAGACCACCGACAACATCCAGACCTCGGCGCAGAACGCGCAGGCCGCACTGATCAACATGTCCAACGAGGTCTCGACCAAGGTCAAGACGACCTCCGCCGACATCGAACGTTCGGTGCTGTCTGCCTCCAGCGCATTCGGCTCGGCGATGACCGGCAAGACCGACGAGATCGTCACCTATGTGCAGCAGCAGACCGAGCGTCTGTCACAGATTGTCGACGGCCGCCGCGGCTCGCTGGTCGAGGCGCTGACCGCCAAGACCACGCAGCTTGCGACCGACATGGATCGCGCCACCGCGGACGCGCTGAAGGCGATCGAAACACGCGGCCTCGCCTTCTCGCAGTCGATGGCGGCGCATGGCGGCGATGTCGCGCGCAACATCACCTCGGCCGGCGATCAGGCAACCGGCGCGGTGGCGAAGTCGCTCAAGGAGCTCGAGCAGGCCTCGCGCTCGGCGATCGACCAGTCGCGCCAGGTCTCGATCTCGGCCGTCACGGAGATGCAGGAGACCAGCAAGATCCTGCGCACCGATACGGTCGCACTGTTCGAGCGGCTGCGCGAGGGCAACATCCTGCTGCAGGAAGTGTTGACCGGCGCCCACGACAACCTCAATTCGCTGGAGCGTGCGCTGGTGACCCGCGTGGCCGACTTCGTGTCCGCCATGAACGACGTCACCTCGCGCAACGGCGTGGCGACCCAGACGCTGGAGGACCAGCTTACGGTGTTCAACAGCAAGACCGGCAAGGCGCTGGAAGATCTCGGCGCGCTGTCGAGCCAGTTCGAGACCCATGGCAAGGCGCTGATCGAGGCGGCTGCCGTGGTCGAGCAGGCCAACCGCTCGACGACGGCCTCCGTCAGCGAGCGCAAGACGGCGCTGGAATCGCTGGTCACGACCATCGACCTGCGCACCACCGATCTCGACCAGCGGCTGTCGCGCTTCACCGGGTTGCTCGATGAATCGCTCGGCGCTGCCGAGGAGCGCGCCCGCGACATCGCACGCGTGGTGGCCGAGACCGCAGGCGCCGGTTCGGCTGCGATCAGCAAGCAGTTCGAGGCGGTGCGCATGGCGGCCGAGAACGAGCGTCAGCAGACCGTCGACGCCATGAACGACCTCTACCAGCAGAGCAACGCCGAGACCGATGCGATGTTCAAGGAATCGACGGAGAAGTTCTCCGCGATGGTCACGGCGATGAAGCAGATGGCGAGCGAGATGCACAACGAGCTCGAGGCTACCCGCAACGAGCTGCGCCGCGGCGTGCTGGAAATGCCGCAGGAGGCCGCCGAAAACACCGCGCAGATGCGCAAGGTGATCGTCGACCAGATCGAGGCACTCGCCGAGCTGAACCGCATCGTCGCCCACCACGGCCGCGGGCTCGACGTGGTCAGCACCAACCGCGCCAGCGTCCGCCACGAGGAGGCGGTGATGGCTGCCGCCGGCGGCCGTGGCGATGTGCGCATGCGGGACAATGGCAACAGCGCCGCGACGCTGCCGCCGCCTGATCTCGGCATGGCGACCTCGCGCCGCACTGAGGCCCCGTCGGTCAGCCCGGCCGGCCCCAACAACGGCGACGGCTGGCTATCCGACCTGCTCAATCGCAGCGACGCGCCGCCGCCTGCCTCGCAGAGTCGCGACGCCCAGCGCCCGCGTCCGCAGCAGCAGGCGGCCGCCAATCCGCTGGAGTCGCTGTCGCTCGATATCGGCCGGCTGATGGACCGCACGCTGGCGGCCGAGATGTGGGATCGCTACCAGCGCGGCGAGAACAAGGCGTTCTCCAAGCGCCTTTACACGCCGGCCGGCCAGAAGGCCTTCGATGAGGTGGCCCGCAAATATCGCTCCGACCGCGGCTTCAAGCAGACCGTCGACCGCTACATCGCGGAGTTCGAGCGCCTGCTCGACGAAGTCGCCCGCGACGGCCGCGGCCAGCAGGAGCTGAGCAGCCACCTGACCTCGGAGACCGGGCTGGTCTACACCCTGCTCGCGCATGCCGCGGGACGGCTGGGGTAGGCGTTCGAACCGATCGCGCGACAAGAAACGGAGGCAGCGATGCCTCCGTTTTGCATTTGACCGATGCAAGGATAAAATTGCGGGAGAACGAGCCGGGAGGGTTCAGATGTTGCTCGCAAGCTGGCGCCCCGTCGTCGCGCTGACGGTGCTCGGGACAATTGGATCGGCCACGATTGCGACAGCGGATCCGATCCAGCCATCCAATATCCGGACCATCAAGATAAGAGAGCCAAGCAAGCTCGCGACCGATGCGTATGTCGTGCGAACGACGCCCGTCAGGCCGAACCCCGATGAGCCTCACAATGCGTCCGGCCGCGAATGGTCGGCAACACAGGGCCTCGTCGATGCCGCATCGAATCCCCACCACATCCGCAGCTTGAGAATCCGTTCGGAGCCGACGGACCCCAGTCCCCGCTATAACCGCTTCGTTCCTGAAGCACTCGAGCCGTCTCAGGCAGCGCCCGAGTAAGCCCAGCAAGTGAGAGATACGACGGTCGTCGAAACCGACAGAGGCCCGCGCAGCCTACTGCCGCCGCCGCGGCCCGGGCGCTGCCGCCGGCGCGGGCTCGGGTGCGGCGTTGTTGCTGCCGCCGAAGATCACGCGGCTCGGGTTGCGATCGAAATTGTTCACGGCGCGGCTGATGTCGGACAGTGTGCGGCGGCCGTCGTTGATCAGGAGATTGGACCGCTTGTCGAGATCGTCGGCGAGTTCGCGGATCGACTTCACCATCAGGTTCAGCTCGCTACCATTGTTGCCGCCGGCGATCGCGTTGAGGCCCAGCATCAGATTGTCGGCCTTGCCCATCACGCCGTCGACCTTGAGCATGACGTTGTCGATCTTCTCGGAATTGCGCGCCAGCGCCTGAGTGAAGACCTCAAGATTCTTCAGCGAATTCTTCACCGACTGCTGATTGTCGGCGACGATGCGGTTGACGTTTTGCAGGGTGGCGCGGATCGCCTCGGTGACGTCCTGCAGCGCATTGGGGTCGGCGGTCAGGACCGGGATGCCGTCCTCATCCAGCGGCACCGGCGGGGCGGCCTCCTCGCCGCCCTTCAGCGAGATCGCGGCGACGCCGGTGAGGCCCTGGAATTCGAGACCGACCAGGGTGTCCTTGCGGAGCGGTGCGTTGTTCTCGATCATCGCCAGCGCGACCACACGTCGCGGGTTGTCGAGCTTGACCGAGACGACCTCCCCTATTCGGATACCGTTAAAATTAACATTGCCGCCATTGCGCAGGCCCGACGCCGGCCCCTCGAAGATCACCCGCAGGGGGCTGCGCTGCTTGGTGGTGTGCAGGCTCTGGAACCACAGCACGAAGCCGAACGCTGCGGCGATCACCGCCAGCGTGAAAGCCCCGATCAAGACGTAGTTCGCCCGCGTTTCCATCAAATACTCGCGTTAATTACTCTTGGACTCTCGCGCAGAAGCCTGCGCGTGAGCCCGTCGAATTCCCTGTTCAGCATGATCTCGTCGAAAAACCGGTCTCCACGTTTCGGGATCATGAGCTAGGCCACAACGGCACGGGCGCGCTTGCCGTTGAAATATTGCTGCAGCCATGGATGCTGCGATGCCTTCATGTCGGCGATCGATCCTGCAGCAATGATCTTACCGTTCCCTAAAACGGCGATCCGGTCGCACGCGGTGTAAAGGCTGTCGAGGTCGTGGGTTACCATGAAAACGGTCAGCCCCAAAGTGCGCTGCAGGGTGCGCACCAGTTCGTCGAAATCGCCGGCGCCGATCGGATCGAGGCCCGATGTCGGCTCGTCGAGAAACACGAGTTCAGGATCGAGCGCAAGCGCGCGGGCCAGTGCGACGCGCTTGATCATGCCGCCGGACAGTTCAGACGGATAGCGATCGGCGACTTCGGGCTTCAGGCCGACCATCACGAGTTTCGCCACCATGATCTCGTCGAGCAGCCGCTGCGAGACGCGCAGATACTCGCGCGCCGGAAACTGGATGTTCTGGCGCACCGTGAGCGAGGAGAACAGCGCGCCCTGCTGGAACAGGATGCCCCAGCGCCGCTCGACGGCGCGGCGCTGTGACGAGCTCGCGGCATCGAGGTCGACGCCGAACACTTCGATGCGGCCGGCGACCTTCGGCACGAGGCCGATGATGGTGCGCGTCAGCACCGACTTGCCGGCGCCCGACGGGCCGACGAAGCCGAGAATCTCGCCGCGCTTGACGTCGAGGTTGAGGCCGTCGAGCACGCGCGTGTTGCCGAATTGAACCGTGATGTCGCGAACCCGGATAATGGCGTCGATGTCCTGCTCCGCCATGATCACATCCCGATCGAGGCGAAGAAGATCGCGAACACGCCGTCCATCACGATCACGAAGAAGATCCCTTTCACCACCGACGCGGTGGTGTGCTGTCCGAGCGACTCCGCCGAACCCTGTACCGCCAGCCCTTCGACGCAGGCGACGATGCCGATCACGGCCGCCATCACCGGCGCCTTGACCATGCCGACGATGAAATGGTCGATCGATATGGCATCACGAAGGCGAAGCAGGAAGGCCTCCGGATCGACGCCGCCATAGAGCCAGGCCACCAGGCCGCCGCCATAGAGCGCGGCCATCGCGCCGAGGAAGGCCAGGATCGGCAGCGCCAGCACCAGCGCCAGCATGCGCGGCAGGATCAGCACTTCGATGGGATCGAAGCCCATGGTGCGCAGCGCGTCGATCTCCTCGCGCATCTTCATCGAGCCGAGCTCGGCGGTATAGGCCGAGCCGGAGCGGCCCGCGACCATGATCGCGACCAGCAGCACGCCGATCTCGCGCAGCACCAGCACGCCCAGCATGTCGACCACGAAGATGTCGGCGCCGAACCTGCGGAAATGGAAGATGCCCTGCTGCGAGATGATGCAGCCGATCAGGAAGGTGATCAGCACCACGATCGGCACCGCGCGCCAGCACACCTGCTCGAGGTGATGCACCGTCGAGGTCAGGCGGAAGCCGCGCGGATGGATCAGCACCTTGCCGGCCGCGGTCAGCACCGCGCCGAGCATGTCGACCAGGCCGATGATCGTGCCGCCGATCCCGGCCACGGTGCGCCCGATCTGTTCGAGCATGCCCGTGATCGACAGGCGGTCGCTCACGACCCTGGGCGCGGGGCCGACACGGCGGACCTCGTCGACCAGGCTGGAATAATTGGCGGAGAGGCCCGCGATCTCCGCCTCGGCGCTGGCATCGCTGAGGCTGCGGCGCAGCCGTTCGATCAGCCAGGCGCCGAACGTGTCGAGGCTCGCGACCTGCGACACGTCGATGAAGATGTGGGGACGGCTGCCGCGCAGCTTCTCGGCGTCGGAGACGATCCGCTCGAGCGCGGGGGCAAAGCGGGCCGTCCAGTTGCCCGCCGCGCACAACGCCAGTCCTTCGCCTTGGGCTATCCGCTCCAGTGTCGGGTCGCCGCTCACCTTTTGCCTACCCCTCAAGCCGGCTGGCCGCCGCTCACGCAGATCTCCGGCGGCTTGCCGGATCGGCTTGTCGAATCTGCCACTAACCAGCCATAGTTGGTTGCGCGTCGCAAGCTACGGTTCAGGAAATAGTAGACTTTAAAATGACTTCCACCCCACCCGGAGCTATTTCCTTGACGACCCGGATCGAACGCTGGCCGATCGCGGGGACCTTCACGATCAGCCGCGGCGCCAAAACCGAGGCCGTCGTCGTGGTGGCCGAGGTGAGCCAGGGCGGCCTCACCGGCCGTGGCGAGTGCGTGCCCTACCCGCGCTATGGCGAAACGCCTGAGGCGACGCTAGGGGCGATCCAGGCGATGCAGGAGCCGCTCGCCGGCGGCATGGATCGCATTGCCTTGCAGGCCCGGATGCCTGCCGGCGCCGCCCGCAATGCGTTGGATTGCGCGCAGGCGGACCTCGAGGCCAGGCGCGCCGGACAGCGGATCTGGAACCTGCTCGGCTGGCCCGCGCCGGAGCCCCGCACCACTGCCTATACGATCTCGCTTGGGACACCCGAGGCGATGGCGGAGGCCACCGCGAAGGCCGCACATCGCGCGCTGCTCAAGATCAAGCTCGGCGGCGATGGCGACGCGGCGCGGATCGCCGCCGTGCGCAGGGCCGCGCCGGCATCCGAGCTGATCGTCGACGCCAATGAAGCCTGGACCGGCGACAACCTTGCCGCCAATCTCGCAGCCTGCGCCGATGCCGGCGTCACGCTGATCGAGCAGCCGCTGCCGGCCGGCAAGGACGAGGCGCTGGCGCGGATCAAGCGCCCGGTTGCGGTCTGTGCCGACGAGAGCGTGCATGACCGCGCCTCGCTTCAAGGCCTGCTCGGCCGCTATGACGCCGTCAACATCAAGCTCGACAAGACCGGCGGGCTGACCGAAGCGCTCGCGATGGCGGACACTGCCCGCGCGCTCGGCTTCGAGATCATGATCGGCTGCATGGTCGCGACCTCGCTTGCGATGGCGCCGGCGATGCTGATCGCGCAACAAGCGCGCTTCGTCGATCTCGACGGTCCGCTGCTGCTGGCGAAAGATCGGGATAACGGCCTGCGCTACGAGGGCAGCCTGGTCTACCCGCCGGACGCCGCACTCTGGGGATGATGGGTTAGACGTCCACGCGACAGCCACATCACAAGCCCGCCCGTTGCCGCCATCGCGGCCATCATGTCGTAGACGCCGAGGCCGAAGCGCGCATAGACCATGCCGCTGACGATCGCCGTGGTGCTCGCGACAATGCCGCCGCAGGCGGCCAGATAGCCCTGCGCGCGCGCCATCACGTGAACCGGCACGTGATGCACCATCAGGCCCATGATGCCGACCTGCGTCAGCCCGAAGCTCAGCCCGTGTCCGAGCTGGACCACGGCAAGCACCGCAAGCGGCGGGTCCTGCGCAGTGATCGCCCAGCGTGCCACGGCGCTGGCCGCCGCGATCATCACCAACGTCGCCGACGGCAGCGTGAAGCGCGGCGACAGCGCAAACAGCACGATCTCGGCGGTCACGCCGAGCACCCAGAGGGCCGCGATGGTCAGGCCGCTGAAGCCGGCCTGCTGCCAGGCGATCGATGCGAAGATGTAGTAGGCGCCGTGGCTGCCCTGGATCAGCGCCGAGGACGCGATGATGGCGAGGAAGGTGGGATTGCGCAGCAGCCTCGGCGCGCCGGCCGTCGGCGCGGCTGTGGCCGCTGGACGGCCCAGTGGCCGCAATGTCAGCCCGGCCAATGCACCGAGCACGGTCACGGCCGTGATAATCCAGATCAGATCGACCTCGGCGACGTAGCGGAGCAAGAACCCGCTGACGAGCGCGCAGACCGCGAAGGCGGCCGAGCCCCAGAGCCGCAGCGGTCCGTAGCTGAGGCCAAATTGCCTGACGCCGCGCAGCGCATAGGCGTCGGTGAGCGGCACCATCGGCGTCCAGACGCAGCAGGTCAGCGCATAGACCGCGAGCAGCACGAACGGCTGGTGCTGGGTGCCGATCACGGCAAAGCCCAACGCGGTCGCAAAGCCGGTGGCGATGATCGCGCCGCGCAGCATCTGGCGCCGCTCCGCCGCCGCGGTGACCAGCGGCAGGACGGTGAACCGCGTCACCGGCGGCACCGCCGTGATGATGCCGATCCAGGTGGCATCGATGCCGACCGCCTTTAGCCACACCGTGAAAAACGGCAGATGGACCCCGGTCATGCCGAACAGCGTGGCATAGAATGCCGCAAGGCTGACAGCGAATCGCCGCGATGCAACCTTTGCTGCGATGGGGATTTGTGATTCGGAAGACATCAATTCAATTGCGATTCGCGCGATATCGTGGTGATCGTTAGCGTAACGCGCAGTGATTTGCGCGGAGAGATTGTGATGGCCGAAGAAGCATTCGCCCTGTCGCCGATATCCGCCCGCGCGGCCCTGCCGAGCGAGGAGGACTATGCTGCGATCAGCGCGGCCTTCATGGAGACATCGCGGGGCCGCTGGTTCCTCGGCGAATATGCCAAGCGCAACCGCAATGCCGATACCCGCATGGTGCTCGATGCCGTCGCGCGAATCGAGGAAAGCCTGAGCACGCAGCGGCAGGCTGCCGCAGACGCGATCAGGGACGAGCAGCTGGCGCAGGCGCTGGCCGCCCTGCGTGGTGCGATCGAGGCGGCCCAAGCGTCCGCCATCGCCGCGCTCGACGGCATCAGCTTCGAGCAGAACCTCGCGCCGGTACGCAAGGGCGTGCGGGTGATTCGAGAGATCTCCTGGCGGCTGCGCGAAATCGGCAATGATGGCCGGATCTGCGACATCATCGATTCGCAGGTCAGCGCGATCGAGGCCGGTGCCGCCGAGGTCTCGATGGACGACGCCAAGACCGTGCTGGATGCCGCCTTCGCGGCGCTGGCCCGCCGGCTCAGCGAATTCGATCCGGACAAGGCGGCGACGCCAGCATCCGAACCTGATGTGGCCGAAGCACCGGTAGCGGAGCCGCCCGCTGCCGCCCCCTCGCCGCCACCGGTGGCCGAAAGCACGGCCGCCGATCGCGCCGTCCCCGATGCTACTGTGGCCGCTACGCCGCCAGCGCCGCCTCAGGAGACCGTTGCAACGCGGAGCATTGAGACTGCCGCCATGCCGGAGCCGAGCGAAGCATGGATCAAGGCGGAGGCCGCACTGGCCGAAGCCGAGGCCGCAGAACTCGCCCGCGTTGCCGGCGACGCCGCCGACGCCCATGACGAAGCGGTGCTCGACCGCATCGCGATGGAGATGGGCGCGCCCGATCCGATCGACGAAGCGGCGATCGCCGAAGAGATGCACGCTGCCGAGGAGATGCGGGTCGCCGAGGCGATGGCTGCCGACCCCGAGATGGTTGCACCGGCAGCCCAGCCCGAGCCTGCACCGGCGCCCGAGCCGAAGGTTGAGTTCAAGGTCGAGCTCCCACCGGCCGCTGCAGCGCCGATTGCAGCGGCTCCGGCGGCCGTGCCGCCGCCTCTCCCACCCGCCGTTGAGGCTACCGCTGTTCCCGCAGCAGAAGTCTCACTCGGCTCGACCATCATCGCCAGTGGCCTTCTGAAAAAGCCGAGTGTCGCGGCCAACGATCCGCTCGCGCCGTTCCGCCGCATGAGCCAGGCCGAGAAGATCGCGTTCTTCTCGTAAGCGGTGGCGCAGTTCGCTTTTCGTCATTGCCAGGCATAGCCGTCTGAAGGACGGCGTTGGAATGAGCGGCGGCCATCATGGCGGCTTCAGGCACTGATCGACGGAGCCGCGCAACGAGCCGGGTCAGAGCGACCACCGCCCTGCGCCCGCTCGTTCTCAAACAATTGGCGTCAGGCGACGAGCTTCGCAAACAGGTCGGCATCGACATTGCCGCCCGAGAGCACGATGACGACGTTCTTGCCCTTGGCGTCGATCCGCCCCGCCAGCAGCGCGGCAAGTCCGACCGCGCCGCCGGGCTCGACCACGAGCTTCAGCTCGCGATAGGCAAACGCAACGGCTGCGCCGACCTCATCATCGGAGACGCTGACGCCATTTGCGAGCAGCTTGCTGTTGATGGCGAAGGTCAGTTCGCCTGGAATCATCGCCATCAGCGCATCGCAGATGGTGCGCGCCGCGACCGGATGCGCCTCGCGATGGCCGACCTTGAGCGACAGAGCGTGATCGTCATAGCCTGCGGGCTCGGCGACGATCACCTGGGCCTGCGGGAATTTCGCCTTTATTGCGGTGGCAACGCCCGCGATCAAGCCGCCGCCCGAGGCCGGCGCAACCACGATATCGGGCACGAGCCCGAGCGCCGCCATGTCCTCGGCGACCTCGCGGCCGGCGGTGCCCTGGCCCGCGATCACGAAGGGATCGTCATAGGGGCGCACCAGCGTCGCGCCGCGCTTGCCGGCGATGCCGTTGGCGATCGCCTCGCGGTCGTCGCGATCGCGATCGTACAGCACGACCTCGGCGCCATAAGACTTGGTCCGCTCGCGCTTGGTGATCGGTGAGTCCGCAGGCATCACGATGGTCGCCTGCATGTTGAGGATCTTGGCCGCCGCGGCAACGCCCTGGGCATGGTTGCCCGAGGAGAACGCCACGACACCGCCACTCCGCTTGTCCTGCGGGATCGAGGCGAGCTTGTTGAAGGCGCCGCGGAATTTGAACGATCCGGTCCGCTGCAGCATCTCGGGCTTGAGGAAGACCTGGGTGCCGACGCGTTCATTGAGAACGGGAAAGGTCAGCAGCGGCGTGCGCACCGCGAACGGCGCGACCACCCTTGCGGCGGCATCGATGTCCGCGGCAGCGACGGGTGGATTTAGAACGGTGTCCGTCATCCACGATTTGTATCGCGGCGCCGGGCTGCCCGGCAAGACGCTTCATAGCGCTTTCGAGCGAAGTGGGTACCGGTTCGCGTGAAGAAACGCGTCAAAACAAAGGCGCGTGAGTTATCTAGCGTGAGGTCGGCTGGCTGGCCGGCAGGACCGCGAAATGGTGCTCCTCGGCACCGAATTCGAATACTTCCCCCTCGCCGTCCGGTGCAGCGGGGCGGACGTTCATGCAGCGATCGATGAACACCCGGGCCGACGCCTGCCAGGTGTGGAGCGCGGCGAAATCGACGCAGGCCTGCCGCGGGATGCTGAGCGCCTCCAGGCAGGCATGGCGCAGGTCGTCGTCGAGGACGCCGACCGGGGCGGCGCCGATCACGTCGCGGGGGCCGGTGACCGGAAAAGCGGCAACCGGCAGGCCGCTCGCCAATGCCTCGAGCAGCACCAGGCCGAAGGTATCGGTCCGGCTCGGGAACACGAACACGTCGGCGGCCGCGTAGATCTCCGCCAGTTCTTCGCCGTGGCGGGCGCCGAGGAAGACGGCTTCCGGATGTTTCCGCTCCAGCGCCACCCGCGCCGGGCCGTCGCCGACCACGACCTTCGTGCCGGGCAGATCAAGTTCGAGAAATGCCTCGAGATTCTTCTCCACCGCCACCCGGCCGACACTGAGGTAGACCGGCTGCGGCAGGCAGAGATCGACATCGCGCGGATGGAACAGCGCGGTATCGACGCCGCGCGACCACAGCACCACGTTGCGGAAGCCGCGCTGGCGCAGCTCGGCTGCCAGCGCCGGGGTGGCGGCCATCACCGCCCGGCTCGGCCTGTGGAACCAGCGCAACGCCCGCCACACCCAGGCTTCCGGGACCGGCGTGCGTGCCGAGACATATTCCGGAAAGCGGGTGTGGAAGCTCGTCGTAAACGGCAGGCCGCGCCTGCGGCAATAGCGGCGGACCGAAAGCCCGATCGGGCCTTCGGTCGCGATATGGATGCTGTCGGGCTTCGCCGCCTCGATCAGGCTGGCGACCTTGGCCTGGTACGGCAGCGCCAGCCTCAGATCGCGATAGCTCGGCATCGCGAAGGTGCGGAACGAGTCCGGCGTCAGGAAGCTCACCTCGACGCCGAGCGATTCCGCCGCCTGCGCCATCATGGTCAGCGTGCGGACAACCCCGTTTACCTGGGGATGCCACGCATCGGTCGCGACCAGGATATGCGTCATGCAGCGCGTGCCGTCACTCGCGGGACTGGCGCGATCCGGCGCACCGGATCGGTCCAGGTGATGATCTCGAAATGGCCGTCCTCATGTTCGGCGAGCGCGGTGCAGCTCTCCACCCAGTCGCCGCAATTCATGTAGCGGATGCCATGCTCGTCATGGATCGTCGCGTAGTGGATGTGGCCGCAGATCACGCCGTCGCAGCCATGACGCCGCGCCTCGCCGGCAAGCGTCGCTTCGAACGCGCCGATATAGTTCACCGCCTTTTTGACCTTCAGCTTGGCCCATTGCGACAGCGACCAGTACGGCACGCCGAACATCTTGCGGAAGAAGTTGACGAAGCGATTCATCTGGATCGCGAAGTCATAGGCCTTGTCGCCGAGATGGGCGAGCCAACGCGCATTCTGCACCACGAGGTCGAAGATGTCGCCGTGGATCACCAGGTAGCGCTTGCCGTCGGCACCGGTGTGAACAGTGTTCTCCACCACGTCGATACCGCCGAAATGCGTGCCGTAATATTTGCGCAGGAACTCGTCGTGGTTGCCCGGGACGTAAATCACCTTGGCGCCCTTGCGCGCCTTGCGCAGCATCTTCTGCACGAAATCGTTGTGGGTCTGCGGCCAGTACCAGTTCGACTTCAGCGCCCAGCCGTCGACGATATCACCAACGAGGTAGATCGTGTCGGCATCGTGAGAGCGGAGGAAGTCCAGCAGGCGGTCAGCTTGCGAACCGCGGGCTCCGAGATGGACATCGGAGATAAACAAAGTGCGAAAGCGCCGCTCGGGGCTTTCTTCACTCAAGGAGTCACTTCCCATGCCTGTGCACCTACCGGATTCCTGTGACAAGGCGATGACGATCCCCGCGACCCAAGGCCTCACTAACAGTTAACGAGAATCAGCAGCACGCCCCCTCCACAGCGGATAACAGCGGCGTGCGACAATCTGGCGACATGGGCGGGCGCGGGTGTGTGGAACAGGCGTTGTGTTGCCTGCATATCGCAGTGGAACAACGCGTGCAGTTGTCGGGTATGACGATGCAGATTGCTACGCGGCTACGCAGCTTCAGTAATATTTGTGGAAGTGATGCACGGGACCGTGGCCGTGCCCGACCGCGAAGCGATCGGCGGCGGCGATCGCTTCGGTGATCCAGGCCTTGGCGTTGCGCACAGCGGTCTCCATCGCCTCACCCTTGGCGAGCCCCGCCGCGATCGCCGACGACAGTGAGCAGCCGGTGCCATGCGTGTTGGCGGTCGCAATGCGCGGCGCTGACAGCGCGATGCTGCGCTCGCCATCGATCAGATAGTCGATGCTCTCCGCACCATGCCCATGGCCACCCTTGACCAGCACCGCGCGACATCCCATCGCCAGCAATCGCTTGCCCTGTCGCTCGACGTCGGCCTCGCTCGAAGCGACCGGCTCGTTCAAGAGCGCCGCCGCTTCCGACAGGTTCGGCGTGATCAGCGACGCCAGCGGAAACAGCAGGGTCTTCAGCGCATCGACAGCCTCGGCGGCGAGCAGCCGATCGCCCGAGGTTGCGACCATCACCGGATCGAGCACGATGTGGCGCGGCGCCCAGCGCTTCAGCCCAGCGGCGATCGCCGCGATCGTCTCGGCCTGCGCCACCATGCCGATCTTGACCGCGCCGACTTTGAGGTCGGAGAAGACGGCATCGATCTGGGCCGTGACGAATGAAGCGGGCACCGGATGGATGCCGCTGACCCCCGTGGTGTTCTGCGCGGTCAGCGCCGTGATGGCGGAGGCGCCATAGACCCCGAGCGCGGCAAAGCTCTTGAGGTCGGCCTGGATACCCGCCCCACCCGAGGAATCCGAGCCGGCAATGGTGAGCGCGACCGGCGTCATTGTGCAGCACCGGCGGTTGATACGGATGAGACGCTCAGCAATAACACCATCGCCTGTCCTAGCGCGGCCGCCCATCGGCAGCAAGTTCGCCTGACTTTACCGCGAGTTGGCCTTGACTTGACCCCTTGCGTTGGCCGCCTGTTTTTGGCCTATAGTCGCGGAAATCCCCGGAGACGACTTTGATGGTTCCTTTCTTCGTCCAGATCAAATGCAAGCTCGGCCAGTCCTACACCGTCGCGAACGCGCTGGCGGAGGCCGAGATTGCGTCCGAGATCTATTCCACCGCGGGCAATTACGATCTCCTGGTCAA
The DNA here is from genome assembly GCF_050435825.1 of Bradyrhizobium sp. I1.14.4. Lineage (NCBI taxonomy): Bacteria > Pseudomonadati > Pseudomonadota > Alphaproteobacteria > Hyphomicrobiales > Nitrobacteraceae > Bradyrhizobium > Bradyrhizobium sp. I1.14.4. The sequence goes on along the minus strand of NZ_JBNDLA010000037.1, from coordinate 1,972 downwards.
GTTCTACGTCGACCACGACACCGACATCGGCCATTTCATCAACGAGAAGGTTCAGGTGATCCCGGGCATCCAGGATACCCTCACCATCATCACCTTCAAGGCGTTCGGCGCGAAGTAGAGCATGATCGGGAAAAGTGCGAAGCGGTTTTCCCTCGCGACAGACGCCGAACGCGTTTGCACGGAAATCATGCTCGAGCAAGGACCTAAGGCGCGATCCAACATGATCTGATCGTGCCCTTAGGACGGCTTCTCGGGCTTCTTCGGCTTCGGCGGCCCCTCGACCGGCGGCAGCGACTTGATGTACTCGGCGATCGCGGCGCGATCGGACGATGAGAGCTGCGAGGTGTTGCGGATCACGCGTACCATCGATCCACCGGCGCTATCGCCGTCCGGCATCTGCCCGCTCTCGAGGAAATAGGCGATGTCCTTTACGCTCCAGTCGGACAGCCCCTTCTCCGTGATGTTGGGCACCCAGCCCTCGCGCTCCGGATCCGGGCCGCCGGCGAAGCGCTGCCCGCTGACGATGCCGCCGAGGAAATTCCGCGGGCTGTGGCACTCGGCGCAATGGCCAAGGCTGTTGACAAGATAGGCGCCGCGATACCACTGCGCCGACCGGCTCGCATCCGCGATGAACGGCTTGCCGTCCATGAACAGGAATTTCCAGACGCCGACATTGCGCCTGATGTTGAAGGGAAATGGCAAATCGTGATCGCGCACCTTGCCGGCAACCGGCGGCAAGGTCTTCAGATAGGCGAAGAGGTCGCGCACGTCCTTGACCTTGGCGTGCTGATAGGACGTGTAGGGAAACGCCGGGAAATAGTGCGCGCCTGACGGCGAGGTGCCCTTCATGACCGCGGTGACGAAGTCGGCCTCGCTCCAGCGGCCGATGCCGTCATTCGGGTCGGGCGAGATGTTCGGCGCGTAGAACGTGCCGAACGGCGACGGTATCGCAAGCCCGCCACCCAGCCTGGTACGGTCGTCCTGCTTCGGCACGGCATGGCAGGAGGAACATCCTCCGGCATTGAACGTTGTGAGGCCGTTGGCCAGGTCAGGCTGGTAGGCCGGCAGCGCGCTCGCGGAGACGATCGCGGGAATCGTCAGCCACCAGAACACACCAAGGCCGATGAGGCCGACCAGGCCGGCCAGGAGGAGAATTCGTCGCAACATTCACCGATCCGTCATTGGTCGCGTCAGCGCATCAACCAGTATGATGGCAACCCGTCGCACAAGCTCGCATCAAATTCGCCGCACTCACGATCATTTTGGGAATAAATCGGCAGAGCCGCTGTTGAACACTGCAACCGTCCTGTGACGTCAAAGGGGAGAGAACGATGCCAAACAAGACCTTGCTTGCTACGCTGACGCTCGGCGCCGCAATCGCGTTCGCCGGTCCGGCCTTTGCCGAGAAGTTGCACGCCAAGTTGGACGGCAAGTCCGAAGTGCCTGCGAACACCAGCGCCGGCGCCGGCACTGCGGACATCGACTACGATGCCGCCAGCAAGAAGCTGACCTGGAAGCTGACCTATTCCGGCCTGTCGGGCCCGGCAACCGCCGCGCATTTCCACGGCCCCGCCGAGGCCGGCAAGAATTCCGGCGTCGCGGTCGCCATCCCGAACGCAACGTCGAGCCCGGTCGAAGGCAGCGCCACGTTGACCGATGCTCAGGCGGCCGATCTGCTCGCCGGCAAGTACTATGTCAACGTCCACACCGCGGCCAACCCGGGTGGTGAGATCCGCGGCCAAGTCACGAAGTAATCCGCCACGAAGTAATCCGCCACGAACTAAATTCCTGACGAAGTCACTCCAACAAGAAACGGCCGACACAAAAAAAGGCGGACGCTTCGCGGCGTCCGCCCTTCATTGATTGACCGCGCTTAGCCCGCATTTCTCACACGGCGCATTGATCTGCGACGGGTATTGGTGGAGCGTCGCGAAGGCGACGAGGGCCGTGGCGCCGGAGGCGCGGGCGAGGA